>CAZNNO010000001.1:0-217620 GCA_964574435.1 uncultured Opitutaceae bacterium
GGCGACGGAGTCCAGGACGATGACATCGATGCTGTTGGAGCGGATCAGCGTCTCCATGATGTTGAGCGCGTCCTCGCCGCTGTCGGGCTGGGAGACAAGGAGGTCGTCCAATTTGACGCCGACCACCCGGGCGTACTTGGGGTCCAGCGCGTGCTCGACGTCGATAAAGGCCGCCAGGCCGCCCTTTCGCTGGCATTCCGCGATGACGCTCAGGCAGAACGTCGTCTTTCCGGACGACTCCGGTCCGTAGACCTCCGCGATTCTCCCGAGCGGCAGGCCCCCGACTCCGAGCGCGAGGTCGATCGCAAGCGAGCCGGTCGAAATCGTCTCGACCTTCATCTTGGCGTTGCTGCCAAGGCGCATGATCGAGCCCTCTCCAAACTCCTTCGTGATCGACGAGAGCGCCAGCTCGATGTTCTTGTCGCGCGTGTGCGCGGCGGGCGTGGATGCTGGCGATTTCGTCTCGGAGGCTTTGGCGGGTGCGGCTTTGGACATGGCGTGGAGGGGGGCTCTTGTTGACGCATTCATTTTGAATGGGGGCGATTCAAAAATCCCGATTTCGCCCATATTTTTCCCGCGGCAATCACCGGGGATGCCAGCCGGAGCGCGACGCAGCCGCCGCGGGTCAACTCTCCGAGCACCCGGACGGTCGGCGAGGGCCTGCCGGCGCCGCGCAGACGGAAGGTCTTCTCAAAACGGACGAGCGGCCCGCCGCCCGGACCCGGACGTCCGTAAGGCGACCGCGAGCCGTTCGCAATCGTGTCGCAGACAACCCAATCCGGGAGGCTCACCCCCGGCAGACCGCATTGGCGGGCCAGGCGCCTTGAGAAGCGGATGACGCGGATTGCCGGCTGCGGGGATTGGGTCTTGCTCACGGAGCCGGGGTTGGGACGCGAAGCCAGGCCCAAGATTGCGGCGCTGTCAACACGTTAATAAGACAAGTCTAATATGGTTGGCACGCAGGGTGGGGCACCCCGCCCGGCCCCGGCGGTAATGCACTCACTGGTTGCGATTTGCAAAAATGTGGACCAAGCTCGGCGGCAGTGACCTTCGGCGAATGGCAGCAGCTGGGACCCGAGGCCGCCGCACGCGAGGTCCGGCGGAGGGTGGAGACGCTCCTTTCCGCCAATCAGCGGAGCGCGGCCCTGGCGGTCCTGCTGGACGAGCCGGCGCTCGCCGCCCGATTTGCCGCCGCGCCCGCCGGAAGTCCGCTTCGCGGAATCCCTTACCTCCTCAAGGATCTCTTCGACGTCGTCGGAATGCCCACCTTCGCCGGCTCCACATTCCTGCCGGACGTCCGCCCGAAACCCGTCCGCGACTGCGCGATCGTGCGGGATTTGGACGCCACCGGGGCCGTTCTGGCAGGCAAGACCCACCTCTTTGAATTCGCGTGGGGTCTCACGGGCGAGAATGCGCACTACGGGGACTGCGATCATCCCCGGTTTGCCGGCCGCACCTCAGGGGGATCGAGCAGCGGGTCCGCTCTGGCCGTCGCGGCGGACGTTGTCCCCCTCGCCATCGGGACCGACACGGGGGGCTCGATCCGGGTGCCTGCCGCCTTCTGCGGCATCTTCGGCTACCGGGGAGTCCCCGGCGACTCGTGGATATCGGACGCCGTTCCGCTCGCCCCCAGGTTTGACACGGCGGGCTGGCTCACGCGTTCCGCGGCCGACATGCGCGCGGCCCTTGGCGCGCTGGTCGGCCTTCGCCCGGGCATCCGCGCCCCCCGCGGGTGCTTCCTTGAGATGCCGGGACTCGATGCCGACGTGGCGGCGGCGTGCCGCGCGGCCGCTGCGGACCTGGCGCCCCCGGCCGACGGCGCCTGCGCCGGGGAGCTCCGTGACAAGTTCGCGCCCGCAGCCGAGGTCTACGGGGTCCTCGCCGGTGTCGAGACCTGGAGGATCCACAGGAAATGGGCCGAGAAGGACCGCGGGCGCTACGGGCCGCTGGTCCGGGACCGGCTCACCCGCGCGCAGGGGATATCGAGGGCGCAGGTTGCTGCCGTCGAGCCGAGCTTCGAGGCCCTGGATCTCGCCTGGGCGAAATTCTTCCTCGCCTACGATTTCCTCGTGATGCCGGCCTCGCCGTGCGCCGCGCCCCTGAAGGCCGACCTGACCCACGCCACCCGGCTGCGCATGCTCGGCCTCACCGCGCCCGCGAGCCTGGGCGGCCTGCCCGTGCTGGTGGTCCCGGTGCCGCTGCCCTCCGGGCTCTCCACGGGGCTGCAGGTCATCGTGAACAACCCGCAGAGCCCGGTGGTCGCCTGGGTGCTCGACGGGAGCCGCTACTCATCGGCCTGATTCAGGAACAGGAGGCTGATGCCCATGAAGGCAAAGAGCCGCGCGGCCGCGTCCTGGCCGTTCCAGGTCCTTGACTGCCACATGAGGAACCACTCGCCACCCACCGTCATGAAGGCGAAGTACCACTGGACGAGGCCCGCCGTCAGGCCGATCGAGGCCAGGACCTTGGCCTTCCTCCATTCCGGCGCTTGCTCCCCGCGAGCCCGCCACAGCCTGAGCGTTCCGGCGCCGATAAGGACGCAGCAGAGGGACTCCCAGCCGATGATCGAGGCGTAGAACGCCTTGTGGGCCAGCGGAGCCCGGATGGCCCGGTACATGCCGGCGTTTCCCGGGAAGGTCGTGTCCATGCTGAGGACGTGCCGGACAAACTGGTAGTTCGAGTTCGGGTCCGTGAGGTTGTTGAACACGACGACGAGCAGGAACACGGATGACAGGGACGTGACGACGATCTTGCAGAGGCGCAGGTTCATGGTGAGGGCGGGAGTTGCGGGCGTTTGCTGAGAGGTGGGCTCGGCCGGCGCGCCTAGCGAAGCTCCTCAAATCCCGGAGGCTGCGCGTCCCGAATGGACTCGCCGTCCACGAGCCGCCGCCGCGAGCCCGGCCTGCTCAGGAGCTCGCTGAAGGAGCGGGCGGGGAAGATGACGAGCCCGGCTGGCGCTCCCGGGGCGACCCGCCCGGCCTCGGGCAGTCCGACGATGTCGGCGGCAGCCGTGGTGACCACCGCCACCGACTCCCGGAGCCTCGAGTCGAGGTGGGCGAGCCTCACGCTCTGGATGTAGACCTCCGCCGCGTCGAAGTCGCCGTAGGCGTGGAACGCGTCGCGCACGTTGTCGCTCGCGCAGGCCACCGGCACGCCCGCATCCAGAAGGTCGTGGATTAGGGTGAGTCCCCTCCAGCGCGGCGTCCGCGGAAACCCATCGCCCCGGCGGTCCTGCAGGTAGAGGTTGCAGAGCGGCAGCGAGACCACGCGGATCCCGGCCTCCCTTACGAGGGCGATCGTCGACCTCTGGCGCTCCGGCGCCTGAACGGCCAGGCTGCAGCAGTGCCCGCAGACCACCGGGTTCCCGAACCGGTTGCGGATCACGGCGTCGGCCAGCGCCCTGAGCACCTCCTCCGCCGGGTTTCCGTTCTCGTCCACGTGGAGGTCGAGCCCGACTCCCCGGTCTCGGGCGATCGCGAGAAGCCGGTCGAGCTGGCGGGGAAGGTCCTGCGACAGGGGTGACCACCCTCCGAGGGCGCAGGCCCCGTACCTGAGCGCGAGGTCCGCGATGGCGTCACCCTCCGCGCCGGCATAGTTCGCGATGCCGGTCAGGGGCACGGTCTGGAGCGTGATCCGCCCCGTCCACGCCTCGCGCAGCTCCTGCATGGCGGCATGGTTCACCTCGCCCCAGGGCAGCCACGTGTCGACGTGGGTGCGCACGACCCGGGTCCCGTGCTCCCAAGCGCAGCGCAGCCCGAATCCGGCCCTCCGAAGCAGGTCGGCCCTCGTCCAGTTCGACTTGTCCCGGGCGAGCACCTCGAGCGCCTCATGGAACCTCCCGCTCCGATTCGGTGCGCGATCCCAGGTGTGGGCCTTGTCGAGGTGCACGTGGGCATCGATGAATCCCGGGAAGACCAGGGAGCCGTCCAGGTCCACGGCCCCCCCGGCTTGCGGGCGCGCCGGCCCTTCGGCACTGGCCGAGCGCGCCACGGACGCGATCCGCGCCCCCTCGATCCCCACGTCGCAGAGGACCGACGGCTCGATCGCGTCGGGCGCCGGGCTGGCGAGCGATTCGGGGAGGACGGCGGCGGGCACGCGGGCCCTCTTTAGAAGTAGCATGCCTGGTTTGGGGGACTGCGGGAAGCACCCTATGTGCCACGGCGCCAGCGCCGCAAGACTCCATCCGGCCCGTGCGGGCCCCTGGCGAAACGACTGCTTGCGGCAGCGCTGGCGATGGCAACATTCTTGCTCCTCGCACGCGATGATTGCCCGCTCGGAAGAATTGAAGACGCAGTTGCGCGCCCTCGTGGGCGCGGAACATCTCATTGAGTCGGGCGAGACCCTCGAGGCGCTTTCGAAGGACTTCTACTGGTACTCCCCCGTCCTCAGGCGCCAGCTGGACGGGAAGCGGGCGGACCTGGCGGTGCGCCCGGGAAGCATGGACCAGCTTGCCGCGGTCGTCTCGGCCTGCTGGCGGGCCCGCGTCCCGGTCGTCCCCCGGGGTGCCGGCACGGGGAACTACGGCCAGTGCGTGCCGCTCCACGGGGGGGTCGTCATCGATTTTTCCAGGCTGGACCGCATCCTCTCCATCGACGCCGGCGTCGCCCGCGTCGAGGCGGGCGCCCGGTTGGGGACGATTGAGGCCGAGGCGCGCAAGTCCGGCTGGGAACTGCGCTGCATGCCCTCGACCTGGGTGAAGAGCACGATGGGCGGCTTCCTGTGCGGCGGCTCGGGCGGGATCGGGTCGATCACCTGGGGCGGGATCAACGCGCCGGGCAACGTCAAGTCCCTCACCATGCTGACCTGCGAGGAGAACCCCCGGCGCGTGCGCCTCGAGGAGGCCGAGAGCCTGAAGGCGCTCCATACCTACGGGACGACGGGCCTCCTCGTGGAGGTGGAGATGCGCCTTGGCCCGAAGTTCGACTACGACCAGCTCATCCTGAGCACCCCCGACTGGGACGGGCTGCTTGCCTGGACGGACGGCGCCGCGCGGCGCCTCGGCTGGCGCAAGAGGCTGGTCACCCAGTTCGAGTGGCCGATACCCTCATACTTCAAGCCCCTGGCGAAGCACCTGCGCGCCGGCGACTCGATCTCATTCCTGCTGATCGACCGGGACCAGGCGGACGAGGCCGTGGCGAGCGCCTCGGCCTCGGGCATAGGCTGCGTCTACCGGAAGCCCCTCACCGACCCGCCTAGGCCCCCCTTCATCACGGACTACACCTGGAACCACACGACGCTCTGGGCGATGAAGTCCGACCCCGCAATCACCTACATCCAGGCGGGATTCGGGAGCAACTTCGCCGAGCAGTTCGGGGAGCTGAGGAGGCGCTTTCCCGGCGAGATCCTGCTCCACCTTGAATGGACCGCGGGCAACGCCAAGATGATGCGGGGCAACGCGGTCCTCAACAACGCCGACGCGGTCGTCGTTGGCGGCATTCCTCTCATTTTCTTCAGGTCGGAGGACCGCCTTAACGAGATCATGCGCTTCTGCGAGGGTATCGGCGTCTACATCGCGAATCCCCACACCGTGCTGCTCGAGGAGGGGGGCCGACACCCGAACATTGCCGACAAGCGCTCCTTGAAGGCGGACGTCGACCCGGCCGCGCTGCTCAATCCGGGCAAGATGAAGACCTACCCGGCCAACCCGTTCGCGCAAGAGCCGTCGGTCCGATGAGGCAGGACGCCCAGCCAGCCATCGTCGAGCTGAGGGACGTCGAGAAGCGCTACGGCGACGGGCCGCTCGTGCTCGACAGGATCAGCTTCGCGGCGGAGCGGGGCGACTTCATCACGCTGATAGGCCCGAGCGGGTGCGGCAAGTCCACCATCCTCAAGCTGATATCCGGGTTGAACCCGGTCTCGGCGGGAACCATCGTCGTCGACGGACTCGAGCCGTCGAAGGCCGTCGAGAAGCTCGCGTTCGTGTTCCAGGAGCCGACGCTCCTGCCCTGGCTCACGGTGTCCCAGAATGTCGAGGTGCCGATGCGCCTCCACAGGTCCGATGCGGGGTCGCGTTCGCAGATCGCCAGGAGGTCGCTCGAGCTGGTGCGGCTTGCTGACAGGATGGACTATTACCCGCGCCAGCTCTCCGGCGGCCAGAAGATGCGCGTGTCCATTGCCAGGGCCCTGAGCGTCTCCCCGAGGATACTCCTCCTTGACGAGCCCTTCGGGGCCCTGGACGAGATGACCCGCGACCACCTGAACGAGGAGCTCCTCGCGATCCGCCAGCAGCTGGCCTGGACCGCGTTCTTCGTGACCCACTCGGTGGCGGAGGCCGTCTTCCTCTCGAACCGGATCCTCGTCTTCTCCGCCAACCCGGGCAGGCTGCACAGCGAGATCAGGGTGGACTTTCCCTATCCGAGGACCGAGGAGACGCGGGAGTCGGAGCCGTACCAGAGGCTGGTGGCCGAGGTCTCGAAGATATTGCGCTCGGTCGAGCGCCTGAGGCAATGAGCGCCCCGAGGACAGTCCCCAGGATTCCCCGCCTCGTCGGCAACCTCCTGCCGCTCGCGACCGGTGTCGGCATGATCCTGGCCTGGTACGCGATCTGCCTCGGGCTGAGCGCCGACCACAGGTTCCTGCTGCCATCCCCCCACGAGGTCGCGCAGGCCCTTGTCGAGAAGCGCGCCGCGCTCTGGGGCGCGGCGCTCTCCACGGGCGGCGGCGCCGTTCTCGGGTTCGGGATGGCCGTGGTGCTCAGCTTCGGGCTCGCGCTCTTCCTGTCCCTCTCGCCGCTTGTCCGGGCCAGCTTCTATCCGTACCTCATGATGCTCCAGATGACGCCGATCATCGTGATCGCCCCGATCCTGGTGCTCTGGGTCGGCCCGGGCCTGAAGAGCGTCACGATCATAACGTTTCTTATCTGCTTCTTCCCCATGGTTGTTAACACGACCCAGGGCCTCATCTCGACCGACCGGAACCTGGTCGACTTCTTCCGCATGTGCAAGGCCACGAAGTGGCAGGAGATCTTCCTGCTGCGCGTCCCCGCCGCGCTCCCCTATTTCTTCACGGGCCTGAGGATCGGGGCCACCCTGGCGCCGATCGGGGCGATCGTCGGCGACTACATCGCGGGCAATTCCGCGGGGGGGCAGGGCGGCCTCGGCTTCCTGACAATCATCTACAGCTCGCAGTTCCAGATGGGAGCGCTCTTCGCAACCGCCGCGGTGGGCTGCGTGCTGGGCTTCATCTTTGTCGCCGGTGTCATCGCGCTAAGCTGGCTCGCGCTCCACAAGTGGCACGATTCCTTCAGTCATTCGGACACCTGATGACGGACCAGACACTCCTGCGGCGCGGCGCGGCCGTGATTGCGGTCGTGCTCGGCGCCTTTCCGGCCGGATGCTCCCGGCAGGTGCCGGCGGGCGCCCCGGCCGCCGAGGCGGCCGCACCTCCCAAGATCCGCTTCAAGACGGACTGGTATCCCCAGGCTGAGCACGGCGGCTTCTACCAGGCACTCGCCAAGGGCTATTACCGGGACGCGGGCCTCGACGTCGAAATCGTCCAGGGAGGGCCCGGGATCCTGGTGCCCCAACTCATGCTTTCCGGCCAGGTGGACATCGCCATGGGCAGAAGCGACGACATCATCGTCTTTGCCGACCAGGGCCTGCCCTTTGTCATCGTCGGCGCCTACATGGAGCACGACCCGCAGGCGATCCTGGTCCACGACGAGGACACGGTCAAAACCTTCGCGGACCTTGACAACCGGACCATCATGGCGGTCCCGGGCGTGCATTGGATCGATTACATCAAGCTTCGCTACCACATAAACCTGAGGCAGATACCGTCGAACTATGGCATCGCGCAGTTCATGGCGGACAAGACCTTCATCCAGCAGTGCTTCGTGACAAACGAGCCCTATTACGTCCGCAGGAATGGCGGCCATCCCCGGACGCTCCTCCTGTCGGATTCGGGGTATGATCCCTACAGGATAATCTTCACGACCCAGGCCTTCCTGAGGGACCATCCGGAGGCCGTGCGTCGGTTTGTCGCCGCGTCCCTCCACGGGTGGGACGATTTCATGAACGGGAACCCGGCGCCGGCAAAGGCGCTGATCTCGAGACTCAACGTCAACATGACCGACGAGTTCATGGATTATTCGATCAAGGCGATGCGGGACGAGCACATCATTCTGGGAAAGGCCGAGGCCGGCGAACGCCTTGGCATGATGACCCGCGCCCGGATGCAGGAGCAGGTCGACGCGCTGGCGCAGCTAAGGATCATCCAGCAGCCCATATCCCTGGAGAAAATCGTCCGTTTTGATTTTCTGCCGGCGGAGCTCCAGAAATGGGTCAAATAGCTATCTATATATTATTGATCAACATGTGATTGACTATGCAGAGCATGAACGGGTTGCATGGCATGAGGGTTGCTAAGAACGCGTCAAACCGTATCTAATAACACCAATCCGCATCATGCACCAAACGACCCCCAAAAATGCCTTGAAAAAACTGTCCGCCCTGGTGGCGGCCTGTGTCCTCAGTGCCGGGCTCCACGCACAGTCGTCAACACCCCCCCCGGCCGACGCGTCGGCTGCACCGTCCCCGACTCCTGCCCCCTCCACGTCGTCGGCCAGCACCGCCGCCGGCGCGGAGAACCAGAAGGTGACGACCCTGGAGAAGTTCACCGTCAGCGACGTGCCAATCACCGAGCAGGTGCTGCCGACCGTCCGGCCGATCGGGGACGTCATGGGGGACGACACCAGCATCATCGACCTACCGCGCTCGGTATCGAGCGTCAACGAGGCGTGGATGAAGGATCGCATGGTGAAGAACGCCATGGACTTCGGGCAGTTCTCGCCGGGCGTATATTCGGCGGCCCAATACGGCATACCGGCCGTGCCCTTCATCCGCGGCGACCTGAGCGAGGTGTACGTTGATGGCCAGGTGTCGATGTTCTCGCGCAACAGCACACCGCCGAGCTTCAACGGGGTCGAATCCATGGACATCGTCAAGGGCCCGGGTTCGGCCGTCTATGGGCCGCAGGGCGAGGGCGCCGGAGGCTACGTCGACATGGTCATGAAGCAGCCGTATTTCGACTCATTCCACGGCGAGGTCGACGCGACGTTCGGCTATTGGACGCCGGGACACTCGTATTCCAACCCGGAGGTCACCTTGGACTTCGGCGGACCCCTGACGCCGGATTTCGCCTACCGGGTGAGCTACCTGGAGCGCTGGGGCATGGGCTACTACGAGAACCTCCATAATTCCACGCAGGACCTTTACGCATCCATGTCGTACAAGGCGACCAAGAGCCTGACGCTTGACGGGTGGTTCCAGATGTACTCGGACTTCACTAACGAGAACACGGGCGTCAACCGGGTGACCCAGCAGTTCATCGACCACGGCATCTATGTCGCCGGCCCCGCCTCGCCGGTGACGACAGGCCCGAACGCCTATTTCGGCTACGACATTGCCAACCCGGGCGACCCGGTTGGCACCTACGGGACCTACGCGGACGGCTCGTATTCCACGGTCGATACGGCGACCGCCCACACCGTGACGCTGGCGCGGACCGCGGGGCTCATCGGGCCCGACGACACCGCGCGCTCGAAGCTCTTCCAGACGCAGCTCAAGGCCACGCTCGACCTCACCCCCGATGCTTTCCTTGTGGACCGGGCCCTCTTCTCGCTCGGGCGCTCAAACAAGTTCGAGACCTACGGGTACGACGAGTACGTGCCTCGCGAGGAGGCCATCCAGGACCGCCTCGAACTCCACGACGTGTTCAACATCGGCTCGGTTGAGAACCACCTGATCACCGGCTTCGACTTCCGATTCCAGTGGCTGATCGCCTACCAGGACTTCACGACGGAGCCGTTCTCGGACTATGACCTGAGCCAGTCGGCCAGCACTATTTTCTACCCGGGCTACTACTATGAGGGCAAGACGTGGGGCGGCGGCGCCTCGATCCCCGGCGCTCCCGGCTACTCTGCAAACGCAAGCGACCTCGACGAGGGCGCCCCGACCGGCGACCAGTGGTCCTACATCTACGACTCCGCGCTCTTTGCGCAGGACGTGGTCAAGCTCACGGACAAGCTCTCGTTCACGCCCGGCTTCCGGTGGGATCACATCAACGCCACGGACGCCACGCCGCCGGTCATCGAGGACGGCTACTACGCCTACTTCACCTACTACCCGCTCACGACGCCGATATTCATCCCGCGCGGGCAGTCGAGCCCCCTCTATGTCGACGAGGGCGGCGACAACCACACCACCTACGCCGGCTACAACGTGACGGGGACCAAGGAGGACGAGTCCTATTTCGCGAGCCTTTCGTACAAGCTCACCGACACGTCATCGATCTACGCCACGTATGACCGGGCGGACGCCATCCTGGGAACCTCGAACTTCGGCGGACTAAACGTCAGCGCCGTCAGCAACATGACGCCGGCGCAGCAGCTGCAGGGGTCGCTTTCGGCGCTCAGCACCCTCTACGAGATGGGCTTCAAGGAGAGCTTCCTCCACAACACGCTCTACGGCAGCCTCGCGGCCTTCCAGCAGACGAAGGTTGGCGTGCAGATCGGCGGACAGACCGACAAGATCAAGGACGAGGGACTCGAGCTGGACTTGGTCTACCAGCCCTCGAAACAGTGGACGGTGAACGGCAACTTCACCTACCAGGACGCGACAGTCTTCGGAGATTCCTTCTTCCAGGAGACCGGCAACTACCTGGACAGCTACAACACGGACTACATCGTCGACGGCCAGCCCGGCACCGGGATCGGCGAGCCGAACTTCACGAGCTACCATCCGCCGACCGGCAGGATGCGCGAGCCCGGCATCCCGCAGCTCCAGGCCAACTTCTTCCTGGTCTACACCTCCCCGATGGGCTTCAGCGTGGGAGCCGGCCCGCAGATCCAGGGACGGCAGTACGCCAACGACCAGGAGACGCTCCACATTCCGACGGAGGAGGAGTGGGACGGCTACATTTCCTACGGCCAGAAGTCGTGGGACGTGCGCCTGAACATCAAGAACCTCCTGAACCAGAGGGTTCTCGATCCGATCGACGTCAGCTTCGCCGGCAACGACACGATCTACGTGCGTCCTCCGATCACGGCCTCCGTCACCATCCGGTACCGCTTCTGACCGCCCGGAGAATCCGCGTTTTCAGTCTGAGGGGGCCCGAAGGGGCCCCCTTTTTTATACGACTTATTACGGGGCGTTATTGCATGGGACCCGGTTGAGTTGGCGTTTGTCGAGTGATTGCGAAAACCCGAAAAGGGAGCCCGGGCGTCCGCCCTCCCGAAAATGACCAACCAGAATGCTACACGACCTGTTGTCAGGAGCCTAGCCGTGCTGAGCACGGCTTTGGCGCTAGCCGGCGGCCTGCGCGCCCAGTCTTCGACTCCCCCGCCGACGAGCGCCCAAGACACGACGGCTCCGGCGGGTGCCCCCTCGGCCAGCTCCGCCGAGGATCAAAAGGTGACGACGCTTGAAAAGTACACCGTCAGCGACGTGCCGATCTCGGAGCAGGTCCTGCCGACCGTCCGGCCGATCGGGAGCGTGTACGGCGATGACAGGAGCATCATCGACATCCCTCGGTCGGTGGCCAGCGTCAACGAGGCCTGGATGGAGGACCGCCAGGTCCGGAACGCGATGGACTTCGGGCAGTTCTCCTCGGGCGTCTACGCGGCCGCCAACTACGGCATCCCCGGCGTCCCCCAGATCCGCGGAGACTACGGCCAGATCTACGTGGACGGCCAGATGATCCCGTACTCGCGCAACAGCACGTCGCTCTCCTTCAACGGCGTCGAGTCGATGGACATCGTGGAGGGTCCGGGAACCGCGGTCTATGGGCCCCAGGGCAACGGCCCGGGCGGCTACGTGAACTTCGTGATGAAGGAGCCCTATTTTGACCGCGACCACCTGGATATATCGACGACGCTCGGTTACTGGACGAGCGGGCATTCCTATTCCAATCCCGAGTATACGATCGATTTTGGCGGCCCCATCTCCGACAAGCTCGCCTACCGCGTGAGCTATCTTGGCAGGTACGGGGACGGGTACTACCTGAATTCGCATGACGAGACCCAGGACGTCTACGCGGCCCTGACCTACCTCGCCTCGAAGGCCCTCAAGTTCGAGTTCTGGGCCGAGGGGTTTGCAACGCGCACCAACGAGATCAACGGCGCGAACCGCGTCACGCAGCAGCTGATCGACAACGGCACGTACATCGGTGGGCCGGCGGTGCCCGTAACGAGCGGGCCTTTCGCCTATTACGGCATCGACATCATAACGACGCCGAATCCCCCGAGCCAGACCTACGGAACGATGCCGGACGGCTCATATTCAATCGTGAATCCGGCCACGGCATACACGGTCAAGCTTCCCGCCTACGACGCCCTCCTGGGCCCGGACGACACCGCCCGGTCGAAGCTGTTCGAGGGCCAGCTGAAGACAACGTTCCAGCTCACGACCGACTCGAGCCTCGTAGACCTGGCGTACTACGGACTCGAGCACTCGAACAAGTTCGAGACCTACGGCTACGACGAGCTCGTCCCAAGGGACTTGATCCTCCAGGACCGCCTGGAATACCGCGGCATCTTCAGCGTAGGGCCGGTCGCCAACAGCCTGATAACCGGGCTGGATTACCGGTTCCAGTACCTGCGGGCCTACGACGACTACCAGACCGAGCCCTTCACGATCTACGATGTCTACCAGTCGCAGGCCGGCATCTTCTACCCCGGGTACTATCTGGAGGGAAAGACATGGGGCAGCGGCCTCGAGATTCCCGGCTACCCCGGGTACAGCAGCGTTGAGCACCAGGACTCGACGATCAAGGACCCGGCGGCATTCATCCAGGACGACATCAAGCTCACGAAATGGCTCTCGGCGATCGTTGGATTTCGCGAGGACTACATAACGGCAAACACCGCCAATCCGCCGCTCGTGGAGGCAGGCTACTACGCGAATTCCCAGTTCGTTCCGCTCGCCACCCCCGTGTTCTACGACCGGGGCGCCGCCTACAGCGAGACGGCCTCGTCTCTCGATCCCTCCTACTTTGCCAGCCTGATCTTCAAGCCCGCGGAGACGCAGTCGTTCTACGCGACCTACGACCGCGTCGATGCGGTCCATGGGGCCACGAATTTCGGAGGGGTCGACGGAGGCGGCAACGGGGTCGCGACCGCGTCCGACACCGGCGCCCCGAGTTTCATGCCAAATCCGGGCAGCAACGCGAATGTGAAGGCCTCGATCTCCGTCGCCAGCACGCTTTACGAGACCGGCTACAAGGGCAGCTTCATCGCCAACACGCTCTTCGTGACCGCCTCGGCGTTCCAGCAGATCAAGATCGAGCCCCAGGTCATCGGCCTGCCCTACAAGGTGAAGGACGACGGGCTCGAGTTCAGCACCGTGTACCAGCCGACCAAGGCTTTCACCCTCAACGCCAACCTGACGTATCAGGATGCCACCGCCTTCGGCTACGCAACCGGAGTAGGGCCGGGCGAGCAGTTTGGCGGATTCTTCTTCCAGGAGACCGGAAGCTACCTCGACGCCTACTCGACCACCACGCCGGTGGACGGCACGTATGGCACGGGCAACGGGGCGGTGAACTACGTGGGCTGGAACCCGCCTTCGGGGCGCATGAGGGCCCCTGGAGTGCCGCAGCTGCTCGGCAACGTGTTCGCCGAGTTCAAGACCAAGAATGGCTGGGGCCTCGGCCTCGGCCCCCAGGTCATCGGCAGGCAGGACGCCAATGACCAGGACACGCTGCACATTCCCACCGAATACGAGCTCGACGGATACGTCCTCTGGGTGCCCAGCAAGAGGTGGGACGTTCGTGTGAACGTCACGAACCTGACCAACAACAGGATCCTGGACCCGATCGATGTGAGCTTTGCCGGGAACGACACCGTGTTTGTCCGCAAGCCGGTCTCCGCGTCGATCACATTCCGGCTCCATCTCTGACGGCCGGGCCAGGCGGCCGCACCGGGGGGCGTGAAACGGCCCCCTCGTGATTTTCCCCGGGTTAGGGGGACCGCTCACTGCCCGCCGTCACGAACTCGATCAGTCCCGACAGCTCGTCGTCCGTGTAGCGCGGATGCGGCTCCATCTGCGCGCAGGGCACAAGCGACTTGGGGTCCCTGACGTACCGCATGAAGAACGCCCGGTCATAGCCTGCGTACGCGGCGATGACCGGGAAGGGCCGGCCAGACCTTGTGCCGCCGAACGTTGCGGGGGGGCCCGAGTGGCAGCTGGCGCACGCGTTCACCCAGATCTCCCGGCCCGCCTTGGCCGCCGGGGATAGGGAGGTCCATTTGCCGGAGTAGATCCCCCTGAAGCGGTCGCCATAGGCGGCGATCTCGATCTTCGTGACGCCCCAGGGCTTCTTGTGCTGGACGTCCGGGAACCGGGCGACCGCTGGGACGAGTTCCGCCGAGACGGTGACGACGTACGGGCCCGGGTTGTAGGCGAGGCCCGGCGGGGGCCAGTCCCCCGGGCCCTTGCCATTGATCTCAAGGACGAGAAAGGGCCTGTATTGCGCGATGAAGGCGCTGGTGTAGACCGCTGCGTAGCCGTCGGTGCAGGTCGCGAGGATCGTGTCCGCGCCCGGTCCGACCGGGAGGGCCTTCCAGAGATCGGCGAGGTAGACGACCGTCAGGGCCTGGGGGCCCTTTATGAATTCCCCGTCCAGCGTGAGGCTCGCGGTGGGCAGCGCGCGAAGCTCAGGCCAGCTGATGTAGCGGGTGCCGCCGTCCGGCACCCCGGCGAGCCTCCCCGCCACGGCGAGGTCGGTGGGGGAGCCTCGCTCCCCGTGGAGTTCCAGGGCCGGGGCCGGGGCGGCCGCACCCAGGATAAGCAGCCCCAGCGCCGCAGCGTTGCCAGGTTTCATCGGCCGGACAGCTAGCACAAACGGTGCCCGCACGGCGAGCATTGCGCTGTTGCGGGCGCCACCGAGCCTCTCTACGGATTTGCCCCGGATGATGACCTTTCGAACGAGCTCCCTGCTTGCGGCTGGCTTGGGGCTCGCGCTTTGCGGCTGCTCGCGGCAGCCGCCGGCCGGCGCCGCCCCGGCGCCGTTCAAGATCACGGTCCAATTGGACTGGGTCGCCGAACCCGAGCACGGCGGCTTCTACCAGGCGCTCGCGAAGGGCTATTTCACGGACGCGGGCCTCGACGTGACCATCCTCCAGGGCGGGCCAAACGGGTTCGTCCTGCAGAAGGTGGCCACCGACAAGGCGGACATCGGGCAGTCCGACAGCACCAACACGCTTGTCGCGATCTCGCAGGGCCTCCCGCTGGTCCAGATCGGCGCCGTCTTCCAGAACGACCCGTCGGTGCTCATGCTCCACGCCGACAATCCCGTGACGCGCTTCGAGGACCTCGACGGGAAGACCATTATGGCCCGGCTGGAATGGGCGTTCCTTCCGTACCTGAGGAACAAGTACCACATCAACTTCAACGTGATCCCGCAGAACTTCGCGGTCGGCAACTTCATCGCTGACCGCAACTTCATCCAGCAGGGCTTCTACACGGCGGAGCCGTACTACATCGTGAAGGGCGGCGCCAAGTACCCGAAGTTCCTGTACGCATGGGACGCCGGCTTTGACGCCTACACGTGCGTGTTCGCCAACCGGCCGTGGGCCAGGGAGCACGCGGACAAGGTCCGCGCGTTCATGGCCGCCTACATCCGCGGCTGGAAGGACTACATCGAGGGCGACCCCGAACCGGCCCACGCCCTGATGAAGAAGCTCAACCCCAACAACACGGACGAGTTCCTCGCTTTCTCGCGCAAGATGATCATCACCGAGAAGCTGGTCATCGGGCGCCACGCCACGGACGACTCGCAGACGGGCCGGATCTCGCGCGAGCGGTTCGCCGTGCAGATCCGGCAGCTTGAGGACCTTGGAATCATCCCGAAGGGCAGGCTGACCGCCGACCAGGTGATGACGACCGAGTACCTGCCATGAGGGCCGCCCTTGGATTGCTCGCCGCCGCCGCGCTCGCCCTTTGCGGATGCGGCCAGCTCGACCTCTCGCCCGAGGGCGACCCCTCGCGCGTGCTGGTCGGCGAGGTGGCGCTCGGCGACCCGGCCGCGCTCCCGCCGGACGCCGTCGTCACGGTGCGGGTGGTGGACGCCTCGATCACCGGGGCGCCCCCCCAGGTGCTCGGCTCCCAGACCCTGCGCGGCCCCGTTTCATCCCCCGTCGCCTTCCGGGTGGAATACAGGGCCGACGACGAGCTTCTGCGCAGGGGGCTGAACGTCGAGGTGCGCGTCTCGTACGGGGGGAGGGTCCGCTATTACAACAAGAGCAACTTCGCCGTGACCCTGGGGAACGCGTCCGAGACCCACCGGATAAACGTCAATCCCGTGGGCCCGTGAAGATCTGGTGCAACGGTGATTTCGGAGAGGAGGGGATGGCCCTGCTCGAGGGGGGCACCTCGTCCCACAGCCTCGTCCTCTCGGGCGCGCGCGACAGCTCGGTCCTCGCGGCCGGGCGACGCGACCCCTCGATCGTCGGCGCGGAAATCGCGTTCGGCCAGCCCGACCCGGCCGACTGCGTCGCGAGCGGGAGCCTGCGCTGGGTGGAGGTGTCCAGCGCCGGCTACACGCGGTACGACACAGAGGCCTTTCGGGAGGCGATCCGGGGGCGCTCAGCCGTGTTCACGAACGCATCGCTCGTCTATGCGGACTCCTGCGCGGAGCACGTCCTCGCCATGATGCTCGCGTTCGCCCGCCAGCTTCTCCAGTCCCATACCACCCAGCTTGGCGACCGCTCGTGGCCCTACCAGGAGAGGCGCGACAACTCGCGCCTCCTCGCCCGCCAGACCGTCGTCCTGCTTGGGTTCGGCGCGATCGGCAGGAGGCTCTCCGAGCTGCTCGCCCCGTTCGGCATGAGGATCTACGCCGTGAGGCGCCAGATCCGCAGCGAGCCCGGGGTGCGCGTGGTCTCCGAGGACAGCCTCACGAAGGTTCTCTCCGAGGCCGACCATGTCGTGGACGTCCTTCCGGAGAACCCCACGACGCTCAATTATGTCAACGCCCGGCGGATTGCGTGCTTCAAGGCCGGGGCGCGGTTCTACAACGTGGGCCGCGGCCCCACGGTGGACCAGGGGGCGCTCATCGAGGGCCTTCAATCCGGCCGGGTCGGCGCGGCCTACCTCGACGTCACGGTCCCGGAACCCCTGCCGCCAGCCCATCCCCTCTGGTCCGCGCCGAACTGCTTCATCACGCCCCACACGGCGGGCGGGCGCAACGACGTCAATCTGGAGCTGGTCCGCCATTTCCTCGCGAATCTGGCCGCGTTCGAGAAGGGCGGGGCCATGGCCGACCGGATCCTGTGACATTTTGGTGGCCGCGGCCGGGGTCTGCGCGTTCGGCGTTGTATTTCACATGCATCCGGGGAATAATGGTGTCCGTAAGTTCCTCTAATTCCACACCACGTTCGATTGGCACAAAGCTGGTCCTCGGCGGTAACTCACAAAACAAATAATAGAAGATAGTTATGAATAAATCGACACGCTTCATCGTCACCGCTGCGGCCATGGCCGGGCTCTATGCCGGTTCAATGGCTGTGCGCGCCTTCGCCGATGACACAGCGGGCAGTGGCGACGCGTCCAAGGATGCGTCCAAGCATGACTGTAAGGGCCAGAACTCGTGCAAGGGTACGGGCGGCTGCAAGTCCGGGGACAATGGCTGCAAGGGGCAGAACTCCTGCAAGGGCAAGGGTGGCTGCAACACCAATGCGGCTCCGACTCCGACTCCGTCCAAGACTACGTTCGCCTGATCGGTCTTCCAATCAACGCGGCCGGCCCTGTGTCGGCCGCGTTTTTTATTCATGCCAGCCAACCGGTTCAACGGCCACTGCGACTACGGCATCGGCATCGGCCTGAGGGTGCCGCATTACGCGCACATTCTCTCGAAAAAGCCGGTGGTCGACTGGTTCGAGATCATATCCGAGAACTTCATGTGCGAGGGCGGAAGGCCCCTCGCGCTGCTCGACCAGATCCTGGAGCAGTATCGCGTGGTGCAGCACGGGGTCTCGATGTATTTCGGATCCGCCGACAAGCCGGACCGCACGCACCTCAGGAGGCTGAAGGGCCTGGTCAAGCGCACCGGGACGCCCTGGCTGTCGGACCACCTCTGCTGGGGAAGCGTCGACGGGACCTATACGCACGACCTTCTCCCCATGCCCTACACCTTTGCGGCCGCACGGCGCACCGCGGAGAAGATCCGGCAGGTCCGCGACTACCTTGAGGTCCCAATCTGTGTCGAGAACGTGAGCAGCTATGCCGAGTTTCACGCCTCCGAGATGACGGAATGGGAGTTCCTGAGCGAGGTAGTCGAGCTTGCCGACTGCGGGATCCTATTGGATGTAAACAACATATACGTCTCCTCCAAGAATCACTCCTTCAACCCCTATGACTACGTGGACAATATCCCGCACCACCGGGTCGGCCAGATGCACATCGCGGGGCACACAAAGTTCGAGAAGTACATCCTCGACACCCACGACCATCCGGTGCTCGACCCGGTCTGGAGGCTCTACGCGCATGCCACGAAGGCGTGCGGGATCTCCGCCACGCTCCTCGAGTGGGATGACAAGATCCCGTCGTTCGACGAGGTCCACAACGAGGCGCTGAAGGCGAACGAGTTCATAGACGGCGCAAAGAAGGCAGCGGTGTGAAGCGCCCGCCAAGACACGCCCCCGCCCGCGTGGCGTCGACGGCCGACCTGCGGCTGCTCCAGCGGCTGATGGCAGCCGCCGTGGTGCGGCCGCTCGACGCGCACGACGGCCTCCAGGCCAAGTGGATCGACGGGAGGCCGATGGAGAAGGTCGCCGCCGAGTTCATAAAGCCGAACGACCGGCTCACGTCCTTCGAGCGGCTCCAGCTCTACAACCGGATGTACTGGTTCCGGCTGTTCGACGCGATCCGCGACGACTGCCCTGGCCTGCTCGCGGCGCTGGGCGAGCGCGCCTTCGGGCGCCTGGCGCAGGCCTATCTCGCGCAATACCCGTCGCGGTCGTTCACGCTGCGCAACCTCAGCTCGCGGCTCGCGCAGTTCATCGCGGAGAGGCCGCGGCTGACGGCGCCGCGGACGGCGCTCGCGGTGGAGATCGCGCGCTTCGAATGGGCGCAGACGGTCGCCTTCGACGGGGAGTCCCGGCCCGTCGTCCCCATCGCCTACCTGGGGCGCACGCCGCCAAGCAGGATCCGCCTGGGGCTCCAGCCGTACGTGACGCTTCTCGCCCTGCGCCACCCGATCGACACCTATGTCATCTCCGTTAAGCGCCGCAACGCCCTGCGCGCGGAGGCGAGCAATACCCAGGACTCGACGGCGTCTGCACGCAGGCCGGTCCGCAGGGCGCGGCTGCCAAGGCCTTCTCCGACGTTTGTCGCCGTGCATCGCCACGACAACCGGCTCTACTACAAGCGCCTTGAGCCGGCGGGCTACCGGATACTCGAGGCGCTGTCCCGGGGGCGCCCGCTCTCGCAGGCGACCGCCGCCGCCGGACCGGGCGCCAAGCCGGAGCAGGTCAGCGGCTGGTTCAAGTCGTGGATGGCGCTCGGCTGGTTCTGCCTGCGCGGGAATAAACGGCGCCGGCCGGCATCTTGACTCTAGTGACCCAAGCCGGCCGCTCCCGCCCCTGAAACCCTAGCTCCTATGTCCATCCTGTCCAAACTCCGCACGCTGCTCGCGAAGATCGGCGAAGCCCTCCAGAGCCCGCTCCTGCTCGTGATCCGGCTCTACTGGGGCTGGCAGTTCATCCTCACCGGACGGGGCAAGCTCATGCACCTGGACAAGACCGCGCGCTTCTTCGCCAGCCTCAACATCCCAGCGCCCAAGCTGAACGCGATCATGGCGGCCTCGACAGAGTGCACCTGCGGCGCCCTGCTGCTGCTGGGGCTGTTCTCGCGCTTTGCGTCGCCTGCGCTCATGACGGTGATGTGCGTCGCCTTTGCGACCGCCGACCGTGACGCGGTGCAGGCGATCTTCACCGATCCCGACAAGTTCCTCGGCGCGGACCCGTTCCTCTTCCTCTTTGCCGCGACAATCGTCTTCGCGTTCGGCCCGGGCAGGCTGTCGCTTGACGCGCTCCTGTTCGGCGGCAAGAAGGCCTGAACCCGCCCGGCGGCTCACGCCTGCGTGTTGCAGAGGTCCTCGTAGGCGTAGGCCACGGCTCCGAGGACCAGGGGGATCGCGACAAATACACCCACGCCGAGAGCGGCGGCCCCGAGAAGCAGGAAGGGGATGCCGAGAAGCAGGAGCCCCAGGACGCCCCACCATTGGCGGGTGACCACCTTGCGGCTGGTCTCCAGGGCCTCCCAGAACCCGAGGCCCTTGTCCACGGCGAGCGCCCAGGTGAACGTATACGCGACAATCAGGTAGATGCCCGGGATCACGAGGCAGAACAGTGCGACGGTGACAATCACTGAAAAGAGGATCCCGGCAACGAAAAGGCTGACGAATCCCCTGGTGAACCCGGCGAACAGGTCCCCGGCCGTCGACCTCTGGCCGCGAATCCTCCGCAGGATGAAATAGTACATGCCGGCAATCAGGACGCCCCCGAAAAGGGGCGTGACGACGAAGATCCCCTGGAGCATCGAGTATCCGAGCGCGCCGTAGATCACGGACATGAGGAGGCTGGCGCCGAACAGGGGCCAAAAGTTGGCCTTGAGCAGGCTCCAGCTGCGCTCGTAGCAGCTCGCGATGTCGAGCTTCGACGGACGCTGCGGCGGTGCCTGCAGCGCAGAGGCGGGCGCGGAAACGGGGGCGGGGGCCGCCTCCCCTCCGGCAGGGGCGGGACCGAAGAATTCCTGGAAATCCGCGAGCGTCTTCCAGGTGTCCGAGCCAAGGGCCTTTGCCCTGGTGTCCCTGTTGGCCCTGCCCGCAGCGATCCACGAGCGGACCTGGTCAGCCGTCACCGGCCCGTACTCGCGGCCGTCGCCCCCGATGATCGTGTACATGGGTCGAATCCATCAGCGGCCCCGGCGCTCGTCAACAGCGCCAAGCCCTCCGGCGTGTCACTGCCGGGGCGCGGCGCCTGCCGCGCGCGCGACCGCCTGGCGGGCGAGGACGCAGTCATAGCGCGCCTGCAGCCGGCTAAGCTCGGCGGCCCTGAACGCGCTCTGCGCGTCCAGCAGCTCAAAATTGGTGATGACGCCGTTCGCGTAGCGGGTCTGGGCCAGGGCCAGGGCCTCCCGTGCCTGGTCAACGAGCGTGTCCGCGCTCACCAGCCGGGATTTCGCCGCGTTCAGGTCCGAATACGCGTCGGCGACCTCGTTGGTGATCTCCTGGTTCAGCTCGCGCTCGCGCGCCTGCGCCGCCCGCACGCCCGCATCGGCCTCCATGCGCTCACCCGTGATGCGCCTGCCCGTGAATATGGGGACCTCGACGGAGAGGCCCGCGGATACGTAGCCCTTGTTGTCGTAAAGGCTTGGCACGACTCCGTCCTCCAGGCCGCCCGTCACCTGGGCGTCGAGCGTGGGCCGGTTTCCGCGGCTCGCGGCGTCAAGCTGCAGCCGGGCGGTCTGCTCGTTGTCGGCGGCCACCTTCATCTCGGGGCGGTTCAGGAGCCCCTCGGATATCGCCTCCGACTCGGGGATCGCGGGCGCCTCGGCGTCGAAGTCCCCGACAATGTCAACGGGCCTGGCGAAGTCCCATCCCAGGAGCTGCCTGAGCCCGTTCTCCTG
This sequence comes from uncultured Opitutaceae bacterium, assembly GCA_964574435.1. Classification (GTDB taxonomy): domain Bacteria; phylum Verrucomicrobiota; class Verrucomicrobiia; order Opitutales; family Opitutaceae; genus Palsa-1447. The sequence goes on from CAZNNO010000001.1 coordinate 21,627, forward strand.
CTTCTCGAGCGAGGCGAGGGTGTCGGTCAGGTGGTTCCGCGCATTTGCCAGGCGCACCTGGGTCGTCAGGACATCGAACTTTGTCGCGCTTCCCGCGCTGAACTTCCTCTGCGCGATGCGCAGGGCCTCCTCGAGCGCCGCGATCTCCTCCCTCGCCACGTCGGCGGAGCTGCGCAGGAGCAGGACGCCGTAGAAGGACTCGATGGCCTGGTAGCCCAGCTGGTGCCGTGCCTGCTCGAGCGCATCCTGCGCCGCGATCTGGCCCGACCGGGCCATCTCCACGAGCTTGTCGGTCCGGCCGAAGTCCGTCAGCAGCTGCCTCGCCGAGATGGACGCGCCGTACGAGTCCCGGATGGTCTCGTAGATCGCGCCGTCAGGCCCGCCCGGGATGGAGATCGCCACGTACGGGCGCAGCGAATTGTAGGCGTAGTCCGCCTGGCCGCTCACCTGGGGAAGCCGGTTCGAGTTGGACTGGACCGTCCGGGCCCGCGCGGCGTCAACGGCCGCCTGGGCGGCGTCTATCGAGGGGTAGTGCGCGACCACCGCCTCGATGGTCTGCTCCAGGGTCAGGGGACCGGCCTCGGATCCCGCGGCTCCGGCTGGGGATGCGATTGCGGCAAGGGCCAGGACTGTGGCGGCTGTGTGCTTCATGGCGGGTTCTGGGGTGCGTCAAGGATTAGTGCGATTCGGCGGCTGCCGCGGCCGCTCCCGTGGGAAGGCCGCGGGGACGGCCGGCGAACAGGATGAGCGGGACGCACACTACCGACAGGATCCCCACAAAGCGGTAGGCGTCGAGATAACTGAGGAGGTTCGACTGCAGCTGGATCGACGCGTCGAGTATGCCCAGCGCGCGATGGGGCGCCTCCCATGCCGTCGCGCCCTTTGCCATCATCGCGTGGGTGAGCTGGCTGAGCCGGCCCTCGGTGGCCGGGTCTCCGGTTGCGAGCCGCGACACGAGGTCGAGGCGGTGCGACGCCGTGCGGTGGTCGAGGAACGTGTTGATGAAGGCGATCCCGAACGAGCCGCCCATCTGGCGCATCATGTTGTTGAGCGCCACCCCCTGCGGGATGTCCCGCGCCTTCAGTCCGGACACCGCCAGCTGGGTGAGCGGGATGGTGATGAGGCTCAGCCCGATCGCGCGCATGATGATGGGCCAGAAGAAGTCGTTCGAGCCGGCTCCCAGGTCGAGCCTCGAGAGCTGGAAAGCGAAGATCGCGACGATTACGAAGCCGATCACGACCATGTACTGCGGGGGGAAGCCCTTCATGAGGAGCCTGCCCATCACCGGAAGGAAGAAGACGGCGACGGCCGCGCCGGGAAGGAAGAGCATGCCCGTCTTCATCGCCGTGTAGCCGAGCAGCCGTTGCGTGAACACCGGCACGATGAATACGGTGGCGAACAGCGCGAAGCCGAGAATGAACGTCAGGCAGGCTGCGATCGCGAGCTTCCTGCTCCTGAGCACCCGGAGGTCGACGACCGGATGCTCGGCGAGCATCTCCCTCGCGACGAACGAGACAAGGGAGACGGCCGCCACGATGGTCAGGACCACGATGTAGGTCTTGGAGAACCAGTCCTCGGTCTCGCCGCGCTCGAGGACCGTCTGGAGCGATCCCAGGCCGGCCACGAGGAACGCTATCCCGATCCAGTCGATCGTCTCGGCGTTGCGCGCGTGGGCGGGCTCCTTCACGTAGAGCCAGGACAGGAACGCGGCCGTCAGTCCAATCGGAAGGTTGATGTAGAAGATCCAGGGCCAGGAGTAGCTGTCGATGATCCAGCCGCCAAGCGTCGGGCCTATCGTCGGGCCGACGAAGAGCCCGATCGAGAACAGGGACGCGGCGAAGCCCCGCTGCGCCACCGTGTAGGTCTCGAAGAGGATCGCCTGCGAGGTCGACAGGAGCGCCCCGCCGCCGATGCCCTGAAGGAACCTGAAGGCGACCAGCTCCCAGATGTTGTGCGCGTTCCCACAGGCCACCGAGGACGCCGTGAACAGGAGGATCGAGCTGATGTAGTAGTTGCGCCGGCCAAACCGCGCGGCGAGGAAGCTCGTCATCGGGATGATGATGACGTTGGCGATCGCGTACGAGGTCACCACCCAAGCGACGTCCTCGAGCGTGGCGCCGAGGTTGCCGCTCATGTCATTGAGCGCCACGTTGACGATGGACGTGTCGATCAGCTCGATGATCGCGGCCGCGACCACCGTGACGGTGATGATCAGCTTGCGCAGCCCTTGTTCGGCCATCGGGATCGCGCCCTATTCCCGGGTGGAGACGGTTGCGTCGACGCTCATCCCGGGGCGCAGCGGATGGTCCGAGTCCGGGGCCTGGTCGAGCACGATCTTGACCGGCACGCGCTGGGTAACCTTGACATAGTTACCCGTGGAGTTGTCCGGGGGAAGTAGCGCGAAGCGCGCGCCTGTCGCCCCGGAGATCGAGTCGACCTTTCCCCTGAACTCCACGCCCGGATAGCTGTCGGCCTCGAATACAACGCTTTGGCCGGGCTTCATATCCGTCAGCTGGGTCTCCTTGAAGTTGGCCACGACCCAGACGTCGGTCTCCGACGCCACCGAGAGAAGGGTCTGGCCGGCCTGTATGAACTGACCCGGCTCGACGTTCTTGCGCGAGACAATCCCGGCGATCGGCGCCGTGACCGAGGCATACGAGCGCTGAAGCTTGGCGTAGTCGAGATCCGCGGCCCTCTCGGCGGCCTCGGTCTTCGCGGCGGCGACTCGGGCTGCGGCGACGGCTATCTGCAGGTCCGCGGTCGTGGCCTCGCTGCGCGCCGCGCTCAGCTCTGCCGCCGTCGTGTCGGCTGCCGCTTTGGTGTCGGTCAGCTGGCTGTCGGTGATCGCCCCGCTCTTGAAGAGATTTGAATCGCGCTCGAGGTCGCTGGCCGCCTTGCGCTGGCGAACGAGGGCGGTCTCCACGTTTGCCGCCGCGGTGGCGGCCGAGGCGCGCGCGCTCGCGAGCGCGGCCTCCGCGGTGCGGCTGTCCGCCGCCGCGTTCTGGAACGCCGCCTCCCCCTGGGCCACCTTGAGGTCGAGCTCCCTGGAATCCACCTCGATCAGGGTCTGTCCCGCGTCGACATGCTGGTTGTCGTCCACCAGGACCTTCGCGACGTAGCCGGACACCCTTGGCAGGACGGGGCTGATGTGGCCCTCGACCTGGGCGTCGTCCGTCTCCTCGTGCGCCTTATAGAACCGCCAATGCCTTACGCCAAAGATGATTGCCGTGATCAGCACCAGGGCGGCCACCGCCCCGATGGCAATCCTGCTTACGGGCAGCCTGGATTCAGCTTTGGAAATTTCTGTGGGCATGTAGGAGGCATCTGCGGAGGCTTTCGGCATGGCGTCAAAGAATGATTAGGCCCCTAATTACCTAGAATTGCAAGCACCCAAGACCATAATCTGGCCCCAAGGGACAAAAAGACCGCGCAATGCGGAAGCGTCAGGCATTGTCCAAGTAATTTATCGGCAATTCAATCCACGTTCCGGGCTGGAGATTTCCGACCTCCAGGCTGCCAAAGCGCGTGCGGTGGAGATCCGTGACCACGCATCCCTGGCAGGCGAACATCCGCTTTATCTGATGGTAGCGCCCCTCCGTGAGGGTGACCTCCGCCTCCCTGTCGCCGACCCTGCGGAGGACGGCGGGGGCGCAGGGCGCCGTCTCGTCGGGAAGGACCAGCCGCCCGCTCGAGAACACGGCCTCGAGCCCCTGCGGGAGCTCCCGGTCAAGGCGCGCACGGTACACCTTGGGCACCTTGTGCTTCGGCGATGTCAGCCGGTGGACCAGGGGGCTGCTGTCGGTCAGCAGGAGCAGCCCGGTCGTGTCCTTGTCCAGGCGGCCCACGCTGGTAACGGGCGGGTTGCGCCTGCGCCAGCGCTCGGGCAGAAGCTCGTACACGCTGGGGCCCTCCTCCGGGTTGTGCGAGCAGACCCGGCCCGCCGGCTTGTTTAGCAGGATAAGGAGCGGGGCCGGATGATCCAGTTGCTCGCCGTCGATCCTGACCTCCCCGGGCTCGGCCTTGGCGCCCGGATCCGTCTCCAGGGCGCCGCGCACCGCGACCCGGCCCGCCTCGATCCAGAGGCGGACCTCCCGGCGCGAGCCGTAGCCAAGGCTGGCGAGGATTTGGTCTATTCGGCGCATGACGGGCCCGATTGGGACACTTTCCCGGCCTCAAATCAACCGGCTGCTGCCGGGGAAATGACGGAATTGCCAAGAATAGGCTCGGCAACAAGACGACCTTTTGGGATGTCTTAAGTTCGCGACATATTATGGCAGTCTGGGAATATAAGGTAATCTCAAGCGGCAAGGGGGGCTTCGCCACGCCCGCGCTGCTCGAATCTTTCCTCAATCAATTGGGCACTGACGAGTGGGAGATCGTTGAATTTCGCGGGCAGCCCGACAACCCCCTGGCTTTCTCTGGGTTGGCAAGACGCCCCACGCAGAGGGACTGGACCCTGGAGGACGCCGCCGCGGCCGCCGCCAGGGCCGAGGCCGACAAGCTGCGCCTCGAGTTCGAGGCCAAGTTCAAGAACGCCACGGCGTCGCCCGCCGCGGCCGAGGCCGAACCTCCGGTCCACGAGGCCGGGCGCGAGGAGGACGGGCTCCGGCGCCTTCGCGACACCGAGCGCGACTCCGATCCCGACGCGCCTGACACGCCCGAGGACGAGTGGGACAAGCTGGGGACGGAGGACGAGCTTCCGACGTTCTTTGAGGCCATGCGGCCCCACCTCCGCAGGAACCAGCGCGGTCCGGGGTTCTCCGTCGGGGTCGATTACCTTGCGAAGAAGTGGGACATTTCCGAGGCCGAGGTGATCGGGGCCCTCAAGGAATGCGGGCTGGAGGTGCCCGAGGACGAGGATGCGAAGGTCACGTACGTGGAATACGACGGGGACCTCTACTGGGTTAACATCAACCGTCGCGGGGAACTCTGGGTGAACACCAAGGAGAAGAGCCGGCCCGTCTTCAGGACTGTGCAGGCGAACCGGATCGAGCCCGAGGAGGGCGCGGCCGCTCCCGAGGCCGCCAAGCGCGAGGAGCGCGAGCCGAGGCAGGAAAGGAAGCACGCCGAGAAGGATTCCGGCGCGCCCCCCGCACCGCTTCCGGAGGGGCCGGCGCTCCTCGACCGGATCCGTCCCCACATGCGCAAGAATCGCCGCGAGCCGGGCGGCTCGGGCAGCATGAGCTTCCTCTCCCGCGCGCTCAAGTGCACGGAGTCCGCGCTCCTCGACGCATTCACCGCGATGGGCCTGAGCGCGAATGCCGCCGCCGGGGATCCCCCGGTCTTCGTCGAGATCGGCGACGAGACCTGGTGGCTCAACAAGGACAGCCGCGGAGGCATCTGGATCAACGCCCGCGAGAAGCGTGGCGAGGAGGCCCCGGCCGCGCAGGCGCCGTCGGCGGATCCGTCGGCTCCGGCGCCGGGAAACGTGCTGGCTGCGGTCAGGCTCCTCCTCAAGGAGACCAAGGCGGGCAACGTTGCGGCCCCCGTGGAGCGGCTTTCGGCCGAACTCGGCAAGTCGGTCGAGGAACTCATCGGCGCGCTCACTTCGTCCGGGCTCCGGACTCCGGAAAGGGCCCGCGAGAAGCCGGTGTTTGTCGAGCACGCGGGCGATGTTTTCTGGCTGAACCTCAACGGGAAGGGCGAGCTCTGGCTGAACGCAAAGGCCTCGAAGTACCCCGGAGGCGGATCGGACGGACACAAGGGCCGCCGCCCCCGTCCGAGGAAGAAGGGACCCGATGGAGGCGAGCCGCAGGAGCAAGCCGCTTCCGAGGCGGCGCCAGAAACCGCGTCCGAGGCCGCCCCGGTGGCGGCGCCGGAAGCGGCCCCGGACACTCCCGCGGCCGGCTGACCCCCAGTCTACCGGCTGGCGGTCCGCCCGGGATGCGCCCTGCGCCGCGCCGCGACGGCCTCGGCCAGCCGCGAGAGGAGCGGCGCCGTGTTTTCCCAGGGAAGGCACGCGTCCGTGATGCTTCGCCCGCGCACGAGCGGCGCGGTCCTGAAATCCTGGGTGCCGCCCACTAGGTTGCTCTCGATCATGACCGCGGCTATCGCGCGGTCCCCCCCCGCAATCCTGCCGGCAAGGTCCGTCGCGACCGTTGACTGGCGCTCGGCGTCCTTGCCGCTGTTGGCGTGGCTGCAGTCGACCATCAGGTGCGGGGGCAGGCCGCTTTCCGAAAGAAGCTTCGCCGCCGAGCGGACATTTTCCGCCGAGTAGTTCGGTCCGCGCGAGCCGCCACGCAGGACCAGGTGCGTGTCCTCGTTCCCGGTCGTCTGCATGCAGGCGGGCGCCCCGTCGCGCGCGAGCGAGGGAAACCAGTGGGGGTGGCGGGCGGAACGGATCGCGTCCACCGCGACCTGGACGTTCCCGTCGGTCCGGTTCTTGAATCCGACCGGCATCGAGAGGCCCGACGCCAGCTCCCGGTGAACCTGGCTCTCGACGGTTCGCGCCCCGATGGCGCCCCAGCTGACAAGATCCGCGTAGTACTGGCCAAGCGTCGTGTCCAGAAACTCGGTTGCGATGGGCAGGCCGCTGGCCGTGATGTCCACCATCAGCCGCCTGGCCACCCTCAGCCCCTTGCCAATCTGGAACGTCTCATCGAGGTCGGGATCGTTGATGAGGCCCTTCCAACCCACCACCGTCCTAGGCTTCTCGAAATAGACCCGCATCGTGACCAGAAGCTCCCCTGCGTGGAGGCCCGCGGCCGATCGTAGGAGCGACGCGTAGTCGAGCGCGGCGGACGGGTCGTGGATCGAGCAGGGCCCGACGACGACGAGCAGACGGTCGTCCCTGCCCGCGATGATCGAGGCAATCTCCAGGCGCGCCCGCGCAATCCTCGCGGCGCCCGCCTCGTCCAGCGGGATCTCGCCCTCGACAGTGGCCGGGGCCGGAAGCGGCCGCGTTGCGCGGATGCGCAGGTCGGATGTCGGCTGATGCATGCCTGGCTGTCCCGTCGCCCGGTGTCAGGCGCCGATCAGTGTGCGGGCGCGCGCGACGGAAGGGTGGCGGCTGAGCAGCACCTCGGAGAGACTGGGGGAGATCCCGAGCGATGCGGCCTTAAGGCGAAGGGCGATCCAGACGAGGGACGAAGCCGGCGGGCTGAAGGCGTGCGGCGCGAATGCGTCAAAGACGGGTGCGAGCGCCGGCAGCTGCTCCTTGGGCATCAGCCCCTTCTCGACCAGGAACAGGCTGAGCAGGGCGCCGAGCGCGTCCAGCCATACGACGGGCGTCGACGTCGGGGAGTAGGGTATGCCCGAGCCCTCGGGATAGGGGCTCCACTCCATGTACCCGCGGATGTACTCGTGGAGCTTTGCCAGCTCCGCATCCGCGGTCGCAGCCGTCCACCGGACCGTCAGCTGCTTGCGCTCGCGCATCTTCTTCACCTCCCACACGCGCAGGATCAGGACATAGCCGGCACCCTCGCGCTGGAGCGAACCCGAGAAGATGTAGTCAAGGCCGCCGGTCGTCGTCTCGACGAGCTTCCTGAAGTTCTCCACGGTCCAGTCGGTCGCGAAGATCGCGGGGCGCTTGGGCTCGTTCGGCTCGCTCAGGCAGCCGAGGGCGGCGATGGGGGAGTAGAGCGGGGAAAGGTAGAACGTCTCGGCGAACCACAGGGGGATGGCGCGCGAAAGCCTGCCGAGCTCGTCCTCGGGCAGCTTCACGGCGGCATCCGGGTCGGCATAGCCCTTGGGGAGTGAAAGCTGGGTGAACGCCACGCGGCGCAGCTTGCCCTCCTTCCTTGGCAGTATCCCCTCCACGGTCTCGAGGCCGTAGGCCCAGATGGGCCTGCTGATGGTGACAAGCGCCACGCCCTGCGCCGCGTCCTGGCCCGCCGCCTTGGGTGCGGACTGAGGGAGGCCGGGCACCTCGCCGTGATTGATGAGCTCGGCGATCGCGTTCGAGAACCCGAGGAGCCGCTCCTCGAGCTCGGGGCGCTTGAGGGCGAAGAGGATGTCGAGGATGTGCTGCGCCGCGTCCGCGTCGCGCACCGCCAGATAGGCCTGGATGAGGTTGATCCCGGTCGCGGGGCCGTGGCGCGACGCGTCGTAGCGCGGGGCCACGAGCTCGATGATCTGGGGGATGTGCCCCGTGGAGCCGAGGTCGCCGGAAAGCGTCACCAGCACGTCCGCCCTGTCCCCGGCGGTCGCGAGCACGTCCTCGTAAATGGCCATGGCGCCCGCCAGGTCCTTCTGGTCGAGTTTCTCGCGGGCGGCGATGAGGCGGGGCGCCACGCCGGAAACCGATGGGTCGAACGCGGCCGCTGCGGGGCCGCCTTCGTTGCCCTGGCTGGAGGTGGCGGGTTTTCCCGCCAGTCGGTCAAAGAATCCCATGCATGCGAGCAAAGCGACCGGAGCGCCCGTGGCGAACAGAATTGACGGGCCCGCGGGGCCGCTCGTACCCCGGGGGGCGCCCGGCTCGAATTCCTCATTTGACCCGCTATTTGACAGCCTTTTAGGTAACCCCCCCGGCAATGAACAGGGTTCACATCAAGACCTACGGGTGCCAGATGAACGAGCGCGACAGCGAGGCTGTCGCGGCGATGCTGCGCGCCCGCGGCTACCGGATCGTGGACGACGAGGACGACTGCGACGTGCTGCTCCTGAACACCTGCAGCGTCCGCGACGCGGCCGAGCAGAAGGCGATTGGCAAGGCCGGCTACTGCCTCTCGAGGAAAAAGCGCGACCCCGACTTCGTCCTGGGCATCCTCGGCTGCATGGCGCAGAACCGCGGGGCGGAGCTTCTGGACCGGCTTCCCGATGTCGACCTGATTGTCGGGACGCAGAAATTCCACAGGGTTCCGGACTACCTGGACAACCTGAGGGCGGCCCGGGAGTCGGGAGTCCCCGTGGGCGAGGCCGTGGTCGACATCGCGGCCGAGGAAGGGTCGCAGGACACGATCCGCGACCACATGGACGGCCCGGGCCGCCAGGTCTGCGCCTTCGTCTCGATACAGCAGGGATGCAACATGGACTGCTCGTTCTGCATCGTCCCGACGACCCGCGGCGACGAGCGCTCGCGGCCGATGGACGACATTGTCCGCGAATGCGAGCAGCTCGTGGCGGGCGGCACACGCGAGGTGACGCTCCTCGGGCAGATCGTGACCAGCTATGGCCGGCGCGATTACGTCCATGCGGGCGGGACGTCCCCCTTTGTCCAGCTGATCGAGCGCGTAAACGCCATCCCGGGACTTGAGCGCATCCGGTTCACCTCGCCCCACCCGCGCGGTTTCAGGCAGGACTTGGCGGACGCGTTTGGCAGGATGCCGAAGCTGGGCGAGCACGTGCACCTTCCCGTCCAATCCGGCAGCAACAGGATCCTGCGCGCGATGAACCGTCCTTACACCCGCGAGCGCTACCTCGAGATCGTCGGTTCGCTCAGGCAGGCGCGACCCTCGATGGCGTTCTCGACCGATGTCATCGTCGGGTTCCCCGGCGAGACCGACGAGGATTTTGCCGAGACGGTGAGTCTGTGCGAGAGGGTCGACTACGACATGGCCTACATCTTCAAGTATTCGGTGCGCACGGGAACGCCCGCGGCGTCGATGCCCGGCCAGGTGCCCGACGCCGTGCGGGAGGAGAGGAACCGGATCCTGCTGGAGGCGCTGCGCGAAGGCTCACGGCGCCGGAGCGAGTCGCTCGTGGGCACCGTGCAGGAGGTCCTGGTCGAGGGTCCCGACAAGACCGGGCTTCGATTCATGGGAAGGACGCGGGGAAACCGGACCGCCGTGTTCGAGGCCGCGCCGCGCCTCGTGGGCACCCTGGTGCCGGTGGAGATCACGAGGGCGAGCGTCAGCACCCTTTACGGAAACCTCGCCTTTGCCGACGCCGGCTTGCATTCCTCCACAGGCATCCCGCCATCCTGAAGCCGCAACCCCCTATGTCGCTATTTGTAGCCTCGCTCGTCCCCGGCCTCATCCTGATCGCGATTGGGTTGCCGCTCCTCCTGGACGGCTCGGGATTCAAGGCGGCCCTGCGCGCCTTCCCGAGGTCGGCCTCGGCGGGATACACGGTCTTTGGGGTCGCGGCCGCCTGGTTCCTCTACAACATCCTTCACCTGTCCAACGCCGACTTCGGCGAGTACAGGTACTACCTCTTCGTCGTCTTCGCGGGGTTCGCCATCCTGGCGTTCAAGTGCGTGCCTGATTTCCTCGGGGTGCGGGGAGCCTGTGCGATCGTGCTGATCGGCGCCGCGCCCTTCCTCGAGGCCGCGTATATGGAATACGACCACCCGGCGCGCCTCTTCATGGTGTCGATCGTGTACGTCGCCATCGCGCTCGCCATCTGGCTCGGCGCCCAGCCGTGGAGATTGCGGGACTTCCTCAACTGGCTGCTCGATCGGCCCGCCCGCACCCGGGGTCTCGGCGCGTTTTTCCTGGCCTACGGGATCGTGCTCTGCGGGGCGGCCTACAGGCTCCGATGACTGCAAGGCCCGCAAATCGGCCCGGCGCAGGCGACCCCGTCCTGCTCGTCCTCGCGGGCCCCGCGGGCTCCGGGAAAAGCACCCTGTGCGACAGGCTTGTGGCGGCCGACATGGGATTCACGCGCGTCGTCACGAGCACGACGCGGGACCCTCGCGCGGGCGAGGCGGACGGGGTCCATTACCACTTCTTCACGCCCGGGGAGTTCGACGCCCGGCTTGCCGCCGGGGAGTTCCTGGAATGGGCGTGGGTCCACGGCGACCGCCGCTACGGCACGCTGTCCGCAAGCGTCCTCGGGCCCCTGTTGCTGGGGCGGGACCTCGTGATGAGCGTCGACGTGCAGGGGGTCGAGAGCCTGCGGCGCATCGCCACGGGGAATCCCTTCCTCGAGAGGGTTATGACCACCGTCTTCATCGTGGTCGACTATGCGCGCCTGCTGGCGCGGATGCGCGAGCGGGGCAAGGACGACGAGGCGGAGATCGCCCGGCGGATGGCCACGGCCGAGGCGGAGCTGCGCGAGGCCCCGAAGTTCGACTTCGTGATCGAGAGCAGGACGCGGGACGAGGACTTTGCCGCCCTTCTCGCGATCCTGGAGAAGGTGCGCCGCTGAGGGCCGCTTCAGCCGCCGATGTAGCTCATCTCGATCTTCTCGCGCCCGGCCCCGGCCGCGAGTGCCTCGGCCCGCTGGTCGCTGTAGCGGTCAGCCCGCCCCGCCCAGATCCCCGCCACGAAGCCGAGGATATCGGCGTCGCTCGCCCCCGAGCGGACCCGGCCCAGCACATCCCATCCCGTCGAGGCGAAGAGGCAGGTGAAGAGCTTGCCGTCCGCGGAAAGCCTCGATCGGTTGCAGTCCTTGCAGAAGGGCTCGGTCACCGAGCTCACGATGCCGATCTCCCCCCTGCCGTCGGCGTAGCGGTAGCGCGCGGCGACCTCGCCCCGGTAGGCCGGGCCCACCGGAACGAGCGGCCACGCCGCGGAAATGCGCTCCACGATCTCCCGGGCCGGAACCACCTGCGAGAGCGACCAGTGGTTCGTGTTGCCGACGTCCATGAACTCGATGAAGCGCAGCGTGTGGCCCCGCTCCCTGAAATACTCGCAGAGGGGGATGATCTCCCCGTCGTTCAAGCCCCGGAGGACGACGCAGTTGATCTTGATCGGGATGCCCTCCGCGGCCGCCGCGTCGATCCCGCCGAGCACCCGCGAGACGGCGAAGCCGAGGCCGTTCATCCGGCCCGCCGTCGCGCCGTCGAGGGAGTCGACCGAGACGTTGAGCCGGTCGAGGCCTGCGGCGCGCAGCGCCGCCGCCTGCCTGCCGAGGAGCCAGCCGTTCGTGGTCAGCGAGACGTCGGCGACCCGCAGGTCGTGCTTGATCGTCCGGATGATCGACGGCAGGTCCGCCCGCAGCAGCGGCTCCCCGCCCGTAAGGCGGATCTTCTCCACGCCCAGCGCAAGGAACGCCCGCACGATCCTGGCGAGCTCGTCATGGGTCATGAGCCTCCCGTCGGCCAGGAACGGATGATCGGGCCCGAACGCCTCCTTTGGCATGCAGTAGGGGCAGCGGAAATTGCACCGGTCCGTCACCGAAATGCGAAGGTCGTGAATCTGCCGTCCGAATCTGTCGCGAGCCGCGGCCATGGGAACGGCAAAGAAAATACCAAAACGTTATTTTCGCGAGTAGGGATTTGTGTGTTAGCCTACGGCCGTGCTCACACCCGCCGGCGCCGAGAAGCTGATATTCGACACGATTCCCCTCTTTCACAGGGAGGATTGCGCGATTTCCGAGGCCCACGGAAGGGTGCTCCGCGGCGACCTGCGGGCGGACCGCGACCTTCCCCCGTTCGACCGGGTGACGATGGACGGGTTCGCGCTCCGGGCCTCCTCCCTGGCGAAGGGGGTGGGGAGGTTCCGCGTGGCGGCGACCCAGGCCGCGGGGATGAGGCCCTTCAGCCTCGGGCCGGCGGAGGACGCGTGCGTCGAGGTGATGACGGGCGCCGTTCTTCCCGACGGCGCCGACTGCGTCGTCCCGTACGAGGAGACGGCGCGCGACGGCGAGTGGGCGGTCATTGCGCCGGCCGCGGAGGCCCGCGGGCCGGGGCGCCACGTCCACCGCCGCGGCTCGGACCACCGCATGGGCGACGTCGTCCTCGGCTCGGGGGTCAGGCTCACGGGCCGCGAGATTGCGGTCGCCGCCTCGTGCGGGCATCCCGCCCTCACCGTGAGCCATTCGCCCAAGGTCGCCGTGGTCTCCACGGGCGACGAGCTTGTCGAGGTGGAGGCGCTCGTAGCCTCGCACCAGATCCGCCGCAGCAACGACTACGCGATCCGCGCCGCGCTCATCAAGGCGGGCTACCCGAGGGCCGACCGGTTCCACCTCCGGGACATCCGGCATGAGATCGAGCACATGCTCTGGCACATCCTAGCGGAATACGACATCGTCCTGATCACCGGGGGCGTGTCGAAGGGCAAATTCGACTTCCTGCCGTCCGAGCTCGGGCGCCAGGGTGTGCAGAAGGTCTTCCAGGGCGTGGCGCAGCGGCCGGGGAAGCCCTTCTGGTTCGGGCTGAGCGGGCGGATGACGCCGGTGTTCGCCCTTCCCGGCAATCCCGTCTCGGCGTACACGTGCCTCCACCGCTACGTCCTGCCGGCCCTGGACCACGCGAGCGGGCTGGCCCCCCGGGCGCCGCTCCTGGCCGCGCTTTCCGGGGCCGTGTCGTGCAATCCCAAGCTCGCCTATCTGCTGCCTGTCAGGCTTTCGAGCGGGCCCCGGGCGGAGCTGCTTGCAACCCCGTGCTCGGTGAATTCCTCGGGGGATTTTGCGGGCCTGGTGGAGACCGACGGGTTCGTCGAGCTTCCCGCGGGCCAGGGCGAATTCCGGGCGGGTCATGTGGCGCCCTACCGAAGCTGGGTCTAGGCGCGGCCAACGGAGGATTGCGGTCGCACGGGCGCAGCGCCCATCATCCGAGCCCAGATGGCCTCCAAACGCAGACTGACCCACGTCGGCCCGGGCGGCCGACCGCAGATGATCGATGTCGGGCGAAAGCGCCCAACGCGCCGCGCCGCGCATGCGGTTGCTGTCGTTGTTCTGCCCGCGGCGCTTGCCTCCCTCCTCAGGGGCGGGGAGATCGGGACCCCGAAGGGTCCTATCTTCCAGGCTGCGGTGCTGGCAGGGATCATGGGAGCAAAGCGCACGTCGGAGCTCATCCCGCTCTGCCACCCCCTCTCGCTCGACGACTGCAAGGTCGAGATCCGGGTGATGCGCCCGGACGCGCGGGGGGCGGTGGCGGTGGAGGTTCACTGCCGGGCCGCCACCGCCGCCAGGACCGGGGTCGAGATGGAGGCCCTGACCGGCGCGAGCGTCGCCGCGCTGACGCTCTACGACATGGGGAAGGCGGTCACGCAGGGGATCGTGATCCGTGAGATCCGGCTCCTTGAGAAGTCGGGCGGCAAGAGGGACTACCGGGCGCGATGAAGAAGACAGTCTGCGTCCGGTACTTCTCCGTCCTGCGCGAGCAGCGCGGTCTGGCCGACGAGCGCGTCACGACGTCGACGTCGACGGCCTCCGAGCTCTACGAGGAGCTGCGCGTCCGCCACGGCTTCACGCTCTCGGCGGACAGGATGCGCGTCGCGATCAACGACGAGTTCGAGGCGTGGGAATCGGAGATTCGCGACGGGGATGCGCTTGTCTTCATCCCGCCGGTCGCCGGAGGCTGATGGCAGTGGATTTTCAGCTGACAAGCCATCCGATCGACCCCGCCGGGCTCTTGGCGGGCCTCGGCGACGTTCGCGCCGGCGCCTGGGTGACCTTCGAGGGCCGGGTGCGCGACGGCAACGCGGGGCGCGCCGTCAAGGCGCTCGACTACGAGGCCTACGGCCAGCTTGCGGCGAAGGAGGGACTCAAGGTCATGAAGGAGGCCCGCGGGAGGTTCGACGTCGTGGTCGCCCTGTGCGTCCACCGCACGGGCTCCCTGGCCCTGGGCGACATAGCCGTCTGGATTGCCGTCGGCGCCGTGCACCGCTCCACAGCATTCGAGGCGTGCCGCTTCATCATCGACCAGATGAAGGCGCGCCTGCCGGTCTGGAAGAAGGAGCATTATGCCGACGGCGAGTCCGAATGGATCAACTGCGCGGTGGAGGGAGGACCGGCCAAGGCAGGCCCGGGCCCCGGGAGGAAGATGAAATAGGCGTCAAAAACCCTGGGCCGCCGGTATTTGCTTCGGCTCGACACGGCAGGCCTCCATTGTTACTCACAATTCACACGATGACAGGCTCCCAGCACGCTTTCTTCGCCGCGGCCACGACGCTCGACAAGCTGAAGGAGATTCCTCCCGCCTTTTGGGGGAAGGTAGGCCTTGCGGTCGGAGCGGTCATCGTGGTGTTTATCATAATTCAGAAGCTACTGAAAATCAACAAGTTCGTTCTAGGCGGAGTGGTCTTCATCTCCCTGGGCCTCATCTGGTTCAACTGGGTCTACCATAGGACCGAACCGAAGTTTCTTACACCCCTCGTGGACAAGATCGCGCCCTTCTTCCCGACGGCAGGCGCCTACCAGACAAAGCAGACGACCAATCCCGGCGACACCAAGAAGTAGCCGATCGAAAAACAGCTTGGTTTTAAGTCTCCGGTCGGGAAGATTCGCGGGCAAATGGCTAAGCAATTTTCCGACATCGGGCTCGTTGGCCTTGCGGTGATGGGCCAGAACCTCGCCCTCAACATAGCCGACCACGGCTTCCAGATCTCGGTCTACAACCGGACCACCGAGAAGACGGACACGTTTGTTGCTGACAATCCCGTTACGCCTGGCGGCGTGGTGGGGACGAAGACGCTCCAGGAATTGGTGGCATCACTGGCGAAGCCGCGAAAGATCGTCATCCTGGTCCAGGCGGGTAAGGGCACCGACGCGGTCATCGACGGTCTGTCCCCACTCCTCGAGAAAGGGGACATCGTCATCGACGGCGGTAATTCGCTTTGGACCGACACCATCCGCCGCGAGAAAGCCTTCAGCGAAAAGGGACTCCGGTACATAGGGAGCGGCGTTTCCGGCGGCGAGGAGGGTGCGCGGTTTGGCCCCTCCCTCATGCCCGGAGGCGATTTTGACGCCTGGCTCGAGCTCAAGCCAATCTGGGAGGCCGTTGCCGCCAAGGTCGACGCAGAGACCGGCAAGCCGATCGAGGGCGCCACGCCCGGTCACCCGGTCAGCGGCGGCGTGCCCTGCACGGCCTACATAGGCCAGAACGGGGCGGGACACTACGTCAAGATGGTCCACAACGGTATCGAGTACGGCGACATGCAGATGATCTGCGAGGCCTACGCCCTGATGAAGGGCCTCCTGGGCCTCAAGCCAGCCGAGATGGGTGCGATCTTCGCCGAATGGAACAAGGGGATCCTTGACAGCTTCCTCATCGAGATCACCGCGGATATCCTGCGGCAGAAGGACCCCGTCACGCGCAAGCCCTTCGTGGACGTCGTCCTCGACACGGCGGGCCAGAAGGGCACGGGCAAGTGGACCTCGACCAACGCCCTCGACATGGGCGTCCCGGCCCCGACGATCGCCGAGGCCGTGTTTGCGCGCTGCATCTCCGCGATAAAGGAGGAACGCGTCGCGGCGTCCAAGATCCTCAAGGGTCCGTCGAAGAAGTACCGCGGCTCAAGGAAGGCGCTCGTCGCCGCGATCCACGACGCCCTCTACTGCTCGAAGATCTGCAGCTACGCGCAGGGCTTCCAGCTCATGCGCACCGGTGCCCAGGAGTTCGGATGGAAGCTCAACTTCGGGGAAATTGCGCAGATCTGGCGGGGCGGCTGCATCATCCGCGCTGCGTTCCTGCAGAAGATCACCGAAGCGTATGCCCGCAAGCCCGACCTGGCGAACCTGCTCCTCGACCCCTACTTCAACAGGACTTTCAAGTCTGCGCAGGCGAACTGGCGCAAGGTCATCGCGCTAGCGGCGGAGTGCGGCGTGCCGGCACCGACCTTCAGCGCGTCGCTCGCCTACTATGACGGCTACCGGTCGGCGCGTCTTCCGGCAAACCTGCTCCAGGCCCAGCGCGACTTCTTCGGGGCGCATACGTACGAACGCGTCGACCAGCCCCGCGGCAAATTCTTCCATTTGGATTGGCCCGACCCCAAGAGACCGCAGCTGCCAGTCTAGGCGCAGCGTTGCGTTTGTTTTCTGACAAAGCAAAGTGTGAGGAGTGACCCTGTAAGCGTAAGTGCTGACAAACGAGGTGTAAGGCGAGGGGTAGCGCCCGACAATCTAGCTCATCCTTTCGTTTTTGCCGAAGCGCCTGTCGCTAGGTATTCCTTTAACGAGATCAGGGCCCTAGGGCGTTTCTATGCAGATGTTCCTAAAGAGGCCCCCTTTGGGAACGCTTCCATTGTTGGACCCTCTCCAAACTATCGCCGCATCAGGCGTCTAATCGGCTCGGAGTGCGACCATCGGATTGACGCGCGATGCCCGCTGCGCAGGCATCCATCCCGCAATTACGGCGACCAATAAAAGCAGGGCCCCTCCCGCAGCAAACATCCCAGGATCGGTTGCCGAAAGGCCGAAGAGCAGGCTGGAGACCACCCTCGTCGCGGCGTAGGCACCCATGAGGCCTAGGCCAACGCCCATACCAACCAATAGCAGGCCTTCGCAAACGATCATCCAGACAACCTGCGTTGGCCGCGCTCCGAGCGCTATGCGCAGGCCAATCTCGCTCTGGCGACCGAGAACAGAATAGGACATGAGCCCATACAGGCCCAGCGAGACTAGGCCGGTCGCGAGGAGGCTGAACACCGCTGAAAGCCAGGCAAACATGCGTTCGGTCGCGGACAGTTCGCGAATCTGAGCTTGTTGCGTCCTTAGGTCGTCAAGCGGAAGCATGGGGGCGACGCTGCGTACTGTCTCGCGGATGAGGGGGAAGAGCGCCCGGGGATCCCCCGAGGCGCGCACCGCAAACGTGGCTTCCGCCTTCGCCGACGCCTGCGAATTGTAGGGGAAATAGATTGTCGGCGGTGCCGGGTACCTGACTGCCGAGTAGCTTGCGTCCCTTGCCACGCCGACGACCGTTATCAATGCTTGCATGTTCCCGGCATCCGGCCTTTGAAGGGTCCGACCGAGGGGATCCTCGGCTCCGAAGAATTCCCGGACAAAGGCCTGGTTCACGACGGCGACGGATCCCCCCCGCGCCTCGTCGGCCATATCAACTGCACGCCCCGCCATGATCGGGATTGCGTACGTCGAGAAGAAGTCCGAGGCGACGAAGTTTACCATTGTCGTGTTTTGGCCGTCGTCGCGAGGGGGCCGGCCAACGACGGCAATCCGCGTGTTCCAGCCCATGTCGCTCAGCAGGGGCATCCGTGAAAACGTGGCTGAGGCGACGCCGGGGACTGCCCGAAGCCGCTCGGCGATTTCGTTGTCGATGGCGAGACCGGCCTTGAAACTTGAGCCGTCGGGATTCGGCATGAGATGAAAGAGCAGCAATCCCCTGCTTTCGAAGCCAACGTCCACGGAGGCGAGATTGCGAAGCGTGCCGGCAAAGAGGCCCGCACCAACGAGGAGCACGAGTGCCAGCGCCACTTGGATTACGAGAAGGGACTTGCCCAGCCACGACCTAGATCCGGTGCGGTTGCTGGCGCCTCCCTGGAATTCAGCGCTGATGTTGACCCGTGAGGCCCGAACGGCCGGCACAAGGCCGAAGACGACTCCCGTGAAAACGGAAATCGCAGCGGCAGTCAGGAAGACCCCCGGATCGAGTTGCGGGACCAGGGACAGCGTGTGCCCCTCGACCCGGGGTTGCATGGCCACCAGGCCGACCTCAACCCCTACAGCGAACGGCACGGCAAGCGCGCCGCCCAGCCCGGCCAGCAGGAGGCTCTCAGTGAGAAGCTGCCGCACGATGCGGCCACGGCTGGCGCCCATTGCAAGACGCACGCCCATCTCCCGCTGACGGGCCGCGCCCCTGGCTAGGAGAAGGCTCGCCAGGTTGGCGCAGGCTATCGCGAGGATCGCAACGCCCAGCCCCGTGAGGATCTCCCATCGTTGCCGATACTCGTTTCGGAGCTCGTTGAGTCCCTGGCCTCCGGGGCCTGCCTTTAGCGACGGCAGGTCGCCCGGAGACTTTGGTGGCGGTGCCCCGACAACCTTAAGGCTCTCTTGCGCCGATTGTTGAAACACCGGCTCAAGTTCGGTGACCGCCTGCAAAGGGGTCATTCCGGCTCCTAGCCGGCCAATCATCTGCACCCACCAGAGCGCATCCGGATTATCGATCATCTCGAAGGCACCCAAGCTCCGGGCGAGGACGAGCGGCAGGAAGAGGTCGGGGGTGTCGCCTACCTGGAGCGAGCCCGGGAATCGCCGCGGCACCACACCCACTATCGTAACCGGAACGCGATTCACAAGTATCGCCTTGCCGATCATCGACGGATCTCCACCGAAACGGCGCATCCAATAGCGGTAGGAAACCATTGCAACCGCCGGGGCCCCGGGGACGGCGTCCGTGGCCTCCAGCAGCCGTCCGACGGCAGGAGCTATGCCCATGACCGAGAAGTAGCCTCCGGAAACCAGTTGCCCCAGTTCGACCACCTCGGCATTGCCGTCGGCCACAATCGTCAACCGGGAGATCGGTGCAAAGGCTGCAATCCCGGACAGTGCCTGACTGCGCGTCCTAATGGCCTCGAATGCGGGCAGCGAAAACGAGGTGCAGGTCGTCTGTTGGGTAACGGGATCCCGCTCCCACCCTCCGCTCGTCGGCACCGGCAGGTCAACCTTTGAAGCCCAATGGAACAGGACAAGATCGCGCGGAGCCGCCACGGGCAACTGCTTTAGAAGAATCTCGTCGACCAGACTGAAAATGGCCGTGTTGACACCTATGCCCAGAGCGAGCGTGAGCACAGCCGCGAGGGTAAAGCAGGGGGAACGGGCGAGCGTGCGCCACGCATAACGCAGGTCTTGGCCTATCTGGGAGACCCACAGGAATCCCTTTTCGTCGCGGCATCTCTCGCGAATGCCGTCCATGTGGCCGAATTCGAGCCGGGCCCTCAATTCCGCCTCGTCGGCCGCCATACCTGTCTCGCGGAATTCCGCTGCCTGCAGCTCAATGTGTAGGCGCATCTCCTCTGCCATCTCGGTCTCAACCTTGTTCCCGCGAAACAGGAAAAGGAACCGGCGACCGAGCCGGCGCAGGCGGGCGCTCACCGGGATTCGCTCACGCATGGCCCAGGACAAGGTTGATTGCGGACGACATCTTCTGCCAATTCGCGGTCTCCATCCTGAGCTGCGATCTGCCTGCGGCCGTCAACTCGTAGAACTTCGCCTTCCTATTGTTCTCAGAAATGCCCCATTCCGAACGAATCCAGCCCTCAGCCTCCAAGCGGTAGAGCGCCGGGTAGAGCGAACCCTGCTCCACTTGAAGCGCGTCCTTGGAATAACGCCGAATGACCCCCGAAACGCCGAATCCGTGGGAGGGACCGGTCTCTAGCGCCCTCAAGATCAGCAAGTCGAGCGTTCCCTGCAAAAGATCAGTTTTGTCCTTGGCCATGAGTCTCTCCTAGACGTTCTAGGAGTCGCTTGTCAATTGATTCCTGTAGACCGTCTAGGAAAGCACCAAAGCATCGAACGATGCCTGCGGGCTGTGACCTGCGCCCCGTGGCTGGAACGTTGAGATGGGAACCCGGGACAATTTCGCTCCTGTAGGCGTTGGGTGGGGCCGAGATTGGGTTTCACTTACACTTCTCAATGTCGACCTACGCTTTGATTGTTGGCCGATTTCGACCCAGGTCCTTTGTAAATTGGCCAAATGCTTTCAGAGGAGGCGCACTTACACTCTGCATTGTCAGGAAACACCAAGCGCAATCGGCGAAGACGCCACATGATGGTTGTCATTTGCTAGAACCAAGATTGCTCGAAAGGTCCAAGTTTTCCTCGGTTTGCCGCACGAGAACCGCCGCGGCTCTCCTTGCGCCCTCGACGGCATCGGCCCCCGCGATGAATCTTTTTGGTGGAACTGGCTTCGCAGCAATCGTAATCAAGGCACGAGCAAGCCTCTTCCCAGTAACACCGAACACCTCCTCAGAGGCATCGATATGCGTTCGCTGGGTTATGAATGCGTTCGATTCACCGCGGGCGAGCGCGCGGCACGCGTGTTTTTGCGTCAGCGCGCATGAGCTCGAGCGGCGCGCAAGCACGGCCAAGGGGGACAGGCTAGGTCAGCGACTTAGGTGCCGATCGGGCCTTCCAGACGAATGCATCCGACCGGGCGCCCCTGCGGGCATCATTGTTAATGGTGGTAATCGCCTCAATAAGGCCGACTGATTCAGCCAGGAATTGGGTGCGGATCGGTCCCTGGCGTCCGATTGGCTCTATGTCGCATGTTCGCGCAGAGTACCGGCCTTCTCAAATTCAAAGTCACGGCCCCATGCAAGTTCTCGAGACGCAATTGCGGTTCGAGGAGCTTCGAGGGAGCGTGTCGCCTGGCCATTGCCTGCTTGGGTGCGGGTCTTCATGCGCTCGCCCCAGTGGCACGGGCGTCAGATGCGGCGGCGGTAGCTGGGCCCACGATCACCGATCCCGGTGCTCTTTCGACGATGCCCGAAGCGGAGAAATCATCGCCGCATCTCCTGCGGGTCCAGGGCCGAGTCAGCTATTACGACCCGGAATACAAGCTGCTCTGGCTCGAGAGCGACGACCATGCCGGAGTGTATGTTCAGTTGGGACCGGATCCGTTGCCAATGCGAACGGGAGAATGCGTCGTAATCGACGGCAAGGTCACGCCGAACAGGGGCCTTAGGCCGGAAGAGGTGACCGTGAAGGTGATCAGCGAGGATGCGCCTGTCACGCCCCTTGATACTCGCGGCCGAATCAACGATCTCGATCACTTTACCAGCCATGTCGCCGTTGCCGACGGGTACGTGGACAGCCAGTTCTTGTTGGACGACCATCATGTCCGCCTGGTCGCGATCGTCGAAGATCGACCGGTCATTTGCTGGGTTTACGCCGACGATCCCGCAAAGGTGCCCGACTGGCAGGGTCGCTTTGTGCGCATTACGGGGTTATATTCAGGGCGTTTTGACTCGTCCCGCACGACCTCGACAATCGAGTTTTGGCTGGGCAGCTCAAGGGATGTGCAGGTGCTTGGATCGCTGGATTCGCTCGCGGGATTCGAGATACCGCAGACGTCCATCGCCGACCTTTACAAGCGCGGGGCCGCTGCGGAGGTCCGTGTGCGCGGGAGAATCGAGGCGCGCAAGCCCGGCACGAGCATCATCGTGCGGGATTCGACGGGAGAGGTCGAAGTCCGTTCGCTGCAGCAGCAGCGCCTGGAGCCCGGCGCGGAGGTGGACGTGCTGGGGCAGGTCGCGGCTTCGAATGAGCATTGGGTGCTCGATCCCGCTCTCTACAGGCCAGTCCGCTCGCCGGTCGCAGGCGCCCAGGCTGCGCCGACGGTGGCCGACGGGGTCCTCGAGTCGGCGGCCCAGATTCGGGCGCTCGGGCCGGCCGAGGCCGCCGAGCGGCGGCCGGTCGTTATCAGGGGCATGGTGGCCTGGCAGGTGGCGGATGCGGACTATCTTGTCCTCCTGGACCGCACTGCGGGGATACGCGTGTACTTGGACCACGCCGCTCCACGGAAATTGCAGCGCGAGAAGTTTGTCGAGATCAGGGGCGTGACCCGGACAGACCAAATGGGAGCCGCCGTCAGCCTCCACGACTTTGTCGACCTGGGTTCGACGTACTATCCCGCGCCCAAGCCGATCACGGTCAACGAGGCCCTCACCGGGCGCGAGGATGGCGGATGGGTGGAGATGCGCGGATTTATCCGCAACATCGAGACCGTTGGCGAATGGCGCATAGTCAACGTGACCACGCCCGAGGGGGCGTTTGCCGCGAAGTTCAAGCTTCCCTTCAATTTTTCGGCCGCTCCGGGCGCTCGCATCCACGCCGACGGGGTCTGCGATACCGTCCTCGATCCTGCGAGCCTCGAGACCACGGTGTCGGTCTTGATTCCGGGTCCACAATATCTGGCGGTGGAGGAGGAGGCACCCAGAGACCTCTTCAACCTGCCGCTGCGCCGGATGAGCGACCTCGCCCGTACCGGAGAGACTTCAGACATGCTGCGCGTCCGGGTCGCAGGCGTCGTCCGCCATGTTGTGGCCGGCCAGAGCGTTTATCTCGAGGAAGGGAACAGGAGCCTGCTTGTTCTCAGCCGCGAGTGCCGGGGCCTTTCGGCGGGCGAACACATTGAGGCCGCCGGCGTGCTGGGCCAGGAGGGCGCCCGCACGGTGCTGCGCGACGCGGTGTTCCGGCATATTCGCGGCGGGCCGGAGTCGCCTGCAACTGTCATGGCCGGACCTCGGCAGCTTGAGCCGGGAGTCGATAACCGCCTTGTGCGCATGCGCGGGACGCTGATCGACGTCTTTCGCGGGGCCGGCAAAACCCGACTGACGCTCGAGCAGGGCGACACAATCTTTGATGCGACGCTTGATGAGTCCGCAGGCGGCGCACAATTGGACCTGGTGATTGGCGCGGGTCTCGAAGTCACAGGCATCTATCAGCTGATTTTTGACGACTTCCGGCGGCCCAGGGCGTTCCAGATGCTGCTGCGCTCGCCAGCCGACGTGAGGGTAGTCGAATCCGCGAGGTTCTGGACGGCCCGGCGATCGTTGGCCGCCGCCTCGATTCTCGGCGGCTGTGTCGTCCTGGGGCTCATTTGGATCTCGACGCTCCGGCGGCGGGTTCGGATTCAGACCGAAGAGATACGCGCCCATGCGGAGGATAAGAGCCGCCTCGAGGCCGAAGTGCAGCGAGCGGCGCGACTCGAATCCCTCGGGCGTCTGGCAGGCGGCATCGCCCACGAGTTCAACAACCTGCTGACGGCAATCACGGGGAATCTCTCGCTCATGAAGCTCAACCCCGTCGTGCTGGCGGCGGAAGGGGACCAGATCCTCGAGATCGAGAGTGGAGCGCGCCGGGCGCGCGATGTCTCGCGCCGGCTGCTCACCTTTTCGGTGGGCGGCGAGCCGGTTTTGAGCGTCACTGACCTGGCCGGCGTCGTCCAGGAGGCTGCCGGGAGGGCGGTGAGGGGCACAAAGGCGCAATGCAGCTATTCGATCGCTCCGGGCCTGAGGCCGGCAACGGCGGATCCGGAGCAGGTCGCGCAGGCAGTGGAGATAATCGTGCGCAACGCGGCGCATGCCATGCCCGAGGGAGGCACGGTCCGGATTTCGTTGACCAACGTGGAGATGGCATCCGTCTCCCACGTGCTGCCTGCGGGCAGCTACGTCCAGGCGAGCATCGCCGACGCGGGCGAGGCCATTTGCGCTGAGGAGCTCCAGAGGATCTTCGATCCCTTCTCGCCGACAAGGAGGGACACCAGCGGCCTCGACCTCTCCACCGCCTATTCGATCATCAAGAAGCATCGTGGCCACATTGAGGCAAGGTCCGAGGCGGGCCTCGGCGTGGTCTTCATGCTTTGGCTGCCCGCCGCGGGAGAAGGGAAGGAATCCGCACCTGCAGCTCGGGGCTCAGACCCGATCGGTGAGCTTGCGCCGGCGCCGCGCGTGCTCGTGATGGACGACGAGGAAAGCATACGCCGGATCAGCTCAAAGTTCCTGAACAGGCTTGGCCTCGAGTCCGTGGCGGTCGCCGACGGGTCAAGCGCCCTGAGGGAATTCTCGGCAGCAAAGGAATCGGGAAAGCCATTCTCGCTCCTTGTCTTCGACCTCTCGGTTCCGGAAGGCCTGGGAGGCCTAGCGACAATCGAGGCGATACGGAAGACGGACTCCCGGACCCCTGCGATCGTCTGCAGCGGGTATTCGAGCGACCCGGTCATGGCCAATTTCGCAAAATTCGGCTTTCAGGCTGCCGTCGCGAAGCCCTACGACGTCGCCCGTTTTCGCGAGACGGTCAAGAGCGTGCTGGCAGGCCATTGAATTTCGATGGGGGTTGTTATGGAACGCGGATTCCGGGCGCCGTGGCGCTCAAATGGCGAGCGAACCCAAAATGGGGCACTCCCAGAATCCCTGTAAATGGGATTTAGACCCTCGTCGTCTAATCCGCCCTTGATCAAAGGGCGGCGGCACATCATTCCGGAGGAAGCTTTCGCCGAGGAGAAAAATGAGTTCGAGCCATAACCCAGGGAGAGTCGCTGGATGCCTTTACCTTCTCGTCGGCTTCTCCGTTTTCCGGCCGATCTTTATTGTTGGCAGACTGATCGTGCGTGAAGACCCGACTGCGACGGCGGGAAACATCGCCACTCACGAGTTGCTCTTCCGCTTCGGCATCGTCACAGACCTCCTCGCCGGGCTCAGCTGTGTCCTTGTAGCCTTGGCGCTTTATCAAGTGCTCAATGGCGTGGACCATAAGCTCAGTGTGCTCATGGTCATCCTTGGGGGCCTGATGCCATGCTTCATCGACTTCTTCAACGTGCTCAATGACATTGCGGCTCTGCTGCTTGCGCGCGGTGAGCCGTTCCTTTCCCCGTTCGGAAGGCCGCAGCAAGCTGCACTGGCCACACTGTTTCTCCGTATCCATGATCACGGATTCCTGATAAATGAAATCTTCGCGGGCCTCTGGCTCTTTCCTTTCGGTATCCTGGTGTTTCGGTCGAAGTTCCTCCCCCGGATCCTGGGCATCGGATTGATCATAAACGGCTTTGCGTATCTGGTCATCAGCTTTACGGGCATACTGGTCCCGATATACGTGGATAGAGTCACGAGAATCGCCTCCCCAGCATTCGTCGGAGAAGGTGCCATCATGCTTTGGCTCTTGGTCAAGGGCGCCAGACCTCAGCCACTTCGCGCCTCGGCCCCGTTGGGGTAGGTTGGGCCGGTCGGACGCTTGCACTTCAAGTCTGATGAGTGGATCACAGAAATTGGATTTGCCTACACCTTGCTTGGTCGGGCTTCATCGGATGTTCCGGGATGGAATCTAACGGCCCTCGCGGGCCATCTCCCGCTCTCCCACGCCCTTTTCCAGGGGCTCCGAGCGCGCCTTGCAAGCGATCACGAAGCCTAGAGTTGGAATCCATGGGCCTATCCGACCGGCCCTGGTTGCAGCCGTAACGGATTGGGCCGGTTTACTTGCGACTGCTGCCAAGGCCGCAACGGCTCACGGCCTCCGGGCGCGGGACGCGATCCCGCGCCCCGGCCTTGGCGAGACCGCGTGGACGCGCGTCCAGGCCGCTGCGCGGCGGGCCTCAGTGCGAACCCAGCGGGCCCGCGGGGGTCAACCCGCTTGACTTGCTCAGGATCGGCCAGGTGAAGCCGTAGATCGAGACGAAGGCGAAGCAGCCAAGTGGGACGGCGAAGGCGCGCGACATGCCGTAGAGGTCGCCGACGTGGCCCATCAGCTTGGGGAGTATCGCCCCTCCCATGATGGCCATGACGATGAATGCCGACGCCTTTTTGGCCCTAAGGCCCAAGCCGTGGATGCCTAGGGCGAAAATCGTCGGAAACATGATGGACATGAAGAAGTAGCTCAGGAAAACGCAGGCCACCGAGAGCCAGCCGAGCTTGAGGACGACGAGCAGGCAGACGATGACGTTGATCAGGCCGTAAAGACCTAGGACCTTGTGTGCGGCGAACACCCTGAGGATCGCCGCTCCGCTGAACCTGCCGGCCAGGAAGCAGAGGAAGCCGAGGGAGGCCATATTCGCCGCGCCCTTGTCGGTCAGGGCAAAGACGCCCTGCTTGTTCGGCTCAAGCCACGACTTCAGGATCCCGGTGGTCCAGGACTCCGGGAGCGGCGGGGTCTGCGTGGTCATGTAGTTGATGAAGAAGCTGAATATTCCCGCCTGGGCGGCGACGTAGAGAAACTGCGCGGCCACGGCCATGACGAAATGGGGATGCATCCATATGGAATGCGAGACATTGGGCACGGATTCATCCAGGTGGTAGTCGTCCTCCATCTTGACGTCCGGCATCGGGGAGAAAAAGAAGACCACGGCGAGGACGACCACCACGACACCCACGGCCGCGTAGGGTATCCATAGCGTGGCCGAGCCGGTGTTTGCGCCGCTCGCATCCTTGCTGTAGAAGAATGCGGCGCCGGCGATCGGGCCCCCGATCCAGCCTATTCCATTGCACGACTGGGCCAGGTTTATCCGGGCGGCCGCGAGGCGCGCGGGGCCAAGCACCGTGGTGTACGGGTTTGCAATCGTCTCGAGAAATGTGAGTCCCGCCGCGATGACGCAGACGCCGACCAGAAACGCCCAGAACGCCGCGATCTTCGTCGCGGGGATGAACCAGAAGCCGCCCACGGCCACCAGCAGGAGGCCCGTGATGATGCCGCCCTTGTAGCCGAGCTTCGTCGCCAGCCATCCCGCCGGCAGCGCCATCAGGAAATAGCCCAGGTAATGCGCGAACTGCACCCAGGCCGACTGCGCGAGCGTCAGCTTGAGCTCGGTCTGGAAGTGCTTGTCCATCACGTCGATCATGCCGTTGCAGAAGCCCCAGAGCAGGAACAGCGAACTGACGAGGATGAACGTGAGCAGCACGTTCGTGCCGTCCGCGAGGCGGAACATGCTCTTCTTTTGGTTATCCATGGATCTCGTGGGGCGTTGGTTTGTGGAGCCGGGGGCCGGCCCGGCGAGGGCCCGGGGCGGGTGCGCGGCTCCTGGTTACTTGGGGATTTCTGAGCACTGGAAACTCGTCTGATAGCGAAAGGTGCGGAAGTCGGCCGCGGCGACTGCGCCGGGCACGAAATCCCGAAGGCAGGGTGTATCTCGGGGTGGCGTCAACCATCGCCTCGGCGTATGCTCGCTGGCGAGCCTATCCTTGGGGGAAACCGACCCGGACGGCCCCGAAGGCGCGGAACCGGTTCACCCCTCCGGAGATCCCGCGCCGTGAGGGGCCCCGCCCCTGTGGGCGACCCAGCGCCTAGGAAAGTTATCGGCGTCGGGCCGCGGGAGCGTATAACTGCCGACAGCCTCTGATGAGCAGGAATGGCAGATTAATAGGGTGCATCGTTATCACCGCCGCGCTGGCAGGTCTTTTCTACTGCCGGCATCACCGCAGGGGGCAGTTCTCCGCGGCCGCCCAGGCCGGCGGGGTGAAGCGCGTCCCGCAGAGGAAGCCGCTCGACGAGAACTTCTATTCCCGGCGCCCCATAGGAAGGCCGCTTGAGGGGTCCCCTTGGATCACGGACATCCTGATCTGCGACCTCGATCAGGACGGGCTCAAGGACGTGCTTGTTGCGGACGGGCGCCTGAACAAGGTGACATGGATCAGGCAGGTGCGTCTCGGCGTCTTCGAGGAGCAGGATATTGGCGGGCCGATTCAGGGGCCCGCGCACCTTGAGGTGGCCGACCTGCGCGGCACCGGCCACCTGGACGTCCTGGTAGCCTCGATGGGGATAATCTTCCCGGACAACGAGAAGATAGGCTCCGTGGTCATCCTTGAGAACGACGGCACAAACCATTTCAAGAACCACGTTCTGCTCCAGGATGTTGCCCGGGTCACGTACGTGCAGGCTGCCAGGCTGACGAGGCACTCCGTGCTGCCCGACCTCGTTGTGGGGCAGTTCGGCTACGTCGAGGGGGAGATCCGCTGGATGGAGAACAATGGGGACGGGACCTACACGAGCCACCAGCTTCTCGACCTGCCGGGGACAATCCATGCACCCGTCGCCGATCTGAACGGCGACGGAAACATGGACATCGTGGCCCTCGTCTCAAAGAAGCACGAGGAGGTTCACGCATTCATGGGCGACGGGAACGGCCACTTCACGGACAGGGTGCTCCACGGCTCCACCAACCAGGACTATGGGAGCAGCGGGCTTTGCATCGCCGACGTCAACCAGGACGGCCGACCCGACATCGTCTACACAAACGGCGACGGCTTCAGCTACGCGACACCCGGCTCCCGGCCCTGGCACGGGGTCCATTGGCTGGAAAACATGGGCGGCGGGAAATTCACCTACCACAAGGTCGGTAACTTCCCCGGGGCGTTCAGCCCCGTCGTTGCGGACCTCAGGGGCGACGGGCACCAGGACATCGTGGCCACGAGCTGCTTCAACGACTGGAGCGACAAGAACGCGGTCTCCCTCATGGCCTTTGAGAATGACGGGCACCAGAACTTCACCCCCCGCGTCCTGGCCCATGAGCCGACGCACCTCGTCGTGGTCAAGGCGGCGGACATGTTCAACGACGGCCGCATCGAGCTGGTCACCGGCAGCTTCGCGTTCTACCCGCCCTATGACCGCGTCTCGAGAGTCACGCTTTGGGAGCACAGGGAGTGACAGACCCTGCCTCGGGACCGGCCCGGATCCCGGGACGGAGCGTCTGGCATCCCGGGAGTGGAGCGATCGCGTTCTTGCGTGCGGACAGCCCGGAGGCGGCGGATTCCGTCTCCGACCCGGACGGGGTGCCGGCGCGGACGCCGGCCCCTTCAACTTCGGGCGCGGAACTTGACGCGATGCCGCCCGCGAAGGCATCCGCGTTGGCGCGGGAGTTGACCGGCTTCCGGCAGGGGATTGTGCTTGGCTCCTGCGCGGCCCGCCAGCCGCAGAAGCCATCCGACCCCAACCCTATCATGAGTTCGACTTCAACCCCAGTCAGCAGAAGGACCTTCATCCGCGAAGGCATCGCCCTTGGCGCCGGCGCCACGGCTGCCCTCTCCGTCCGGGCCGAGGCGCGCCCTCCGGCGGCCGCGGGCCCGAGCCTCCCCGGGCGCCTCCCGGAGCTCCCGGCCCGCGTGTTCGTCCAGCAGCAGTCCGAGCTCGTCGAGGCCTCCGCAACGGGCAACAGGTTCACGACCCCCCTGGTGTCGGTGGAGATCTCCGGGGCCGAGGTGAGGGTGACCTGCCCCAGGGGCGAACTCTCGCGGGTTGTGCTTCGGTGGCGGGCAAGCTGGCCGGCCGAGGCAAGGTTCCTTGGGGACCATTGGGAAAGGGGGTACGGGGACCTCGAGTGGCGGATCCTGGAGCCCTCGCGCGTCATGCCCTGGTACGTGGCCGTGACATGCGCGCCCTCAGGCGGGACGTTTTTGGCGGGCGTGGCGACCCAGCCGTCAGCACTCTGTTTCTGGACCGCAGATGCGGAGGGCATTTCGCTCTGGCTCGACTTCAGGAACGGCGGCGTCCCCTGCCTTCCGGGCAACCGGGAGATTCTCGCGGCGAGGATTGTGTCCTCGGGCTCGCTGGAGGGCGAAGCCCCGATGGATTCGCTGCGGCGATTCTGCAGGGCGCTCTGCCCCGCGCCGCGCCTCCCGTCCGGACCCGTATGCGGCAACAACAACTGGTACTATGCCTACGGCCGCGACTTCGACGCCGATGCCATGCGAAGGGACGCCGCCTTCCTGGCGGAGCTCGCGCAGGGGCAGGCGACGCGGCCCTACTGCGTCATCGATGCCGGCTGGACACCGGGCTCGGTCTGCGCTGGTGGGCCCTGGACCCAGGGTGACGGCAGGCGTTTCAAGGACATGCCGGGGCTGGCTGCGGACATGAAGCGCCTCGGTGTGAGGCCCGGGATCTGGGTGCGCCCGACGGCACTCACGGTTGTGGACGATCCCAGGCGGCTGCGCGCGGGACCCGTGAGCTCCGACGAGAAGCCCTTGGACATCACGATGCCGGAAAACCTTGAGCTCATCCGCTCGGATGTCTCGCGGATACGCGCCTGGGGCTATGAGCTCATCAAGCACGACTTCTCCACGTTCGATGCGTTTGGTCGCTGGGGCTTTGAGATGGGCGCCGAGATAACCGACGGTGGCTGGCATTTTGCGGATCGCACCCTCACAAACGCGGAAATCCTCCTGCAGCTCTACCGGACGCTCCGTTCGGCCGCGGGCGACGCCGTGCTTCTCGGCTGCAACACCATGGGACACCTCGGCGCCGGACTCTTCGAGGTGCAGCGGGCCGGCGACGACACGTCGGGGCTGATCTGGGAGAGGACGCGGCGCATGGGCGTCAACACGCTCGCCTACCGGCTGCCGCAGAACGGGGCATTCTTCATGATCGACGCGGACTGCGCTGCCCACACGGCGGACACCCCCTGGGAGCTCGACAGGCAGTACCTTGATCTCGTTGCAAGGAGCGGGACGGCGCTTTTCGTCTCGGTCGACCCGCGGACGGTGACGCCCGAGGAGAAAGGCGCGTTCCGCGCGGCCATGCAGACGGCCCTCTGCGGGGGTGCGCCGGGCGGCTGCGAGCCTCTGGATTGGCTGGACACGACCACCCCGCGCACCTGGCGCATGGGAGGGGCGCGTGTCGGCTACGCCTGGGAGCAGCCTTGGGGCTCGTGGCCGTTCCGCATCTGAGCGTCGGTCGGCCGAAAAGGGGGCCATGGGGCCTGCAGCGGCTGGTTTCCCGTCCCCTTGGCGGGAAAGCTTGCATCCCCTTTCACAGCCGCGCAGGAACCCGGCATCCGGGTTTTCCGCCCCCTCGGGCAATATCGTTCTGTCGTAATCTTCGCCTGGGCGCGCACATGCACAATCCCGTGCCTTCCTCGTGTTTGCGCGGGTTGAGCTCGAGAACGAATGAAGTAAGGTGTCTGCGAACCCTCATCCCAATGGCCTCGACCCTCTCCAAAGCCTACAAGAAACCCTCTGCGCGAGCAGCGGGTGCGGTCAACTTTGGCGCACCCGACCTGACACGGCATCCGCCCCGAAGCCCCCGGACACGCCTGGGCGGGTATGCCCATCTGCCCAGGCTCCTCGACAAGGCGCGGGCAGTCGCCGCGGGAAAGGGGGGCGACTTCCACTACAACTGCCCGTTTGACCAGCAATTCTTCTCCTTCGCGGGCATCGATCACGAGGCCTTCATGGCCGAAATCAAGAAGGGCAAGTCGGATTCGGAGATGCTGGCTTACGTTGAGTCCCATTCGCCGAGGAAACCGTTCGAGATCGCGGCGTGGTCGACCCACTTGGAGCACTGGGTGCCCTCGGTTCCCGACACCCGGGCCTTTTTTAACGACGTGCACCGCAAGAACGCGCCTCAGCGCGCCGACATTGGGACGTGGTTCGAGTGGCTGGAGCTCGACGACTACGTGACCTACGGGGGTCGCCCCTAGCTAGAGCCGGCACCGGGCGACGGCAAAAGCGAAACTCCATCGAGGTGGGCGGAGGCCGTCCCGGCGAGAATCGCCGGCATCCCGGTTTCAATTTGGTATGCTGCCCCCGATCCGGGCCACTTGACACCCTTTGGTTACTGCATTTGTCATAGGTGGCATGAAAGCGCTCAAGGGCCCTACGCTTCCTGAATCACCCACCCGTCTCCGCGGCCCTTACCTGTTTGAGCCAAGGAACATGGGTAATTTTTGCGATTCACGCCAAGTGGCCCGTGTCCGGCTAGTGGTACTGTCATGAAGACGCTCTTTCTGCAGGCCCCTTCGTATGACGGCTTTGATGGTGGGGCGGGATCGCGCTATCAGGCGAAGCGCGAGATCCGCTCCTTCTGGTATCCGACCTGGCTCGCGCAGCCCGCGGCGCTTGTGCCCGGCAGCCGGCTGGTTGACGCGCCGGCCGACGGGCTCTCGGTCGAGGCGTCGCTTGAGATCGCCCAGCACTACGAACTTGTAATCATCCACACGAGCACGCCTTCGTTCCCGACCGATGCGCTCTTCGCCCAGGACCTGAAGAAGCGCAAGCCGTCCGTTCTGATCGGCATGGTCGGCGCAAAGGTGGCGGTCGACCCGACCAACTCGCTGGCGGCAACCACGGCGGTGGATTTCGTGTGCCGCGAGGAATTCGACTTCACCTGCAAGGAGATCGCCGAGGGCAGGCCCCTGGCGCAGGTCCAGGGCGTGACGTACCGCGCGCCGGACGGCACGATCAAGCACAACGAGCCGCGGCCGATCCTTGAGAACATGGACGAGCTGCCGTTCGTGGCGCCGGTCTACAAGCGCGACCTGAAGGTCGAGAACTACTTCATCGGCTACCTGATGCACCCGTACGTGTCCATCTACACGGGGCGCGGCTGCAAATCGCGGTGCACGTTCTGCCTCTGGCCGCAGACGGTGGGCGGCCACCACTACCGCACCCGCTCGGTCGAGAACGTCCTCGAGGAGGTCAAGTGGATCCGCGACAACATCCCGGGGGTCAGGGAGATCATGTTCGACGACGACACGCTCACCGACCTGAGGCCGCGCGTCGAGGCGATCGCGCGCGGCATGGGCAAGCTCGGCGTCACGTGGTCGTGCAACGCCAAGGCCAACGTGCCGTACGAGACGCTGAAGATCATGAAGGACAACGGCCTGCACCTGCTGCTGGTCGGCTACGAATCCGGCGACGACCAGATCCTGATCAACATCAAGAAGGGCCTGCTGACGAACACGGCGCGGCGCTTCAGCGAGGACTGCCGCAAGCTGGGCATCAAGGTCCACGGCACGTTCATCCTCGGCCTGCCGGGCGAGACCCATGAGACGATCGAGAAGACGATCGAGTACGCGAAGGAGGTCAACCCGCACACGATCCAGGTGTCGCTCGCAGCCCCCTATCCGGGCACGGAGCTCTACAAGCAGGCCGTCGAGGGCGGCTGGCTCGCGGAGAACAAGTCGGCGAACCTCGTGAGCGCCGAGGGCGTGCAGCTGGCCGCGATCGGCTATCCGCACCTCTCTCGCGACGAGATCTACCACCACCTTGAGAGCTTCTACAAGCGCTTCTATTTCCGCCCGTCCAAGATCTGGGAGATCGTGCGCGAGATGCTGATGAGCTGGGACATGATGAAGCGCCGGCTGCGTGAAGGCGTCGAGTTCTTCCGCTTCCTGCGCGCTCACGAGGCGTGACTGAACCGCACCACTCCCGCCGCGTCGCGCGGAGGGGTCCGGGCGCGGGGCGCCTGGGATGGATTGCCCTCGTGGCGGCCCTGGTTCTCGCGGGCGGTCTCGCCGCACTCTGGGGCCCCGTCCGCGCCGCCCACCTGATGCTCGGCGCTCTGGCCCTCCTCTGCGGCGCGGCCGCCGTGTCGGGCATGGTCTACACGCTCCTGGCCGTTGCGCTGGTCGGCCGGTTCTTCGCGCGCCCGAAGCCGGAACCCGCGAGCTATCCGGCGCTCACCGTCGTCAAGGCGATGCACGGCGGGGAGTGGGCGCTCCTGCGCAACCTCTCGAGCTTCTGCGAGCAGGACTATCCGGGAGCTGTGCAGTACCTCTTCGGCGTGAATGACCCCGCGGATCCGGCGCTCAGGGCCGTCGAGGAGCTCAGGCGCCTGCATCCGGACGCGCACATCACCGTGGTCGCCGACTGCCGCCTCCACGGCGCAAACCGGAAGGTCAGCAATATCATCAACATGCTGCCGCGGGCGGAGCACGACGTGCTCGTGTTCGCGGACAGCGACGTCGCGGTCGCACCGGGCTACCTGCGCAGCGTCGTCGGCGAGCTGCAGAAGCCGGGCGTCGGGCTCGTGACCTGCCTCTACCGGGGCCAGCCGGACCCCGGGTTCTGGCCGCGGCTCTCGGCAATGGCGACCAACTACCAGTTCCTGCCCAGCGTGGTCATCGGCCTCGCCCTCGGCCGGGCGCGCCCGTGCTTCGGCCAGACCATCGCGATGCGCCGCGAGACGCTCGGGAGAATCGGCGGCTTCGAGCCCTTCGTCAATCACCTGGCCGAGGACCACGCGATAGGCGAGGCGGTGCGTGCGGCGGGATGCCAGGTGGCAATCCCGCCGTTTGTGGTATCCCACGCCTGCGTCGAGGCGAGCTTGCGCAGGCTTGTCTCCCACGAGCTGCGCTGGAGCCGCACCATCCGGGCCGTCGACCCGATGGGCCACCTGGGCTCGGCGCTGATCCACCCGCTCGCGTTCGCGCTGCTTGCGGTCGTGGCCTCCGGCCTCTCGGCGTGGTCGTGGGCGCTCGCGGCCGCGGCGCTGATCGTCCGGCTCGCGCTCAAGCTGCGCACGGACCATGTCCTCGGCCTGGGCAGCCGCGACCTCTGGCTCCTGCCGCTCTGGGACCTCCTCTCTTTCCCGGTCTTTGTGGCCAGCCATTGCTCCGGGCGCGTGACATGGCGGGGCCACAGCTTCGACGTGGACTCCGAGGGGATGCTGTCCCCGGTCCCTGCCGAGAGGAAAGCCGGGTGAGGCGCGCCAGGGCGAGCGATGAAGATTTCCTACCTCGCGGATCACCCTGAATTCATACCCGACCTGGCGCCGGACATCTCGGAGCATTGGCGCGGCCTCCTTCCGGACGAGACAGTCGAGAGGCGCCGCGCGAAGCTCGAGGGCCACCTTAATAGGGGCGTCCTGCCGATCGCCTGGGTCGCCCACGGCGATGGCGGGGTGATGGGCACGGCGGCCCTGCGGGTCCACGACCTGGAGGGGCGCGAGGATCTCAGCCCCTGGCTGGGCGGCGTGTTCGTCCGGCCGCAGTTCCGGGGCCGGGGTGTGGCGTCTGCCCTGTGCGCCGCCGTTGAGGAGGGGGCCTGGTCGCTCGGCTTCGACACCTTGTACCTGTTCACCCTGGACCAGCATTCGCTCTACTCCGGCCTTGGCTGGAAAATGGGGGAACCTGCCGTCTGGCGCGGCCGTCAGAGCGACATAATGATCAAGCGGAGGGTCCCGCCGGACCGGGTTCCCGCGATCGCCGCGACGGCGAATCCGGCGCGCACCCCTGACTGACCCAGCCGTGCATAGGCCCGACTTTTCAGATATACCCCCAGGACAATGAAGTACCCGAAGCTGCTCCTAATCGCCTCGCTCACACTCACGCTCAGGCTGGCCGCCGCCGACATCGTCGTCCTCGCGAGGGACGATTTTCGCGTTCTGGGCGCCGCCACCCAGGATACGCCCGCCGCCGCCGCGGATTTCCTCGCGGCGGCAAGGGCCGCCTTTGAGGGCCATGCGCCGTTCGACGCCGTCTTCCCGCTGATCAATCCGCCCGCATGGGGCCGCGTGGTCAGCCCGGAGACGACGGGCAGCCTCCAGATACGCCGCTCGTTCGCCCACGGCTTCGTGTTCCACCTGGATATGGAGCACCTGCAGCCCGGCCACGCCTACGTCCTGTGCATCAACGGCCGGCCGCAGCACCCGGGCAACGAGCTCCTTCCCGAATCGGTGCCGGGCCACGAAGCCGAGAAGTACTATGACTTCTACACAGTCACGACCGACGCCGGGGGAAGCTACCACGCGGGGTTTGCCCTCCTGCTTCGCCCCGGTCCCTACAACGTCCATTTTTACGTCAAGGACACCTCGGACCACAAAATCATCCTCTATGGCCTCGAGTACTTCGATTTTGCCGCACTGTGAGCCTTCACCCGGCGCGGCTTGCTGAGTCCGCATGTGGAACCTTTACAAGTCTCGTCCGGGGCGGTCTGACTCGCTGGTGCGCATGAATGAGGGACGCCAAGCAAGCCCGGCGGCGAGGTCGCCCAATTGGGTGACGCGGTCATGAAGCACCTGGGCCGCGTGGCGGCGCTCCTCGGACTGATCGCGGCGATTTGGCTCGTCTGGCGGGACAATCCGGGGGCCGTGCTTGCGCTGATGCGGGCGGCGGGGTTGGGCCTCGTGCTTGCGGGAATCGCGCACGTCCTGCCCATGCTGGCCAACGCTAAGGATTGGCAGACGCTCATCCGCGGCGCCAATCGGCCCGGCCTGGCCGGCATGCTGCACCTGGTCTGGATCCGGGAGTCGGTCAACAGCATGCTGCCGGTGGCGCGGGTCGGCGGCGAGATCGTCTCCTTCCGGCTCATGCGCCACCGGGGCTTGGCCGGGACGACCGCGGCCGCCAGCCTGGTCGTCGACACGCAGCTCACGCTCATAAGCCAGATGCTGTTCACGGTGTTCAGCATCGGCTTCCTGCTGACCCACGCCCAGTCGGGCGCGCTGCGCCTTGCGGGCGACCTCGCGTGGGGGGTCGTGGCGCTCGCACCGCTGCTCGTCCTGTTTGCCCTCGTCCAGCACGCGAGCCCGTTCGAGCGCCTCACCCGCGTGCTCAACCGCATTACGAGCGGCCAGCTTTCGGCCCTCGTGGGCCCCTCGGCGCAGATCGACCAGGAGATAAGGTCGATCTGGAGCCGGCGCGGCGTCGTGCTCAGGTATCTGTTCTTCTGGCAGCCGGTCCAGTGCCTGGCGACCGCGCTCGAAATATGGATTGCGCTCAGGTTCCTGGGTGCGCGCGTGGGTTTCACCGAGGCGGTCGTCATCGAGTCGCTGATCCAGGCGATAAGCAGCGCCGCCTTCTTCGTGCCGGGCGGCCTGGGCGTGCAGGAGGGGGGCTTTGTGCTGATCGGAGGGGCGCTCGGCCTTGACCCGGCCGCCAGCCTGGCGCTTGCCGGTGCCCGGCGGATCCGGGACCTGCTGGTTTTCTCGCCGGGGCTGCTGGCCTGGCAGTTCGCGGAATCGTCCGCCAGGGCGCCGGGCCCGGTGGCCGGGGCGCAGGAGGCGGAGTAGCACCCTGCGCAATGAAACCCGGCCCTGCGCCCCGAGCGGCGGAAACGAATTGAACAAGCGCCTTCTCATGCTTTTGGCCTCGGTGCTCGCGGCCTCGGTGCTCGCGGCCGAGTCCGCCGAGCTGGCCGGCGCGCGCGCCCTGTTCGAGGCGGGCCGGTTCCCCGAGGCGAAGCTCGCCTTCGAGAGGCTTCTGGCGGCCGAGCCCGCCAACGCCGATGTCCACTATTATCTCGGCCGGCTGGCCCTGGATCGCGGGGACGACGACACCGCGATAAGTGAGCTGGGGCGGGCCGAGGAGCTCGCACCCGGTAGCGCGCGCGTTCACGGCGCGCTTGGCAACGCCTACGGGAGGTCGGCGCAGAAGGCGGGGTTGCTGAGCAAGTATGGCCTGGCCCGCAAATGCGTCGCCGAGTTCGAGCGGGCGGCGGCGCTCGAGCCGGCCAACGTCGGCTACCACGAGAGCCTCCTGGAATTCTATTACCGGGCGCCGTCGTTGGTCGGGGGCGGCTCCGAGAAGGCCGCCAATGAGGCGGCGATCATCATGAGGCTTGATCCCAGGCGCGGCCACCGGGCCTACGCGACCCTCGACCTGGCCAACGGGAAATACGACCTCGCGTTCGCCGAGCTGGAGGAAGTGTTGAAGAGCGCGCCGGACGACTACGCCTCGCTCTACCAGTTGGGGCGCCTGGCCGCCCTAAGCGGCCACAACCTCGACCGCGGGCTGGGGGCCCTGCGGACCTGCCTGAAGCTCAAGGAGCCGCAGGGAGCGCCGTCCCATGCCGCCGCCCAGTGGCGCGTCGGGAACATACTCGAACGGAAGGGAGATGCCGCCGGGGCGCGCGTCGCCTACGAGTCGGCCCTTCGACTTGACCCCAAGTTCACGCCGGCCTCGGAGGCCCTCGAGAAGCTCAGGTGAGCCGGGACTTCCCTCCCCAAGACAGGTCGATGGCAGGCGGCTGACATTCAGTATCCCAGTGTGACGGCGACCCGCTGCCTGGCCCAGCGCACGCGTTTCAGGATCATCTCGAACCAGGGGGTTATCTTGCCGGATTCCTTGAGCGACGCCAGTTGCTCCTGGTCCACCCACCTCAGGGCCGAGACTTCCTCGGGGTTCGGCAGTATGGGCGCGTTCTCGGCCAGCTTGGCGTAGAACACGTGGTCCATCTCGTGCTCAAGCGCTCCTGAGACGGGGCAGCTCACGGGGCCGTAAAACAGCCGGAACGCGGGCTTCAACGGACCCTGGATCCTAAGCTCCTCGAAAAGTCGCCTTCGCGCCGCCGCCACGTACGGCTCGCGTGGCAGCGGGTGGCTGCAGACAGCGTTGCTCCAGTAGCCGGGCCACGTCGCCTTCACGGCCGCCCGGCGGGTGATGAGCATCCTCGTGTGCGAAGAATTCCAAACCAGGATGCTGATCGCCCGATGGGCTGTTCCCTCCTGATGCGCCTCGATGATTCCAATTGGGCGCCCGATTCGGCCCCGGCGATCAACTGTCTCCACCAGCCTCATTTACAAAATAGTCTAGCAATGCTTTCCGTGGGCTGTCGATAGGAGACTGGGCCGCGCCCGCCGGCGGACGCCCGCATCTGGCGGCGCAGCACCGAAACGGGAATCATTTTCCAGCGGGTCGCGGGTCGTCGGGAGCCGGGGCGGGCCAAAATCAAATGTCGCTTGCCGCTTGAAATCTTTCGGTTAGCGTTCACGAAGGTTGGAAGTTGCGGCAGGGCTGCCGCAGCCTTGGGGGCGGCGCCGCCCATCCACGCAATGGGGACCTTCAAACTGCATGACACTTTCACAGGGGACGACGCACACCGGGGAGCTTAGATCCAGCTGGCCCGATGCGGACCATGCGGATGTGCAGTCCGCCATCGCCCGCTCGCGGGAATTCCTCCTATCCCGGCAGCATCCAGACGGTTACTGGTGCGGCGAGCTTGAGGCGGACTCGATGCTCGAGGCCGACTACATCTACCTCCACACGCTCTACGACACCGGCGAGCCGGGACGCATGAAACGGGCGCTCGCAGAGGTGCTGCGCTGCCAGAACGAAGACGGCAGCTGGAGCCTTTACCCCGGCGGCCCGGGCAATGTCTCCCTTGCCGTAAAGTGCTATTTTGCCTGCAAGCTGATGGGCATGGACGCGAATGATCCGCGTCTGGCCAGATGCCGCGAGTGGACGCTTGAGCACGGAGGCGTGGTGGCATGCAACACGTTCACCAAAATGTACCTCTGCTCGCTGGGGCAGTACGACTACGACGCCGTGCCGGCCGTTCCTCCCGAGCTCATACTGTTTCCCAACTGGTTCTATTTCAACATCTACGAGATATCGTCATGGTCGCGCGGGATCATTGTGCCGCTGGCGATCCTTTACGCCAAGAAGCCGTTCAAGAGGATTCCGCCGGAGCGCGGCATCGACGAGCTCTATGTGGGCGGCCGCGCCAACGCCGAACTGCGCCTGCGCCTGGACCGCAAGGCCATCGTCTCGTGGCGCAATTTCTTCATCGTGCTGGACAGGCTGGTCCACATGGCCGAGGCCGTCCACATCCGCCCGCTGCGCAAGCTCGCCTTGCGCCGCGCGGAGAGGTGGCTGCTCGAGCGGTTTGAGATGTCCGACGGGCTGGGCGCCATCTATCCGGCCATGCTCAACGCGATCGTCGCGCTGCGCTGCCTCGGCTACCCGGAGGACCATCCCCAGGTGATTCGCGCCCGAGCCGAGTTTGAGAGGCTGGGCATCGAGGAGCCGGCCACAGCGGCCGCGCCCGAGGCGACCTTCCGCATGCAGCCGGCGGTCTCGCCCGTCTGGGACACGGCGCACTCGGTTTACATCCTGAGGGCGGCTGGGGTGGCGCCCGGCGATCCGCGCATAATCAAGGCCGTCGACTGGCTGCTGTCCAAGGAGGTCCGCCACACGGGCGACTGGTCCGTGAAGCTCCCCGGCACCGAGCCGGCCGGCTGGTACTTCGAATTCAACAACGAGTTCTATCCCGACACGGACGACACCGCCCAGGTGCTGCTGGCGCTGAACAAGGTGGATGCCACGCGCCAGTCCCGCCAGCAGCAGGCGGTCCGGCGCGCCATCGAGTGGGAGTTTGCCATGCAATGCAAAAGCGGGGGCTGGGGCAGTTTCGACAAGGACTGCACCAAGATGATCTTCGAGAACATTCCCTTCGCGGACCACAACGCGATGCTCGATCCGCCCACCGCGGACATCACCGGGCGTATCCTGGAGATGCTGGCGGCCTACGGGTACACCCGCGCCGACGGGCGCGTGGAGAAGGCCGTCAGGTTCGTCCTTTCGCAGCAGGAGGCGGACGGCAGCTGGTTCGGCCGCTGGGCCGTGAACTATGTCTACGGGACGTTCCTGGTGCTGCGCGGCCTTGAGGCCATGGGCGTCGGGCATGACGACCCGCAGGTCCAGCGGGCGGCCGCGTGGATCCGCGCCGTGCAGAATTCAGACGGAGGCTGGGGCGAGACCTGCGGGACCTACGACGACCCCAGCACCCGCGGATTGGGGCCCAGCACGCCGTCACAGACCGCGTGGGGACTCATGGCCCTGCTGGCCGCAGGGGACTGTCGCTCCGATTCCGTCGCGAGGGCCGTCCGCTGGCTGACTTCGCGCCAAAGGGCCGACGGCAGCTGGGACGAGTCGACGGGTGCGGGGCCCGCCCGCCAAGCCTTGTACACCGCCACCGGATTCCCCAAGGTCTTTTACCTGGCCTATCACCTTTACCGGCAATACTTCCCCCTGATGGCCCTGACCGGCTACAGGCGGGCCACCGAACACATAACCTAAAACAGCACAGGAGATTACACACAACATGGCCATTCCAATCTCCCAGATGTGGACCGTTGCCACCTACGTCCTTAAAAAGAAGCTCGGCGGCAACAAGCGGTACCCGCTTGTGCTGATGCTCGAGCCGCTCTTCCGCTGCAACCTGGCCTGCGCCGGTTGCGGCAAGGTCCAGTATCCTCCCCACATCCTCAAGAAGGCGCTCACGCCGGAGCAATGCTTCGCGGCCGTGGAGGAGTGCGGCGCCCCGATGGTCTCGATCCCCGGGGGCGAGCCGCTTCTCCATCCCCAGATCGTCGAGATCGTCAACGGCCTCATCAAGCGCAAGAAGTACATCTACCTGTGCACGAACGCGCTGGAGCTCAAGCGCCGCCTGCCCGAGTTCACGCCGTCAAAGTATCTCACCTTCTCGGTCCATCTGGATGGGCAGCGCGAGCACCACGACTTCTCGGTCTGCCGCGAGGGAGGCTACGACATCGCCGTCGAGGGCATCAAGGAGGCCGTCAAGCGCGGCTTCCGCGTGACCACAAACGCCACCTTCTTCGACGGGACCGACCCGAACTCGGTCAGGGGGTTCTTCGACGAGGTGATGGACATGGGGGTCGAGGGAATCGTGCTCTCGCCGGGCTACAGCTACGAGAAGGCGCCGGACCAGAACCACTTCATGGGCCGCGCCCGGGCGCGCCGCCTTTTCCGCGCGATCCTGTCGAACCGCAAGTCCACGTGGAAGTTCAACATGTCGCCGCTCTTCCTCGAATTCCTGATGGGCGACCGCAACTATGAATGCACGCCGTGGGGTTCCCCGGCGTACAACATCTTCGGCTGGCAGCGGCCCTGCTACCTGCTTCAGGATGGCTTCGCCGAGACGTTCAAGGAGCTGCTCGAGACCACAAAGTGGGAGGACTACGGCGTCGCGAGCGGCAACCCGAAGTGCGCGAACTGCATGGTCAGCTGCGGCTATGAGCCAACGGCGGTGATGGACGGCTTTGGCTCGATGAAGGGCATCTGGGGGCTCGTGAGGGGGACCTTCAGGAGCTACCGCGACCCGCAGGCGCAGAGGACCCTGGACGAGGCCAGGTCCCGCGCATCGGCCGGCGCCGCGCACGCGGTGAATCGCGCCCCGGCCCTGGAGGAGACCAAGGCATGACCGCCGAGCACGCCAAGTACACGCTTGAGCAGGTCGAGGCGCTCGAGGTGGCCCCCGGCGCCGAGCGCAAGAACCTGGAGGGGTGGGTTCCGTCGCTCGCCAGCGACGACGACCTGCGGGACGCCCTCGAGAAGGCCTTCGATTATCGCGGCGATGTGACGCTCACGCTCAAGAGCGGCGAGCGCGTCGAGGCCTTCGTCTTCAACCGGCAGACCGGGGCGACGCTCGCGGATTCCCACGTGCAGTACTTCGCGCCGGGCGCCCCGGAGAAGCGCAGGCTTGCCTACGCCGAGATCGCGCGCATCGAGTTCAGCGGCAAGGATCGCGCCGCCGGCAAGCATTGGGAGGACTGGGTGAAAAAGTACACTGAGCGCAAGGCCGCCGGCGAGAAGGGCATTGCGTTGAAACCGGAGGCGCTGGACTAGGGGGCTCGCGGGCCGGCCGCGCCCGTGAGCGCGATGGCCGGCCGGCGGTTTCGAGTCCAATCCGGGAGGCCGCGTCTCCCCCGATGAAAGTCTTCCTCACAGGCGCGACCGGATTCGTCGGCCACCATGTGGCGCGGGCCCTGGCCGCGCAGGGCGCCGGGTTGCGCCTGCTGGTGCGAAGGACCAGCAACCTCGCGAACCTTGAGGGGTTGCCGGGCGAGACCCACGTGGGCGACCTGGCCCGCCCGGAATCGCTGTCGCCCGCGCTGGCCGGATGCGACGCCGTGGTCCACGTGGCGGCCGACTACCGTCTCTGGACGCGGGACCCGCGTGAGATGTACCGCGCCAACGTGGAGGGCACGCGCGACCTGCTGCGGCTGGCGCGCGAGGCCCGGGTGCCGAGGTTTGTCTACACCTCCAGCGTCGCCACCATGCACTTTCACACCGACGGGACCCTCACCGACGAGGACACGCCGGTCTCCCTCGCCGACATGGTGGGCCACTACAAGCGGTCCAAGTTCCTTGCCGAGCGCGAGGCCGTGGCCGCGGCGCGGGACGGCCAGCAGGTCGTGATCCTCAACCCGACGACACCGGTCGGCCCCAATGACGCCAAGCCCACGCCCACGGGACGCCTCTTCGTGGACTTCCTGAACGGCAAGTTCCCCGCCTACATGGACACCGGGCTCAACCTCGTGGACGTGACCGAGGTCGCCCGCACCCACGTTGACGCGCTCACCCTCGGTGCGCCGGGACGGCGCTACATCCTGGGTGGCGAGAACCTGACCCTCAAGCAGATCCTCGACATGATGTCGGCTATAACCGGCATCGCGTCGCCGACCGTCCGGATCCCCTTCGCGGTGGCGGCCGCCTACGCCTTCTTTGAGGAGTGGATCACGGGGCGCCTGCTGGGACGGGAGCCGCGCGCCACCCTGGAGCAGGTCCGCATGGGCCGCATGAAGATGTTCGCGTCGAGCGCTCGGGCCCAGAGGGAGCTGGGCTTCCGCGTCGTTCCCGTCCTGCCGGCGATGCGCACCGCCATCGACTGGTTCCGAGCCCGCGACCACGGGCGGCCGGCATGAAACGAATCGCCATCATCGCCGCGTTTCCGGACGAATTGAGGCCGCTCGTCGCGGGATGGCGCCGCGAATCGCGCGATGGCGTCCACCTCTGGCGCCTCAGCCACGGCGCGGTCGAGTGGGTCGCGGCCTGCGCGGGAGTCGGGGCCGATGCCGCGACGCGGGCGTTTGCGCAGATTGAGAGGCTTGGGGCTGTCGACTCGGTGCTCTCCACGGGGTGGGCCGGGGCGCTGCGGGAGGACATCGCCACCGGCCGCGCCTACCGCGTCTCGGAGGTCGTCGACGCGGGCACCGGCGAGCGCTTCCGGGTCTCCGACAGGCCGCAGGCGTGCCTGCTGGTGACGAGCCCGCAGATCGCGCACGCGCAGGAAAAGCGGCGCCTCGCGTCGGCCTACGCCGCAAGCCTGGTGGACATGGAGGCGGCCGCCGTCGCACGCCTGGCGGCGGCGCGGGGCGTCCCCTTCCGCTGCGTCAAGGGTGTCAGTGATGCTCTTGCAGACCAGTTGCCCGACCTCAACGGCTTTATTTCCTCGGACGGACAGTTTCATCTGGTTCGGTTCGCCCTTTTTGCCATGCTGAGGCCCTGGCACTGGCCGGCTCTGGTGCGGATGGGCGGGAACAGCAGGAAGGCCGCCCACGGCATCAGGGAGTCGCTGCTCGAAATACTGGATGAACAAGGAACAATCACAAAGCCTGATGGCCCCCCGTAGCTCAAGAGGTGGAAGCCGGATCGAGAGGGGTATCCCCGCCTGCACGCCCCGCCGCCTCGCCGACATGGCGGCCGATGCCCCGGCCGCCGCGCGGATCCTGATTGGACTTGCCCCGGGCGCGCGGGAACTAGGAATAAGGGAAATCGTGGCGAGCCTCATCCATGGGATTGGTCATCCGTCCGTGACGGGCGGACATCCGCGGGGAGGAATGCCGGTTTCCCGGGCTCGGCGCTTGGCCGCGCCCTGAGGTGGAGCCATGACCACGGCGACCCTGCAACCGGACAATGAGAAGCTGATCGAACGCGGCTGGGCCGCGCTGCCGCCATCCTACCGCATCCCCGAGATCGCGCCCACGCTCGCCGAGGCCCGCGCCTACTGCCGGCGGCTCGCCGAGTCGCACTACGAGAACTTCCACGTCGCCTCGTGGTTCCTGCCCAGGGCGCTGCGCCCGCACTTTCACGCGATCTACTCCTACTGCCGGATCTCGGATGACCTCGGCGACGAGGTGGGCGACCCGGCGCAGTCCCTTGCCCTTCTCGGCCTTTGGAGCCGCGAGCTCGACGCCTGCTACGCCGGCCGGGCGCGGCACCCCGTCTTTGTGGCGCTGGGCGAGACCATTCGCTCCTGCTCCATCCCCAAGGAGCCCTTTGCCGACCTCCTGACGGCGTTC
Organism: uncultured Opitutaceae bacterium; assembly: GCA_964574435.1. GTDB lineage: Bacteria > Verrucomicrobiota > Verrucomicrobiia > Opitutales > Opitutaceae > Palsa-1447. The sequence continues at coordinate 66,147 of CAZNNO010000001.1, forward strand.
CGCCAGGATCAGTCCGCCACGCGCTACCCGTCCCTGCAGGATGTGATGGCCTACTGCCGCTATTCGGCAAACCCGGTGGGCCGCCTTGTGCTCTACGCCTGCGGCGAGGCCGACGATGAGCGGTTCCGCCTGTCCGACGCCACCTGTTCCGCGCTGCAGCTTGCCAATTTCTGGCAGGATGTGAGCAGGGACTACGCCAAGGGCCGGATCTACCTGCCGCAGGACGACATGAAGCGCTTTGGAGTGACCGAGAGGACAATCGCCGGAGGCGTCTCCACGCCGGAATTCCGCGCGCTCATACGCCACGAGGTCGAGATGACGCACGGCCTCTTTAAGGAGGGACTCCCGCTGATCGGCATGGTTGCCCGCGACCTGGCGCTCGACATCGAGCTCTTCAGCCGCGGCGGCCTCGAGATTCTGCGCGCCATCAAGCGCCAGGACTACGACGTGCTTGCCTCGAGGCCGACCCTCTCGAGGGGAGCCAAGGTCAGGCTGGCGCTGCGCGCCGTGGCCGGCAAGTTTGTGCCCTCGCCGCGGCCTGGCGGGCGGCAAAGGGGGAAGGCTGCGTGACAAGCGGACCCACAGTGGACGGGGTTGAGCTCGACAGGGCCTACGCGGAGTGCCGAGCGATCGCCAAGAGGAAGGCGAAGAACTTCTACTACGCCTTCGTGGCCCTGCCCGAGGCGCGGCGAAACGCCATCTGCGCCATCTATGCCTTCATGCGCAGGGCCGACGACCTCGCGGACGACGAGGGCCTCACGCGCGAGGAGCGCCTGCGGCTCCTCGACGAGTGGTCGGCGGCGTGGCTTGACGTCTGCCGCAACGGGGAGACCGCCGACCCGGTCTTCCTCGCTGTCCGCGACGCGACGGAGCGGTTTGAAATCCCGCTCGGCCTTCTGGACGAGCTCGTGGCAGGGGTCACGAGGGACCTGCGGCCGGTCCGGAGCGATGCGCCGGACACGTACGCGACGTTCGAGGACCTCTATGGCTACTGCTACCGGGTGGCCTCCGTGGTGGGCCTCGTCTGCATCCGGATATTCGGCTACCAGGACAGCAGCGCCGAGAAACTGGCCGAGGAGACCGGCATCGCCTTCCAGCTGACGAACATCCTGCGCGACGTGGCCGAGGACGCGGAGCGCAACCGGGTCTACCTGCCGCTCGAGGACCTCAAGGCGCACGGCATCTCGCTGGACTCCCTGCTGCACCGCGCGCCCGGCGCGCCGCCGACGCCCAGCGAGCGTGCGCTCCTCGCGGGAATCGCCGCCCGCGCGGAGGGCTACTACCGGTCGGCGCGCAGGCTTCTGCCGCTTCTCAGCCCCGAGAGCCGGCCCGCCATGTGGGTTCTTTACTCCATCTACCATCGCCTGCTCCAGCGCATCCAGCGCGCGGACTACGATGTGTTCTCCCGGCGCGCCAGCGTGCCGCTCGCGCAGAAGGTCGGAATCCTGGCCATCGGCCAGGCGCGCATGGCCCTGGCGAGGCTGTCGGTTCAGAAATAGAGGATGCGTGCTGCGCAAGCTGCGGTGGAAGGGCGCACCGTCACCGTGGTGGGGGGCGGCGTGGCCGGCATGAGCGCCGCGTGTGCGCTGGCCGAGGCCGGCCTGCGCGTCCGGCTTGTCGAGCGGCGCGCCTATCTCGGCGGACGCGCCTCGTCGTTCCAGCATCCGGGCGTGGGCGAGGTCATCGACAACTGCCAGCACGTGCTCTTCGGCTGCTGCACAAACCTCCTCGGCTTCTACCGGCGGACCGGGGTCGCCGGCCGCATCCATTGGACGGACGTGATGACGATGATCGAGCCCGGGGGGCGCCGCTCGGCGCTGGGCCCCTCCTGGCTGCCCGCGCCGCTTCACGGGCTCCCGCGCTTCCTGGCCGCACGGGCGTTCAGCCTGCAGGACAAGCTGGCGCTCGGGCGCGCCTTTCGCGCCCTTCTGGGTCCCGTTGCGGCCGATTCCACGGAAAGCCTGGGCGGGTGGCTGGCCCGTCAGGGGCAGACGAGGGGGGCGATGGACCGCTTCTGGCGCCTGGTGATCGCCAGCGCGCTGAACGCCGACGTCGACTCGATCGCGCTTCCCTATGCGGCCAAGGTTATCCGGGAGCTGTTCATGAACTCGGCCGAGGCAGGCCGCATGGGCATGAGCACGGTCCCCCTCGGAGCCCTCTATTCGGGCGCGGCCGACTTCCTGCGCCAGCGCGGCTCGGACGTCGTGCTGAACGCCGGCGTGGAATCCGCGTCATGGGACGAGGCTTCCTCGCGCTGGACGCTGGCCACGCCGGGCGGCGCCCTGGAGTCTGATTTTCTCGTGCTCGCACTGCCCTTCGAGGCGACGGCGAGGCTGCTGGCGCACCTGCCGAAGGCCGAGGGCGCCGGGGCGCTTGGCGCGCAGCTGAGCCGCCACGAGCACTGGCCCATCTGCAGCGTGCACCTGTGGTTCGACCGCGAGATCACCGAGCTGGATCACGCCGTGCTGCTGGACCGCGAAATCCACTGGATGTACAACAAGGGCCGGCTCCAGCCCTGGCGCGGCGGCGCCGGCAGCTATCTGGAACTGGTGGTCAGCGCGTCGCGCACGTTCGCCGCGCTCCCGAGCGAGCAGGCCATCGCGAAGGCGGTCGGCGAGCTGGCCGAGTTCTTTCCGGCGGTGCGCGAGGCGCGGCTCGTGAAGGCGGCGCGGGTGAAGGAGATGCACGCGACCTTTGGCGTGCCTGCCGGGATCGACGCCTCGAGGCCGGCCTCCGTCTCCCCCTGGCCAAATTGCCTCCTGGCCGGCGACTGGACGGCGACCGGCTGGCCCTCGACCATGGAAAGCGCCGCCCGTTCGGGGCACCTGGCGGCCGAGGCCGTGTGCCGGAGCCTGGGCGAGCCGCGGGCCATCCTCGATCCCGACCTGGCGCCACGGGGGCTGATGCGGCTGGCAGGAGGGGGGCCCGGGGGCCCTGAACCCCCTCGCGGGCCGTCGGCGCCCGTCCAGAAAACTGTTTGAAACCCCCGGCCCGGCCCGGCATCGTTTCCGGGTGGACGCCAAAGACGCCAATCTTCCCTTCGACGCCGTGCTAAGCCACATCGGGGCGGTGTATGAACCGAAGAAGGCGGACAGCGTGTCGCCACGCTCCCGGCTTTTGGACGCGATCGATGGGCCTGCCGACGTCAAGGCACTAAACCCCAGTCAGTTAGCCCAGCTGGCGCAGGAACTCCGCGACGAGATAATCGCGGTGACTGCAGCCAACGGGGGCCATGTCGGGCCAAACCTCGGCGTCGTCGACCTCACGATAGCCCTGCACCGGGTCTTTGATTCGGGCACGGACCGCTTCATCTTCGACGTTTCCCACCAGGGATACGCCCACAAGCTGCTCACCGGCCGCGGGGGCTCCTACTTCCGCAAGCTTCGCCAGACGGGGGGAGCGAGCGGATTTCTGACCCGAGCTGAGAGTCCCCATGACGCCTACGGCGCGGGCCACGCGGGCACGGCCCTCAGCGCGGCGCTTGGAATGGCGACCGCGAGGGACCTGCGCGGCACCAAGGAGCACGTGGTCGCCGTCTGCGGGGACGCGGCCTTCACCTGCGGCATCACCGTCGAGGCGCTGAACAACGTGACCGCGTGCACCAAGCGCCTGATCGTCGTCCTCAACGACAACAAGTGGTCGATTGCGCGCAACGTCGGGGCCGTGTCCCATTGCCTGAACCGCCTGAGCACGAGCCCCACGTACAACAAGATACACAACGACCTCGAGAAATTCTTCACCGGGCTCCCGCACGGCCACGACATGAACCGCCTTTGGGTCAAATGGAAGCGCGAGACCAAGGACTTTTTCGTCGGCTCGAACATCTTCGAGAGCTTTGGCCTGCGCTACTTCGGGCCCATCGATGGGCACAACATGGAGGAGCTGGTCAAGAATCTCGAGTTCGCAAAGCAGGCCGACTGCCCGGTTCTTCTCCACGTCCTGACCATGAAGGGCAACGGCTTGGCCGCGGCCCACGACGCACCGGAGCGGTTCCATGGCCTGGGGGCCTTCGATCCCGTCACCGGGGAGAGCAGAAAACCCGCGCCGGGGACCCCGCCGACCTACCAGGACGTGTTCGGCAATGCTCTGGTGCGCTTCGCCCGGTCCGATCCCAGGATCGTGGGAATTACCGGCGCCATGCCGGCGGGCACCGGGCTCTCGAGCCTGGCGGCCGAGCTGCCGCGCCAGTTCTTCGACGTCGGGATTGCGGAGGAGCACGCCGTCCTCTTCGCCGCCGGCCTGGCCACCCAGGGAATGCGGCCGGTCTGCGCCATCTACTCGACCTTCCTGCAGCGCGCCTACGACCCGATCATCCATGACGTCGCCCTGCAGGCGCTGCCGGTGACCTTCTGCCTCGACCGCGCCGGCCTTTCTCCCAATGACGGGCCGACCCACCACGGGCTGTTCGACCTCGCCTACCTGAGGTGCGTGCCGGGCGTCGTGGTGATGCAGCCGAAGGACGAGGACGAGCTTGTCGACATGCTCCACACCAGCCTGCAGCTGAAGGGGCCCGCATTCATCCGCTACCCGCGCGGCGCCGGCGCGGGCGCGAAGATCAAGGAAGAGCCGGCGGCCATTCCCGTCGGAAAGGCCGAGGTCCTGAGGGAGGGCGCGGATATCGTGATCTGGGCCCTCGGTCCGATGGTGGCCGAAGCCGGCCAAATCGCGGCCAGGCTAGCCGGGGAACTCGGCCTCTCGGTCGGCATCGTGAACGCGCGCTTCGTCAAGCCGCTGGACCGCGAGCTGCTCCTCAGGCAGGCGGCCAACGTCCCGCTCATGGTCACCCTGGAGGATCACGCGCGGGAAGGGGGCTTTGGCAGCGCCGTCCTTGAGGCGCTGCAGGACGCCGGTTGCGGAACGGCGGTCGAGCGCATCGGCTGGCCCGACAGGTTTATCGAGCACGGCACGAACGCGGACCAGCTGCGGGCCGCCAACGGCCTGGGCCCGAACGCCATCTACGCCCGCATCCGCGACGGCTGGAGCCGAATCGCCGCCGGTCGCCCCGCGGCTCCCCGCCCGGCCTGAGGCGTCCCTGTCGCGGGATGGATCAGCGCGGCGGACGGAGTCGGCCGGAGGGCCCGCTCGCCCGGCTCCCGGGTCGAGCGGAATTCGTTTCCCTGCGACCGCGGGGTCGGCCGCGCTGGCGGCCGGCCGACGCCGGTTCAGGGCGCGAGCGGCCTCCGGTAGACGGCCCATTCGTAGGCGCCGAGAGCAAGCAGCGGAAGCCCGGGCGGCTGCCGCTCGCCTGCCGTGGGCGAGCTGAGGACGGCTGTGAACTCCGCGCCATCTGAGACGGCAACCTGCGCGGCCTGAGGGCGGTTGGAGAAATTTATCACCGCCACCAGCTCCTCGCCCTTGTCGCGGCGCAGGAAGGAGACGACATTCTGCGGGGCGGAATTTCCGAGCCAGAGCACCTCGCCGTCGCGAAGGGCCGGGTGCTGGTGCCGGAGGGCGATCAGGCGGGTGTAGGTCCCCCGGAAGGAATCGCGCTGCTTGGGCTGCCAGAAGATCGGCACCCTCTCGAACAGGGCCGGATCGCCGGACTCGGTTGCGTCTCCCACCTCCATCCCGTTGTAGAGGAGGGGCACGCCGTCCAGGGTGAACATCATCGCGCTCGCCGCCAGGGCCCCCTTCCAGCCGAAGCGGCTGACGGCGCGCGCCTCGTCATGGTTGTCGCTGCAGCGCAGGTGGAGGGATCCCCGCGGGAAGGCCTTCTGCTCGTCCGAGTCCCAGGTGCCTCGAAGCTCGCTTGCCGGCGCCCCGTCCATGAGCACGCGGTTGAGCGCCGCCATCATCGGCCAGGCATAGTCCGCATTGAACGCATGGACGAGCAGCTCGGGCTTGCTCGCCTCGGCCAGCAGGAAAATCCCGGGATGGATCCTGTCCAGGTCATCGCGCACCTCGTCCCAGAACGACGTGGGCACCTCTGCGGCCGCGTCGCAGCGCAGGCCGTCGAGCTGGAACTCATTGACCCAGTAGTGCATCATGCCGCGCATGTACGCGCGGGTTTTGGGATTGCCGTAGTTGAGCCCGGCGACATCCGCCCAATCGGGATGGGGCGAGATGACATGGCCCGAGGCGTCCTGCTTGTAATAGCCCGGATCGCCGAGCATCACGCTGTCCCACGCAGTGTGGTTGGCGACGATGTCGATCATCACCTTAAGGCCGCGCGCGTGCGCAGCCTCGACCAGGCGGCGGAAGTCCTCCTTGGTCCCGTAGTCGGGGTTGACCGCGTAGTAGTCCCGCACGGCATAGGGGCTGCCGATGCTCCCCTTGGCCTTGAGGCGGCCCAGCGGATGAATCGGCATGAGCCAGAGCACGTCCACCCCCAGCGCCTTCAGCTCGTCCAGCCGGGCGGTTATGCCCGCAAAGTCGCCCGTGGCCGAAAATTGCCGCGGGAAGATCTCATAGACCACACAGTCGCGGATCCATGCGGGCGTCTCCCGGGCCGAGACGTCCGACCAGTCCCGGGGCGGATCCGCCCTGAGCGCAAGCGCCCCAAGGAATGCAAGCACGAGCGGACGGCGGGGACGCAGGAGCGCTGCGACGGTTTTCATGACCTTGTTCATTTTGGGAAGAGACGGAGCAGTCTCGCAGGCCTTGGCGCGGAGCCGGCCGCTCGGGCCATTAGACGGCCCCTGTCCGGCGACTGCCAGAAGGTAGGCTTCGACATAACTTCGAAGGCCTCGAAAAATCCTAGCAACAGCCGCCCTCTCGGCAGGAGACTGGCCGGCTGGGCTGCAACACATCCCCCGGCGGTCTGGACAGGTGGGTTCGAGGCCGTGGTCGTCCCGACCGGGCAGCCGCGAGGAGCCAGGAGGCGGGTTTGCCATCGTACTGCAATAAGCGCGCCGTCGACGCGACGGCCGATAGTCGTTGAATGATGAGCGGAAAGGAGTCCACGCCCTTGAGCGCCTCTGCCGCAGGCACTGGCGGCCGCTCATGATCGCGGACCTGAAGGGAACCCAGGCGGTCGGGGTCAGCTGGGACGGCGCTTCCATTGTCGCCGGAGGCGAGAGCGAGGCCGCCCGCAACTACCGGATGGAGATGTCGAGGATGGCCCTGGCCCTTCCCGTGCGCTCCGGCCTCGTGCGCGACAATGTCCTGAGCGCTGCGGTCCCGGTCGTCGATTATTCTCCCGACGGCCGCTGGATTGCCACCGCTCTTTGGGGCGTCATTCAGCTGCGCGACTCGAGCGGCGCGGTCGTGGCCGCCGCGCGCCAGGGCAATGTCAACAACCGGTGCTCCGTCCGCTTTTCGCCCGATGGCGGCCACCTCGCCCTGTTGTGGGAGAACGGGCAGCTGACCCTTTGGGACCTGCGCGCCCTGCGCGGCGAGCTGGCGGCGCGCGGGCTGGATTGGTGAGGCCGGCATCCCCCGGCGACGGCGCGAGGCGCCGCTCGGCCCGGTGCCTTGAAAACCGGCGTCGACGCTGGGCGCAAACTGATCCAGATTCCCGCGCATGATTGTCAGCTCGAGCAAGGCCGCTGCGGTCGTCCGCATCGTGGAAGCGAGCCGCCGCCTGGCCGCGGTCGTGGTTGTCGCCGCGCTCCTGGCGGTTGTCGGCGCCGGCTATTATGTCGTTCGCCATGTGGCGATCGACACCGACACCTCAAACCTGATCTCGCCGGACCTGCCCTGGCGCCGGGCAGCGGCCGAGCTGGACAGGGCCTTTCCGCAGAACCTCGACCTGCTTGCGGTGGTCATCGACGGCGACACGCCCGACCAGGCCGAGGATGCGGCAGCCGGCCTGGCGAAGAGGCTCTCGTCCGAGGAGTCCCTGTTCAGGGACGTGCGCGACCCGCAGGGAAGCCTCTTCTTCAGGAGGAACGGGCTGCTCTTTCTCTCCCAGGCCGAGGTTCAGACTTATGCGGACTCCATGATCGCTGCGCAGCCCATGCTGGGAGCCCTCGCCGCCGATCCCAGCCCGCGCGGGGTCTTTGGCGCCCTTGGCCTTTTCTCGCAGGGTGTCACCCGCGGCCAGATCGCCGCCAGCGCGCTCGACCGGCCGTTCCAGGCCGTTGCCCGGGCGGTCGATGCGTCGCTCGACGGGCGCCACGCGCCTCTCTCCTGGCAGAACCTCCTGAGCGACCGCAAGCCCGGCCCGCGCGAGCTGCGCCGGTTCGTGCTGGCCCGCGCCGCGCTCGACTACGGGGCCGTCGAGCCCGGCCACCGGGCGATCGAGGCGGTCCACGCCGCCGCGCGGGCCGCCGGCTACCTGCCGGCGAACGGCGTGCGCGTGCGCGTGACCGGCCCGGTCGCCCTGTCGGACGACCAGCTCTCGGCGCTTTCGGACGGCGCGGGAACCGCCGCGGCGCTTTCGCTCGGGCTTCTGGTGCTCTGGCTCTTCATGGCGGTGCGCTCGGCGCGGACGGTTGCGGCCATCCTGATCACGCTCGCCGCCGGATTGGTCGCCTGCGCCTGCTTCGCGGTAAGGGTGGTCGGGCCCTTCAATCCGATCTCGGTGGCCTTCGCCCCGCTCTTCATCGGCATCGCGATAGATTTCGGCATACAGTTCAGCGTCCGGTACGCGGCCGAGCGGGATGCGTGCGACCGAGAGGAGGGTCGCGTGGAATCTGGGCTTGGCGACGCCCTGCGGCGGACCGCCGCAGGGGTGGGTGCCCCGCTCGTCGTCGCGGGAGCGGCAACCGCCGTGGGCTTCCTGTCGCTTTACCCCACGCAGTACCGGGGCGTGTCGGACCTGGGGCTCATCGCCGGGGCCGGCATGCTGGTCGCCCTGGTCCTCAACCTGACGCTCCTGCCGGCGCTCCTGTCGCTTTTTGGGGCCAGGGGCTTCAGGGAGGCGGGCGGCTTCGGGCGCGCCGCGCCGCTTGACCGGCTCCTCGTGCGCAGGCGGCGCTGGATCTTCGCGTCGTGCGGGCTGCTCGCGGCGGCCTCGGCGGGCATCCTCGCGGGCCTTCGCTTCGACTTCGACCCGATCAACCTTGAGAACCCGGACTCGGAGTCCGCGCAGACGCTGTTCGACCTGATGAAAAGTCCCGACACGACGCCCTACACGCTGGATGTCCTCACCCCGTCGGCCGAGGCCGCCGCCGACCTATCCCGGCGCCTCGGGAGGCTGGCCGAGGTGAGCCACGCGATCTGGCTTGGAAGCTTCGTCCCGCAGGACCAGGGGCCCAAGCTCGAGATCTTTGACGATGTGCGCAGCCTCCTGGGCCCGACACTGTCCCCGCCGGCGGCCGCGGACGTCCCCGGCCCCGGGGAAATCCTGGCCGCAACGGCCCGGTGCGCCGCCGACATCAGCAAGATCGCCGCCGGCGGCGACCTTCCGGCCGCGCAGCTGGCCACGGCACTCGGCCGCGTCGTCTCCCGGGGCGCGGCGGTCCTCCCGGCGCTCGAGGCGAACCTTTCCGACGGGGCCGCCCGCAGGCTCGAGGACCTGCGCCTTGCCTTGCAGGCCGCGCCCGTTTCGCTCGCCACGATCCCGCCGGACGTGAGCCGGGACTGGGTCACCTCCGACGGAAGGTACCGCGTGCAGGTGTTCCCGAAGGGCGACGCCCGGAGGCAGGACGTGCTGCGAGGCTTCGTCTCGGCCGTCCTGCGGGAGGCGCCCGGGGCCACCGGCATGCCGGTTCAGATCCAGGAGTCGGCGCGAACCGTGATCCGGGCGTTCGAGACGGCCGGGGTGCTTGCCGTGGGCGCGATCACGCTTCTGCTCGTGGTCTTCCTGAGGCGGATTCGCGACGTCATGGCTGTTCTCGTCCCGCTTCTCCTGGCTGGCCTGCTGACCCTGGCGACCAGCGTTCTCGCGGGCATGCCGCTCAACTTCGCAAACATCGTGACGCTTCCCCTGCTCCTCGGGATCGGGGTCGCGTTTGACATCTACTTCGTCCTGAGATGGCGTTCCGGGGAGACCGGGTTGTTGCAGTCGCCCACGGCGCGCGGCGTGGTCTTCAGCGCGCTCACCACCGGGACGGCCTTCGGCAGCCTTGTGCTTTCTAAATCGCCCGGCATGGCCGACATGGGAAAACTCCTGAGCCTTGGGTTGCTCTACACGCTTGTCTGCACGCTGTTTTTCCTGCCCGCCTTCCTGGGCGGGTCCCCGACCGGGCCGGACGCGGGGGACGCGGCATGAGCCGCCGCGGCCTTTTCCTTGCGGGCACCCTCCTGGTCCTGCTGGGCGGATGCGCGACGGCGCCGACCGGCCCGGAGGGCCTTGCGGCCTACAAGGCAAACAACGACCCGTGGGAGCCCCTCAACCGGAAGGTCTTCGCGTTCAACCAGGCCTTCGACCGCGTCCTGCTGAAGCCGGTGGCCGTGGGCTATGTCCGGCTTGTTCCAAAGGCCGGGCGGGACTCGCTCCGGAACTTCGTCCTTAACCTCCACGAGCCTGTCGTGTTCGGCAACAAGGTGCTCCAGGGACGGTTCGGGCAGGCCGGGACGACGGCAGGCCGCTTCCTCCTAGACAGCACCTTCGGCGTGGCCGGCCTCATTGACGTCGCCGGGCGCATGGGCCTCCCAAGGCAGAAGGCAGACATGGGCCAGACTTTCTTCGTTTGGGGCGTGTCGGACGGCCCCTACCTCATCCTCCCGCTCTTCGGGCCCTCAAACCCGCGCGACGCGGTCGGGATGGGCCTCGAGTCGTACCTGGATCCCTACAGGTGGGTCGCGGCGAACAATAACTTCACGCCGGCCGTGGCCTACGCGCCAGCGATAATCGGGGGCGTCGACGAGCGCTCCCGCAACATAGATTCGCTCAATGCGATCCAGAAGGAGACGATAGACTACTACGCCTCGTTTCGCGGCCTGTACCGCCAGTTCCGCGCCGCGCAGCTCCGGGGCGATGACGCCTCGGCGCCCCCGCAGCAGGAGGGATTGTACGACGACCCCGACAGCACGGCCCCGCAAAAGCCCCAGCCTGACGGCGGCAGCCTCAGCCACTGAGCTCGGTCGTCTTCTTTCGCAGCAGCTCGACAAGCGCGGCCGGGCCCCCCTGGCGCAGCACCGTCGAGTACTCCGACCTGCGGGCGGCCATCTGGCTTATGGTGCCGCTCAGGTAGACGTCGATCACCTTCCAGACCCCTTCGTTTGCCCTCATCAGGTAATCCAGCCTTACGGGCTCCGGATCCTTCGTGACCAGCTTGGTGTGCACGATGACATCACCGTTCGCGGCGGTCATCGTCGCGGGGTCAACGATGAATTTCTCGCCCGAGAAGCCGCTGAACTGATTTGCGTAGGTCGCGATGCTGTAGTCGCTGAAGGCGTCGACCAGCTGCTTCTGCTGCTCGGGGGCGAAGGTCCGCCAAGGCGGGCCCATGACGATGCGCGTCATGAGCGGAAGGTTGAGGGCGAGGCGGATCTCCGGCTCAAGCAGCTGCCTGCGGCCCGCGAATCCCAGCGCGGGTCCCTGCTTCATTGACGAGACCAGGGCGTCGCAGAGCCCCTGCACCACGGCGACGGGTTCGGACTGCGCCGCCGCGCGGCGAGGGGCAAGCGAGGCTCCGGCAGCTAGCGCCAGGGCAAAAGCGATCGGCCGGCTCAGGTGCATGGCAAGAATGCACAATCGCCCGGGCCGGCCGTCAAGCGCGCTCGCGCCGCGCTCAGCGGGCCGCCGAGAATATGAGCGCCGCGTTGCAATTGCCGAACCCGAAGGAATTGGACAGGATGCTTTCGATTCTTGCGGCCCGGCCCTTGTGGGGCACGTAGTCGAGGTCGCATTCCGGGTCGGGGCTGTCCAGGTTGATGGTGGGCGGGATCCATTGCTGCTGGAGCGCCTTGACGCAAACGACCGCCTCGATCGCCCCCGCGGCGCCGATGGCGTGGCCGATCATCGACTTGGTCGAGGACACCGGGATCGAGCGGGCGGCTTCGCCGAAGACGGCCTTGATTGCTCGCGTCTCGGCGACGTCGTTCGCCCGCGTCGATGTCGCGTGGGCGTTGATGTAGTCCACCCGGCCGAGTCCTGCGTCCCTGAGCGCGCAGGCCATGACGCGCGCCGCGTCCGTGCCCGACGGGTCGGGCATGACCATGTGGTGCGCGCCGGAGTTGCTCGCATAGCCCGTGACCTCGGCCAGGACCGGCGCGCCCCGGCGCAGGGCGCGCTCGCGCTCCTCGAGGATGAGCACCGCGCCGCCCTCGCTCATGACAAAGCCGTCCCTTCCGCCGTCGAACGGACGGGACGCCAAGGGGGGGTTGTCGTTGTTCCTCGACAGGACCCGAAGGGCGCAATAGGCGCCCGTGTTAAACCGGGTCAGGGGCGCCTCGACTCCCCCCGAAAGGCAGACGTCGGCATCGCCGTGCTGGATCTTCCTGAAAGCCTCGCCGATCGCGTGCGCGCCCGAGGCGCACGCCGTCGAGATGACCAGGTTGGGGCCCCTGAAGCCGTAGCGCATGCCAATGTGGCTCGCGACGGCGTTCGGGCTGATCCTCGGAACCGACGCCGGATTGATCCGGTGCGCGCCGCGGTCGAAGGCCGCAACCATCTGCGCCTCGTGGAACAGGAGGCCTCCCAGGCCCGAACCGATGACGACGCCGATGCGGTCGGGGTCGCAGGCACCGGGTCCAAGCCCGCTCTCGCTGAGAGCCATCTCGGCGCAGGCCAGGCCGAAGTGCACGAAACGATCGACCCGCTTCGCAATGTCGTCGGGCATGAAGCGGGTGGGCACGAAATCCCTGACCTGGCCGCCTATCCGCGATGGTAGGTCGCTCGCGTCAAAGGCGTCGATGGTGGAGATGCCGGAGCGGCCCTCGGTGTTCGCGCGCCAGAAGGCGTCGACGCCCACCCCGTTGCAGGCGACGACCCCGAGGCCGGTGACCACGACCCTTCGCTTATTCATCGTTCGGATTCAAGGCGCATGGCCGCGCGTTTGGCAGACAATTATCGGCGCCCGACCCTGGCCGCGGCGGCGCTGAGCGGCCTGAGGGCGAGGAAATACACCAGGGGGATCCAGACCGGGGCCACGACGACCCAGCCCAGGATTGCATGGAGCGCCGTCACGCCGAACCTGCGGAAGAAATCGCCCGGGTGGTGGCTGAACATCGAGATCATGAGGGGGATGTCCAGGCTCGAGCGCGCCGATCCGGCGATCGAGTCGCCCAGCCGCACGAAGGCGACGATCAGCGGAAAGTAGACGATCGTGCAGAGCGCATTCACGCCCTGGATGATCGGCTGGTTGAGCCCGAGGACGATCCCGGCTATGAGGCAGAGCGTGGTGGTCGTCCCGAGGATGGGGAACAGCGCCAGGCTGCTTCCCACGGCAAGGCTGAGCGCGATCTTCTTCGGGGTGACCCCCTGGGTGAGCTGCCTGGTGATGGGATCGAGCAGCCAGCGCCGCCAGAACCTGCGTCTTTCCGGAGGAGAGGCCTCATCGGGCCTGGGTTCACGGCTCACGGGCGAGGGCCTTTCCTCATCTTGAAAGGAAGCGCTTCTCCCACGAGGGGTCGGCGAGGGGCCTCGGCTTGTAATCCCCGAAGAGGATCCTGCGCGTCCTTGCGACCAGGACGTAGGCGGGGTCGCGAAGAAACGCGGGCACGACCCGCAGCCACGCCAGCCTCCCCCAGGCCCCGCCCACCTCGCCGATCGCCGCAAGCGCCCCGCTTGTGCGGCGCAGGTACGCGCCCTTCACCGGGTTGTCCCAGTCCGGCACGTAGACGAGGCTGTCAAAGTCATCCGTCGGGAGGCCCTGGGAGCGCAGGTACGCCTGGCCGGGCGCGCCTTGAAGGGTCGCGTAGCTGAGGCGCCCCGCGGCGTCCCGGCGCAGCAGGAACCGGACTACCCCGTTGCAGAGGCTGCATTCGCCGTCATAGAGCAGCACGGGATTGCGTCGGTCCGTCATAGCACTCCAATAAACCACACGCACCGCCTTGGTTCAATGGCAACGTGCCCGTGCAGTTCCCCGCTTGGGAAATCGTGACGTGGCGAGGCGCCTATTGTGTTGGCGCGGACGTGGGCCCCAGGCAAAGCTCTTTCGTCCGAATGACGAATCTGAGGCTAATCGCCGACGACCTGACGGGGGCGCTCGACTCGGCCGCCCAGTTCGCGCGCCCGGGAAGGCCGGTCCCGGTCTTCCTCGCAAGCGGGCTTCCCGCGACCCCTCCCGCCGGGTTCGCTGTGGACGCCTCCACGAGGGAGGTTGAGGAATCCTGCGCCGAGGCCGCCGCCGCCCGTCTGGCTCCGCTCCTGGCGCCCTGGCCGGGCAGGGTCTCCTTCAGGAAGGTGGACAGCCTCCTGAGGGGCCATCCCTGCGTCGAGCTCGCGGCCACCCTGAGGTCGGCCCCGGTGCGCCATTGCGTGATAGCGCCCGCGTTCCCCTTCCACGGGCGCGCGACCCGGGGGGGCCGGCAGTTCGTTCTTGCCGGGGGACGGTGGAGCCGGGTCGGGGAGGACCTGAGGGCGGCGCTTGAATCCAGGGGCGTCTGCGTCGCCCTGAGGAAGCCCGGCGAAGAGGCGCCCGAGGGCGTGAGCCTCTGGGATGCCGAGACGGACCTCGATCTCGCCCGCGTCGCCGAGGCCGGCCGCCGGTTGCGCGAAGGCGTGCTCTGGTGCGGGAGCGGGGGCCTGGCGGCCGCGCTTTCAGGCTCCAAGGCGCCGGTCGTCCCGGCCTCGCGGCTTCTGCGGCCGCTGCTGGCGGTGGCCGGCTCCGACCACGCCGTCACCGCCGCCCAGCTGGGCGCCTGCGGAGTCGACGCGCTCGCGCTCGGGGACTGCGGCGGGGCAAACATGCTGCTGGTCTCGGCGCGCCTCGGGAACCCGGGCTATTGCCTGGTGGGCTTTGTCCTGCCGCGGGGTCTGGCCCGCCGCGAGGCGTCCGGGCGCATCGCCCGCCTAGCCGCCGAGCTCACCCACCAGGTTCCGCAGCCGCGAACGCTGCTTGTGGCCGGCGGCGAGACCCTGCGCGCGATCAGCCTGGCGCTTGGGGCGGATCACCTCGCCGCTTCGGGCGAGGTCGTCCCCGGCGTCCCTGTCTCCCGATTGGTCGGCGGCCGCTGGGACGGGACCCGGGTCGTCTCGAAGTCCGGGGCGTTCGGCGACGACGGCCTCTTGAAGCGGATCCTGTCGGGCTCGTCCCCGAGCGGGGGCTAGGCGGTCGGCCAAAATGGATCGACTACCTCCGGCCGTTGGCATTCGATTTTCCCCATGAAACCCCACGTTTTTCGCTGCGCGCTTGCGCTCCTGGGCGCGGGCCTGTGCCTCGGGGCGGAATCGCCGCCGATCAGTCTCTGGCCGGGCGCCGCCCCCGGCGACAAGGGCGGGCTCGGGCCCGAGAAGGACATGACGAAGCCGACGGACGGCTTTCCGGGCGGCAGGACCGTCGTCAGGCTCGGGAATGTCTCGGATCCGACGATCACGGCCTACCGGCCCGACCCGGCCAAGGACACGGGCGCGGTCGTGGTCGTCTGTCCTGGCGGCGGCTACAACATCCTCGCGCTCGACCTCGAGGGAACGGAGGTGTGCGACTGGCTCAATTCGATCGGCGTCACGGGAGTGCTGCTCAAGTACCGGGTGCCCCGGCGCGAGGGACAGCCGGGCTACGCGCCGCCCCTGCAGGACGCCCAGCGGGCCCTCGGGATCGTGCGCTCGCACGCCGCGGACTGGGGCATAGACCCGAACCGGGTCGGCGTCCTCGGCTTCTCGGCCGGGGGGAATCTCTGCGCTGTCCTCTCGGCGAACAATGCGGCGAGGACCTATCCCCGCGTGGACGCAGCCGACGACCTGAGCTGCCGTCCCGATTTCCAGCTCCTCATCTATCCGGGTTCGCTGACCAAGGCGGGCGGCTACCAGGTCGTTCCCGAGGTCGCCGTCACCTCGGCCACCCCGCCCACCTTCCTCGTGATGGCGCAGGACGACCCCGTGCGCGTCGAGAACGTCATCGGCTATGCGATGGAGCTGAAGCAGGCGAAGGTGCCGATGGAGCTGCATGTCTATCCGACCGGCGGCCACGGCTACGGCCTGCGGCCGACGAAGGACTACGTGACCACCTGGCCGCAGCGGGCGGCCGATTGGATGCGCAGCCGCGGACTGCTGGAGCGCAAATGAAATCCTGACCGGGCGCGACCCGCGGCGGGACCGGCGATCCGGCCACCCTTATGAATAAACTCCCCATGGCCCCCCTGCTCCTGGCGGCCGCCGCGTGTGCCTTCTCCCAGGAGGCCCCGCCGGTGCGCCTGGCAATCATCGGGCTCGTGCACGACCATGTCGGCGGCATGCTTCCGAGCCTCGCCGGGCGCACGGACGTGAAGCTGGTCGGCATCGTGGAGCCGGACCGGAGGCTGGCGGGCATCTACGCGGACCGCTTCCACCTCGACCGGGGCCTGTTCTTTCCGACGCTGGATGCGCTCAGGGCGACGACCTCGGTGCAGGCTGTCGCGACGTTCACCTCCACGCTCGACCATCGCCGCGTCGTCGAGATGTGCGCGCCCCTCGGCATCGACGTCATGATGGAGAAACCCATGGCCGTCGGCATGGACGACGCCCGGGCAATCGCCTCGGCGGCCTCAAGGGGGGGGATACAGGTGGTCGTCAACTACGAGACGACCTGGTACCGGAGCACGCAGGCGGCCTACGATTTTGTGGCAGTGCAGCGCGGCATAGGCGACATCCGCAGGATCGTGGTCCATGACGGCCACCAGGGCCCGGTGGCCATCGGGTGCTCGCCCGACTTCCTGAAGTGGCTCACGGATCCCGTGCAGAACGGCGGGGGCGCGCTCATGGACTTTGGTTGTTATGGGGCCGACCTGGTCACGTGGCTCATGGGGGGGGTGCGCCCGACCTCCGTCTTCGCCGTGACAGAGCACCTCCAGCCCGCGGTGTATCCCCATGTCGATGACGATGCGACGATCGTGGTCACGTACCCGCGCGCGCAGGCGATCCTCCAGCCCTCCTGGAACTGGCCGTACAGCCGCAAGGACATGGAGATCTACGGGCAGGGCGGCGCCGTCATGCTGCCCGACAGGAATTCCGTTTTCCTGCGCAGGAGCGATTCCTCGGAGACGGCGCTTGCGGCGCCGGCCCTGACAGGCCCGAACACGGATGCTCTTTCCTACCTTGCGGCCGTGGTCCGGCGCCAGATCAGGCCCTCGGGGCTCTCGTCAGTCGAGGTGAACCTGGTCGTCACGGAGATCCTTGACGCGGCCAGGCAGTCGGCGCGGACGGGGCGGCGGATCGACCTGCCTGCCGATCCCGGTCGGTGACCCCGGCGAGGGCGGACCGAAATCAGCGGGCTGGTGGCAAACCTTGCCGAAGCCGGGCTCTTGGCATATCTGTTTAGTCCACGAATCCCAAAAACGGGACAACCCGATAATTAGGAGCAGGATACACCCATGAGACCACTCAGATTCACCCTGGCAATGACAGCAGCTGCCCTCTCGGCGATGCCCGTGAGGGCCCAGCAGAACCGGATCAGCCCCCATGAGACCCTCAGCGCCGTGCTCGGCGACCGCAGCAGCGGGAACCGGGTCACCATCGTCTACGGGCGTCCCTACACCAAGGACCACAAGACCGGCGAGATGCGCAAGATCTGGGGCGGGCTCGTGCCCTGGGACAAGGCGGACCGGCTGGGCGCGGACGAGGCCACTCTGTTCATCACGCAGAAGGCGATCGTGGTGGGCGATGCCACGATTCCCGCAGGGGCTTACACCCTTTACACCATTCCCTCGGAGAGCGGTCCGTCGAGGCTCGCGTTCAGCACCGACGTCGGGAAATGGGGCGTTCCGGTCGACGAGACCCACGACCTGGCGCGTGTCGTCATGAAAAAGGACGCCCTGGACAAGCCCGTTGACCAGCTGACGATCGCAATCGAGAAGGACTCGTCCGGCGGAGGCACGCTCAAGATCCTTTGGGAGACGACGCAGTTCTCGGTGCCCCTCAAGGCGCCGGCGCCCCAGATCGAATTCCCGCAGGCAAGCCCAACGGAAACGCTCAAGTTGCGCGTCGGCGCGACCGACATCGAGGTGGTCTACTCGCGCCCGAGCGCGAAGGGCCGCGTGATGCTGGGAGGCAACAACCCTTACGGGGAGGTCTGGCGGACAGGGGCCAACGGCGCGACCCGCATCTCGTTCAGCACGCCTGTCACCATCCAGGGCTCGCACGTCGACGCCGGCACGTACGAGCTGTTCACGATCCCCGGCAGGGACCAGTGGACCGTCATCCTCCAGAAGGCGCTCAACCAGTGGGGCGCCTATTCCTACGACCCGAAGAACGACGTGCTGCGCGTGAGCGCGACGCCGGCGGCCCTCGCCGACCCGATCGAGACCTTCACGATCGACGTGAACGACATCCGCAACGACTCGGCAACGCTCGAGCTCCTCTGGGAGAAGACGCGGGTGCCCGTGAAGCTCGCCTTCGACGTCGCGGGCCTCCTTGGCCCGAAGATCGATGCGGCGATGGCGGCGCCGGGCAAGAAGCCCTACATGCAGGCCGCCCTGTTCTACCTGGACAACAAGCTCGACCTGGACAAGGCCCTGGCCTGGATCAACGAGGCCATCGCCCAGCAGCCGGATGCATTCTACATGATCTACCAGAAGGCGAGGATCCTCGCGGCGAAGGGCGACAAGGACGGGGCGCTCGCCGCCTCCAGGCAGTCGCTCGACCTTGCCTCGAAGGGCAGCGGGCCCGAGAACGCAGAGTACACACGCCTGAATGAGGCGCTGATCGCTAGCCTTAAGTGACGCGGCCCGCCTCCTCCGACGCCGGCCGCAGGCCGCTGCTCGGCCCGACGATCCTGTTGGGCCTGGCGGCCTGCGCCCTCGTCGCCGGGACGGGCGCCGCGGCCGCGCCGCGGCCGGCGCCGGACCCGGCCGCCATCGCGTGGGACCTGCGAACCTTCCGGGAATTCGGGAGCGTCCTCTATGTCGCAGCCCATCCCGACGACGAGAACACGCAGCTCATCGCCTTCCTCGCCCGGGGCCGCGGCTACCGCACGGCCTACCTGTCGCTGACCCGGGGGGACGGGGGCCAGAACGTCCTGGGCCCGGAATTCGGCGACCTCCTGGGCGTGATCCGCACCCAGGAGCTCCTCGCCGCGCGACGAGTCGACGGTGGCCGCCAGTTCTTCAGCCGGGCGAGGGACTTCGGCTACTCCAAGGATTATCGACAGACCCTCACAAAATGGGACCGCGAGCAGGTCCTCTCGGACATCGTGCGCGTGATCCGCACGTTCCGCCCGGACGTGGTCATCACGCGGTTTCCGCCGGAGCCGACCGCCACGCACGGCCACCACACCGCTTCGGCGGCCCTGGCGCTGGAAGCGTTCCGGCTCTGCGGGGACCCCAAGGCCTTCCCCGAGCAGCTCGCAACCCTGGCCCCGTGGCAGCCCCGGCGCATCCTGTGGAACGGCTGGGTGGCCGGCCGCCCGGGCGCAGGCGGGGAGCTTCCCGGGATGCTCCACATGGCGATCGACGGCATCGATCCGGTGACCGGCAGGTCCTTCGCGGAGCTGGCGGCGCGCAGCCGCTCGATGCACCGGACCCAGGGCTTCGCGAACTTCTCTGTGGCGGCAGGCGGAAGCGGTCCCCGGACGGAGTCGTTCCAACTTCTGGCCGGCGAGCGGGCGCAGGCGGACATCATGGACGGCGTCGACACCACGTGGGGCAGGGTGCAGGGCGGGGCTGAGATTGGCCGCCTTGCCGGCGACGCCATCGCGCGGTTTGACGCGAGGGACCCTTCCGCCAGCGTCCCGGCGCTTCTGGCCATCAAGGCCAGGCTGGCGAGCCTGTCCCCCGATCCCGTGGTGGACGAGAAGCGGCGCCAGCTCGACCGGATCCTTGGTGCCTGCCTCGGACTTTCCGTCGAGACCGTGGTCTCGCGGCGCGAGATCGTTCCGGGCGAGCCGGTGAGCCTCGTGACGACGGCGCAGGTGGACTCGGCGGTCGCCGTCCGGTGGGTCGGCGTGCGCTATCCCGGGATGGGCGGAGAGCTGGAGGCCGGCGTCGACCTGGTCCCGGGCGTGGCTGCGGAACGGGGCACCGTCCGGAAACTCCCGAGGGGGACCCCGCTCAGCGGGCCGTACTGGCTTCGCGAGGAGGGGACTCCCGGGATGTTCCGCGTGGACGACGCCCGGCTGATCGGGATGCCGGAAAGCCCGCCCCCGATACCTACCGAGGCCGTCTTCACGGTCGGGGGCCAGACCCTGGTGGTCGCCGGCGAGGCCGTCTTTTTGGAATCGGACCCCGGAAAGGCCGAGGTGCGCCTGCGCCCGGACGTGATTCCCCCTGTGTCGCTGAGCTTCGGTTCGCCCGTGGAACTCTTCGCGCCCGGCTCCGGCCGCAAGGTGGTTGTCGAGCTGGTCTCGTCCCGTCCCGATGCGGCGGGGACCCTCAGTCTGGGCGCCCCGGCCGGCTGGGGGATCTCCCCGGCGAGCCAGGAGTTTCATCTGCGGGCCGCCGGCGAGGGGGCCCGGTTCACGTTCACGGTCACGGCCCCTGCGTCCCCGTCCACCGCGGCGATCACAGCCCGCGCGGACATCGGCCGCGAACATTACGGCAACGAGCGCATCGCGATAGCATACCCCCACATCCCGCCCCAGCTGCTCCAGCCGCCCGCGCGCCTGAAGGCGGTGAGCCTCGAGCTCGCGATCCGCGGCCGCCGTGTCGGCTATCTCCCGGGCGCGGGCGACAGCACCGCGGCGAGCCTCTCCGGGATGGGCTACGAGGTGACCCCGCTCACCGGGGACGACCTGACCCCGGAGCGTCTCAGGGGCCTTGACGCCGTCGTCATCGGGGTGCGCGCCTTCAACGTGAGGACGGACCTGCTTCCCCGGCTGCCGGCGCTCTTCGCCTATGTCGAGGCGGGGGGGACCGTCGTCGAGCAGTACAACACGCCGGGCGGCCTCCAGACTCCGCAGCTTGCGCCCTATGAGCTCAAGCTGTCGCGCGACCTCCCCCGCTTTCGGGTGACCGACGAGAACTCGGCTGTCACGCTGCTTGAGCCCGGCAATCCGGCCCTTGACGGGCCCAACAGGATCGGTCCCGACGACTTCAAGGGCTGGGTCCAGGAACGCGGCCTCGATTTCGCGAGCGACTGGGACGGCGCGCACTTCACGGCGCTCCTCGCCTGCAGCGACACCGGCGAGGCCCCGCTGAAGGGCGGCCTCCTGGTCGCGCGCGACGGCCGGGGCTACTTCGTCTACACCGGGCTGTCGTTCTTCCGTCAGCTCCCTGCCGGGGTCCCTGGGGCCTACCGGCTGTTCGCGAACCTGGTCTCGCTCGGAAAATGACGGTTCCACCCGATGACGAGGGCACCGGCCTCCCCGGGATTCGCGGCTGGCGCGGCGTCTACGTCTGCGTGCTCGCCGTCCTTGTCGCTTGGATCGGGCTGCTTGAGGCGCTCACCCGTGCCTACCCGTGAACGCGCTCGACTACGCGATCCTGGTCGGGACGATGCTCGGAATAGCGGCGTACGCTATGTGGAGCACGCGGGGCCACCACGACCTGAAGGGCTACCTGAAGGGCGCGGCCGCGACCGGATGGCTCACGATCGGCCTCTCGGTCATGGCGACCCAGGCCAGCGCGATCACCTTCCTCTCGACGCCGGGCCAGGGCTTCGAGAGCGGGCTCGGGTTCGTGCAGAACTACTTTGGCGCGCCGCTGGCGCTGGTCATCGTATCCGCCGTATTCCTTCCCATCTTCCGGCGGCTGAAGGTCTACACCGCCTACGAGTACCTCGGCCACCGGTTCGACCCGAAGACGCGCCTCCTCGGCGCGGGGCTCTTCCTGCTGCAGCGCGGCCTCGGGGCCGGAATAACGATCTATGCGCCGGCGATCGTGCTCTCGACGGTGCTGGGCTGGAGGCTGGACGCCACGATCGTCTGCAGCGGCCTGCTCGTCGTCCTCTACACGGTCTCCGGAGGCTGCGACGCGGTCACCCTGACGCAGAAGTACCAGATCGGCGTGATCTTCGCGGGGATGGTCGCGGCCTTCCTCGTCCTCGTCGCGAAGCTGCCGGCAGGCCTCGGAGTCTCGGACGCCCTCGTCCTTGCGGGCGGCTTCCACAAGCTCGAGGCGGTCGATTTCTCGCTCAACATGGACCGGCGCTACACGATCTGGTCGGGGCTGCTTGGCGGGATGTTCCTGGCCCTGTCGTATTTCGGGACCGACCAGTCGCAGGTCCAGCGCTACCTCTGCGGCGCATCCCTTCGCGAGAGCCGCCTCGGTCTGATGTTCAACGCGATATTCAAGATCCCGATGCAGTTCTTCATCCTGCTCCTGGGCGTCCTGATATTCGTCTTCTACCAGTTTGAGAGGCAGCCGGTGTACTTCAACAGGGCGGCGTGGGAGTACCAGGCTTCGCACGGCTCGGGCGCCCGCCTGAACGCCCTGGAGGCCCGGTTCGACGCCGCGCAGGCGCAGGAGCGCCTGCAGCTCGGCGCCTGGCTCGCGGCCCGCCACGCGGGCGACACCGCGGCAGAGGAGGCCGCGCGGTCCGCCTCGGCGGCAGCCCACGAAAGGGCGGAGGCGGCCCGGTCGGAGACGAAATCCGTCCTGCGAACGGCGAGCCCGGGAAGCACCGCCAACGACGCCGACTATGTCTTCATCACCTTCATCCTCGGCCACCTGCCCCACGGCCTGATCGGCCTGCTGGTCACCGCATTCTTCGCGGCGGCCCTCTCGTCGAAGGCGGGCGAGCTCAATGCGCTCGGCTCGACGACGACGGTTGACGTGTACAGGCACCTCGCGAGACGGGGGGCGACGGACGACCATTACGTGGCGGCATCAAAGTGGTTCACCGCCTTCTGGGGCCTGATCGCAATCGCGTTCGCGCTGTTTGCGAACCTGGCCGAGAACCTGATCCAGGCCATCAACATCCTGGGTTCCATCTTCTACGGGGTCGTGCTCGGGTTGTTCCTCGTCGCCTTCTTCCTCAAGTGGATCCGGGGGACCGCGGTCTTCTGGGCGGCGCTGGCGGCCCAGGCCGTCGTTTTCGCGCTCTATTTCACCCTCAGCATCTCCTACCTGTGGTACAACGTCATCGGCTGCGCGGCGTGCATGGCGCTCAGCATCGTCGTGCAGGCCGCGATTGACCTCGGCTCCGGGGAAGGTGGGGCCGCGGCCACGCCATGACCAGGCCCCTCATCTGCTTCGGCCAGCAGCCCTGCGGCTTCCTCCCGCGGCGGTTCCTGGCCGCGAAGATCTTCACCGCGCGCCGCCTGCAGGCCGAGATCGGGGGCGACATCGTCTTCTTCTACCACGACAGCGACCACGACCCGCGCGAGACCCAGACCATCCTGCGCCGGTTGCCGGCGGGCGAGCTTCGAAAGTTCAACTTCCTGTTTGAGAACAAGATCCAGAGAAAGTTTGCGCCCCTCTACGCCAAGAGGATCCCCGCCGGCTGGCGCGACAACACGGCGAGGCAGCTTGCGCCGTACGTCGACCGGCGATGGGTCGACGAATTCCGGCAGGTTCCCTCCGCCTTCGTGGCGGACTTCTGCCTCGAGATGTACCGCCGGATGGGCCTCCTCGAGGGCCTGCGGGTCGTCCGATCGAGCGACCCCGCCGTGCGCCGGGGGGCGTGCGATGTTCCGGAATTCTTCGTGGACGTGGCCTACGGGGGGGAGACGGCGCGCGCGCGATTCGTGGATGGCGCGTTGCAACTGCACGAGGGTGGGGGTTCATTCGTGACCCTGCCCAACGTGCCCTTCGAGAAGTCCCAAGTCAGCCCCGCCCGCGACACCCGGCTACGCTGGATGCAATCGGTCCTGCATTGCACGCACTACGTCACGGGGGCCGGCGAGCAGGCCTACCTGCGCAGGGAGGACGCGCCCGAGATCACCTTCGTGAGCCGCGAGCCGATCGACCGTTCCGATGAAGCCTACTGCGAAGTCAACGCCTGAAAACGCGCCCCTGCTGGCCTTCGGCGCCCATCCCGACGACATCGAGTTCGGGTGCGGCGCCATCATAGCCGGCGAGACCCGCGCCGGGCGCCCGGCCCATTTCGTGATCTGCTCGCGGGGGGAGTCGGCGACGCATGGCACGCCCGCCGGGCGGACGCGGGAGGCGGGGCGGGCCGCCGGGCTTCTCGGCGCCAGTGTGGAGTTTGTCGAGCTGGACGGCGACGGGAGCCTCGAGCCCAAGTCCGCCCACGCAATCAGGCTCGCGGAGGTGGTTCGGCGGTTGAGGCCCGGGGTCGTCCTTGCGCCGAGCCTCGTGGACAACCAGCACCCGGACCATCCGCGCCTCGGCCGCCTCGTGCGCGACGCCGCCAGGCTCGCGCGCTACGGCGGGCTCGCGAGCCTGCGCGCGCTTCCGGCCCACGCCATCGGGCCGCTGTTCTATTATGCGGTAAGCCAGGAGGCCGAGCCGGCCGGCGTGATTCCCGTCCTGATTGACGTCTCGGACCCGAAGGTTGTGCGGGCGTGGACGGCGGCGATGAAGGCGCATGCCTCGCAGCTTCGCACCCGCGATTACGTCGAGCTCCAGCTCGCGCGCGCCCGCGCGCAGGGGCTCCGGGCGGGCGTCAGGTATGCGCAGGCGCTCTTCCCGAACGACCCCCTGGTGTTTGGATCGCTCGCGCCGCTGGCCCGGGCGGCGCGCCGCTTCTGAAAATGGGAAACGGGCGCCCGCTGAAGATAGGCATCACGTGCTATCCCTCGGTGGGAGGCAGCGGCATCCTCGCATCGGCGCTGGGCGAGGAGCTGGCGCGGCGCGGCCACGAGGCGCACTTCATCAGCTATGAGCGCCCGTTCAGGCTGCCGGCCAACGCGCCGCGCCTCTTTTTCCACCCGGTTGTGATCAACGACTACGGGCTCTTCAAGTACCCGGACTACACGCTGCCGCTGTCGGTGAAGATGGCCGAGGTGAGCCGCGACCACGGCCTGGACGTCCTGCATGTCCATTATGCGGTGCCGCACGCCACGGCGGCGATCCTCGCGAAGTCGATGCTCCCCGAGGCAGACCGTCCGCGGGTCGTGACGACGCTCCACGGGACGGACACGACGCTTCTGGGCCGCGACGCGGGGTACGGCCCCGCCATACGCCACGCGCTCGACCGTTCGGACGCCGTCACGACGGTGTCCAGGTATCTCCTCGAGGAGACGCGGGAGCTGCTCGGCGTGGACCGGCCGATCGATGTCATCCACAACTTCTTCGAGCCGCGACCCGCGGGGAGGCCGCGCGAGGACGTTCGCCGCGAGTTGGGGATCGCAGGCGAGGCGATGCTCCTCCACGCCTCGAACCTGCGGCCGCCAAAGCGGATCGACGTCCTCCTGGAAAGCGTCGCCCGCATCCGGCCGCGAGACTCGTTCAAGCTGGTGATCCTGGCGGGCGCCGACTTTGCGCCGTTCGCGGGCGAGGTCCGCCGGCTCGGGCTCGCGGACCGCGTGATCGTCCGCGAGAGCGTGAGCGACATCGAGGACTACCTTCAGGCGGCCGACATCGGCCTGTTCACCTCCGAGATGGAGAGCTTCTGCCTGAGCATCCTCGAGGCGATGTGCTTCTCCTGCCCGAGCGTCGCCACGGCCGTGGGCGGCATCCCCGAGGTGGTGGAGTCCGGCAGGTCGGGGCTTCTCGTGGCGCCGGGGGACCCGGATGCCGTCGCACGCGGCGTCGAGTCGCTGATACGCGACCCGGGCCTCAGGGCCGCGCTGGGCGCGGCGGCGAGGAGTCGGGCGCGGGAGCTCTTCTCGGCCGACGTGATCGTCTCGCGCTACGAGCAGCTGTACCGCAGGACCTGCCTGGCGGCGCCTCGCGCATGACGCGTTGGCTGCTCCTGGCGACAGCGGGCCTCTGCGCGGCGCTCGGG
This sequence comes from uncultured Opitutaceae bacterium, assembly GCA_964574435.1. Lineage (GTDB taxonomy): Bacteria > Verrucomicrobiota > Verrucomicrobiia > Opitutales > Opitutaceae > Palsa-1447. Next base: position 91,840 of record CAZNNO010000001.1, read on the forward strand.
CTCCTCACTGTCTTCAGGTCGCCGGACAGGGTCGACTGGAGGTTCTCGGTGCTCGCAGGGCAGTTCGGGTACGCGATCGCCGCCATTCCGGTGGCCGCGGGACTGGCCGCCTGGCTCCTGCCCGGCAGCCGGGGGTCCCTTTCGGTTGCCGTGATTGCGACCTCCGCGGCCGCCGCCGCGCTCCTTCTGCAGCCCTGCGTGCAGGCCTGGCTGATCGGCCGGGGCCTTCCCGGGCGCCTGGAGCGCCAGTTCGGCCGCGCGGGGAATTCGGTGCCGCCGTTCTCCATTGCGGGCCTTTTTCGCCGGTGGCCGGAGCCTGCGCCGAAGCGCACGTTCGCCTACTCGGGCGATCTCAAGATGGACTACTATCCCGCGGTCGGCCGGTGTCCTGCCCCCTGCGTCATCGTGATCCATGGAGGCGGATGGGACGATGGGGACCGCGGCCAGGTCCCGCAGTTGAACGACTGGCTTGCGCGTGAGGGCTACTCGGTCGCCGACATCTCCTACCGGCTGGCCCCCGGCGGGGTCTGGCCCGCCCAGCGCGAGGACGTCGCCGCGGCCCTTGCGTTCGTGAAGGGCAACGCCGGGGCCCTGGGAGCCGACCCGGCGAGGCTCGTCATCCTGGGACGCTCCGCCGGCGGCCAGATTGCCGAGGCGAGCGCCTACGCCCTTCACGATCCCGCGGTGCGCGGGGTCGTGGCCCTCTACGCTCCGGCGGACATGCATTTCGCCTGGGCCTGGGGGCGGGAGGATGACGCGCTCAACTCCCCGCGGCTTCTGCGCCGCTTTCTGGGCGGCACCCCGCAGACCGCGCGCCCGGCGTACGACAGCTCGAGCGCCATCCTCCTCGTGGGGGCCCGTTCGCCGCCCACGCTGCTCCTCCACGGAACGATCGACACCCTCGTCTGGAACCGCCAGAGCGTGCGCCTTGCCGCCAGGCTCTCCGAGGCGGGGGTCCCCAACCTGCTGGTCTCGATGCCCTGGGCGACGCATGCGCTTGAATACAACCTGAGCGGGCCTTCGGGGCAGCTGACGACGTATTCGGTGGCCTGGTTCCTGGGGGCGGTGTGCCGATGACCTCTGAATTGCGCTTTCCGCGGTAAGTTGCTTCTCTCGGCGCCCCCGGCCCATGGACGAAAAGGATCCCCCAGTCCGACGGCTCACCCTCAAGCCGAAGGAGGTCTCGGCCACCGACAAGCCCTCGCGCCCTGGCGACGGGACCGCGATCAGCGTCCGGCTGATCCACAGGGAGAACCAGCTGGCGGAGGAAAGGCGCGCAGGTTCGGATCGGGGGGTCCCGCCTGCGCAGCCTCACGACACGGGGGACGCCCCCGGGGCAACGTCGCCGTTCAGGGCCACGGAGGTCACCCCGACGGACCCCCCCTCGCATCCGGGGGATCCCGGGTCGATCAGCGTCCACGAGATCCTCAGCCAGAACCGCAGGGCCGCCGTCAGGACGGAGCCCGAGCTGATCGCGATGCCGGCACCCCGGAAATCGAGGCGAAACCGCGACTTCGCCGTGCTGCTGGGCGCCGCGGTCCTGTCGACGGGCGTCGTCGTGGCCGTGTTCAGGCGCGACGCCGAGATAATCTCCCTCGCGCTATTCGGAATTGTATTCACCGCGGCGATTCTGGCATGGATCATCTACGGAGTAATGGACAGATACTGAACCCATGGACGACGAAAAGCCCGACACGCGGCACCTGGTGCTCAAGCCGAAGGAGGTCGTGCCCACGGACCCGCCCTCGCGCCCAGGGGACGGCACCGCGATAAGCGTCCAGCTGATCCACCGGCAGAACCGCCTGGCCGAGGAGAAACGGTCCAGGCGCAGGCGGCGCGATCCGCGCCCGCCGGCGCCCGCGCCGCCGCCGGAGCAGGCGCTGGACCCCGCGTTCAAGCCCAAGGAGATCACCCCGCTCAACGCGCCCGCGCTCGCCGGTGACGACGATGCGATCGCGGTGCCCGACATGCTGAAGGAGAACCAGGCGGCCGAGGTGCAATCCGGCCTCGCGGAGGTGAAACACCGCAAGAGGAGAAAATCGAGGAGGAACAGGGACTTCATCCTGCTTGTCGGGTCCCTCGACCTTGGGATCGCCTTCCTCATGAAGATGATGCCGGGCGTCATCACCATGATCTACGGGCTTTCCGCAATCACCCTGGTCACGTCGACCTTTGGCTGGATCATGTTCGTGGTCAACGACGACTACTGAGCGCCGGAGCCCGCGGATGCGTCACCGAAATTTAACAGGGCCCGGGCCCCGTTCATGGCTTCGGGCTGGCAACGGAGGGATGGCGGTCAAAAATCAAGCCATGCGCTATGCGTCACGCCTGACCGCTGCTGCCTGGGCCACGGTCCTGTCGGCTGCCACCGTCTGCAGCGCGGACGAGGCGGCCAATGCCGCGTCCTCCGCGCCCCCGATCGAGGCGCTTTCCTCCCGGCTCCCGCCCGATGTCGGGGCCGCAGCCCGCAAATGGCTCCACGAGGACCCGAGGGAGCTCAAGTCCTTGCTCGCCTTGTCGCCGGGCGACCTCGAGCAGGAGGTCATGGTCGACCTTGCGAGCGTGAGCGAGGCGGCGGATTTCGTGCTGGATCGCATGGCGGGCGAGAACGCCGCCACCGACCGGCTCATACTCAAGGTGATCGTGGTCGACTCCTTCTGGGTGGACCAGTCCGGCGTTGTGGCCGCACTCGAGAAGCTGGCGGAAGCGACCCAGGACCCGGAGCTGATGCTGGCCTACCTTGACGCGGAGCGGCGCATCGAGACGAAGCGGCTGCGGGCGGTCATCACGGCCAGGATTGCGGCCGCGCGCGCGGCCGGGGACGCCGGGGCCCTCGCGGTCCTGGCCGCGGCGGACGAGCGCTGGCTCATGATCGACCGCGGGGCGGCGGTCCCCGGATTCATGCGCAAAGTTCCCGCCGTCTTCGCGGTCGAGCCGCCCGGCCGGGCCATCAGGCTGGTGGGGATGGGCGACTTCGGCTCGGGCTCCGAGGGCCAGAGGGACGTGGCCGCTGCGATCGTGAGGATGGGCAGGTCGGCGCCGTTCGACTTCGGCCTGACGTTTGGCGACAACTTCTATCCGTCGGGGATGACGGGCACCGACGACACGCGCTGGCGGGACTGGTGGGAGGCTCTCTACGGCCCGCTGGGGATAACGTTCTACCCGTCGCTGGGAAACCACGAGTGGTATTCGGACGACGGGGCTGCGGCCGAGCTGGCCTACCGCAGCCCGACATGGCGCTTCCCTTCGCCCTACTACTCGTTCACGGCCGGTCCGGTGCAGTTCTTCGCCGTCGACACGACCGAGATCTCCGAGGCCCAGGTCTCCTGGCTCGACAGGGCGATCGGGTCGAGCGCGGCCCGCTGGAAGGTGGTCTACGGGCACCACCCCATCTTCGCCCCGGAGAGGAACGACAAGGCCGCGTTGTACATGAAGTACACCCAGGCGCGGCTTTGGCCGGTCATCCGCGGCCGGGTGGACGCCTACCTCTGCGGGCACCAGCACGCGATGGCCCACATGGACCCTCGGGACGGGGTCCATTTCTTCATGAGCGGCGGAGGTGGCGCGCCGCTCGGCAAGGTCGCCAAGAAATCCCCCGGAACCCGCTTCGCAGAGTCCACATTCGGATTCCTGACGCTTGAGGCGGACACCGCGTCGATGAGGATCTCGATCTTCGACACGGACGGCAGGCCCTTCGACACGGAGACGGTGACAAAGTGAGCGCGCCCCTGCCGGCCCGATCGCGGGAGACCGAAGGGGGCCTTGAGGGACCGGCGGGCCGGGCGAAGCACGCAAAACCCTGTAGATTCCCGTAACGAAACGCCTTTCCGCCGCGTCCCCTTTGCCCATAATGGGGCGCGGGCTTGAGTGCCCACCAGGGCACCCAGGATCTCGCGCAGGCCCAGCTCCGACAGTGAACCCAGGACCCCCCATGAACACGCCCGTAGCCCGATGCATCGCCTTATCGCTCCTCGTTATTCTCGCGGCATGCGCGAAGAAGGCCGAGCCCGAAGCGCCAAAGCAGCTCGTCGTGGCCGCGGTGCCGGAGGCGGAGCGAAGCCGTCACTTCGAGGCCGTCAACAGCCACCTTGAGCTCGGCGGCGTGCTTTACGGCTATGTCGACGTCGACGGCGACCTGGCCTCCGCCGGGACATCCGTGCAGGCGCTCGCGAAGCAGCTCGTCGTGGTCCAGCCGCAGCTGTCGATGTTCGCCAAGCAGGACTTCAAGGCGCTCATGGACGACCTGGGGCTGACCGACGTGAAGGCGGTCGGGGTGAGCTCCGTGCTTCAGGCCGGGGGCACCTACCGCAACCGGGCGTTCCTTTACACCCCGGAGGGCCGCCACGGGCTCTTCGCGGTCTTCGGGGGCCAGTCCGGGCGGTTCACGGGCACGAGGCTGGCGCCCGCGGACGTGGATTTCTATGCCGAGCACGAATTCGACGTGGTTGCGGTCTATGACACGATCAAGGGGGTCATCGCCAAGGTGAACGGGCCGGCGGCCGCCGAGGCGTTCGAGAAGCAGGTCAAGGAGGCGGGCTCGCAGTCCCACTTCTCGCTGCTCAACCTCATCGAGGGCCTGAATGGCCGGGCGACCTTCATCCTGCGGATGGATCCCGTCAGGAACGTCGCGATTCCCCTGCCCGGGAAGCCCGTCCTGCTCCCCGCATTTTCGGCTTTGGTGCGGGTCGACGGGATCGGCTCCGCCGTGGAGGCCGCATTTGCCCAGTCCTCGGAGTTGGAGGCCTCGACGGAGGGGACCCTGCACCTGTTCACCTACAAGGGGAAGGCTCCCGTCGAGGGCCTCAGGTACGTCGTGGCTGTCGACGGCGCGACCCTGTACTTCGCGACCACTGGGGAGTTCCTCCACGAGTGCCTTGCGCGAACGAGCGGCCTCGACGCCAATCCGGAGTTCGTCGCCGCGCTCGCGGCGCTCGGGCCCGAGGGGAACGGCCTCACCTGGGTCACGCCGCGCTTCTTTGCGCGATTCAAGGAGCTCGCGACGATGAACGCTCAAGCCGACGTCAACGTGAAGAGACTCCTGGACCTCTACGCGGCGAACATACCGACGGTGAGCCAGCCCCTTCTGTCGGTCCGCACGAACCTCTCCGACGGCATCCTGCTGCGCTCGACCTGGAACCGCTCCCTCAAGGCCGACGTCGCGATGCTCACCATATACAACCCGGTCACGGTCGGGCTCATGGCCGCCATGGCGATCCCCGCCTTCCAGAAGGTGAGGACCGAGTCTCAGGCGAAGGCGGTGACGAACAACCTGCGTGCGCTCCATGCGGCCGCCAACCAGTACTACCGGGCCAACGGGGTCACGACTGCGACCTACGATGACCTGGTCGGGCCGGACAAGCCCGTCAAGGTGATCGTCCCGGTCGCGGGCGAGGACTACCGCAAGATAAGATTCGCCCAGGGCCAGCCGATACGGGTTCACCTGCCCGACGGGCGCGTCATCTCCTACCCCAGTTTTTCCTCAATCCGGCCGATTCTCAAATCCCCCGCCTATGGGCAGCCAAAGCCTCCCGTTTCTGCCCCGGACTCGACGAACCAGCCGGCGCAGAGCCCGAGCCCGACTCCCGTGCCGCCGCCGGTTCCCTGATCCCGTCACTCACGCGCGAAGGCCTTGTCAATGGGACCCAGCCAACCCGGACAACCCCTTCCCGGGAGAATTCCGCGGCCTCGCGCGGCCCTGGTACCGGCGCTCGCCGCCTTCAGCCTCCTTTTCTCCAGCCCGGCGAAGGCCGAGGAGCATTTCGCCAGGTCGGGCTACCTGAAGGCCGGGATCTCGGCGGACCATGGGGCGCTCCTCTTCCTGGGAGTCGACAGCCTTGGCCGGGGCAAGGTCGAGCGGAACGTCCTGGCGGCGCAGGATCCGGCTTCCCGTCACAATCCGGGCTGGATCATCGACGCGGGCGAGAGGGATCTCCACCTCGCGTCGGCGGGCGCCCCGGCGCCGTTCGTCGTGACGATCGACACCCATGCCTGCTACGGGACGCTCCTCGGCGTCTTTGACGAGACGGGCGCGATCGCGCTTCCCGCAGTCCTCCACCTGCCCGGCTACGGCACCCTGCGACTGACGTCGGCCGCGCCCGGCGGATCGCTCGGGTACTCGGCCGGTCCGGGCTGGGTGAGGGTCGCCTTTCCCGGTCGGCCCGGAGCCCGCGCCGATTATCGCATGGAGGTGACGACCATCTGCCCGGCGGTCGACGGCGCCGGGGACGACCCCCGCTACGACGGCTTCAGAAGAAACTGGCTCAACGTGCTCCAGCTCAACCCGAACCGGCGCGTGCTCTCAAACAACACGAACAGCGACACGTGCGGATTCTGCTTCTACGAGTATGCCGACATCGCGCGGCGGACTCCGGCCCTGGCGCCGGGGCTGCACGCCCTCGACCTCGTGCGCCAGTCGCTGGAGAGGGTGCTCGGGGGCATGAAGGTCTACGGCATGCCCGGCTACGGCCCCCCGGGCGCCGGGGGTTTCCCGGTGGATTCCTCGGATACGCTCCCTTCGCTCCTCATTGCCGCGGACGACTATGTCGAGGGGAGCCAGGATTGGCCCTGGCTCGCCGCGCACTATCCCGGCCTCAGGGCGATGGCCGAGAAGATGCTCGCGACCGACACGAACGGCGACGGCCTCGTCAAGTACGCCGTGACGGGCGATTCGGGGAGCTGGAATGAGGGGATGCCGAAGGTGAGGCCCTCGAACTGGTGGGACACGATCGGGTTCGGCTATGAGGACGCCTACGCCAACGCCCTTGCGTACCGCGCGCTGCTCGGCATGCAGAGCCTGGCGGGAGCCGCGCGGATCCCCGGCGACGCCGCGCGCTACGGGGCGGCCGCAGGGCGGCTGAGGGAATCCTACTTCCGCACGTTTTTCGATCCGGCGACCGGCGTCCTCGCGGGGTGGAGGAGCGCGGACGGCACGCTGCACGATTACTACTTCACATTCGTCAGCGCGGCGGCGGTCCTCTACGGGCTCGTGCCCGGGGACCGTGCGCCGGCCATCATGGACCGGATCTGGGACAAGATGGCCGAGGTGGGCTTTACGCGGTTCCGCATGGGCCTGCCCGGCAATCTGGTCCCGGTTCCTCGCAGGGACTACGCGCACAAGGAGCCGCGCTGGGGAGGCGGCGTCAGGGAGGACAACGCCGACGGCTTCCAGATCTACGAGAACGGGGGCGCGACCGCATGCTTCTCCTACTTCACGATCGCCGCCTTCAACCGGGTCGGCCAGCGGGATCGGGCCGACAGGATCCTGTTCCCGATCCTCGACGCGTTCGAGAACAGGGAATTCGAGGGCACCGGCGCGAACCAAAGGACGAACGACTGGAGGAAATGGGACGGGACCGCCGAGGGATACGAGGGCTTCCTCGTGGACAACTACTACGCCCTGCTGGCCGTGCCCGAGCGCTAGCCTCCTCCTTGCGCGGCCGGGCTACGCGGGCCCAAGGCGAAGCGCCAGCGTGCCGCCGGGCGGCAGCGCGTAGCGGCGGCTCCCCGCCGGGGCCGGCGCGGCGGCGTCCGGAAGCTGGACGGCCTCGCCCGCCGGCAGGACAAGCTCCCCTTGGCCGCCCGCAGGCAGCTGGAGGACCAGTTCGCGCCCGCCCGCATTCCGCCGCGAGGAGAGGCCCACCGGCCCCTGCACGGTGAATGCCGTCAGCTCGAGATCCTCCAGGTCGCCCATCTGGGGCCTGAGCTCGAAGCGCCTGAAGCCGGGCTCAAGGGGCCTGAGGCCCATCAGCCCCTGGTAGGCGATGTAGAGCGGCACGACCGCGCAGTGGCTCCATTGCTGGCCCGTGTCGGGCTCGGAATGCCACTCCTCCTGCAGCGTGTTGTTCTCCCTGACCGAGGCCATCGTCGCCCAGCGCCGGCGCAGGTCCGCCACAATGACGTCCCCGCGCCCGCATTTGGCCAGCGCCCACAGGCGCCAGCACGCGTTGGCCGGATAGGAAAAGCCCATCTGCGGCGGGCAATCCACCAGGGAGTCCCGCGCGGCGGCGACCTGGCTGCCCGGGCACTGGTCGAAAAGGATGGCCGTGGCCAGCGAGCGATCGCAGGTGCGCGGCGTCTTCTCCTCGGAAAGCCACGGCAGGTTGTTGACGAAGAGCCCCCTTTCCGGGCTCCAGAACCGGCCGACCGTCGCCGCAGCCAGCTCCCGTCCGAACTGCTCGGCGGCCTCGGCGCGGTCCGAATGGCCGAAGGCTCGGCACAACGGCGCCAGCGCGTGCTCCATGGCGGCGGCGGCATAGAGGTTGAAGGCGCACTGCTTGTGGCGCTGCTGCCCGTAGGCGTCGGTGTCGATCCAGACGGAGGGGATGCCCAGGTTCTCGACCGGCAGCAGCCCGTCGGCGCCGGCGCGGTCCTGAAGGTACCGCGCGAAGCGCAGCAGCCGCGGATACGGCTCCCTCAGCGCCTCGAGTTCGCCCGTGTACGAGTAATGGTGCCAGCAGTCGAAAGTGAATCCCACCCCATGGTCCAGGATCGGTCCCCAGTCCGTCAGGTCCAGCTGGCGCTCCGCCAGCCTTGCCAGACGGTCATAGGCGGGCCAGCAGTCCAGAAAGAAGCCGTCCTTGGTCATGCCCTGGCTCCAGGTCGCCAGGTAGCGGGCGACCAGGCGGCGCTCGCCCAGGGCCAGGTGCACGGCGTGCATCTGGTGGCCGCCGTCCCCGCTGTACTGCTGGCGCTCGCGCGCCATGCCGTCGACCAGCGTCTCCTGGGCGCAGTTGTCGAGTGTGTTGAGGGAGGCGTCGAAGAGGCGCTGCAGGCCGGGCTCGCTCGTGCGAAGGCGCGGCCGGTTGGGCCAGGGAAACGCGCGGCGCCTCACGCGCACGTCGCCGACCTCCACCATGCCCCTGGCTCCATGGATGTGCAGCTGGAGCCAGCGAAGGCTCTCGAAGTCGAAGGTTTCGAACTCGTTGCCGCCCCCGCGGCAGATGAAGCGGGTCCACGAGTCAAAATGGGTGTTCAGGAGCGCCGGTCCGCCAAGCGCGTGGGCCTCCTGGACCAGCAGCTCGACCGTCGTCCCGGGGGGCGCCTCGATGGTGAAGCCGGGCCAGCCGACCACCTGCTCGGCGAGCTCGAACGTGAGCGCGGCCGCCCGGCTTCCATCCATCTCCAGCCGCCACCGCCCCGGGGCGGTCTCGACGGCCAGATCCCCCCGTTCGGCCCGGTAGGCATTCGGGACGCGGAAATCGAAGTAGTCCCTTGGTGCGGCGCGCCAGTCCAGCCAGGCGCTTTCGGCGAGCCTGGCGGCAGCCACGAGGCCCTCCTGGAGGAGCGGGATGCTGCGGGGACGCAGCTGGGTGTCGGCCGGCCCGCCCCCGACGTCGAGCAGGTAATCCGGGTAGTCCGTTGAGAGGGACGGCCTGTTTGGCGAACCGCCGAGCGGAAGGGAGGCGAGCCACCGGGCGTCACACCGGAATTCGGGACTGGACCAGCCGTGCGGATAGCTGCGTGCGTCAAATTCCTCCTGCAGGGCGCGCAGGTACCAGCGCTTTGCGCGGCCCGGCTGCCAGGCTCGGCACGGCAGCGCCTGCCAGGAATCGTCGGAGACCACCCGTTCCACGCGGCCGTCGCCGTGCTCGATCTCCAGCCAGAAAAGGAATCCGGGCTTGCCCAGGGCCCAGGTTCCGTCGCCCGCGCCGAAGTAGACGACCGCGGCGCCGAGAACGTTTTCCCCGGGCTGCAGATGGTCGGTCAGATCCAGCGGGTCCGCCTCGACCCACCGGGGGTCGCAGGGCGCCGGACCCCATTGCACCCGCCTGCCGTTGACCTCGAGCCGGTAGCGGCTGTCGGCGCAGATCCAGCCCGTGGCCCGGCGGGGTTTGGCGCCGAGGCGGAGCTTGCGCCGGAAAAGGATGAAGGTGTTGGGAAGGGTCCGGCCGGACGGATACCAGATCCAGCGGGAGGGAGAGAGATCCGGGAGCGCCGGAGGGGCCCCGCCCGGCGAGGGGAGGGGCTCGATCGGCCTCGCCATCCCGGCCGCCTCGGCGGCACCGGCCTGTGCCAGGAGCAGCGAGCCGCTGGCGGAGGCGGAGATCCTGAGAAATTCACGGCGGTTCATGCGGGGCGTCGGCTTATTCGATTCCGGGAGGCCTCGGCATGAGGCTTCCTGCTCCATGCCCCCTGGCGAGACAAACCAAATTGACGCCTCTCGCGGCGCGCCAGCAGTCACGCCGTCCCGCTTCCCAAGTCACTTCTCGCCGTCCACGTGGCTGCCGTCCAGGACCACCTTCCAGTCGCCGCCGGCCTGGCGCTTCCAGATCGTGACATAGTTGCCCGTCCTGACCACCGGGACCCGGTTCTTCACCGCATTTGGCAGCATGAGGACGAAGCGGCCCCACGTGTAGCCTAGGTCGCCGGACGCGCTGACGTCGACGAACGCCGTGTCCCAGGTCAGCGTGGCCGTGGGCGGCAGCTGCCTGAAAATGGAATTGACCCCTTCGGCGCCGGTCTTGAATTCGCTCAGCAGCTTCCCGTCGTCCACGACGTAGGCTAGCATCGCCGCCCGCGGGCCGTCCTTCACCGACTTGGCGCAGAACGCCTTGTCCGCCGCCACAAGCTCGTCCTTGTATCTCGCGGGGCCCGATTCCGAGCAGCCCGCGAGAAGCGCAACCGCGGACGCCAACGCGAGGGTGGTGCGCAGGATCATGTTCGTCGGGATTCGGCATGAAGGGTGCTGCCCGCACCCTGTCACCGCAAACCCTAAAATGGCCGGCCTTGGGCGCTTGCCCTCTTTGGGGGCGTTGGCTTTCCTCGCCCAATGAAATCGACGCGAGCGTTTCTTTCGATGCTTACGTTCGGGGCCGTCCTTAGCCCCTTCGCCGCGGCGGAGCCCGGGAGCCTCCTGGGTTTCAAGTCCGCGTCCGCTATGGCCGAGCTGGAGGGCGAGAAGGCGTTCGACGCCGCGATTGATCCGGCCGAGCTCAGGTCGTGGCTTCTGCAGATGTCCTCGGAGCCGAACCAGGTCGGCTCGCCGCACGACAAGGCGAATGCCGACTTCATCCTCGCCAAGTTCACGGAGTGGGGATGGGACGCGCGGATCGAGACCTTCTACGTCCTATACCCGACGCCGAAGAGCGAAACGCTCGAGCTCGTCGCGCCCGTCTCATTCAAGGCGAGCCTCCATGAGCCCCCGGTCGCTGGCGACCGGACGTCGGAGCACACGGCGGGTGGGCTTCCCCCCTACAGTGTCTACGGCGCCGACGGCGACGTGACGGCCGACCTGATCTACGTGAACTACGGCATGCCCGCGGACTACGCCGAGCTCGGCCGCAGGGGCCTGGACGTGAAGGGAAAGATTGCCATCGTTCGCTACGGCGCCGGCTGGCGCGGCCTAAAGCCCAAGCTCGCCCAGGAGCACGGCGCGGTCGGGTGCATCATCTACTCGGACCCGCACGAGGACGGCTATTGGTCCGGCGACGTGTATCCCAAGGGCGCCTACCGCCCCGAGGACGGCGTCCAGCGGGGGTCGGTGGGCGATATCACGCTGTACTCCGGCGATCCGCTGACGCCGGGGATAGGCTCGACGAAGGACGCCAGGAGGCTCCCGATCGAGGAGGCCAGGACGATCCTCAAGATTCCGGTGATCCCGATCTCCTACGCGGATGCGAAGCCCCTCCTGTCGGCGCTCGACGGGCTCGTCGCGCCCCCCGACTGGCGGGGCGCGCTGCCCATCACCTACCACATCGGGCCCGGGCCCGCGAAAGTGCACCTCGCGATAGCCTCGGACTGGAGCCAGAAGCCGATCTACGACGTGATCGCCGTCATGCAGGGCTCCGTGTACCCCAACCAGTGGGTCATCCGCGGAAACCACCACGACGGATGGGTGTTCGGGGCCTGGGATCCCCTTTCGGGCAACACGGCGGTCATGGCGGAGGCGAAGGCCATCGGCGCGATGGCCAAGGCGGGCTGGAAGCCCAAGAGGACGATTGTCTACGCCAGCTGGGACGGCGAGGAGCCGGGGCTCCTGGGGTCGACCGAGTGGGCCGAGACCCATGTGGATGAGCTCCGGCGCAAGGCCGTCCTTTACGTCAATTCCGACACCAACGCCCGCGGTTTCCTGTTCGCCGGGGGCAGCCACTCCTACCAGCGATTCGTGAACGAGGTCGCCCGGGGCGTCACGGACCCCGAGACCGGCGCGAGCGTTCTCGACCGGCTCCGCGCGAAGATAAACGTCGACGGGGCCGCGGGCAATCCGGGCCCCGACGGCCAGGTGCTCCTGGCCGCGGCCGCGGCGGGCGGCGACCTGCCGATCGATGCGCTGGGATCGGGCTCGGACTACACGCCGTTCCTCCAGCATGTCGGGATTTCCTCGATAAACCTGGGATTCAGGGGCGAGGACCAGGACGGCGGAATCTACCACTCGACCTACGACTCGTTCGACCACTTTGTGCGGTTCGGGGACCCCAAGTTCGACTATGAGGTGGCCCTGGCCCAGACGGCGGGGCGCCTTGTCCTGCGAACGGCGGATGCCGACATCCTTCCCATGAGGTTTGGCGAGCTGGCAGACGCGGTGTCGCGCTACGTGTCCGAGGTTGAGAAGCTCGCGGAAAAGGAACGCGAGGACACGGCGGCGCTCAGGCGGCTCATCGAGGCGGGGGCATTCAGGCTGGCGACGGACCCGGAGCAGCCCCTTGCCGCGCCCGAGAGCCCCGGGGACGTGCCGAAGCTCGATTTCAGGCGCCTCAAGGACGCCGCCGTTCACCTGGGCAGGAGCGCAAAGGTCTACGACAACGCCTTTGACCGCGCTTCGGGAGGCGACTTCCGTCTTCCCTCGGAGGAGCTGGCGGAGCTTAACGGCCTCCTGCAGGGGGTCGAACAGGCTCTCTCGAGCAGGAGGGGCCTTCCGAACCGGGATTGGTACCAGCATATGCTCTATGCTCCCGGGCTCTACACGGGCTACGCCGCAAAGACGCTACCCGCGATCCGCGAGGCGATCGAGCTCAGGCGCTGGCCTGACGCCGTCGCCTACATCCAGGTCGTGGCGGGAGCCCTCAACGCGACGGCGGCGCGCCTGGACTCGGCCACGTCGCAGCTGACGCCCAGGCTGGCGCCCGGCCCCTCGGTGGGCGCTCCGACGCTGCCGCCACCGCCCGACAGCTGACCCGCGCCATGCGGAGCCCAAGATACCTCCTCCCGGGCCTGTTTCTCTCGGCCGCGCTGCTTTCGGCGGACCCGATTCCCGTCAGGGTCGCCGTCGTCGTCACCTTTGAGGTGGGGGCGGACCGGGGCGACCGGCCCGGGGAGTTCCAGTACTGGGTGGAGCGCGAGAACTGGACGAAGGAGCTCAGCGTCCCCGGAGTCGACCACCCGGTCCTGACGGACGGCCACGGGACCATCGGCGTCGTCTCCGGCACGACGGTGCGCTCGTCGAACCAGGTCATGGCGCTCGTCCTGAGCGGCCTGTTCGATTTCTCGAGGACCTACTGGGTCGTCAACGGCATCGCCGGCGTCAATCCCGCCGTCGCCTCGATCGGCAGCGCTGCCTGGGCGCACTACGTGATCGACGGCGACATCGCCTACGAGATCGACGCCCGCGAGGCCGACCCCTCCTGGCCGTATGCGATCATCCCGATCGGCTCGAAGGTCCCGAACCAGAAGCCGGTCCCTGAGGGATGGGAGCCCCGGATAATGGCTTACGAGCTGAATCGGCCGCTTGTCGACTGGGCCTACGCCCTCACGAGGGACACGCAGATTCCCGACTCGGACGCCATGAGGGCCTACCGGGCCCAGTACGGCGGATTCCCGAACGCCCAGCGGCCGCCGTTTGTCCTCTGCGGGGAGACCTTCGGCTGCTGCCGCTACTGGCACGGCAAGAGCCTGACCCAGTGGGCCTCCGACTGGACCCGCCTCTGGACCGATGGCCGGGGCGAATTCGCGATGTCGGACATGGAGGACCAGGGCATCGCGACCGCCCTCCATCGCCTGTCGACGATGGGCCGCGTCGACTTCCAGCGGGTCCTGTTCCTGCGGACCGCGAGCAACTACTGCATGCAGGCCCCGAGCCAGGACGTGAGCAGGAGCCTCCATGCGGAATACTCGGGCTACATTCCGTCGCTTGAGGCCGCGTACCGGGTCGGAAGCCGGGTCACCCACGAGCTTGCCACCCATTGGGACTTGTACGGCGACCGTGCGCCGTCGCGGAACTGAGGCGCCGCATGCCCGATACGGCGAAGCACGGCGACACGCCCCTGGCGACCCAGAAGAAGCCGACCTTCCCGGTCGGCCCGGGTCTGAGGGGCTACCTGCGCAGCTACAAGCGGGAGCGGGACCTTCCGGTCACCTACGACCGCCTTCGGAGCTTCACAGAGTCGGTCCCGCTGACGGACGCCGCCGGGAAGGCCACCCTCTGGGACACGGTGATCTATGACGGGGCCGAGATGCGCGCCCTCAACGAGGCGCTCAAGGAGGTGTACGCGCTCCTCAAGGTCAACGGCGACATGTCCGTCGTGAAGCACCTCTACGCGGATCGGGTGGATTTCTGCACGTTCGGCAACTCGACCCCCTTCAGGATAAGGATCGTCAACGCCTACAACGACAACCAGGACTACTTCTACGTGAAGAAGGCCGATGCGTCGCGCATCTACGGCCTCGAGCTCGAGCACCTGCTTTCCCCTAACCGGCTCAATTTCCTCACGCACGGGGCGACGCTCATCGAGGAGCACATCCCGGGCATACCCGGGGACATCTTCATCGAGCGGTGGCTCAACCGGCCCGACCTGAGCCCGGTCCGCGTGGCCAAGGAGCTGGTGAAGTTCAACGAGCGCTGCTTTGTCAGGCTCCTCGGGGACATGCGCTCCTACAACTTCGTGTTCGTCGTGACCCCGGACTTCGAGGATTTCCAGCTTCGCATCAGGGCCATGGACTTCGACCAGCAGAGCTACAATGGCCGGCGCAACTTCTACCGGCCGCAGTTCTTCAAGGAGAACGCGGCATTCGTGCTCTTCTGCGCCAAGCAGCTCCACGCCGAGACGGCCAACCAGTACCTCCGGGAGGAGCAGACGCTCATGCTCCAGCGGGCCGAGCTTGCCGCCAGCCGGCTCGGCCTTCTCCTTGACGAGATGGAGCGCGACCCCATTTCCCCGCCGGAGAAGGTCCACCAGCTGCGCGAGTCCCTCGCCGAGCACTACCACAGGCCCGAGTACCGGCGCTGCGAGTCGATGGGGGCCCTCGTCAGGGAGAACCTCGAGTCGATCCGCCGGCACGTGGGGCGGCCCGCGCTCTCCGAGCTCGTCCCCCACATCAGATGAAAAAACCATCAGCCAAGCTCAGGGCCCCGGCCTGCCTGGCTGTCCTTCTCGCGGCCGCCGGGTGCGCGGGCGCGCCCGAGCGCCATCCCAACTCGACGCAGGTGGTGACGCTGTCGCCGGCGCATCCCTCGCCCGGAGTCGAGATTCCGGTCGTGTCCGCGGTCCAGGTCATCCTGCCCGGGCCCGAGGCCGGCTACGTCTGGGAGATCATCTCCAACAACCGCAGGGTCCTCGAGCAGATGGGGCCGCTGAAGCCCGCGCCCGCCTCGGACCCCCGCGCGCCGGCGACCACGGTGTCGTTCTTTGCCCTGAATCCCGGCAGGAGCACGATCGGCTTTGTCCTCGTGCGCCCGGGCGAGGCCGAGGCGGTTCCCGCGGCCAGGTGCGCGCTCACGGTCGTCGTGGACGACTGATTCCCCTGGTTCAACCAGTAGCCTGACTTGCCGACGCCGGCCTCCTCGCCCGCCTCCGCCTCCTCGGGGGGGTGCTCCTCGAGCGGCGCGAAGCGCTCGGATGAGAAGCCGAGCTCCTGCCTGCCCACGTGGAAGGGATCCGGGGGGTTGGCGAGCTCCTCGAGCAGGAGGCCGACGGTCGCCGTGTCGCCGCCCTTGACGATCCTTTCCCTGCCGAGGAACACCTCGCGGATCGTGTAGGTCTTGCCCTTGACCGGCAGCTGCTTGTAGACGGCCCTCACGAACGCGTTGAAGGTGTCGTTGATGCAGACGACCCGCTGGCCCTTGATCACTCGATCCTCCCCTCGTCGAAGTCAATCAGGTCGGGCACGCTCCTGATGTCGTCGACCCGGTCCGCGCATCCCATCGCGGTCAGCGCCTCCTTCAGGAACTCGCGCCCTGCGGCGGTCATCCCCTTCTGGACGAGCTCCCGGTTCCATTTCGCCGCGCGCACGTCCACGGTGAGCAGGCGGGCGAGCCCGAGATCGATCTCCTCGTCGTTGGCCGCCACCCGGACCACCTCCTGGACGGCGGACGGGTCGATCCCCAGGTGAAGGCAGAGGAAGCGGTCAAGCCCCCGCTTGAAATTCTTCGCGTAGCTGGGGGGCAGGGCCCCGTGCTCCTTGACGTATCTGCATTTCGCGATGAACCGCGGGAGGTAAAGGAGCCCCGTGCGCGCGTCCGCGACGTAGGGCGACGGAAGGCAGGTCAGTACGTCCCCTGTTGATCCTGGGATGGGCTTTGACGGCATCGGGCGGAAACGGGTATATCCATGGACTCCGAATGGACAAGAGCGCCCTTACGCAGTCGATCATCTCACAGCTCGAGGCCGAGCTTGCGCTGCAGACTGAGGCAGCCCTCGGCTCGCGCGAGGAGGCGACGGACGAGGAGAGCCGTGCGGAGGACAAGTATGACATGCGAAGCCAGAGTGCGGCGTACCTTGCCGCCGGCCAGGCCCGGCTGGCCACGGAGATCGCGGGCGCGATCGCGGCGTGGAAGGCGCTCACACTGCGTGTGTTCGGGCCCGGCGACGAGATAGCGGCCGGCGCGCTGGTGATGCTCGAGTCAAAGGGCCGCACGGCCGCCTATCTCGTGGGCCCGCATTCCGGGGGCCTGGAGGCGCGCGACGGCGAGTCCGCGGCGACCGTTGTGACCCGGGCGTCCCCGCTGGGCCGCCAGCTCCTGGGCAGGCGGGTGGGGGACGTGGTGCAGATCGCCGACCGCCTCGGGCCCGTGCTCCAGCGGGTCGTCTCCGTGGAGTGAGGCCCCGGGCGCCCGCGACCTAGGGCAGGTCGGTCTGGCCCATGAGGTAGCGGTCGCACTCGCGTGCGGCACCGCGGCCCTCGTTTATGGCCCAGACGACGAGGCTTTGCCCCCGGCGGCAGTCGCCAGCCGCGAACACTCCCTGTATGCTGGTCGAGTACTTCTCGTAGTCGGCCTTCACGTTGCTGCGCGCGTCGCAGGCGACGCCAATCTCCTTCAGCAGCGCCTGCTCCGGCCCGAGGAAGCCCATCGCGAGGAGCACGAGCTGCGCGGGAATCACCTTCTCGGTGCCCGGCTGCTCCCTTGGCACGAACTGGCCCTGCTCGTTCCTCTCCCATTTCACCTGGACCGTCAGCACGTCCTTGACGCGCCCCTCGGCGTCCGCGCCGAACTTCTTCACCGTCGTCAGGTAGATGCGGGGGTCGGCGCCGAACCGGGCCGCCGCCTCCTCCTGGCCGTAGTCCATCTTGTAGACCTTCGGCCACTCGGGCCACGGGTTGTCGGCGGCCCGCTCACCCGGCGGCTTCGGCAGGATCTCTATCTGGACAAGGCTTCGGCAGCCGTGGCGCATGGCGGTCCCGACGCAGTCGGTCCCCGTGTCGCCGCCGCCGATGACGACGACGTCCTTGCCGCGCGCTTGGATCGGGCTGGCGTCCGCGCTGCCCGCAAGGACGGCCGTCGTGTTCGCCGTCAGGAACTCCATCGCGAAGTGGACGCCGGGCAGGTCCCGGCCCTCGACGGGCAGGTTCCGTGGCTGCGTCGCCCCGGTGCAGATCACCGTCGCGTCATACTCCTTCAGGAAGATCTGGGGCTCGACGTTCTCGCCGACGTTGGCCTTGCAGATGAACTTGATCCCCTCCTCCTCCATCAGCTTGATCCGGCGCAGCACGACCTCCCTCTTGTCGAGCTTCATGTTCGGGATGCCGTACATGAGCAGCCCGCCCGGAAGGTCCGCCCGCTCGAAGACCGTCACCGTGTGCCCCACGCGGTTGAGCTGCGCGGCCGCCGAGAGGCCGGCCGGGCCGGAGCCGATCACGGCGACCCTCTTGCCTGTGCGCGTCAGGGGCGCCTCGGGCACGACCCAGCCCTCGCTCCACCCGCGGTCGACGATGGTGCATTCGATGTTCTTGATCGTCACCGGGTTGCTGTTGATCCCAAGCACGCACGAGCCCTCGCAGGGCGCCGGGCATACCCGGCCGGTGAACTCGGGGAAATTATTGGTCCTGTGGAGGCGCTCGAGCGCCTCGTGCCAGAGCCCCCGGAAGACCAGGTCGTTCCACTCGGGGATGAGGTTGTTGATCGGGCAGCCCGATGCCATCCCGCCCACAAGCCGGCCGGTGTGGCAGAATGGGACGCCGCAGTCCATGCAGCGCGCGCCCTGCTGGCGGAGCTTGTCCTCGCCCATGTGATGGTGGAACTCCCCCCAGTCGGCCACCCGCTGAAGCGGCGGCCGGTCTGCGGGCAGTTCCCTCAGATATTCAAGAAAGCCGGTTGGTTTGCCCATCGTGCTTGGTCGGGGGTGGGGGTTGAGCTGGAAATCCTCAGTTGCCGCCGACCCTCGAGAGGTCGCGCGCGTTCTCCTCGAAGGCCGCCATCACGGCCTCGTCGCCGGTCAGGCCCTGCCCGTGGGCCCGCTGGATGCAGGCCAGCATGCGCTGGTAGTCGTTCGGCATGACCCTGACAAAGCGCGGGACCATCGCCTCCCAGCCGGCCAGCACCTGCTTTGCGCGGGAGCTCCCCGTGTACGCCAGGTGCTTCTCGATGAGCGCGCGCACCTGCGCGATCTCCTCGGGGGATTCGAGCTTCCCTATCGCCACCATCTGCTTGTTCACGCGGGCCGGAAACTCGCCCCGCTCGTCGAGCACGTAGGCTATCCCACCCGACATGCCGGCGGCAAAATTGCGCCCCGTGGGACCCAGCACGACGACCCGGCCCCCCGTCATGTACTCGCAGCCGTGGTCGCCCACCGCCTCGACGACCGCATTGACGCCGCTGTTGCGCACGCAGAAGCGCTCGCCCGCAACGCCGCGGATGAACGCCTCGCCGCTCGTGGCTCCATAGAAGGCCACGTTGCCGACAATGATGTTCTCCTCGGGGACGAAGGTGGCCTTTGCCGACGGATAGACGATGATCCTGCCGCCCGAGAGGCCCTTGCCGACGTAGTCGTTGGCGTCGCCCTCGAGCAGGAAGGTCATGCCCTTCGGCATGAAGGCGCCGAAACTCTGCCCTGCGGAACCCTTGAAGAGGATGCGGATCGTGTCCTCGGGCAGCCCGGCGGGCCCCCACTTCTTGGTCAGCTCGCCGCCGGTGATGGTCCCGACGACCCGGTGGACATTGTTGATGGGCAGCTCCGCCACGACCTTCTCGCCGCGCTCGATCGCGGGCCTGCAGATCTCGAGGAGCGTCGTCACGTCGAGCGACTTCTCGAGCCCGTGCTCCTGCTTGATCTGGCAGAAGCGGCCCACGCCGTCGTCCACGTCGGGCTGGTAGAGTATCTTGCTGAAATCGATCCCCTTCGCCTTCCAGTGGTCCACGGCCTTCCTCGCCTCGAGCCGGTCGACGTGGCCGACCATCTCCTCGATCGTGCGGAATCCGAGCTGCGCCATGATCTGGCGGGCGTCCTCGGCGATGAAGCGCATGAAATTGACGACGTGCTCCGGCTTGCCCGTGAACTTCGCGCGCAGCTCCGGGTTCTGGGTGGCGACGCCCGTCGGGCAGGTGTTCAGGTGGCAGACGCGCATCATGATGCACCCGGTGGCCACCAGCGGGGCCGTGGCGAAGCCGAACTCCTCGGCGCCGAGGAGCGCCGCGACCACGACGTCGCGGCCCGTCTTCAGCTGGCCGTCCGTCTCGACCGCTATCCGGCTGCGCAGGTTGTTGAGGACGAGCGTCTGGTGGGTCTCGGCGAGGCCGAGCTCCCAGGGGAGGCCTGCGTGGGCGATGGAGGTCTGGGGGGAGGCCCCGGTTCCGCCGTCGTGGCCGCTGATGAGGACGACGTCGGCGTGCGCCTTGGCGACGCCGGCCGCGATGGTCCCGACGCCGACCTCCGCGACCAGCTTGACGCTCACCCGGGCCAGCCGGTTGCCGTTCTTCAGGTCGTGGATCAGCTCGGCGAGGTCCTCGATCGAGTAGATGTCGTGGTGCGGCGGCGGCGAGATGAGGCCAACGCCCGCGGTCGTGAGGCGGGTCTTGGCGATCGGCGGGTAGACCTTTGTTCCGGGCAGCTGGCCGCCCTCCCCGGGCTTGGCGCCCTGGGCCATCTTGATCTGGAGCTCGCGCGCGTTGACCAGGTATTCGCTCGTGACTCCGAAGCGCCCCGAGGCCACCTGCTTGATGGCGGAATTCTTCGAGTCGCCGTTCGGCTCGAGCGTGTAGCGGGCCGGGTCCTCGCCGCCCTCGCCCGTGTTGCTCTTGCCGCCGATCCGGTTCATGGCGATCGCGAGGGTCTCGTGGGCCTCCTTGCTTATCGAGCCATAGGACATTGCCCCCGTCTTGAACCGCTTGACGATGCTTTCGACGGGCTCCACCTCCTCGATCGGTATCGGCGTCGAGGCCTTGAAATCGAGCAGGCCCCTGAGCGTGCAGGCGTTGACGGACTGGTCGTTCACCAGGCTGGTGTACTCCTGGAATACCTTGAAGCTGCCGGTGCGCACCGCCTTCTGGAGGCGGTGGATGGACTCGGGCGTGAACAGGTGCTGCTCGCCGTCCCTGCGCCACTGGTACTGCCCTCCCGACGGAAGCACATGGCCGTTGACCGCGCGCGCGGGGAACGCGTCGTGGTGGCGCATCAGCACCTCCTGGGCGATCACGTCGAGGCCTATGCCCCCGACGCGCGACGGCGTCCACGTGAAGTACTGGTCGATCACGTCCTGGCGCAGGCCCAGCGCCTCGAACACCTGGGCGCCGCGGTAGCTCTGGATGGCGGAGATCCCCATCTTCGACATCACCTTGATGACCCCCTTTGTCGCGGCCTTCACGAAATTCTTGCAGGCCGACTTGTGGTCGATCTTCACGAGGAGGCCCTCCCGGATCATGTCGTCTATGGTCTCGAATGCGACGTAGGGGTTTATCGCGCTGCAGCCGTAGCCGATCAGCAGCGAGAAATGGTGCACCTCGCGCGCCTCGCCGGTCTCGAGCGCGAGGCTCACCCGCGTGCGCAGGCCCTCGCGGATCAGGTAGTGGTGGAGGCCGGCGACGGCCAGCAGGGCGGGCACCGGGGCGAAGTCCCGGTTCACGCCGCGGTCGGAGAGGATGATCACGTTAATCTCCTCCTCCTCGATCATGCGGCGGGCCATGGCGGAGAGCTCCTCGAGCGACTTCGCGAGACCCTTGGCGCCGCGGGTCACCCTGAAAAGTATCGGCAGCACCCCGACCTTGAGGCCGGGAAGGTTCTGGCGCCTCAGCTTGGCAAACTCCTCGTTTGTGAGGATGGGCCACTTGAGCTCCACGCGGCGGCAGGCCGACGGCTGGGGGTTGAGCAGGTTCCCCTCGGATCCGAGGCGGGTCTCGGCGCCGATTATGATCTCCTCGCGGATGCAGTCGATCGGCGGGTTGGTGACCTGCGCGAAGAGCTGCTTGAAATAGTCGTAGAGAAGCCGCGGCCGCCTGGAAAGCACCGCGAGGGCCGCGTCGTTGCCCATCGAGCCCACGGCCTCGACGCCGTCCTTGGCCATGGGCGTCAGGACGATGCGCTCGTCCTCGTTCGTGTAGCCGAAGGCGATCTGGCGCTGGAGGAGGGTCTGGTGGTCGGGCAGCGGCACCTCGGGGGCCTCGGGCATGTCGCTCAGGTGCACCAGGTGCTCGTTCAGCCACTGGCGGTACGGGCGCTCGGTCGCGATCTTCCTCTTGATCTCCTCGTCCTCGATGATGCGGCCCTGCTCGGTGTCGACCAGGAACATGCGGCCGGGCTGCAGTCGTCCCTTGCGCAGGACGTTCTCCGGCGGGATGTCGAGCACCCCGGCCTCGGAGGCCATGATGACAAGGCCGTCGTTGGTCACGTAGTAGCGCGAGGGGCGCAGGCCGTTGCGGTCAAGCACGGCGCCGACCTGGACGCCGTCCGTGAACGCGATGGAGGCCGGGCCGTCCCAGGGCTCCATCAGGCAGGAATGATACTGGTAGAAGGCCCGACGGTCGTCGTCCATGTCCTCGTTGCCGGACCACGGCTCGGGGATCATCATCATCATCGCGTGCGCCGGCGACCGGCCGGCGAGGATGAGCAGCTCGAAGGTGTTGTCGAACATCGACGAGTCGCTGCCGTTCGGGTTGACGATCGGGAGGATCTTCTTCGTGTCCTCGCCGAACAGGTCGGACTCGAAGAGCGCCTCGCGCGCGTGCATCCAGTTGATGTTGCCGCGCAGCGTGTTGATCTCGCCGTTGTGGGCGATGTAGCGGTACGGGTGCGCGCGGTCCCAGCTCGGGAACGTGTTCGTGCTGAAGCGCGAGTGGACGAGCGCGAGCGCCGTCGCCATCGACGGGTTCTGGAGGTCGGTGAAGTACTTCTCGAGCTGCTCCGTCAGGAGCATGCCCTTGTAGACGATGGTCTTGAACGAGAGGCTTGGCACATACCAGTACTCGGCGCCGTCCATCGTCGACGCGCGGATCTGGTTGTACGCGTGCTTGCGGATGACGAAGAGCTTCCGCTCGAACGCCATGGGGTCGGTCATCGAGGGGTTGCGCCCGATGAATATCTGGCGGATCTGGGGCTCGCAGGACTTCGCCGTCTCGCCAAGGGACGAGTTGTCGACCGGGACCGTGCGCCAGCCGAGCACGGTCTGGCCCTCTGACTGGACGATCTGCTCAAAGCGCTCCTCCAGGCGGCGGCGCTTGATCCGGTCGCGCGGGAGGAAAACGAGGCCGCAGGCGTATTCGCCCGGCCCCGGCAGCGCCACCTTGATCTTCTTGCACGCCTCCTTCAGGAAGGCGTGCGGCATCTGGATGAGCACCCCCGCGCCGTCCCCCGTGTTGGCCTCGGAGCCGGCAGCTCCGCGGTGGTCGAGGTTCTTCAGGATCTGGATCGCCTGCTTCAGGATCTGGTTCGACTTGCGGCCCTTCATGTCGACGACAAAGCCGACGCCGCACGAGTCGTGCTCAAACCACGGGTCGTAGAGGCCCTGCTTGGGCGGCGCACCCACGGTCCTTGGCCCGGGGCGGCGGGCGTGTTCAGCTCTGTTGGGCATTTCGGGGGGTCGGGATTTTCAGTCTCGGAGCATTCTTTGAGCCAGATTGTGTTTCAGGCGGAAAACGGTCGGTGGCGAGTGGACAAAAAAAAGCCGGTCCTTCTTTGTGAGAGCCGGCCTTCGGGGGACTTTGCTAGGTCAAGCCAGGACTCTCATCAAAAGAAGCGGATCGTTTTGGTGGCCATTTTGGCGTGCTCCTCGTCGGAGCAGCCGGCATTGGTCGGGACACCCGCCGCGGCATCGGTGGGCTTGACCAGGTCGTTGCTGAGGAGGTAGTTCTCCACCTCCTCACCTGAGACATCCGCTAGCATCACGCCATCAATCTCGACGCAGGGGGAAAGGGGCTGGCCCGACTTGCGCACCATCTCCGCATAACTCGAGCGGTCCCCGATGATGTCGATATCATCGAAGTCGAGCGCGTACTTGCGGAGGGTGGCCCGGACGCCATTGGACCACCCGCAGGACGGCTTGAGATAGGCTTTGATTATCATACTGGGAATATAGGCTCAGACAGAGCTAGCGGCAAGGTATACGGCTCGATTTGCAGCTATCAAGCATCGTCTTCGATTTTTTTAGAGCGATTTTACCTGCGGGGGGCCGCCGCGGGGTGCTTGCACAGGAGCCCCGGAGGGCGTTGGACTGGGCGCACCATGCCCAAAATCGTCCTTCTCCTCATCGGCTCAAACGTGTTCATGACCCTCGCCTGGTACGGCCACCTGAGGCTGAAGTGGCTGGAGGGCCGCCCGCTGATCGTCGCGATACTCGTCGCCTGGGGTGTCGCCTTCTTCGAGTACTGCCTGCAGGTCCCCGCTAACCGCATGGGCTACATGTCCGGCGAGTTCACGGGCTACCAGCTTAAGATCGTCCAGGAGGTCATCACGCTCCTGGTCTTCATCCTCTTCGCCTGGCTGGTGCTGAAGGAGCGCCTCACCTGGAACTACGCGCTGAGCTTCGTCTGCATGCTGTTCGCCGTCTATTTCGCGACGGGGTTCAGGCGCCCCGCCTAATGCCGGGGCGGCGGGCCAGGAGCGTGCGATCAACGAAAACTCGACGGTGGCAGGGGCTTCGTGCTAGGTGTGGGCCGCGATGCCCAAAGTCAACATACCCCAGTATTTCAACGTGCCGCGCATCCGGTTCGAGGGCCCCCGGTCAACGAATCCCCTGGCCTTCCGGCACTACGACCCGTCGGAGGTGATCGACGGGGTCTCCCTCAGGGACCACATGCGGTTCTCGATCGCCTACTGGCACTCGTTCCGCGGCGTCGGCAGCGACCCCTTCGGCCCCGGAACGATCCGGCGGCCCTGGGAGGCGGGCAAGGACGCGCTCTCGGTTGCCAGGCGCAGGATGGACGCCGCGTTCGAGTTCTTCGTGAAGATCGAGGCGCCCTTCTGGTGCTTCCACGACCGGGACATCGCGCCCGAGGGCGCGACGCTTGCCGAGTCGAACCGCAACCTGGACAAGCTGGTCGCCCACGCGAAGGCGCTGCAGAAGGCGACCGGGGTGCGCCTCCTCTGGGGCACGGCCAACCTCTTCTCCAACCCGCGCTACATGTGCGGCGCGGCGACCAATCCCGACGCCCACGTGTTCGCCTACGCGGCGGCCCAGGTGAAGAAGGCCCTCGAGGTGACGCACGAGCTCGGCGGAGACGGCTACACGTTCTGGGGCGGGCGCGAGGGCTACGAGACCCTCCTCAACACGAACCTGAAGCGCGAGCAGGAGCACCTGGCCAGGTTCCTCCACATGGCCGTGGACTACGCCAGGCACATCGGCTTCAAGGGGCAGTTCTACATCGAGCCCAAGCCCAAGGAGCCGACCAAGCACCAGTACGACTTCGACGTCGCCAGCGGGATAGCCTTCCTGCGCACGTTCGGCCTCGAGAAGCACCTGAAGTTCAACATCGAGACAAACCACGCGACGCTGGCAGGGCACTCCTTCCAGCACGAGATCGAGGTCGCCGCGTCCCAGGGGCTCCTTGGCTCGGTCGACGCGAACGCGGGCGACACGCTCCTCGGCTGGGACACCGACCAGTTCAACACGGACGTGAAGGAGATCACGCTCGCCATGATCTCGATCCTGCGCGCGGGCGGCCTCGGCAAGGGAGGGTTCAACTTCGACGCGAAGCTGCGCCGGCCGTCCATCGACCCTGAGGACCTGTTCTACGCGCACATCGGGGGCATGGACACCTACGCCCTCGCGTTCAAGGCGGCGCGCCGGATCATCGCCGGCGGCGAGTTCGAGGGATTCCTGGCCGACCGCTACTCGAGCTATGATTCCGGCTTCGGCCGGGAGATCGAGAAGGGTCGAACGGGCTTGCGCGAGCTGGAGAAGCTGGTCCTCACCAAGCTGGGCGAGCCCAAGCCCCGGAGCGGCCGCCAGGAGTATCTCGAGAACATGCTGAACCGCTACCTGACGGGGGGCTGAGCCGCCATGAGCCTCTATGTCGGCGTCGACAGCGGCACCCAGAGCGTCAAGGTGGTGGCGCTTGACCTCGAGACGGGCGCGGTGGTCGCGGAGGCCCGGGCGCCGCACCACCTGATCGGGGGCCTTCCGCCGGGCCACATGGAGCAGCACCCCCAGGAATGGGCGGCCGCGATGGATTCGGCGATCGGCGAGGTCGCGTCCCGCATCGATCGCGCGCGCGTGCGCGGCATCGGCGTCTCCGGCCAGCAGCACGGCTTTGTCCCGCTTGACGAGAAAGGCGAGGTGATCCGTCCCGCGAAGCTCTGGTGCGACACGAGCACCGCGCCGGAATGCGCGATCCTGACGCGCAGGCTGGGGGGCCCGGCGTCCGTGATCCGCCGCACCGGTCTGCCGTTCCTGCCCGGCTACACGGCCCCGAAGGTTCTGTGGCTAAGGAGGCGCGAGCCCGGGAACTTCAGGCGGCTGCGCCACATCCTGCTGCCGCACGATTTCCTGAACCTCCACCTCACGGGGAACTATTTCATGGAATACGGGGACGCCTCGGGGACCGGATTCCTCGACGTGCGCAGGCGGGCGTGGTCGCCGGCCGCGATGGGCGCCGTCGACAGCCGGGTCGCCGACTGCCTTCCCGGGCTCTCCGCCTCGCACGAGGCATGCGGCACGCTGCGCCCTGAGATCGCCGCCCGCTACGGGTTCCCGGCGGGGGTGATCGTGAGCGCGGGGGGCGGCGACAACATGATGGGAGCGATCGGGACAGGCAACGTGGTCCCCGGCGCCGTCACAGCCAGCCTGGGCACGAGCGGGACAATCTACGCGTACTCCCGCAGGCCGGTCGTCGATCCCTCAGGGGAGATCGCGGCTTTCTGCTCGTCCACCGGCGGCTGGCTGCCGCTCCTCTGCACGATGAACGTGACAGGCGTCACGGAGCAGGTCCGGGCCCTCTTTGGATGGAGCCTTGCCGACCTCGAGCGCGCGGCGGCGGGTGCCCCCGCGGGCTCCGACGGCCTCACCCTGCTTCCCTACCTGGACGGCGAGAGGACGCCCAACCTGCCGAGGGGCACCGGCGTCTACTTCGGGCTCGACCGCAGGACGCTCGATCAGGGCCACCTCGCGCGCGCCGCCTTCGAGGGGGCCACGCTGGGTATGAACTACGGCCTGCGCAGGCTCTCGGCGCTCGGCGTCAAGCCGCGCGAGATCCGCCTGACGGGCGGCGGGGCGCGCTCCCCCCTCTGGCGCCAGATCGCGGCCGACATCTTCGGTGTTCCCGTGGTCGCCATGGCCCAGGACGAGAGCGCCGCCCTTGGCGGGGCCCTCCAGGCCGCCTGGTGCGATTCCCCGGGGCGCGGCTCCGGCGCGGCGCTGGCCGAGCTCTGCAAGGGGAGCGTTTCACTGGACGAGTCGACCCGTTGCGTTCCGAACGGGAAGAGCGCGGCGCTCTACAGGCGGCGCCAGAAGCTCCACGACCGGCTTGCGGCTGACCTGCGGGGCGCGTTCGAGGCGCGCTGAAGGGAGATGCCCCGGGGAGCGCCATGTGCGTCCGCTACACCCTCCACAAGACCGACGCCGCGCTCAGCGCCATATCAAGGGCGCTTGGTGTCCCCCTGGAGACCCCGGACTGGGCGAGCCCGCGCTTCAACGCGTCGCTCACGGTCACGATGCCCGTCGTGGCGCTGGCCGAGGGAACGCCGTCCGTCCGGGCGATGCGGTGGGGACTCGTCCCCTTTGCCGAGCGTGCAAACGCCAGACCCCGGCTGCTGGCGAACGCAAAGTCCGAGACCGTGGCCAGGATGCCCGCATTCCGGAAGGGCGTCGCCGAGAGACGGTGCCTCGTCCCGGCCAATGGATTCTACGAGTGGAAGGAGAGCGGCGGAGTCAAGTGGCCCTACCTCTTCACGCTGGCCGGCGGAGAGCCGTTTGCGTTCGCGGGCATCTGGGATCCCAAGGCGGACGGCTTGCCCGAGACGTACTGCATCCTTACAGCGGAGCCCAACGAGCTCGTGGCCAAGGTCCACAATCGGATGCCGGTGATCCTTGCGGCCGAGACAATGCCCGCGTGGCTCGGGGACCGGCCCCTGGAGGCGGAGGAGCTCAGGCGCCTTGTGCGGCCGATCGAGGCCGCGCGGATGGAGTGCAGGCCGGTGAGCCGTTTCGTGAGCAACAGCCGAAACGAGGGGCCCGGTTGCCTCGCCCCTCCGGACGACCCAGCGCCCGAGCCGGAGTTTGATTTTTCCTAGCGGGCGCGGCGCCGCACGACGCGCACGCCGCCTCTGGCGGCGCTGCCGCGCCCCCGGGCTAGCGGCCCGAGGCCTTCCGGGCAAGGTAGTCCCGCGCCGAGTCGAGCTTGGCCCTCTCCTTCGGCGTGAGGCTGGCCATTCCCGACAGCGCGATCTTGTCGAGCAGAGCGTCGACCTCTGCCATGGGCCTCTCCTTTCCCGGATTGGCGGCCCGGGCCCTGCCCCCCTCGATCGCCAGCGGCTCGCGCGGCCTCGGCCCGGGCCTGAACAGGCGCAGCCGCGGCAGGCCCAGAAGGCCCTGGTGATGGCGCACGAACACGAAGGCGAAGCCCGTCGTGATCCAGAGCGATATGCCCATCGACCAATCGTGGTATGCCAAGGCCATCAGGGAATAGATGCCGACCAGGATCGCGGCCACCCACTTGGAAAGCATTCCGAAGAAGACCGCGGTGTCGGGGTAGATCGTGGCGAAGGCCACGAAAACCGCCATCGCCCCGGATTCGCCCGAGAGCTGGGTCGGAAGGACGAGGCCGAGCGGGATGAGCAGGAGCGCCGGCAGGAAATAGAGGCACGCATAGAGCCCGAGGAACTTGCCCCGGCCCAGGAACTTCTCCACCTCGCGGCCGAACCAGACGATCATGGCCATGTTGAAGGCGAACCCGACGCTCGGGGGGTTCAGGAGGCCATAGGTGGCGACGCGCCAGGCCTGGCCCCTGAGGACCTGCGTGCTCGAGAACGGGAGCCAGGCCAGGACGCCCTCGAGGTTGGCGGCCAGCAGAACCGCGGTCGCGATCATCGACGCGACAAAGACAATCACCAGGAGGTACGCCGCGTAGACGGGGAATTCGCGCAGCCACATGACCGGCTGCTGCTGCTCATCCTGGTAGCTGTACTCGTTCACGTTGTCTTGGGTGCGCAGATTGGCTGACGCCGCGGCCGCCCGCAAGCGGCGAGACGCGATTTCGGCCTGGAAGGGCGCGATTTCACGCGCTCCTTACGCAGGATTCAGGCCACGTCAACGCCCCAGGCGCTACTTGGAAGGCGGAGGCTCTATCGTGCCCAGCGACTTCACATCGCCGATCGTGACGTCCCCGAACGGAATCCGCTGGCGCACCAGGCCATTGGAGTTCTGGCCGAAGTAGTGCGAGGCAAACCTCGCCATCATGGGAAGGTCGCGGTCGAAGGCATGGTCGCTCTGGCGGATGCTGAAGCGGGTTTCCCAGAGGAGCTTGTGCTTCTTGTGCTTCAGCAGCTCCTGAAAATCATAGGCCATCAGGACGACAAAATACCGGTTGCTCTCAATCTCGGCGACGAGTTCGTCCCTCTTCAAAGCAAATGCCGTTCCCTTGAGGAAGTTGCCGTTCTCGGTACCGACCGCGGCGTCGTAGTCGTATCCGAGCAGCTTGGCGGTCGCGAAATCGATCTGGTCGCGCTGCTCGTTGAACATGGTGAGCGTCGTCAGCGCGGACGAGAGGTCGGCGAGCTGGTCGTTGCGAAGGTTCTGGTCCTCGGAGGTGCTGCTTGACGGGGTGGAGGCGGCCGACGGCGCCGCTCCGGGCTGGTTCGACGCCTGGATCTTGCCCAGGGTGGCCGATTCGTTGGTCGCGTTGGAGACGGCGCTGTAATTGACGTAGGCCGCAGACCCGGAGACGGACTCCGGCACAAAGCTCAGCCCCCAGTAGACCATGATCAGGAGGCGTGTCTTGGCTGGCTCCCTCGCGGGGAGGTAATTCCCGGCCGCAAGGGGCTCGGCAAGCACCTGGGCGACATCCATGAATTTCAGCTTGTCCACGGAACTGTCGTACATCTGGCCGCCGTAGTGGCCGCCGTCTCCGAACGCGTAGTATTCGACCGGGTAGGAGCCGTCGGGGAGCTTCGTGCGGACGTAGTCGCTGCTCGCCCTGGCGGCGACCGCCGTGATGTCGGTCGTCCCCATCGCCTCAAAGGGCAGCGACGTGCAGGCGACGCATAGGCCTATGCCGAGAAGTGCGCGGGGTTTCATTTTGGGTGGTGGCTTGGATTTGCATTGTCCCATTTTGCTTGCACCGTGCCAATCCAATTGCTGAACGGCCAACACCTTGCTGGCGGAGTGATTAGGTCATTTGCCCCGGGTCCGCCGCCGATTTGGCGGCAGTCGCGTTGGGTGGCTGTAACAATCCGTGATCGGGGACCGCGCTTTGGCCTGGGTGCAATTTCCCAAAGGGAGCGGTGCCCGGACCCGGTCGGCGGGCTGCTCCCAAGGGGCCCGCCGAGCCCAGCGACGGCCCGCTCAGCCGCGCCGGAATGCATTCGGTACCGATTGGAGCGTGGTGCCTTGAGCCCGAACACGGGCGGGCCGCCTTTGCGCCGAGCGGTCAGAACCTATAGGAGAGGTCGGTGAACCACATTCGGCCGATGGCGCCGTCATAGGTCGTGATGTCGGCCAGCGTGTTCTCCAGGCGATATGGCGCCACCGGGGGTTCGTAGTCGAAGGCATTGTTTACGCCGATGCGAACCGTGAGCTTGTCGGTCCAGCGGCTCCAATGATGCGACGAGAAGTTGTAGGACAAGGCGAAATCCCATTGGTCATAGGACGCGACCGGCAGGGGAGGGCTGGAGTTGACGCCCCCTGAGCCGATGTCCGTGACGCTCGGGACGAAGGTCTGGGCGATTAGGAAATCAAAGCCGTAGTCCTTCCATTGGATCGTCGTGTAGGTCCTCCAGCGGGGTGTCGTGCCCCCCTCGTTCTGTGCGTCCTGGGCGGTCGCCACAACCTGCGCCACGTGGCCCGCGTACTGGTAATAGTTCTCCGACGGAAGCACCTGGATCAGGTAGCTGCTGTAAGCCGTGACGGTTGAATTCAGCTCGAAGCGACCGAGGGTCCTCGTGGGAAGCGAGTACGCGAGTTCGGCGTCGTAGCCCTTGATCGCCGTGGCGCCCAGGTTTAGTTCCGGGTCGATGATGTAGACGTCCGAAAGGGGCCGGGAGCTTATCTGCCCAGCGGCGTCGCCCGACGGCCCAGGGCCTGTTGGGCTGCCGAACCGAATCTGCCCCGCGTAGGGGGACGCCGCACCCAGGTCCTCGACGCTCTGCACGATCGTCGTCTCGTCGACGATGCCGACGGTCTTGTGCTGCGTGGTATCGAAGTAATCAAACGTCACGCTCAGGTTCGCAAGCGCCTTCGGCGTGAGCACGAAGCCGGCGTCCCATGTCGAGGCCGTTGAAGGCTTGAGGTTCGGATTGGACCCGGTGACAGCCATGAACTGCACGTTGGTATAGCTGTTCCCGTTCGCGGCCGTGTAGCTGATATCCGAGGACGAGCCCTGGGTGGTCGGCCCATAGAGCGCGTAAAGCTGCGGGGCTATGAACGACCTCCCGGCGCTCGCCCGCAGGGTGAGCTCGTCGTCGAAAGGCTGGTACTTGAAGCTGACCTTCGGGACCTTGGAGGTGCCGACCTGTCCGGAGTAGTCGTCATAGCGCCCGGCTGCGTCGATGGCCATGGAGTAGATGCCGGGAAGCGGCCGGCTCTTGTCCACGATGGGAATCTCGATCTCCGCGTACGCGGAGTAGATGGTGCGATTGGCGTCAAAAGGCAGGATTGTCGGAGAATCGACCCAGAGATTGTTGGCCGTGTTGTTGTCCGGAACGGCCGTCAGGTTTTGCCGGCTGAAATCCGTTCCGAGTGCGAAATTCACCTTTCCCGCCGGCAGCTCGAAAAGGGTTCCCCGCAGGAGGGCGTCAAAGGTGTTGTTGGTGCTCAGGTAATTGACGAATGCGGTTCCAAGAACGCCATTGAGGGCATCGGGTGTCTGGGTGATGGCGAACGGGTTGATCTGGCCCGAGACGAACGCGGCAATCAGGTTGTTGGTGTCGAGGACACCCGGGTTGGTGTAGTTGTCCTCGTAGCGGCTGACATCGGCTGCGATTTCCCAGGACCAGTCGGCGTTGATCTGGCCCCTGAGTCCGCCCACCATGGTGAAGGCGTAGTTGTCGTTTTGGAACAGGCGGGGAAAATCGACAAACCGATCGTGGACCAGGGCGCCGTATCCGGCGGAGCCGTTCGTGGATCCTTGGTCAAGGCCGGCCTGCGACAGGGGGTTGGTGGGGGCGCTTACCGGAAGGTATTCGGTTCCCGGCGCCGGAGGGGTGACGCCGTAGACCCCCAGGTCCGAGTTGGGATCGGAAATGTAGGGAAACAGGGGCTGGGCGTTCAGTCCCGACTGCGTTTTCACATTCGAGTACAGCATGTACCCAAACCCCTCCAGCGCGTCCCCGAAGATCTTGTGGTCGAAGTTCGCCGTGGCGCTGGTGCGCTTGAGGGATTGCTGCAGCGTTTCCTTTTCGGCGAGGTTGAGAATCTGCTGAACCTGCGCCAGGACGCCGGGATCGTTGAAGCTGCCGAGGTCCTTGTAGACGCCCATGGCGACCAGCTGCTGGATGGTGTAGCTTCCGCCCCCGGGGGGCGCATTGAGGCCCGGTGCAAGCTGGTAGGCCTCATCGTAGCCGTAGCCAGGGGTGCCGGGGGCCGTTGCGAGTCCGAACACCTCCAGAATGCCGGGGACGTAGGTCGTGGCGTAGAAGGGATTGATGTACGGGCGCTGGCTCTCGTAGATCGGATCGCTCTGCGAGTACTCGAAGGACGCGGTGACCGAGGTGGTCCCGTCGCTCACCCCGCCCGTCAGCGATCCTGTTCGCTCCGAATAGTGGCCGGCAGTGTCGCTGTAGCCGTAGTGGGTGTCGGCCTCCCAGCCGTTGTAATCCTTCTTCAGGATGATGTTGACCACGCCGCCGATCGCGTCGGCCCCGTAGATGGCGGACGATCCGTCGCTCAGGACCTCGATCCGGCCGACGGCGGCCAGCGGAATCGCGTTCAGGTCCACGAACTCGGAGCCTCCCGACCCGTCGACGGGATCGTAGGCCATGCGTCGGCCGTTCACCAGCACGAGGGTCGGCAGATTGTGGATGCTGACTTCGGAGCCGCCGTTTGTCTGGGCCGTTGAGATCGTCGCGTTCTCGCCTCCAAGCCCGCTCACGGCCGGCGATATCTTTCGCAGGACGTCAAGGATGTTGGTCTCCACCCCGCTGTTGGTGATGTCGCCCGGTGAGATGATCGTGACGGGAATGTCCAGCGCCTCCCCTGCGTTGCCTATGTTTGAGCCCGTCACGACGAATTTTTCAAGGACCTGCGTTTCATCGCCTGTCGGCTCGGGAGAGGGTGTTTGGCCGAGTCCTGTGGTTGCAATTGCGCCAAGGGCGCCGAGAAGCGCCAGTGCGCGAAGCCGGGTTTCCGTGGCCGTTTTCAAGAAACCGTCACTGTCGTTGGAGAAACGATTTTTGTTCATGCGGGTCTGGTGCTCTTTCGACCTGGGGAGGATTTTCCCCGGTTCGCTGCATGGTTTTCGTAATCAACAATAATGCGTTCAACGGCCGAACGACGACCTGCGGCCAAATAGCGACGAATGGCGCCTGCGGTCGGGCCAGCGTAGGCAAACCGGCGCCGAATTGGCCGGGGCGGCGCCAGGTCAAGCCTGCGGCGGGCTGCCCGCGATCCGCGACCAATGCCGGCCGTCCAACCCGGGGTTGGACCCCGGCTGGGAGCTCCAGGACTGCCCGGCAAGGCTTCGGCGCCTCGAATCAGGCGGTCCCCGGGGCGATCACCGCTAGCGACGTCCGAACTGATTCCGATACCGTGTGGGACTGGTGCCGGTGACGAGCCGGAAATGGCGCCGGAATGACTCCTCGGCGCCGAAGCCTGCGCTCTCAGCGACCTTCCAGACGGGGGCGTCCGAGTCTTCCAGGATGTCCTTGGCAAAGGACACGCGCTCCCTCACAAGCCAGTCCTTAGGAGACAGCCCGACCGTCTCGCGGAAGCGCCGCTGCAGGGTGCGGGTGCTCATGCCGGCGCGACGCGACAGCGACCTCAGGTCATGGGGCGCACGGAGGTTCACCCGCACCCAGTCCATCAGCGGCCCCAGGGGACTGCGGAGGTCGGCCGGAATCGGCCGCGGCAGAAACTGGGCCTGGCCGCCGTCGCGGTGTGTCGGGATGACCAGGCGCTGTGCCACCAGATTCGCGACCCTGGCCCCATGGTCGAGGCGGACGAGGTGAAGCATCATGTCGAGCCCGGCGGCCGAGCCGGCGGAGGTCATCAACCTGCCTTGCTCGACGTAAAGCTCATTTGAACGCACGTCGATCGTCGGGTATCGGCGGCGAAGCCTCTCCCCATACCGCCAATGGGTCGTGGCTGCCTTGCCGTCAAGGAGTCCGGTGGCTGCGAGGATGAACACCCCGGAGCAGATTGTGCAGATGCGCGCACCCCTTCCGTAGGCACGCCGGAGCTTTCGCAGAAGCTCCTCCGGTGGCGGCTCATCCGCATCCCTCCAGCCGGGCAATATGATGGTGTCGGCCCGGTCCAGCAGGCGAAGGGAGTGCGGGGCGCTCATCCGGAAGCCGCCGGCGGCGCGCAGCGGCCCGCGCTCGCCGGCGCAGATTCCGAAACGATACCACTGCACGCCCAACTCCGGGCGTTTCAGCGCGAAAATCTCGACGGCGCATCCGAATTCAAACGTGCAAAGGCCGTCATAGGCCAGGAGGGCGACACGATGGGGACCCATTGGCGCATAGTTACCGCATATTGGCACTTCCGCCACTTTTAAAACGCCCGGCGGGCGGCTAGCATCACCCCGACCGATGGAACCAAACCAATAGACGAATGAAGCCCTCTCCCTCGCCAGTCACGATGATCGCCCCCGCCGAGCCCCAATCAGCACATGCCCATTTCTCCGAATGCCTGCGGTTCGAGACGGATTGCTCGGATGTCGGGGCCGCCATGGCCGGCGGATCGCCGGATTTTGTGCTGCTCGACGTCCGGGGCCCCGAGCTCTTCCGTCAAGGTCACGTTGAGGGCTCGATCAATGTCCCGCATCGGACGATCGACGCCGGCCTCGTGGCAGACTGGCCCCAGGACACCGTGTTCGTTGTCTATTGCGCCGGACCTCACTGCAACGGAGCCCATCGGGCCGCCGTTCGCCTCACCAGCCTTGGGCGCCGGGTCAAGCTGATGATCGGGGGAATTACCGGTTGGACGGACGAGGGCCTGCCGCTCGTAACGGGGGGGTGAGGGGCTATCCTCCCGGATTCTGGCTCGAGCGGGTCGACGGACGGAGCTAGGACGAGCGGGGAGGCGCTGCCCCTGCCAACTCAGCCGCCCCGATGGCCATCGCCCCGATCTCGGATCCCATGCGGTCAAGCTGGCCAAGCGCGAGCCCGCGAGATGCCGGCCCGCCGGAGGGCGGCATCGGAATCAGGCTCTGCTGGATCCGCCCCCTGGCCAGCTGCAGGGCGGCCTTCCTCGCATCGGGCTCCTGGAGGGCCCGGGCCAGCACTTCAAGCGCCTCCGCCCGGTGCCCGGTGAGCTCGCGCGCCTCCGGCACGGGACGGTCGGGGTGCGCCTGGAGAATGATCAGGTTGAGCGAGCGTGTCACCCGCTGGTTTCCGTTGGCGACCACCGCCAGCTCGCTCATGAGGTCCCTGAAGTTCCTCGGGTCACCCGACATGCGCTGGAGGGACGAGAAGACCTCGGCGCTTGCCGATTCCGCGGCCCGCTTGGCGCGCACAACCTCCGCGTCGTAACGCCTTCCCTCCGCGAGGTGTTCGCCGACGACGCGCATGTAGGCGGCGTTGGCGCGTAGCGCTCGCGCCAGGATGGGCCTGAAGCGCCCCTTTTCCCAAACCGGCCAGAACACCAGGGCCGCCAGCAGGGCGAGGAGGCCTCCCGCCAGGGTGTCGCCGAAGCGCTCGACCGTGAGCTCGAGGGTCGCTGGTCCCAGGGATTCCGTGAGCACCACGACGAAGAGCGTTATGAAGATGACAGCGATCCAGTAGGTCCTGCGCAGGAAGAACCCGAAGCCAAAGGCGCTGAGGGCCGTTGCGGCCATGAGAGCGCTGAAAGGCAGGCGCAGCCAGAGCACGAGGCTGGCGAGGATGCTTCCGGTCAGCGTCCCCAAGAGCCGCTGGGCCGCCCTGGAGCGGGTGGAGCCGTAGTCGGGCTGGAGCACGACCATCAGGGTCAGGGGTAGCCAGTAGCCGTGCCTGAGCTCAAGAACCTTCATGGCCCACACGCCCAGGAGCGTGAGCACGGTGACACGGGCCGTGTAGCGCACGAGGGCAGGGTCGACGTGCCGGCTCAGGTTGAGCGCCGCCATCAGCGGCCGCAGCTTCAGCTGCGCCAGGTCGGCAAGCTCGAGCGAGAAGGCTCCCTGGTCGGAGGCGCGGTCCACCGTCCCTCGGAGCGCTGAGCCAACCTCCGGGAGGTAAGAGGCCAGCTGCCCGGCCGTCGCTTCCAGCGCAGCCCAATCCGCCGGAATGGGCTGCTGCGAAATGTAGCCGCGCAGGACGCCGAGCAGGTGGTCAAGGCGGCGAAGCCGCACGTCCGCCCGCGCGAGGTTTCCGGGCTGGCGCGACACGACCGCCAGAGCGACCGAGCGCGCGAGGTTCCCGAGGACCGACAGGACATTGCCGGCGGCGGGCGCCAGGTCCGCACCCGCAGGCAGGCCCGCCGTCTCCTCCCATGCGGACTGGAATGCCGAGACGCGCTGAGCCAGCCTGGCGGCGGTGTTGTTGAGATCCTCCAGCCTCCCGACGACCACGCGGTTTCGCCGCGCCCGGGCGCTCCCGAGGATGACCCGGGCCTTGTCGAGCGCCGTGCGCAGCCCGGCCTCGGATGAGTGATCGGCCGTGAGCGTGCAGACTTCGGCGACAGCGAGCCAGGACGTGCCGACGGCATGGCGCAGGGGATGCTGCGGGCGGATGGGCCAGAGCGCCACATGGAGCGCCGTGCCCCAGCAGCCGCCGACGACGGCCGCGATGGCGTGGCTTTGGGCTGCGCCGGCTCCACCCTTCTCGGCCATAGCGATGAAGCACAGGAAGCCCGACGCGATGGCGAGCGAGGGCCCGTAGTCGCTGCTCAGGTGGCGCCAGAGCCCCGCACCGAGCCCGACGAGCAGCGTCGCGGCGAGCGAGGCGGCGAGCGAGGGCGCGGCAAGGGCTCCCATCGCCGCGGAGCCCGCGAGGATCACGCTCATGGCAAGCAGGAGGCTGAGCCTCAGCCCGTAGGATCCCCGCACATCGACGTTGGCCACGTTCTGCGCGGCCATCGCGGCGAAGATCATCTCGACGGGAAGTCGCCCGGTGAGCCCCAGCGCCAGCGGCGCCATGAAGGAGGCCATGCAGCGCAGGCCGCGGCCGATGTCGGGGTTGTTGAACTCCTCGACGAAGAACCGATCCACGATTGCCAGGGAGGTTCCCCCGGGGGCGGGATCCTTGCCTCCGCCTTTCGGCGGGTCGCTCCCAAGCTTGGCGGCGCTCATTGATAAAGTGCGGTTCCAGTCATTCGTTCAAACCCTGCCAAATCTGATTCGATGCCGAATATACCCATCGCCCGACCAAGACAAAAGACAGCCGGCAATTCGCAGGAAAGGAAGAAAGGGATCTTTCCGCCACCGGCCCCAACGAAAACGATGAAGCGAACACGTCCCGGCCTGATGCTGGACGCGGCAAGTGAAGGACTAAGGGAATTCCCATCAATGGCGCGCACCAACAACCTGATTGAGTTCTTCGGACGGAGTTGCCTCAATTGAGGACCGTTGCGGCGGCGAAGACTGACGAGTGGAGATCCGCGGTCGCTCCCTTAACCTTCTTGCAAGAACCCAGGCCCGACATGACAGAACAAGAAAGGAAACCCCTATGAAGGGCGCTGAAACAAAGAAAGAGCTGCCGCGTGGGCAGCGCGAAGAACTCCTCGGGGTGTTGAAGGTCCGTTTCGAGAAGAACATGAACCGCCATAAGGGCCTCGAATGGGACAAGGTGAAAGCCAGGCTGGAAGCCAAAGGCGAAAGACTTTGGCCGCTCAGTGAGATGGAAAGAACCGGCGGTGAGCCGGATGTTGTTGGCCACGATAGGAAGACGGGCGAATACATCTTTGTTGATTGTTCGGCAAACAGTCCCACAGGCCGCACAGGTTTTTGCTACGACCGTGAGGCGCTGGAATCACGAAAAGAGTATAAGCCGAAAAATAATGTCGTTGATGTGGCGGCAGCCATGGGCGTTGAGATTCTAACCGAAGAGCAGTATCGAGAGCTGCAGAAGCTTGGGACTTTCGACACAACGACGTCGAGTTGGGTGAAGACACCTGCCGAGATAAGAAAACTTGGCGGAGCCCTCTTTTGTGACCGCCGCTTCGGCCGTGTCTTTGTGTATCACAACGGTGCGCAGTCTTATTACAGCGCCAGGGCGTTCCGCGCCTCGCTAAGGGTCTGATTTTTTTCGCGGCGGGCGACGAAATCAGCCCGCCAGCGGATAATGGATTGCCCAGCGACTCCAACTTATTGGAATTGAGAAGAATGCGACATTTAGTGTGTCCAAAAATGCACCCACACGATGTCGCATTTCACTCGTAAAGCTGGTCCCCACGAGGGGTCCACCACCTTGGACGCCACATGCTGTCGCTTTGCGACATCGAGAGGCGATTTTACCAAACTTGGTAAAGTCACCTTTTGATGTCCTGAAATGACATCTCGTGATGACAATCGCCCGGGGACAACTTGTGGTGACCAGCTTTGTCAGGGAAAATGAGACATCTTGTGCTGACAGTCGTAGATCTCACCAAATGTCATATTTCTCCTATAAATAAGAACTTGTGGTCTGGGCGCTGGAGCGGACTTGCCTGACGCTTTATCCCTTGTGTCGTCAGTGGTCGGCCGGAAGGGCAAAGCGGGGCGCCAGGCCATTTTGTCGTCCCTTTAATTTGCCTCCACGCCTGCGATTCTGCAACGGCCGCGGAAGGGACTATCGCGAAATCGGCCCCGTCTTGGGCTCTACCCGGTAGGAGAGATCGGGCCTCGCTACGAAATTGAAAGTCTCAACGCGGCGCGAGGCCCCGCGCGCCAAGGCGAGGAGGCGTTTAAGCTCGGGGCCCGATGCGGCGTCAACGCGGCCCTGCTCGGAATCGAACGCAGCCTGATCCGTCGCCGACACGGCGACGATCACCAGGGGCAGGTCGTCGCCCGTCACCGCACGGTAGAGCCCGCAGCTGATCCTTGCGTGGGATGAAACGTATAGCCTCTTCACGGAGGAGAGCGCCCCCATGACGGAATGCATCGACGAGGCGTAGTAGAAGTCGAAGCGCGTGAAGTTAAGCCCGTTCTCCCCAAGCGGGCCGGCAACGTCGTTGTCCAGCTCGGACTGGATAAAGAATTCGGATTCGCGCGCATTCGTCGCATGCGAACGCTTCATGAAGTCCCTCATGGTCGCGCCGAGCAGCTTCACCACCTCCTCGGTTTCGCTGTCGAAGGTGTCGAGCATCGCCCAGTTCGCCATCGGGTCGATGGTCATGTAGAGGGTCGGGCTGGCGCGCATGACGGCAAAATGCCAGCTTGGAAAGCGAACGTCCGCGGCGCGCAGGCCGCCGAGGAGCTCCCTGACCGAATTCTCGTATTCAGTGTCCTGGCCCGGCTTGAGGGTGTGGATCTCCAGCATGTAGAGCGGAGGCTCCGGGTTGGCCGGCGCAACTTGGCCGAGCGTAGCCGTCGCAAGCAATGGCCAGGGGAGAAGGAGGAATAACAGGCGCGAGATCCTGTGCATGGGCCCGATAGTGATCGAAGGTTGGCGACCCCCCGTCAAGCGGGTGAAGCGCACGATCCCACAAGATGTTGCCCATTGCTTGCGCTAATGCCTCAGCTCCACGCGCAAAATTCGAAACGGATTGGGATCCTTTGGGCAAAATGCGACATCTTGTGGATACAATTCAGTCTCAAAGATGTAGTGGAGGCAGTTGAAAACGACATCTCGTGGTGTCAGCGCACCGACAAGGACGCCGCACTTTACCAAACTGGACGCTTGCTTTTGACCCAGGTGCCGTTCAAATGAACGCCATTCACTTGAACGCCCACTGGCAGCATCCCTAAAATCACCTCCCATGGACCAGACCAACAAGATCATCTACGTCGAGTTTCCGTCCTCGGACCTCGAGAAAACCAAGAAGTTCTTCGAGACCGTGTTCGGATGGACATTCACGGACTACGGGCCCGATTACACCGCCTTTGTCGACGGGCGGATGGACGGCGGCTTCTTCCGCTCAGACCAGCGCTCCCTGCGATCCGCGGGCAGCGCATTGGTCGTGATATTCCATCCGCGCCTGGAGGAGACCCTGCGCAGGGTCGTCGAGCACGGGGGGAAGATCACCCAGGAGATCTTCTCGTACCCCGGCGGGCGCCGGTTCCATTTCACCGAGCCGAGTGGCAACGAGCTGTCGGTCTGCTCCGATCCCTAAGCGCATGATGACAGAGCGGCAGGAGCAGATCCTCGACTTCATCCGGCAGTTCCAGCGGGAGAAGGGCGTGCCGCCTTCCTCGCGGGAGATCCAGCGCAGGTTCCGGCTCGCAAGCCAGTCGACCGTGATCGGGCACCTGCGCGCCCTGGCGAACAAGGGACAAATCGAGCAGCTGGCGGGCCGCACCTGGGGCCTCAGGGCCTCCGCTGTGCAGGCGCAGCTCTTCGAGATACCGGTCTTCGGCTCGATCCCGGCCGGGCTGCCCGCGATGCAGGAGCAGGTGCCCGACGAGACAATCGCCATAAACCCCTCCGTCTTCAGCGTGCGCCGGACGGGGCCGCACCAGGTGTGGGCGCTGCGCGTCCATGGCGACTCGATGGTCGACGCCCATATCATGGACGGCGACCTGGTCGTGCTCGAGCGCCGCGAGCCGCGCGAAGGCGACATCATCGCGGCGCTCGTGGACGAGACCACGACGACGCTCAAGCGGCTCGTGCACTTGCGCGGGCGCCCCGTGCTTCGCGCGGCGAACAGGCGCTACCGCGACATCGTGCCCGAGCGCCGGTTGGAGTCGCAGGGCGTGCTTGTGGGGTTGATCCGCCGCAGCGTCGCCATCCCAGGTTGAAGGACATGAGCTCAGGTGGCCGGCCCCTCCCAAACCGTCTCCGCCCTGCGGTCGCTTCTTGCCGCGCGCTTTCCGGAAAGGTCCCGGAGGCCATGCGGCGGGGTGTCAGCGGCGGTCCGGCCGTTCGATGACGCGCTCGGGGGCGGGCTGCCTGCGGGGCGCCTGACGGAGCTCGTCTCCACCGTCCCGAGCGGCGGCGGACAGACGGTGATCGCAAGGTTGCTCGCGGCAACCCGGTCCGCCCGGCAGCGGATCGCGCTCGTCGACGGGTCGGACGGCTTTGCGCCGGGGGCCGTGCCGGACGACATGCTGCGCCACCTTGTATGGGTGCGCTGCCGGGCGCCCGAGCAGGCCTTTGCGGCCGCGGACATCCTCGTGCGCGACGGCAACTATGCCGTGGTCGTCATCGACCTGCGGGGCTGCGCGGAGCGCGCCCTGCGGAGGACCCCCGCCTCCGTCTGGTACCGCCTGCAGCGGGCCGCGGAGGGCGGCTCGGCAGCGGTCCTTGTCCAGACGCAGTCACCGCTGGTGCCCGCGGTGCCGTCCCGGCTCGTCCTCGACACCCCCCTGTCCCTCGCGGCTGCCGGCGCCCCGCGGGATGCCATGGCCGACGGGCTTGCCGTGCGGACGGAGCGCAGCCACGCCCAGGCCCCCGAGGAGCTCGCGGGATGAACTACGCGGTCCTGGTCGTGCCCGATTTCGCCCTGCACGCCCTGCGCAGGAGCGACCCCTCGCTTTGCGGCCGCGCCGTGGCGCTGGTGGCGGGCGAGGGGCGCAGGGCCAGGGTCACGGAGGCCTCGCCGGAGGCGCACGGCGTTGCGCCCGGGCTTGCGTCGACGCTTGCGATGTCCCGCTGCCCCGGGATCGTCCTCAGGCAGCGCGACAGCGGTGCGGAGGTCGAGGCCCACAGGCTCCTTGTCGCCGCGGCGTTCACGCTCGCGCCGCGCGTGGAGTCGACGGCCTGCGGGTGCTGCACCGTCGACCTGCGCGGCGCGGACCGCGCGCGCACGGAGGCGCTCATGCGGCTGCGAGCCGCGGAGCTTGCCGGGGTGGGGCTGCCGCTGCGGATCGGGGCAGCGACGACGCCGCTTCTCGCCTCGTATGCCGCGCGGTGCGCGGACCCCTTGCTCATTGTCGAGGATCCGGAAGGCTTCCTCAGGCCGCTGCCCCTTGCGTTTGCGGGCCCAACGCCCGAGCAGGAGCAGATCCTCCGGGGCTGGGGAATCGGGACCCTTGGGGGGTTGACGGCGCTGCCGAAGGCCGAGGTCGGCAGGCGGCTGGGCGCCGACGGGGCGCTCCTGTGGGAGCGGGCCGCCGGCCAGTCGACCCGGCTGCTGCGCCATGTCGAGCCCGCGAGGAGCTTCGCGGCGGAGTGGGCCTATGAGCCCCCGGTCGAGTCGATCGAGCCCCTGTTCTTCAAGCTGCGCCGGTTTGCCGAGCGGATTGCGCTCGAGCTTCGCGGCGCAGGCTTCGTCGCCGAGAAGCTCTCGCTCACGCTGCTCCTCGAGGACGGCGCCGACCACCGGCGGGAGTTCCGGCTGCCTGAGCCATGCGCCAGCGTGGAGGGATGGCTGCGCGTCCTGGACGCGCACCTTGCGACAGTGCGCACCGATGCGCGGATCGCGGGGGCGCGGCTTGTCGCGGCGCCGGCCCGCCCCCCCGAGAAACAGGACGGCCTCTTCGACACGGGCCTGCGGGACCCCGCCTCGTTCTGGGAGAACATCGCGCGCGTCGCCGCTGTCGTCGGCGACGACCGGGTCGGGACGCCCGCCCCGGCCGACACCCACAGGCCCGACGCATTTGTCATGGAGAGGCCCGCCGAGACCGTGGAGTCCCCGCGGGGGGCGCCGGTGCATCCCGAGTGCGGGCCTACGCTGCGCCGGTTCCGGCCGCCGTGGCCCGTGCGCGTCGCCTGCGACGCGGGCTCGCCCGCCCGGCTGGAGGGCGGGCGCCTGGAGGGCCGGGTGCGCGCCGCGCTGGGCCCGTGGGTTTCCGAGGGCGACTGGTGGAGGCCCGAGGCGTGGGCCGTGGAGACCTGGCAGGTCGAGCTCGCTGCGGGCGGCGTCTACCAGCTCGCCCGCACGCAGGGCGGCTGGTGCGTCGAGGGGATCCTGGACTAGCCGGCAAATGGCCTACGTCGAACTCCACGCGCGCAGCGCCTTCTCGTTCCTGCGCGCCGGGTCGCTCCCGGAGGCCCTCGTCGCCGAGGCCGCGCGGCTGGGAATGCCGGCCATCGCCCTGTGCGACCGCGACGGGGTGTACGGGGCCGTGCGGCTCCACACCTCGGGGCGGGAGGCAGGCGTCAGGGCGCTGGTCGGATCCGAGCTCACGATGGAGGACGGCAGCGTCGTGCCCGTCCTCGTCGCGACGCGGGAGGGATACCGGGGGCTGTGCGGGCTGCTCACCACGGCGCACCTGAGGTCGGACAAGGGTGAGGGGCGCGTCGCGTGGGGCGAGCTTGCCGAGGCGTGCGAGGGGCTGGTCGCCCTGAGCGGGGACGAGGAGGGGCCCGTGCGGCGCGCGTGGCTTGAGGGCGGCCCGGCGGCCGCGTCCGCGGCCGGCGCCAGGCTCCTGGGAATCTTCGGCAGGGACAGGCTCTACGCCGAGATCCAGCGCCACCGCGTTCCCGGCGAGGAGCGCTGGAACGCCTTCCTGCTGGACTGGGCGCGCGCCGGGGGGCTGCCGCTCCTCGCCACCAACGGCGTCCTCCAGGCGACGCGGGAGGGCGCCGGCGTCGTCGACGTGTTCACCTGCCTGCGCCACCACACGACGCTCGACGCCGCGGGACGGCGCCTGGCCTTCAACCGCGAGCGCCACCTCAAGGACGCCGGGCAGATGGGGGAGCTCTTCGCGGACCTGCCCGAGGCGCTCGCGAACACGCAGGAACTCGCGGGGCGGCTCGAGTTCACGCTGGCGAACCTCGGGTACCGGTTCCCGGACCACCCGGTGCCCGCCGGCGAGTCCCAGGACTCGTTTCTGAGGAAGATGGCGTACTTCGGGGCGCAGCAGCGCTACGGAAGCGTCGTGGGCGAGGTGCGGCGCCAGCTCGACCGCGAGCTCTCGCTCATAGCGAAGCTGGGCTTCAGCGGATACTTCCTGATCGTGTGGGACCTGTGCACCTTCGCGCGCGAGCGCGGGTCGCTTGTCCAGGGGCGGGGGAGCGCCGCCAACAGCGCCGTGTGCTATTCCCTCGGGATCACGGCCGTCGACCCGATCGAGAGCAAGCTGCTCTTTGAGCGGTTCCTGTCGGAGGGCCGCACGGACTGGCCCGACATCGACCTCGACCTTCCCAGCGGCGACCGGCGCGAGGAGCTCATCCAGGAGGTGTACCGGCGCTACGGCCGCCGGGGCGCGGCGATGACCGCCAACGTGATCACCTACAGGGGCCGGAGCACGATCCGCGAGGTGGGCAAGGTGTTTGGGTTCCCGGACGACGCCCTCGACCGGTTCTCAAGCCTCTACCACGGCGGCGACCTGCCCCAGACGCTCG
Organism: uncultured Opitutaceae bacterium; assembly: GCA_964574435.1. Classification (GTDB taxonomy): domain Bacteria; phylum Verrucomicrobiota; class Verrucomicrobiia; order Opitutales; family Opitutaceae; genus Palsa-1447. Next base: position 136,065 of record CAZNNO010000001.1, read on the forward strand.
AGCTTGCGGAGCAGCTGCGCCTGGCGGGGGTTGCCGATTCGCACCCGAGGCTGCGCGCGCTCATCGACACCTGCGGCCGGGTGCGCGGACTGCCCCGCCACCTGGGCCAGCACTCGGGCGGGATGGTGATGAGCTCCGAAGGCCTCGACCGGTTCGTGCCGCTCGAGAACGCGCGGATGCCCGGGCGCTCCGTCCTGCAGTGGGACAAGAGCGACATCGAGGACATGGGCCTGCTCAAGGTGGACCTGCTCGGGCTCGGGATGATGGCCGCCCTCCAGGACGCGGTGGAGATCTGCGCCCGGCGCGGCCAGCCGGTCGACCTTGCGCGGATACCGAAGGATGACCCGGCCGTCTACAGGATGCTGCAGGAGGCCGACACCATCGGGATCTTCCAGGTCGAGAGCCGGGCGCAGATGTCGACCCTGCCGCGGATGAAGCCCCAGAACTTCTACGACCTGGCTGTCGAGGTCGCGATCATCCGCCCCGGACCGATCCAGGGGGACGCGGTCAATCCCTACCTCAAGCGTCGCGCCGGGGAGGAGCCCGTGACCTATCCCGACGAGCGGGCGAGGCCGATCCTCGAGCGGACGCTGGGCGTCGTGCTCTTCCAGGAGCAGATCCTGCGGCTTGCGATGGAGCTTGGCGGCTTCACCGCCGCCGAGGCCGACGAGCTCAGGCGGGCCATAGGGTTCACGCGCTCCCAGGAGCGGCTCGACAGGATGAAGGCGCGGCTCGAGGTCGCGTTCAGGAGCAACGGCGTCAGCGAACCCGCGGTCGGGTACCTGATCAAGTCGCTGGCGTCGTTCGCCCTCTACGGCTTCCCCGAGTCGCATGCGATCAGCTTCGCGCTGATCGCCTATTCGAGCGCGTGGCTGAAGGCGCACAGGCCGGCCGCGTTCTATGCGTCGCTCCTCAACTGCCAGCCGATGGGGTTCTATTCCCCGGCGAGCCTCGTGCAGGACGGCCGGCGCCACGGCGTCACGTTCCTGCCGGTCTGCGTCCAGTCCTCGGACGCGAGGTGCCGCGTGGACTCGGACACCACCGTTCGGCTGGGCATCGGGGGCGTGCGCGGGATACGCGCCGGCGCGCTGCAGGCGATGCTTGCGGCGCGCGGCGAGCGGCCGTTCGCGTCGCTCTCGGATTTCCTGCGGCGCACTGAGTTTGGCGCGGCCGAGCGCCGGGTCCTGGCGGGCTCGGGCGCCCTCAACGCCCTGGCGGGCCACCGCAGGTCCGCGCTGTGGAGGGTCGAGGCCTTCCACGGCGGCGACGACCTGTTCCGCGGGACGGCGCAGGACGACGAGGAGGCGCTCTCGCCCCTCGAGCGCATGACGCTCCTCGAGCGGCTCCAGGCCGACTATGCGCACCTGTCGCTCACGGCCGGGGTGCATCCGATGAGGCTTGCGCGCCCGATGCTCCCGGGTGTCCGGCCCGCCGGGGAATTGGGAAGCGTCCCTGCGGGCTCACGCGTGAAGATCTGCGGCTCGGTCATCACCCGGCAGCGGCCGGGCACCGCGAAGGGGTTCTGCTTCATCACCCTTGAGGACGAGACCGGGCTCGCAAACGCGATCGTCCGCCCGCGGCTCTTTGAGGAGGCCCGGCTGGTGATCAACCTCGAGCCCGCGCTCGTCATCACGGGCCGCCTCCAGAACGAGAAGGGCGTGATCCACGTCATGGCGGACGAGATCGCCGGGATGCCCGACCTCGGGCTGCCCGCGCAGGCATCGCACGATTTTCGCTAGCGGGGTGCGGGGAGCGGGATTGCGCCCCGGCCGGTGTCCGGCCATTAGGGGCCTTAGGATGCGATCCCCGCTTCTCCCCGCGGCCTTCGTCGCCGTAGTGGCGGTCTACCTGTTCCTCGGCGGAACGGGGGTCACGGACCGCGGCAACCCGGACCCGAAGGACGCTCCCTACAACCTGCTCGCGCGCGGCCTCTCCTCGGGCCACCTCTACCTCGCCCGGGACGCACCCGGGTTCCTGCGGGAGCTGCCCAATCCCTACGACCCGGCCGCCAATGCGCCCGCCAGGGACTCCTTCAAGTACCGCCTGAGCGACCTGAGCTACTATCGCGGCCGCCTGTACATGTACTTCGGCGTGGCGCCGGCCCTGGTGGTCTTCATCCCCTGGCACCTCCTGACGGGCCACTGGCTCACCGAGTGGATGGCCGTGGTCCTGCTCTGCGCCGGCGGCCTCATGGTCAACCTCTCGACCGTCGGCGCGGTCAGGGCCCGGATATTCCCGGGATCCGCCCCGTGGATGGCCGCGGCCGTCGCGCTCATCCTCGGGATAGGCTCCTATGCCCCCCTGCTTCTTTCGAGCGCGGACATGTGGGAGGTTCCCATAGCGCTCTGCTACCTCTGCGTCGCCGTCGCCCTCCGGTGCCTGTGGCAGGCCCTCGAGAGGCCTCAGGCCGCGGCGAGGTGGATCGGGCTCGCGAGCGCGGCCTTCGGGATTGCCTTCGCCTCGCGGCCCAACGAGCTGCCGAACGCGCTCATCCTCCTGTTCCCGTTCGCGGTCAGGGAAGTCCGCGCCAGGCCGGGGGCCTGGTGCGCGGCGGTGGTTCCCGCCTGCCTCTGCGGCGCCGGCGTCGCGCTCTACAACAGCCTCCGCTTCGGCAGCGCGTTCGAGTTCGGGACGAGCTACATGCTTGTCGGCGCGCCCTACATCCACGCGCATCCCTTCAGCGCGAGCTATGTGGGGATCAACCTTCGCGTGTACCTGCTCCAGGCGGCGGACTGGTCCTCGGTCTTTCCCTTCGCGCACGAGTCCGCCGTGGGGGCGATGCCGGCCGGCTATTCCGGCACGGAGCACGTCTCGGGCGCCCTGGTGGACGATCCCGTCCTGTGGCTGTGCCTTGTCCTGCCGTTCTTTGCGAGGCTGCGCCGTCCCGGCCGGAGCTTCGCGATCCTCAGCCTGTCCGCCGCCTGGGTCGCCCTCAGCACGCTCGCGGTCCTGGCCTTCCTCGCCGGGGCGAATTCCCGGTACGAGTTTGAGTTCGTGCCGGAGCTTGCGCTCCTGGCCGCCCTCGGCGCCCTCGCCCTGGAGCGCCTCCTCGTCCCCCCGTTCCTGGGCGTCGCCCGGTCGGCCTGGATCGCGGCCCTGGCCTATTCCTGCGCGTTCTCCGTGCTCTACGGGATCGAGCGCTGCGTCTCCGGGCACAACACCTACGGCATCGCCTGCATCGCCCACGGCGACCTGGAGGGCGCGGCGCGCGAGTTCGAGGCCGCGAGGTCGCTTTCACCGGGGAACCCCATCTCGCGCGTCGGCATCGGCGTCACGCTGGTCGGCGAGGGCCGCGCCGGGCAGGCGCGGCCGATCTTCGAGGCGCTCGTCAGGGACTATCCCGACGACCCGACCGGCTACGTCAACCTGGCCAATGCGCTGGACCTGACCGGGCACCCGCAGGAGTCGGCAGCCCAGTACAGGAACGCGCTCCGCCTCGACCCGGGAAATCCGTCCATCCGCAGCCGGCTCGAGTCCGTGCTGAGGAGGATCCCGAGGTGATCCCGGCCCGGGGCCCGCATCCGGAGACGGGGGCTGGCCGTACTATCGGTGCTATGAGAGCCCTCCTGGCCGCCGCCGCCTTGTCCGCTCTTCTGCCGGTCCCTGCCCACGGGTCGGACGGGATCGCCTGGCAGCCGTGGTCCGCCGCCGCCTTTGCGGCGGCCAAGGGCGAGCACAGGTTCGTCATCATGGATCTCGAGGCGGTCTGGTGCCACTGGTGCCACGTCATGGACGAGACGACCTACAGGGACCCGAGGGTGATCGCGCTGGTGGGCGCTCGCTATGTCCCGGTCCGCGTCGACCAGGACTCGCGCCCCGACCTTGCGAACCGCTACGAGGACTACGGATGGCCGGCGACGATCGTGTTCGCGGCGGATGGCAGCGAGATAGTCCGGCGGCGCGGCTACCTGAACCCGGCCGAGATGGCCTCGATGCTCCAGGCCATCATCGACGATCCCTCGCCGGGCCCCTCGGTCACGTCCGCGCTGGGCGGGGGGGCGCCGGAGGCGCCCCGCGGCGACGAGCCGGGCGCCGCGTTGCGCGCGAGGCTGCTGTCCGGGTATGACCGCGCGGCCGGGGGCTGGAGCGGGGAACACAAGTTTCTGGACGCGGACAACGTCGAGTTTTGCCTGCGCGCGGCGGCCGGCGGCGACGCCGAAGCGGCCGCGGTCGCGCGCGACATGCTGCGCCTGCAGCGCCAGCTTCTCGACCCCGCCTGGGGCGGCGTCTACCAGTATTCCGCCGGAGGCGACTGGGATCATCCCCACTTTGAGAAGATCATGGCGGCGCAGGCGGACAACCTGCGCGTCTACTCCCTGGCCGCGGCGCAGTGGCCGGGCTGGGATTACGACGCGGCGGCAAGGGACGTCGCGCGCTACCTTCGGGGATTCTTGGAGGATCCCGACGGCGCCTTCTACACGAGCCAGGATGCCGACCTCGTGCCCGGCGAGCACGCCGCCGACTACTTCGCGCTCGACGACCGCGGCCGCCGGGCGCGCGGGGTCCCGCGCGTGGACAAGCACCGTTACTCGCGCGAGAACGGCTGGGCCATCTGCGGCCTCTGCGCCCTGTCCGGCGCGGCCGGGGACCCGGCTCCGCTCGCCGAGGCGCTGCGCGCGGCCGCCTGGGTGACCGGGCACCGGACGCTCCCGGGCGGCGGCTTCCGCCACGACGAGGCGGACGCTGCGGGGCCCTTCCTCGGCGACACCCTGGCCATGGGCGCGGCTTTCCTGGCCCTGTACCAGGCCACGGGAGACTCCGCCTGGCTCAACCGCTCCGAGGCGGCCGCCGACTTTGTGCGCGCGCACTTTGGCCGCGGCGCCGAGCCGGGATTCGCCTCGTCGGACACGACGGCCCCGTCGTTCCCGGCACCCCTGCCGGAGTTTGACGAATCCATCGCCCTTGCGCGGTTCGCAAACCTCCTCGGGCGGGCCTCCGGCCGTCCGGGCGACCGCGCCCTAGCGGAGTCCTCGCTCCGGTGGGCTTCGTCGGCCGCCAACCTGGCCCGACGGGGCGCGTTCGTGGGCGGCCTCCTTCTCGCGGAAGGGGAGATGGGCGATGATCCGCTCCACGTGACGGTTGTCGGGCGCAAGGACGACCCGGCCGCCCGGGCGCTGCACACCGCGGCGCTCAGGGCTCCCACGGCCTACAAGCTCGTGGAGTGGTGGGACAGGCGCGAGGGGCCGCCGCCTCGCGGTGAATCGATTTTCCCAGAGATCGGGACGCCCGAGGCTTACCTCTGCGCGAACGGGACCTGCTCGCCGCCGATACCCGACCCGGCGGCCCTCTCGCGAAGGATCGAGAAGGCAGCCGCCGCGGGGGCCCGAGAATAAGGGGCGCACCCGGCAGTCGGCGTCCTGCGCTTGAAATCCCTTCGGGCCGGGGCCATGAGTAGGCCGTGTCTGGCCGCCGTGCCGTCGAGCCAGCCGCCGTACCCCCATGGCCCCATCCCGCATCCTTGCAGCGCTTGCATTCCTGGCACCGGCCGCCGCTGACGCCTCGCGGAGCCTTCCGCGCAGCACGCCCGAGGAACAGGGCATCTCCGCGTCCGCAATCCTTGCATTCGTTGAGGGCGCCGAGCAGAAGGTCGACGCCGTCCACAGCTTCATGATCGTCAGGCACGGCCACGTCGTGGCCGAGGGCTGGTGGTCGCCCTATTCCGCGGAAGAGCCCCATGTGCTGTTCTCGCTCAGCAAGAGCTTCACGTCCACGGCCGTGGGACTGGCGGTCGCGGAAGGAAAGGTGAGCCTCGACGACGCCGTGCTCAAGTTCTTCCCGGGCGAGGCCCCGGAGTCCCCGAGCAAGAACCTCGCTTCCATGAGGGTGCGCGACCTGCTGAGAATGTCTACCGGGCAGCGCGCGGAGGACGTCAAGGATTTCCCGTTTCACGGAAGGAGGGACCTTGTCAGGATCTTCCTGGAGCTTCCGGTGCCCGACATCCCGGGCACTCACTTTGTCTATAACACGGCCGCCACCTACGTCCTCTCTGCCATCGTCCAGAGGGCGACGGGGCAGACCGTGCTGGATTACCTCGAACCGAGGCTCTTCGAGCCGCTCGGCATCGCCAAGCCGAGATGGGATGCGAGCGCCCAGGGAATCTCGCTCGGCGGACTGGGGCTGAGCCTCCGGACCGAGGACATAGCAAAGTTTGGACAGCTCTACCTGCAGAAGGGCCTCTGGCAGGGCCGGCAGCTTATCCCGTCGGCCTGGGTGGAGGAGGCGACCTCGCTGCAGACGGCGAACGGAAGCGATCCCGCCAGCGATTGGAACCAGGGCTACGGCTACCAGTTCTGGCGCTGCCGTCATGGCTTCTACAGGGGAGACGGCGCCTGCGGGCAGTTCTGCTTCGTGATGCAGGAGTTCGACACCGTCGTTGCGGTCACAAGCGGCACCAGTGACATGCAGGCGGTGATGAACCTGGTTTGGGACAGGATCGTTCCGGCATTGGGCGCGTCCGCACTGCCCGCGGATCCCGAATCCGACCGCAGGCTCTCCGACAAGCTGGCGGGATTGTCTCTCCGGACGCAGGCCGGCATGGCCACGTCGCCGCTGGCCGAGGCGATCGCGGGGAAGCGCTATCAGCTTCCCTCGAACCCCCAGCAGATCGAGGCGGTCTGCCTTGAGCCCGCGAAGGGCGGGGCGGACGCCGTGCTGACCCTCCGGATCGCGGGCGCCGACCAGCGCATCCCATGCGGCCTGGGTGCCTGGGCAAAGGGTTCGATCACGCTGCCCACGGGCGAGAGCTTTCCGGCGGCGTCGAGCGGAGCCTGGAGCAGCGATGACACCTACAGCGTCACCCTGTACCGCTACCAGACGCCCTTCTCAACGGCCTACGACGTCCGGTTCGCGGGCAACCAGGTGTTCCTCGAGGCGATGGACCACGTGGGCCTTGTCAGCCCTGAAAGGATCCGGCTGGTCGGCTCGGCGCAGCCCTGACGGGCCCCGTCGCGTCAGATCCGGATCTGGACCCCCAGGTAGGTCAGCAGCGATATCCGCGGCCCCAGGGTGTTGCGCGCGTCCTTCCCGACCGCGACAAGGAGCGTCGCATGCTTGCAGAAATCATAGCGCAAACCCAGGTTCAGTACGGCCTCGCTTCGCTGGAATCGATCGGACTCGCTCACGTGGATCTCCGCGTCCAGCTCCCATCCCTTCACGACTTCGCGGCCGATGCAAAGCCCGCTCATCCAGCCCCGGTCGGCCGCCCCGGAGCTGAAGGTGTGACCGAAGTCCACGTTGACCGAGAGCACGCCGAAGTCCCTGAGGATCTCGACGGGCAGGAGGAAGCTCGTGTCGGGGTCCGCGGTGCCCCTGCGGTCTGAATCCGACCCCGGGTTGAGAAAGTAGATCCTCGGGTAGGTGGATAGCTGCAGGCCCCCGTCGCCGGCGTCATAGAAGCGCCATTTCACCGCGAGCTGGGAGTCGCTCATCCCGCTCTCATCCGGCTCACCCGCGCCGCGAAGGACGTTCCAGGCGCCCTGGTAGTTCAGCTGGATGCGGTCTCCGATCCCGTAGTTTGCGTCGACCAGGGGAATCCCGATGAGCGTCGAGCCGGGAGTGCGCTGGTCGGTCCACGCAAGGTTGATCTCGTAGTGCCCGTTGCCGGGGGTGCCGGGATCGTCGGTGATCATCGGCGGCCCCCCCTGTGCGCGCAGGGACGCCGCCGCGGCCAGGAAGAGGAGGATCGGTGCGATTGTTTGGCTGATCCGGGTAGGACAAACGCGAACGCGGCGTCGGTAAACCTATTTGTTCTCCTTCCCGAGGCGTTCGTTTTCAGGGGCCGGTGAAGACGCCTATCGCGTCATGCATCGCCCCGGGCAGCCCGTAGACGTCCAGCGCCGTGATGACGACGCAGGACGCCCAGCCTGCGGCCAGCAGGAAGCCGCCGATGCGCCCGGCGCCCATGCGGCGCTTGGAGCCCGCGAACACCAGAAGCGGGAGCATCGCGAGGGGAAGCTGGACGGCGAGGACCACCTGGCTGAGCGTGAGCAGGTCGGTGATGCTGTTGTCGCCGCGAAGCCCGATCAGGACGACCGCAGGCACGATGGCGCAGAGGCGGGTGATCGTGCGCCGCAGCCACGGGGCAATCCTCCAGTGCATGAAGCCCTCCATGACGACCTGCCCCGCGAGGGTTCCTGTGATCGTGCTGCTCTGGCCGCTCGCGAGGAGGGCGACGGCGAAGAGCACGCTGGCGGCCGCCTTCCCGACGAGGGGGGCCAGCGTCACGAAGGCGACCTGGATCCAGTCGGAATCCGGTGTGAAGCTGACAACCTGGCCCGAAGGCAGCGTCACGTGGTCGTGGCCGTGGAAGACAACCGCGGCGAGGACAAGGATCGCGGCATTGACGAAGAACGCGACGGTCAGCGCGACACTGGTGTCTATCGTGTTGTAGCGGACCGCCCGGCGGACCGACTGGTCGTCCCTCTTCAGCTGCCGTGTCTGCACGAGCGCCGAGTGAAGGTACAGGTTGTGCGGCATGACCGTGGCGCCGATGATGCCAATCGCCAGATAGACCAGGTCCCTGCTGTGGAAGAACTGCGGCAGGTCCGGGGCCACGAGCCACCGCGCCATCTCGGGGAAGTTCGGCTTGGTCTGCGGAAGCACGAAGATCTCGATGAAATAGCACACGCCGATCGTCGCGATCAGCACCAGCACGACGGCCTCGATGGGGCGCATGCCGAACCTCTGGAGGGAGAGCAGCAGCAGCACGTCAAGCGAGGTCAGCAGGACGGCGGCCAGCAGCGAGAGATGGGGAAACAGCAGGTGGAGCGCCACGGCGCTCCCCAGGACCTCGGCGAGGTCGCATGCCGCGATGGCGACCTCGCAGCTCAGGTAGTTCGGCCAGCGGGTCCAGGCGGGCAGGAACTCGCGGCAGCACTGGGCCAGGTCCCGGCCGGTCACGATTCCCAGCCTGGCCGCTATGATCTGCAGGAAGATTGCCATCATGCTGGACAGCCCGACCACCCAGAGGAGTGTGTACTTGAACTGGGCGCCGGCCTGCAGGTCCGTCGCCCAGTTGCCCGGGTCCATGTAGCCGACGCTGACGAGCAGGGCCGGGCCCGCGAATGCGAGGTAGTGGCGCCATGGGCGGGCCGCGGCCGGCGGCAGCTCGACGCTGCCGTGCAGGCCCTCGAGCGAGACGTCGCCCGGCGGCGCGGCCGGGCGAGCCTCGGACAGTTCCGGTGATTGATTACCAGAATTTATGGTTGTGAATGATAGAAATAGGATATTTGAGTCGTCAAAGGCATAATTGATTTGTTTTCAATTCCCCCTGCGATTCGCTCCACCCATGCCGACCAGCACGGTCGAAAACTACCTCAAGGCCATACTCGTCCGCTCGTCTGACTCGGCTGCCATCGTGGCCACGGGCAGCCTGGCCGACGCGCTCGGTGTGACGCCGGGCACGATCACGACCATGGTCAAGTCGATGGCCGCGCGCGGGCTGGTCGAGCACCAGCCCCGCGAGGGGGTCCGGCTGACTCCCGAGGGGCGGGCCCTGGCGCTCGCCGTGGTGCGCAAGCACCGCCTCATCGAGACGTTCCTGGTCCAGGTGCTCAAGATGGACTGGAAGGAGGTCCACGAGGAAGCGGAGGCGCTTGAGCACGCCATCTCCGACCGGGTGCTGCTGCGCATCGACGCCATCCTCGACCACCCGGCGGCGGATCCCCACGGCGACCCCATTCCGAGCCAGAAATCCCCCCTGATGGACCGGGGCAGGGGCGTCACCCTCGCGACCTGCGAGGCGCAGAGGCCTCTCCGTGTCGAGCGCATCCTGGACCAGAGCCCGCCCTTCCTCGAGTTCATCCAGCGCACCGGCCTGAAGCCGGGGGCGCGCCTGCGCGTGAGGGAGCGCGACAGCACCAGCGGGATCGTGCGGTGCGACCTCAAGGAGGGCGAGGCCACCCTCGGGCTCCCCGAGGCCGCGAAGATCGAGGTCAGGAACGCCTGAGCCGGCCATTGGGCGATAAGCGGCCCCGGCCCGCGATCCCCCTCATCCTCGCGAACCGGCGTCCGCGCTGGGCACCCGGCGCGATCAGCTCCCGTGGGGCAGCGTCACCCTGAACGTCGTGCCGCCCGGGCCTGTCGAGACCAGAACGAGGCTGGCCCCGATCTGGCGCGCAAGCAGCTGGCTGATCGCCAGCCCTAATCCGGATCCGCCCGCGCGGCCGCTCCTGCCGGGCATGAATAGATGCTTCTGGACGGCCTCGGGTATCCCCGAACCCTCGTCCGCCACGGTCAAAGCGATCGCCCGGCCCGAATCGGCAAGCGACACGGAGACTCTCCTGCCGGGCTCGGTCGCCATGATGGCGTTCTGCACGAGGTTGCTGGCGATCAGGCAGAGAAGGCTTCCGCGGTGGCTGTCGGTCATGGCCGCGTACCCCTCGTCGACCACCAGCATCACGCCCTTTGCGGCCGCGGAGGCCTTGTTTCTCTCTCGGATTGTGGCCGCAAGCTCGCGGCCCGAGAGCTCGTAGGTGGCGTTTGCACCCGCGTCTCCGAGAAGCTCAACAGTCTCCCGGATCATGGACTGCAGCCTCTGCGTGTAGTCGGCCGCCGATTCCCAGTCGGGGTTCGACGGGTCCGCCTTGCGGCCCGCCATGACCGCGCGCAGTCCCTCCACCGATCCCTGGAGACCGTGGATCAGGTGCGATGCGATCTGCCCGATCGCGGATGCCTTTGAGGCGAGCGTGAGGTCAAAATTGGCCCGGGTCAGCCGCTCGTTGCGCTCCGCGACAATTCTCTGTGCCCTGTGGACGCTGAAGGTCGCGCTGGCCACGACTGCGGAGATCAGCGCCGCTCCGACCAGCAGCGTGACGCCGGTCTGGCGATCAATCCTTCCGTCGATCAGGTCCAGCTCGCGCGAGAGCGGCCGCGCGTCGATGTAGTAGCGCACGAATCCCTGTGGCGCCGCCTGGCGGGCGCCCGGCAGCGGCAGCAGGACCTCGAGCACCGGGGTCTGGCGCTGTTCCGCCGAAACCCCGGAAAAATACTGGTCAAGCGGGAATGCCGGATGGTACCGGCTGATGGGGGCGCCGCCCTGCAGCTTCAGGAAGTCGTCCGTGGGCAGCTCCACAAAGAGCTGGTTCGCCGGCACCGATTCAATGGTGTTGCCGTCGTGGTCAAAGACGGCGACGGCCAGCATCCCCCTCTGGCGCGCGCTCTTGAGCAGCGCTGTGAGCGCCCCGTTCGCGTTGGACGGATCGTTTGCCGCGCTGTCGGCCAGCTGCTGGAGGGCCATCGGGTAGAGGACGGCGGCGTCCCGCTCGATGATCTTCAGGTGGATCTCGCTGCGGAGGTCCGACCGGAGCCAGATGACAAGCGCCGAGAATATCGCGACGAGCAGGGCTCCCGTGCCCGTTGCGGCTACAGAGTATTTTAAGGTGGGCCGGAGCATCGGTGGCGCTTCGCGGGCGACGCCCGTCAGTTCAGCCTCTCGCCGACCGGCAGGGGCAGCCCGAGCTGCTCGATCGCGGCGTCAAACATCAAGCGGCGCTGTCCGGCGGACAATCCCGGCAGCAGCACCGCGGTCTCGTAATCCCGGTACCGATTCCAGATTTCCTGGCGCTGGCGGGCGTCCTCAAAGTCCCTGAGCAGGTCGTTCACGGATTTCCGGTCGGCGGGCCCGTTGGCTGATCGGACGTAATCGGCAAGGCTTTCCCGAATGCCGGCCTCCTCCTTGTTCAGCGCGGCAATGAGCTCGTTTTGCCTCTGGTCGAACTCCTTGACGGAAACCTTCAGGCTTGTGGGCTGGATCTCCGTCGTCGTCGATCCGTCGTGCATCCATGCCAGCGTGCCCGTGGCCACGTCCGTCGAGTTCTGCCTCTGCGCGCTGCCGCCTGACTCCTCGGGCGGAGTTGGGGCCGCGAGCATGGCCCTCAGCGTCTTTAGCAGCTCAAGCTTGTGTTTGCGGTAGTCGGAAATCCGGGAGCTGAGTTCCGGTGGCAGCGACGGCGGGGCGGGTGGCCCGGGCGGGTTTGGAAGGTCGGCCAAACCGCGCCGGATCTCCTCGGCCAGCGCCTCGATCCGGGCGATTCGCGGCGCCTGGGCGCCAGCCAGCTCCGCCATTGCCTGAGCGCGCGCGTCGGCTGTGGCAGTCGCAGTCCCCGCGAGCGCGTCGCGCAGCTCGTCCTCAATGGAATCCTTGACGGAGAGGTATTCGCCGATCTTGTCCTCCAGGGGCGCCTGCAGGCTCGCCGGGATCGAGATCCGTGATTCCTCGGGAGAGAAATAGAGCAGCCTTGTCCCGGGCGCGACCTGCCTCGTGCCCGTCCTGGCCTCCAATTCGTTCGCAGCCTCGAGCAGCAGCCTTCGCTGGGCGGGGGAGAGTCCGTCCTGGTAAAAGGCGGAGTCCCGTATCGCCTCGGCCTCCTTCTGGAGCTCGGCGGGGTCCGATGGCGTTTCATGCACCGCGCGGACGCGCCTGCTCAGCCTGTCGTTCAGGTCGGCGCTTCCGGCATGGACCCCGAATGCGCGCTCCGGGCGCAAATCCAGGCGGAGTCTCTCGGCCACAGCCTCCAGCTCGGCGATCCGCGGCGCCTCCAGGGCGGCCAGGTTTTCGAGCTGCCTCTCGCGCAGCTCGGGATCAACGTCCTTCAGGGCAAGGACGCGCGAGCGGATCTCCTCCTGAAGTCCGTCCTTGGTGCTGCGGTAGGACACAATCCGCGCGCGCAGCGGCCTGGGAAGGTCGCCCGACACAAGCCGTTCCCCGAGCATGGGGTAGAAAAGCTCCCCGACAAAGGCCCCTAGGTCATCGGGCGCCGGCGGTCCGGGATCGAATGGCGCCAGCACGGGGATATCCGAATCGAGGGGCGGGGGGGCGGGGGGGAAGTAGACAAACTGGGGAGTGGCGGCAGAGTCATTGTGGACGACGATATGGGTGGTGGACGCGCCCATAAAGAGGACCGGGTCGAACCTGCCTCGAGCCTCCCAGGGAAGACCCGTCCTGCCCTCGCTCTGGGCGGCATCCGAAGGCGCCGACTGGGCCTGCGCGGCAGGGAGGCAGGGGAGCGCGAGAATCAAGGCCAGCGCGACCACGCAGCGGGGCTCACGAAGGGGTTTCGTGCCGGGTGCAAAAATCTTCATTGGAGAATCTGGGGCGCCCGCCCGGAACGACCGCAGGTCGCCTGCATGGCTACCGGGGCGTGGCTCGAGGGCAAAGGCCGCCGAAATTATGCGAAGCGCGTCATGGCGAGAAATGCGGGATCTGGGCCAACACTGCCGGCGCGGGTTGGGTCTTGGGGCGGGGGTCCAACGGAAGGGCGTCCATACCTATTATTCGGTTTTTTTGCCGCTCAGACGGTAGCGCAGGTACTCACGGGTCACTCCAAGCCGCCGGGCGGTCGCCGAGATGTTGTGGCCCGTGTCCCGGAGCACCTCATCAATCAGGTCCGCAATGACCATATCGATCGAGAATCCATCCTCCGGAACGCGCCAGATCGGGTTTCGCCAGCCGGTCGCCGCGACCTGGGGCTGCGGTCCCAGGCTCCCGAATTCGAGCTCGCTGCCGCGTGCGAAGATAATCTCGCGTTCTATGACATGCGCGAGCTCCCTGGCGTTTCCGGGCCAGCGATAGGCAAGGATGCGCGCCCTTCCGGACGGTGAGATGGAGATGTCCCTCAGCCGGTGACGCCGGGCGATGCGCTCGAGGAGGTGCTTCGCCAGAGCGAGCAGGTCCATTCCCCGCTCCCGGATGGGGGGCAGCGTGATGTGGAGAAGGTGGAGTCGGTGATACAGGTCCTCCCGGAACGCCCCCTTCTCAACAAGGTCCGACAGGGGCACGTTTGACGCTGCGATCAGCCTGACATCAACGCCGATCTCCTTCGTCGCGCCCAGGCGCCGGACGCAGTGGTCCTCGACGACCGCCAGCACCTTGGCCTGCGTCGTCGCCGCAAGGGTCCCGATGTCATCGAGCAGCAGCGTGCCGCCGTGGGCCGCCTCGAAGAGCCCGATGCGCGCGGTCCTGGCGTCGGTGAACGCGCCTCGCTCGTGGCCGAATAGCTCGGATTCCGCGAGCGTCTCGGGCAGGGCGGCGCAGTTCACCTTGATGAACGGATGGGAGCCCCTCGGTCCCTGCCGGTGCAGCCAGCCGGCAAGGAGGCTCTTCCCGGTCCCGGTTTCGCCCTCTATCAGGACCGGGGGAAGGATCTTCTCGAGCCTCCGCTCGGTCGAGAGAATCATTTCGAGCCTCTCGCGCACGCTGGAGAGGCTCTGCCCGAAGAAAAGCTCGTCACCCTCCGCCGAGGAGTTCTCGCCGACCCGAAACTCCTCGCGCCGGGCGGCTCCACGCTTCTCGCGGCAGCGCATGAATGCAATCGGGAGCTCGTCCGGCTCGAAGGGTTTTGAGAGGTAGTCTCCCGCTCCCTGGCGCATCGCCTCCACGGCGTCCTTGATTCCGCCGAACGCCGTCATGACGACGACGCCGGTGTTCTCCGAGAACGCACCCTCCCGCAGCAATTCCAGGACCTCGCCGTCCGGGAGGTGAAGGTCCACAAGGGCAAAGTCGAAGCGCAGCCCGGACAGGGCCGAGCGGGCCTCCTTGATCGATGAGGCCTCCGTCACCTCGGCCCCGAGGCCACGCAGGTGGGCGGTCAGCCTCCTTCGCAGAACGGAATCGTCCTCTAGCAGGAGAACTTCGCACCCGGCAGGGAGCTCGGTTTCGACAGCCATGGGTCGAGCAATCCGACCCTTGCCTGCGCGCGCTTCAACACAATTCGTGCATGCGCTCTTCTCGCGCGGAGTTGCGCATTGGTTGGCTACGTCCAACCCGGTATTGCCGTGCGCAATGAAAGTGGGTGCGTGCAACCATCCCGCCTGCGGCGCGGACTGGGGCCCTGGCGCGCAAGAATCACTAGGTCCTTTGTCCAAACATCTTAGCGCATTACGGCGCGGCATGGCACGGGGTTTGCGAAGGGATGACCTGGCAACCCCCATGCCGTCACAAAATATTTTGAGGAACAGTTGCCCGCCCGAGAGTGAAGATCCTCCAGCCCTGCTTTCGGTCAGCAGCTTCCATCCTGGTTTTCCGGCGCGATTCGGACCGAGCCGTGCCAGGGAGGCGCGTCGCACGTGTTTCGGTCTTGCAGCTTTGCTCGAGCGAGCGCTGGATTTTTCGACTGCACTCAAGTCGACGCCCTATCCGTCTATCGAGTTGGTTCAATCCCCTATCTGCCCGCTGTTTTTCAGCCTTCGGAGAGACTTCCGCAGGAAAGGGCAAAATCCCCAAAACATGAACGCTCCCCCCTTGCGCCTGATCAAGTGGTTGCTGCTGCCTTCCCTCGTGCTCGTCCTCGCCCATGGCGCCGAGACGGAAACCGATCCGCTCGGACCAAGCGGAAAGGCGGCGAGCGACTGGATCAAGACCCGCCTTGAGACAACGCGCCTCGAGGAGGCCTGGACCACGGAGCGGCCGCTGCTTGAGACGACCATCAACAGCTTGACCGAGCGCGCCCAGTCGCTTGAGGAGAAGCGGGATCTGCTGACGGCGGCGACCGCCAAGGACCGCGAGGAGATCGGCACGATGGAGGCCAAGAGAAAGGCCGCTTCGGACGACCTGCACGCCGCCGAGTCCAGGCTGCAGGCGCTGGTTGGAAAGCTGGTCGAGCTTCGCCCGTCGCTTCCCCCGCGCCTGTCGGAGGCCCTGGAGCTGCCGTACCGCAGCCTCGCGGGCCAGGGGCTTGGCACGGGTGAGCGCATGCAGCTCGCCATGACGATCCTCAACCGATGCGCGCAATTCAACCGAACGGTTACGTATGGGGATGAGGTGCTGACCATCGACGGTGAGCCGGGAGGCGCCCGGTCGCTCGAGGTCATCTACTGGGGCCTAAGCTACGGCTACGCGCTCGACCGGGCCGCGGGCAAGGCGTGGCTCGGAACCCCGGGGCCGCACGGCTGGCGCTGGGAGCCCGGTCAGGACTCGGTGCAGCCGGTAGAGAGGCTGATGGCCATCTACAATGACAAGGCTGACCCGGATTTCGTCCCTGTGACCGCGGTTCTTAGCCAGCCCGTGGCGGGAAACCCCAGGAATTGAACCCATGAAGAACCGATTCATTCCCGTTCTGGCTTCAATATTCCTGCTGTCGGCCGCGGTTCGGGGCCAGGAGACCTTCAACGACGCGATGAAGCGCGCGACGGCGGATTACAGCGAACGCCTGCTGAAGGCATCCGACGAGCTCAACGTCACGCGCAAGCGCATTTCGGACGAGGAGGCGCCCCTTCTTGAGAAGATGCGCGCGGCGGAGGACCGCATCATCTCGGCGCAGAGCCAGGTGGAGCGCCTGGAAGCCGGCAAGGAGGACTATGCGGAGGAGAACCGCAAGCTGCTGGCGGACTTGGATTCGATCCGGAAGAACTCGGCCTACCTGGACACGCTCGCCCACGACGGCCTCGCGGCGTTTGACGAGGGGCTCGCCCCCGGAGAGGGACAGCTGCTCTCCGATCCCATCCTCACGCTCCAGCAGAAGCTCGACGACACCTCAGCGAGCACGACGGCCCAGTCCGCCGTGAACATCGCCGAGTTCCTCCTCGAGCGCACAAGGCAGGAGCTGGGGGGCTACGCGGAGGCTGGCAGCTCGCTTTTCGAGGGGAACAACGAGGTGGTCAAGGGCACGTTTGCATTCATGGGGCCGGAGACGTATTTCCAGCCGGAAGGCGGGGGCTCGGCCGGCACGTCGAGGCCGCGCGCGGGGTCGGCGTACCCGGTCACTTACCTCCTGCCCGACTGGAAGGCGCAGGACGCCGCGGCATTTTTCCAGGGCAAGCCGGCGGTCGTCATTGCCGACGCGTCGGGCGGCAAGGCCTTGCGCCTGAAGGAGACGAAGGGGACCATCCTGGATCACATCCAGAAGGGTGGGCCCGTCGCCTATGCGATCATCGCGGTGGGATTTCTCTCGCTGGCCATGATCGCGCAGAAGATCAGGGACCTTTCCCGGCTCTCGGTGGACCAGCCCGGGACCGTTCTCGCCTTCCTGGCAAAGGTGTCCGCAGGTGCGCGGGACCAGGCGACCCAGGCCGTCACCTCGCTCAGCGCGCCTGTGCGGGAGCTCTTCCAGGTGGGGATGCGCTACAGCGAGGGCCCCAAGGAGATCCTTGAGGAGCACCTCCAGTCGGTGCTCCTGCGACAGAGGCTCCATTACGAGCGCCGGCTGTCCCTGCTCGCGGTGATCGCGACGGCCGCGCCCCTCATGGGCCTGCTGGGCACCGTGGTCGGCATGGTGAGAACATTCGCGCTTATCACCGTGTTTGGAACCGGCAACGCAGGCAAGCTGGCCAGTGGGATCTCGGAGGTGCTCGTGGCAACCGAGCTTGGACTTGTGGTCGCGATACCGACCCTGATCGCCCACGGGTTTCTTGCCCACCGCATCCAGAGAAACCTTTCTCTGCTGGAACGCTACGCCCTCGAATTCGTCACCGCCTCGGAAACCGCGAAGGCCGCGGGGAAGACGGTCGCCGCATGAAGCCCCTGGTTGAGCTCGTGCAGCGGGGCGGGCCCGTGATGATCGCGATACTCGCTCTGTCCGTCGTCCTCTACTCCAGGTGCTTCAAGCTGCTCCTGTCGCTTCGCCGGTCCAGCCGCGAGCTCGATCGAAGGGGATCGGCCCAGGAGAGGCAGCTGCCGCAGCTCAGGCGGGTGCGCGAGGAGGTTCAAGAGTCGTTCCGGCAGCAGCGGATCGCGCTTGGGTCCATGATCGCAGCGGCGCCGCTCCTTGGCCTGCTAGGCACGGTGAGCGGGATGGTGACGACATTCGAGAGCCTCTCGGGGCATTCGATGGAGAAGACCATGGAGGGGCTCGCGAAAGGGATATCGGAGGTGCTGGTGGCGACGGAGTCGGGCCTCGTTGTCGCCATCCCGGCGCTCATGGTCGTCCACATCGCCAACGGCAGCCTGCGGAGGTACCTGCAGAAGCTGAACAGGATCGAAAGGAGCGTCTGGCTGGACGCGGTGCCATGATCGGGAAAAACCTAGGCCGCACGCGCTTCGAGGTCACGCACATCGACATGGTGCCGATGGTCGACTGCATCATGGTGCTCGTGATTTTCCTGATGATCAGCAGCGCCTTCGTCAATGACCCCGGCGTCGAGGTGCAGAAGCCGGACGTCAGCGGCTCGCTGAGCGGCGACCAGAACGCGCTCCTGATCGCGATCACGGCCGACAACCGTATCTATTTCGACGGCCAGGAGATCCGCACCGACCAGGTGGCGGCCGTCGTGAAGCAGGCGGCCATCGGGCGGGTGCCGTCACTGATCATCCGCGGCGACCGGTCGTCCAACCTTGGCGTGTTTGCAGCCGTCTACTCGGAGGCCAAGCGCTCGGGCATTCAACATGTGGAGTTTGCCACTGCCCGTGCGGAGGGGCCGTGAACCTCGTCCCATGGCCCATTCCGAATCAGTCCCGCACCCCGGCATCCGCGCCGATTCCCTCGCGGACGAGGGGTTTTGCCTGCTGCTCGGCGCGGGTTTCACCTTCTGCCTCTTCTTGGGCGTGGCGCACTTCGAGATGGTGAGGTCGGTCTCAAAGCCTTCCGAAATCGAGGACCTGAGGACTGTGTCGGGTGTTCCGGAGCCGCCCCCGCCCAAGGTCGAGGATAGGGTCGATGCGCACGAGGTCGACGTTCCGTTGACGGGCATCGAAATCGGCGCCTCCGACAGCCCGGTGAAGCTGGCGGTGGTGCCGCCGGATCTTGAGCAGCTCGTGCCCCCGGCCGATCTGCCGCCGCGCGCGACGATCCAGTTCGGCCAGCTCCTGACCGACCTGAAGCCGAAGGCGAACATCTCCGGCGATTACCAGCACATCTACCAGCAGAGCGAGGTGGACCAGGTCCCCCTGGCGGTCGTCAAGACAATCGCCAGGGTTTCGAGCCGCGTGCGCGACAACGTGGACTCCCTGCGCGTCACGCTGCTCCTGGTCATAGATCCCGAGGGCGCGGTGCAGAGCATACGGGTTATGAGGCCCTCAGGCAACGCCCAGTTCGACTCGATTGTGCTGCAGTGCGTTCGCGACGAGTGGGAGTTCACCCCGGCGATCCGGAAGGGGAAGAAGGTGAGGTGCATGGTGCAGCAGCTTGTTTGGTACAAATGGACGAACGGCTCTCCGTTCACACTCTAGGCTATGAAATTCACAAGAATCGTCATCCTTCTCGCATTGGCGTTCGCGTTCCGCGGGTTGGCCCCCGCATCGGAGCCGAAGCTCGATCCGAAGCGGATCATCAACGAGTCGAACTCGTTCCTCAAGGAGCGCGAGCCGGAGATGTCGGAGGAGGAGTACGCGCTCTACCAGAAGGTCGTGACAATGCTCGCATCCAACCCCGTGTTCGCCGTGAAGCTTCTCGAGGCGATGAGTTCGGACAAGGAGCAGCCGAGCCCCGCGTTTCAGTTCATCCTTGGGAACGCCTACTATGCCGCCGGCGAGAACGACAAGGCTGAGGCCAACTACAAGGCCTCGGTGGCCCGCTACCCGACGTTCCTGCGTGCCTGGGTGAACCTCGGCGTCCTCTACTATTCGACCGGACACTACGCAGAGGCGATTCCCTGCTTCTCGAAGGCGGTGGAGCTGGGCGACCGCGACTCGGCGACCTTCGGGCTGCTTGGGTACAGCCTCCAGAAACAGGGGGACCTGGTCTCGGCGGAGATGGCGTATATGCAGGCCCTGAGCGGCGACCCGTCCAACGTGGACTGGAAGGAGGGCCTCCTCGGCATCTGCATCGACGGGAAGCAATTCACGCGGGCCGAGTCCCTCGTGAAAAACCTCATCAAGGAGCGCCCGAGCGACGCGCAGTACTGGCTTGCCTATGCCAACATCCTGCTCTCGGAGGGCCGCACGGTGGAGGCGACCGTGCTCCTTGAGACGGCGGTGGGCACCGGAGTTGCCGGCATCCCGGAGCTCTCCCTGCTGGGGGACCTGTATGCGGAGCAGAACCTGGTGCCGGAGGCTGCGGAGATCTACCAGAAGGTGCTTGCCGCCTCGCCCGAGGTGGGAGAGCCGAAGCTGCTCCACTACGCCCAGGTGCTGATCGCCGGCGGACGGCTGCAGGACGCCGAGGCGGTCCTGGACCGTTTCAAGTCGCAGGGCTCGGGGGCCGGAGGAACGGAGCTTCTCCTGACGCGTGCCGACCTTCTCGCCGCGCAGAAGAAGTGGCCCGAGGCGAGGCGCGAGCTGGAGGAGGTGCTAAAGGTCTCCCCCCTGAATGGCAAGGCCCTCCTGGCCGAGGCCAGGGCCTATGCCGCCGAGGACGACATCCCGCGTGCCACACTTGCGTTCGAGGCCGCCTACCACGTCCCGTCCAGCGCTTACGTGGCGAGCCTCGAGCTGGCCAATATTGAACTGAAAAACAGGCATTACGCCAAGACTGTAGAGTACCTCCAGAAGGCTCTCAGCATAGAGAAATCCGACGCGGTCGAGGACTTCCTGGTCCGCGTCAAAACGCTGGTCGTCAAGGACGGCTAGCCATCGCAATGAAAACAACCCATGCTATTCGGCGGCCGTGGCCTTCAATCGCGGCGCGATTGCTGCTCCCTGCAGTGATCCTTGGCAGCGTGACAGTCTCCACAACCGCCGGCGCCCAGGACGCCGCGAAAACCCACACACTGTTCATGGGAGCCGACGTGTCGATCGGCCTGGAGAACCGGCTTTATGCCGTTCGGGACGTATCGGGCAGCTCGTGGGTGGTCGACGTGAACGGCAAGAGTCAGGTCGTATCCGCGAGGAGCGGGCCGATCGACATCAGGATCAGCCCGACGCTCAAGCTCACGGAGATATCCGCGACGATAGCGGACCTCAAGGGGGCACCGGGGTATTCCGCTGGAAACGACCCGGCCGCGAAGCTGACGCGGGCCCTCGTGCGAACGGCCCAGGACAATGCCGGGTACCAAGCCGCGGTTAACCAGGCGGCGGCGGCCGAGGTCCAGGCCCAGAATATGGCCCAATACACGACCGCCACGAACAATCTGGATGCCGTAAAGTACCCGCAGGAGCCTTTGATCATCCAGACCCAGGCGTTTGGGGCCTCAAATAGCAGTGTTCAGGCCTCAAACGTGGCCGAGCAGCTTCAGGCGACGTCAGTGAGCGCCGGCGCGGACCTCGAGTTGCGCGGGGACAAGGGCCTTTCCCAGGGTGAGGACGCGATGGAGGTGTCCTTTGTGGTTTCGTCCGAGCACAGGCTCGGCAGCCCCTATGTCGTAACCGTCACCCAGTTTCACAGGAAGGGCGGCGGCGTGGGCGAGGTGCAGAGATTGATCTATGCGAAGGCGCTTGATCCAATTGGAAGGAATCCAGCCAAGGTGCATTTCATCGAGGAGGGCTTCCCGCCTGGCTTCGAACTTCGGAGCTTCGAGGTCCACCTCTACAACGGCGGTGTCGAGATCGCGACCAATGTCGCGCCGAACCGGGCGTTGCTGACGCGGGACGAGGCCTTCGAGTACGTCAAGATGGACTATATCGGAGCCCACAAGGGCGCCACGCTGCCCGCAGTTCCCGCGATGGGGAAGCTTCCGGCGGACCTGCCGGCCCGCCTGGCGGAGGGAATGTACGCAGAGACGTACTTCGTCAGGGTCACAAAGAACGGCCTTGCAAGCGGGTCATTTGTCGACGCGGCCTGCACCAGGAAGGTGGATGACCCCTACCTCGATTCGGTGATCAAGGCCATCCGGTTCAAACCCGCGCTCGACAAGGGTGAGCCGGTGGAAGGCGTCGCATCCGTCAGGCTCGGGGAATTGCCGATCTGACGGGACGCCGGCAGGGGGGCCAAACCGGCGATCCCCGTCGCTGGGGGATCGCCTCCTGCGCCTCCGGACCGGACCCCTTCGCCCTGGCTTGCCCGGGTGGGCGATGCGCCCTCAATCGGAATATCCCGAGACCGTCTTGTGCTCCTTTGACATCAGGTCCCTGAGGACCTGGCTGTCCAGATTGATGGATTCCGCCGTGGGCTGGGCGCCTGCCGAGCCCGAGACGGATGCCGCCCTTGAGAGGGTCGCCTTGGCGATGTGCAGGTCCGGCAGGGACTTTCCGAAGAACGGAGCCCCTGCAGTTATCAGGGCCGGGATCACCTCGTCCATCTCGCCGCTGTTCTCCATGGCGCTCAGCTTGACCCGCCACACGACCCTTGGGCTCTGGTGTTGTGCCAGCGACTGGTAGTCGTAGGCCGACACGACCACAAATATCCGCGGCTGGCGCGAATCCTGAATGATCGTCTCCATGGGGCCGGAGGGGATAGTCGTCGATGAGACGTCCATGTCGACGGGGCTCCCCTTCTCCTGGCCCAGAATGTGGTTCTCGACCTCGGCCCCCAGCTGTTCGGTGCTGACCAGCTCGATTCGCGCCCTGAGGTTGGTCTTGATGCCATACGGGACGCGGATCTGGGAATGGTCGACCCTAAGGACACCCCAGTAATAGGTTATCACGAGGGATGGCGCTCCGTGTCCCGGCTGAAACCCCTGGGACTGCAGGGCTGTGTTCAACTCCTGCCGTACCTGGTCAGCCGATGGCGGCGTGTCACCCGCAAGGGGGTCGCCCGCCTCTATGTAGCCGCCGTCGAACGCCGCGTACGTGGCGGGGCTGCCTTGCTCCGGGGGGGCGCCCTTTGCCCTCTCGGCGATGACCAGCGCCTCGAAATTGTCGCTGAACAGGCCGGCATTGGCGCGCTGGCAGAAGCCGGCGGCCAGAAGCGTTGCAAGACACAGTGAGGTTGCTGTGGTGGTTTTCATGGGGTTGGCCTTATGTTAACGTGCGGTCTAATTTTTCGATCTGATCTTGGGAAGACGATTGCGGAGGCGTAGCAGGATAGACGGTAGAATGAGGGCCAAGGTTCCTGGTCGGGGGGATCGGCTTGAGCATTTTCCGGCTTTGGCTTGATTCCCGAAATTATACGCCAAGCGGATCGGTTTGGATGCAATCTGGTGCGATGCAACCCGCGGTGTTGCCTGGTCAAGGGTGGGGTCGGGTTGATCCCAAATTCAATTCAAGATACTGCAATAAAACATTTTAAGGAATCCGCATGGCTTGCCTTGGCTGTCGAGAGTTGCACCCGGCGCAGGGTGTCCCCGGAGCGAGCGACATCGGGCCGCCCACGGGACGCGGCGCCCGGCGCCGTGGCCGGCCACCGGCTGGATCCCAGTCAGAATCGCGCGAGCCACGCCAGCGATCCCCAGGCCAGCGAAGGATTGACCTGCACGGCTCGAGTGGCGACGGTTCCCGTGTGAATTCCAAAACCCTTGGCAGGTTGCTTTCAGTGTCCTGGATGTGTGCCGCGGCGGCCGGTTTCGCCTCATCGCACGACAATGTGGGATCGGTGGTCTCGATGGGAGACAACACGTACTCGATCAGGGTCGAGGCCAAGAACGCCTTCCACATGGACCTCGATGTGCTCAAGTCCGAGGCCAACCAGGCCGCCGCCGATTACTGCTCGGCCCAGGGAAAGGTGCTCAAGCCGGTCTCGCTGACGGGCAAGGTGCCGACGTTCGGGCTGGGCTATGCCTATGCGAAGATAGTTTTCAAGGCGCTGAATCCCGGGGACCCGGAGCTCACGGCAACCGAGCCCGTTGCCGGTGCGGTCGGGGCGCCTGTGTCCGCTGCGTCGCCGCCCGAAAGGCGGCTGAACACCGACGAGCTTTATAACGAGCTCCTCAAGCTCGACGACCTGAGAAAGAAGGGAATCCTCACCGACGAGGAGTTCCAGGCGGAGAAGAAGAAGCTCCTGAGCCGCTCTAACTAGCGCGTCCCGCCCGGCGGGCCGGCGCGTGACGATTGGGAGGCCCTGCGCACAAGGGTTGATCAATGCGCGCGCAGGCCCTAGCATCCCCGCACTACCCATCGTCTCCAGTGAAGAAACTAATCAGGCGCATCGGCATTCTCACAGCGGGCGGGGACAGCCCCGGGCTTAACGCGGCCATCCGCGCGGTTGGCAAGGCCGCGATAGGCAAGTACGGATGGGAGATCCTGGGCTTTCGCGACGGCTTTCTCGGCCTCGCCCTCAACAAGTTTGAGCGCCTGAGCAAGGACAACCTGAGCGGCATCCTCACGGTCGGCGGAACGGTGCTGGGCACCGGCCGGGACAAGCCGCACCGCATGCTGATCGACGGGCGGGAGCGCGACATGACCAGGGACATCGTGCGCAACTACAAGGCGCACAAGCTTGACGCGCTGGTCTGCATCGGCGGCGGCGGCACGCACAAGAACTCGCTGAGGCTGGCCGAGCTTGGGCTCAGGATCATCACCCTTCCGAAGACGATCGACAACGATGTCGCGCTGACCGACGCGACGATCGGCTACAGCACGGCGCTGGGCATAGCGACCGAGGCCATAGACAGGCTTCATAGCACGGCGCACAGCCACCACCGCATCATCATCGCCGAGATCATGGGGCACAAGGCGGGCTGGCTCACCCTCGGGGCGGGTCTGGCGGGGGGAGCCGACGTCATTCTCATACCCGAGATTCCCTACGACCTCGAGAAGATCGCAGCGGCCGTCCGCAAGCGGTCGAAGGTCGGCACCAACTTCAGCATTGTCGCGGTAGCCGAGGGGGCGAAGTCGATCGAGGACTCGGCGTCGTTTGCGAACGCGGAGCGGCGCAGGGCGACCGCGCGGACGGTGGAGGAGAAGGAGTACGCCAAGCTTCGCCTCGCCGAGCTGGAGGCGGAGCATGACGGCAACACGCTCCGGCTCGCCAAGCAGCTTGAGGGCCTCACCGGCCTCGAGGCCCGGGTGACCATCCTCGGCTACGTGCAGCGGGGCGGAACGCCCTCGTTTGGCGACCGGCTGCTCGCCACAAGCCTAGGGACGGCCTGCGTCGACCTGATCGCCAACGGCGCGGCTGGAATCATGGTGGCTTCCCGCGGCACCACCGTCCAGCCCGTGCCCCTCGCCTCCGTGGCCGGGCGGCTGAAGCTCGTTCCCATGGATCACCACTGGGTCCTGTCGGCCCGCTCGGTGAGCACCTGCCTGGGAGACTGAGGTGCACCTGACCCTGACCAGGCTCCCAGGCCCCGGATTGCGCGTCCGGCGGACCCCGGCGGAGGCAAGAATGCGTTTCGCGATTCCGCGCGCCGGGCGGTAGTCTTGCCGTCGCATGAACGATCCCGTTGCCCAGTTCACGGTTTGGCTCGATGAGGCCGCGAAAGGGGGGGAGCCCGAGCCGACAGCCATGGCGCTCGCGACGACCGGCGCCGACGGCTGCCCCTCGGTGCGCATGGTACTCCTCAAGCACGCAGATCAGCGGGGTTTCGTGTTCTACACGAACCTGACCAGCCCCAAGGCCGCTGACCTGGCCGCCGATCCGAGGGCGGCGCTGTGCTTCTATTG
Organism: uncultured Opitutaceae bacterium; assembly: GCA_964574435.1. GTDB lineage: Bacteria > Verrucomicrobiota > Verrucomicrobiia > Opitutales > Opitutaceae > Palsa-1447. The sequence goes on from CAZNNO010000001.1 coordinate 161,350, forward strand.
GAATCGGATCGGTCGCCAGGTGCGCGTCAGCGGGCGCACGGAGCCGGTCTCGGACGCCGAGGCCGACGCCTACTTTGCAACGCGGCCGCGGCTCAGCCAGCTCGGGGCCTGGGCGTCCAAGCAGTCGCGGCCGATGCAGGGCTACTTTGACCTCGAGCAGGCCTGCGCGTCGTATGCGCTTCGCTTCCACGTCGGGGCGGTGCCGCGGCCGCCGTTCTGGTCGGGCTACCGGGTCGTGCCCGACCGCATCGAGTTCTGGCGGCAGAAACCCTTCCGCCGCCATGAGCGCATCATCTGCGTGCTCGAGGGCGGCCGGTGGCGCGAACAGTGGCTCTACCCGTGAAAGCCGCCGGGGCTCCCCGGGAGGCCAGTCCCGCACGCGAGTGGGCTCTCGGGGCGCTGCTGCTGCTGGCGGCAGTCGCCTCCTATGCCGGCCTGAGAAGGGCAGGATTCATCTGGGACGACGATGCTTTCCTGACGGCCAATCCCCTGATCAGGGCGTCGGACGGGCTGCGGCGCTTCTGGTTCACATCGGAGCCTGTCGACTACTGGCCGGTGACGTCCACGACACTCTGGCTCGAGTGGCGCCTCTGGGGCGCCAACCCGCTCGGCTACCACGTGACCAACGTGCTCCTGCACGCAGCCGAGGCGGTTCTCTTGTGGAGGATCCTGGCAAAGCTGCGAATTCCGGGTGCGTATCTCGCCGCGATGATCTTCGTCGTCCACCCGGTCAACGTCGAGTCCGTGGCGTGGATAACGCAGCGGAAGAACCTGATGGCGATGCTCTTTTACCTGATATCAATCCGCCTCTTCCTCAAGTCCGAGGACTCCAAGCCCGCCGCCGGCCGCCCGGCCTGGGCCGCGGATGCCTGGCTTGGGCTCAGCCTGGCGGCCTTCGTGCTCGCGATGCTCGGAAAGGGCTCGGTGGCGATGCTTCCCTTCGTGCTCCTCGGCATCGCGGCCTGGCGCCGCCGGCTGGTCCGGTACGACTGGCTCCGGATCCTGCCGTTCTTCGCCGCCGCCGGCGCGCTTGTCATCATCAATCTCGACTTCGCCGGACGCGCCGCCGATGCAATAGGGCGATCCGAGGGGCTGGGCGAGCGGCTTCTCGGCGCCGCCGCCGTCGTGTGGTTCTACCTGTACAAGGCGTTGCTCCCCTTCCACCTCGTCTTCGTCTACCCGCCGTGGACCATCCGCGTCTCCGATCCCCGCTGGTGGCTGCCGCTCGCCGCGGCCCTTCTGCTGACCGCCGTGCTCTGGCTGCAACGCCGCAACTGGAGCCGGGGGCTTCTGTTCGCCTGGGGCTACTTCTGCGTGACCCTGTTTCCCGTGATGGGGTTCACGGATGTCTATTTCATGCGCTATTCGCTGGTTGCTGACCATTACGAGCACCTTGCGCTGATCGGCGCCATCGTGCCCGCCGCTGCGGGCATCGCGATCTGGCGGGCGAGGACGACAGGGGGCCTCAGGCGGACCGCCGACGCCGGCGTCCTGGGTCTCGTCGCCGGGCTCGGCTGGCTCAGCTGGCAGCAGTGCGCGATGTACAGGAGCGAGGAGGCTCTCTGGAGGACGACGATCGCCCGCAACCCGGGATGCTGGATGGCGTGCAACAACCTGGCCAACCTCCTTCTGCTGAGGGGCCAGAACACGGAGGCGGAGTCCATCTGCCGGATGGCCCTCGCCTCGGACTCGAATCAGCCGGAGGTCCGCAGCACGCTCGGCATCGCGCTCGGGAACGAGGGACGCATTGACGAGGCGATCGTACAGTACCGGGCGGCGGTCGCGCTGAACCCCCGCTTCGAGGACGCCTACAACAACCTCGGGAATGCGCTCCTAAGGAAGGGCAGGGCGGAGGAGGCCATCCTGAACTACCAGATGGCCCTGTATGTCAAACCGAGGAGCGCGCGGGCGCTCAACAACTTGGGCGCCGCCTATACCAGTGAAGGGCGCATCCAAGACGCAGTCACAAGCTTCAGGAGGGCGCTGGAGATCCAGGGCGACTATGCCGACGCGCACGTCAACCTGGGGACGGTCCTCCTCGGCCAGGGCAAGCTCGACGAGGCCATCGCGCACTTCCAGCGCGCCCTGGAGACCAATCCCGGGCTCGCGGACGCCCGGCGCGGCCTCGACGCCGCGGTCCGCCAGAAGGCGGGCCTGCCGGGAACCGCCGGCCGGTGATCCGGCCCAAAGGCCAACGGTTCACTCGCCAACGATCTTAACGAGGACACGCTTCTTTCGCATCCCGTCAAATTCCCCGTAGAAGACCTGCTCCCAGGGTCCGAAGTCCAGCCTGCCGTCTGTCACGGCGATCACCGCCTCGCGTCCCATGATCGTGCGCTTCAGGTGCGCGTCCGCATTGTCCTCGCCGCGGTTGTGGGCGTAGTGATCATGCGGCTTCTCCGGCGCAAGCTTCTCGAGCCACGCTTCAAGGTCCGCATGGAGGCCCTGCTCGTCGTCGTTGATGAAGACCGATGCGGAGATATGCATCGCGTTCACGAGGCAGATTCCCTCCCGGATCCCGCTTTCCGCGAGCGCGGCCTCCACCTGCTGCGTTATGTTGATCAGCTGGCGGCGCCTGGGGACATTGAACCAGAGCTCCTTGCGGTGCGATTTCAAAGGTTGCCAAGGTTGAGCCATTCCGGCCCCGGAGGCAGGCCAAAAACCAAGGGGCTGCACCTCGGACGCGTTCCGCCCGGGGTGCGCGCCGGGTCCGGGGGATTCGCCCGGATCAGGCTCGGGGGGCCGCCAGCTCGGCCGCAAACAGCTCGCGTATGCGTCCGCGGGCGTCCGCGAGCGGGGTCTCGCCCTTGTCTATCTTCCCCAGGAGCGACTTCTGGGCGAAGTAATCCTTGTTCGTGACGCCGGCCTTGCTCTGAAGCATGCGCCAGGCCTTCCTGCGCTCGACGGCGAACAGGACCATCTGCCTCGAGACCGCGTAGTAGCGGACCTTGCCGTGCTCCTCAGCCTTGATGAAGCAGCCAAAATTGGGGACAAAGCTGCGGTGGGCCGGATCGAAGACGCGCCGGTGGATCACGTCGTCTTGGTTGATGAGCAGGAGCTGGTCGTCCATCAGCGTGAGGCGGGCGGCCTCCTCCTCCTTGATCGACTTCACGTGCTTGCGGAAACGGCCCTCGGTCAGCGCCCAGTGGGCGACCGTGAAGTTGTACTCGGTGCCGTCCGTGGCGTACTTCGCCCGCCACCAGTCGCGGTCCGGGTTGGGGTTGCCCTTGAGGTCGAAGGCCTCCTGTGCGGTCTCGCCGCGACGCGGGTTGAAGATGAACTCCGGCATCCCGCGCGAGTCGCGCACCATCTTCGCCTGGTCCGCGCTCATGTTGTCGCCGACGCCGTGCTCCGGCTGGCAGGTCGTGTAAGCCTGGAAGAACGCCGTGCCCCTGTACTCGAGGCCGTCCAGCATCGCCTTGTAGAGCTTGGCGGCGTTGGCCATCGACACCTGCGCGACAAACGGCGAGCCGTGACCGCTCGTGAACGCCTCCGCCACGTTTTTCTTCTCGATCAGCTTGCCCTGCGAGGCGACGCCGAATTGGTTCATGTCGTAGCCGCCCAGCATGGTGGAGGAGTCTGAGTTCTGCCCGCCTGTGTTCGAGTAGACCTGGGTGTCGAGCATCAGCATCTTCACATTCGGGCGGTTCTGAAGGATCACCTTGGAGACGTTCTGGAAGCCGATGTCGCCCAACGCGCCGTCACCGCCGATGACCCAGACCTTCGGCAGCTCGCGGATCTCCTGCTCCGTCATGAGCGCGTCGTCGAGGTGGGTGAGCGTGAAGTACTCGGCCTCGGTCGACACGCCGCTCTCGTGGTCCAAGAGGGAGTCCGCCATCCGCTCGGGCGCGACCGAGCGGCGCGCATGATTGATGATGACCGACTCGGCCATCAGCCACGAGATCGTCGCGCCGTCCTGGAACAGCGAGTTCATCCAGGGATAGGGGTGGGGGTTCGACGGCGGCGTGGAGCCGTAGACCGTGTTGCAGCCTGTGCTCGCGCCCATCATCATGACGGACATTCCGTTGGCCCTGCGTCCGTCGACGGACTGGAGCTCCTTGTGATTGAAGGCCTCCTGGCGCAGGACGGCAGCCAGGCCGCCGGTGATCTGTTCGTCCGTGATTGGGCCGTTCTTCGATTCGTAGCCGGCGACCCGCTGCGCGGTATCGGCCTCGTTCTCGCCGCCGAGGCCGACGATCACGTGGGCGAATGTCTTCCGGAAGAGCCCGTACTCCTCGGGCCTTGCCGCCTTGAGGGCGGCCAGCTTCTGTGGGCCCTCCTTCTCCAGGCGCGCTGCCTTCGCCTGCAGGCGGTCCGCCTTGCGGTGGTAGATCGGCCGCATGTAAGCCTCGGTCACGCTGGCGCATGCGCGCAGGATGCTCTTTTCGCCGCACCCGGCGCACGCCCCGTCGCCCGACACCAGGGCCTCGTAGTTGCGGCGCACCATCAGGTGGTTGCGCAGCGCCGCCTCGCGGGAACCTGCCGCTTCGGCGTCGTTGTAGAGGCCGAGGAACCTCTGGGGCGTATCTGGAAGCAGGCGCGAGAACAGCTGCGCCGTCGTCAACTCTGCGTTCAGCTCCTCGGTCTCCCGGGTCATGCGCAGGGCGTCGTGGTCGCCGCAAACCTGGACGCATTCCCCGCAGCCCTTGCAGAGGTCTGACACAAAGATCGAGAAGAGCCCGCCGCTTCCAGGAGTCTTCGCCTCGAGCGACCGGAAGATGGCCGGCACGTTGGAGTAGGCGATCGGCAGCTTGGCTATGATCCCTGTCAGCTCCGTGCGTGCGCGCTCGGAGACGGACGTGAGCGCTGACACCTCGTCGCGGATGATGTCCTTGAACGGCACCTTTGTCTTCAGCTTGACCGATTCGTTCATCCGCGCCCGGGCCCGCGACTCGAGGCCCGCCAGCTCGGCGCCAATGGCGCGCCGGTCCGCGACATCCGTGACATAGTTGTTGATCGCGGTCTTGAGGATGGTTGTGACATCCTGCGCCATGTTGGGCAGGGCCGTGTCGGGGCACGCGGTTATGCATTCCATGCACTGCGTGCAGTTTTCGGCTATGTAGACGGGTGTCTCGCGGCGGGCGACGTACTTGGACTGCGTCGCCCCCGAGCCCGCGCCCATCACTCCGACCGAGGCGAGCGCGCCGGCCGGCTGGTGGTAGCCCAGGCCGTTGCGGAACTCCGAGTCGAACTTGGCGAGGGTCTGGAAGGGGGCGCGGCCGCCCTGCTGGGCGGGCATGTCGATGCTTGAGCAGCCGGATGCGCTGCAGCCCGCCGTGGGAATGAGCTTGTGGGTGCCGATGGGCGCAAGCAGGGGATTGCGCATCGACGAGCGGTCCGCGTCGCCCGAGCGGCCGTGCTTGATCTCCACCACGCGGGCAAAGCCCTCGGTCATGACGGTCATGTTCGAGGTCACGACGGCGTCTCCGAAGCGCCCGAACTTCTTCTGGTACTGCTTGCGCACGCTCTCCAGGAATTTCTCCTCGGTGATGCCGTACAGCTGCAGGAACGGGCTCACGCGGAAGAACGCACCCAGGAAGGAATTGCCCTGCATACGCAGCTGCAGTTCGGGCTGGTTCGTCGCCTTGCGGGCGATGTCAAAGCCGGGAAGGATGAAGATGCGGATGTTGTTGTCTTGGACAAACTGCCGGTAGCGGGCTGGAATCCGTTCCCAGGCAGTCTCCGGACTCTCGCTCGACTCCCACACGAGGCTTCCGCCCTTCTTCAGGCCCTCAAGCGGGTTCGTGTGGGTGAATGCCTTCGGATCGCAGCATAGGACCACGTCGACATGGTTCAGCTCGCAGTTCACCTTGATCTGCGACGGCGCGACCGTGAGGTAGTAGTTGGTCGGCGCTCCCTTCTTCTCGGAGCCGTACTTGGGATTGGCCATCACGTGCAGCCGCTCGACCAGGAAGCCATCGGCATCGTACACGGGATCGCGCTCGGAAACATAGCGCCCGAACTCGCCGACCAGCTCGCCGAGGTTTTTCCCGGTGGTGATCATCCCCCAGCCGCCTATCGAATGGAAGCGAACCGCGATGGCGCCGGTCGGCAGCAGCGACGGCGTGTCGTTGCTGATGACGGCGTAGGGGTGATCGACCCCGAGCACAAAGAACGTCTCGCCGTCGCCGGCGCCCCGGCCGTCGCGACGATTGGACTGTCCGCTCGCGAACTCGTAGGCGCCCAGTGTGTGTTCGGGGCGGAAGTCGCGGGAGCCGATGCCGTAGGCCCCGCGGAAGAGGCGCGGCGTCTCCTCCGGCGTGAGGCTTGGAAGGGCCCCGCCGTACTTCGCGGCCTCGTTGCCCTTGCCGAGGGCCACCCGGATGTCGCGGGCCAGGGGGTTGTCGCCGGCCAGCCCCTCGTCGGTCCGCTCGAGGATTATGACCCGCTTCTTGCCCCTGAGCGCGTTGATGACCGCGGCCTCCGGAAACGGCCTGATGACATTGAGGTGGATCGAGCCGACCTTGGCGTTGCGCTGCTCCCTAAGGTAGTCGCACGCGGCCTCGATGTTGTCGGCGGCGCATCCCAGGGAGACGAACACCGTGTCCGCGTCGGCCGTCTGGTACTCGTGGACGAATCCATAGCGGCGTCCGGTCAGCTCGCCAAACTCCGCATAGGCCTGCTCGAGCATCGGAAGGATGTACTCGTTGAAGTTGTTGCGGCGCGCAACGACGCCATTCATGTGGTGCTCCTGGTTCTGAACCGGGCCGAGCAGGACCGGGTTCTTCAGGTCCATCATCTGGGGGACCCTGCGGCGCCGCGGGCCGAAGAGCTCCCGCTGGGCCGGCGTCGGGCAGTCGATCTGGTCGTCCGCGGCGCCCAGGTACTCGCGCAGCAGCTCCGCCTCGGGGGCAACGTACATCCTTTCCGAATGGGTGGTGAGCATGCCGTCCTGGATGTTCATGCCCGGATTGAGCGAAAGCTCGTTGACCTTGCGCAGGATGATCGCCTGGTCAGCCGCCTGCTGGGCGTCCTTCGCGACCAGCATGGTCCAGCCCGTGTCGAGCGCGGCGTAAAAGTCGTCATGGCCGCAGTGCACGTTGAGCGCGTGCTTGGTAAGCGCCCGGGCGCCCACCTCGAGCACCATTGTCGAAAGCTTCCCCGGCGCATGGTAATACTGCTCCATCGCATAGACTAGGCCCTGGCCGGACGTGAAATTGACGGTGCGCCGGCCCTGGACGGCGTAGGATGTGGCACCACCCTGCGCCGCATGCTCGCCCTCGGTCTCGACCGCCACCTTCTGGTGGCCCCAGACATTGAGCTCACCCTGGGCGTAGGACTGCTGGTAGATCTCGCCGCCCTCGGTGGACGGCGTGATCGGGTAGAAAACCCCGCCTTCGGTTATCCGTGTTTCAACATGCTGGGTGACAAGCTGGTTGCCGTTGCACGTGACGCGCACGCCCGGGTATTTCGGCTTCGGGCGCGCCGTTGCGGACGGTGCGCGGGACAGTTCCTTCGGGGACGCGGCTGGTAGGCTCATTGGGGGCAAGGTATTCGAAGGCGGGGACTCTCACCCCGGCATTAGTTCGTTGGGCGATTGCTATAAGATCAGCGCATCTTATGCCAACTGGCAAGCATCGGCAAGCAAGGCAATTTTCCCTCGATTTCCCGGCAGTCGCGGCCGCGTGGCGTGACCCCCCGGCGCATCCTTGCCCGCTGCGGTCGGCCTGGCCATGGTTGCAGCCTGCCACCGCCATGAAACTCGGGATCGGACTCTACAGGCACATGCTGACTCGCGAGAACTTCCAGTTTGCGCGTCAGGCCGGCGCAAGCCACGTCGTCGTCCACCTGGTGGATTATTTTCGCGGCAAAGGCGCGGCCTCCGGCGACGACCAGCCCACCGGCGCTGACACCGGATGGGGACTGGCCGGGGATCCCGGCGCGCTTTGGTCGCTCGAGGAGCTGGTCTCGCTTCGCGACCGGGTGGAGGCCTGCGGCCTCAAGCTTGAGGCCGTCGAAAACTTCGACCCGGCCCACTGGCACGACGTGCTCCTCGACGGGCCCAAGAGGGCCCTCCACATCGAGAACGTGAAGACAATCATCAGGCGGCTCGGCCAGGCAGGAATACCCCTGATGGGATACAACTTTAGCATTGCCGGTGTAGCGGGCCGCACGAGGGGCAATTATGCGCGGGGAGGGGCGCCGTCCGTGGGCATGGAGGGCCCGTTCGACCTGCCGATCCCCAAGGGGATGGTGTGGAACATGACCTACGATCCCGAGGCGCCGGTCGGGACGCTTGCGCCCGTCGCCCATGAGGAGCTCTGGCGTCGGCTGGAGCGCTTTCTGTCGGAAGTGCTGCCGGTCGCCGAGGCTGCCGGGGTCAGGCTTGCCGCGCACCCCGATGATCCCCCGATGCCCTCGGTCCGGCTCCAGCCGCGCCTTGTCTATCAGCCCCGGATGTACCAAAGGTTGCTGGACCTGAATACGAGCCCCTCCAACACCCTGGAATTCTGCGTGGGCTCGCTCGCCGAAATGACCGAGGGCGGCCTCTATGAGGCGGTGGAGCAGTACAGCCGCAGCGGACGCCTCGGCTACGTCCATTTCCGGAATGTCACGGGCAAGGTGCCCGTCTACAGGGAGACGTTCATAGACGACGGCGACGTGGACATGCTTCGCGTGCTCGAAATCCTCAAGCGCAACGGCTACGACGGCGTCCTCATTCCGGACCACACCCCCCAGATGGCCTGCTCCGCGCCGTGGCACGCGGGGATGGCGTATGCGCTCGGCTACATGAGGGCGGCGATGCAATCACTCGGAATTCGATGAACAAGGCAGATTTTCCCGGCGTCTTCTCGCTCAAGGGCCAAGTGGCCGTCGTCACCGGCGGTGGAAGCGGCATCGGTCTGGCCATCGCGGGCGCCATGCACGCTGCCGGCGCGCGCGTGGTCCTGGTCGGGCGCCGCGAGAGGGAGCTCGCAGACGCGGCCAAGTCCCTCGGCTCCGGGGCGAGCTACATCGTGCACGACGTAACGGCGGTCGACGCGGCCCCGGCCCTTTTCGAGCGCGTGTCCGCCGCAGCGGGTCCGGTCACCTGCCTCGTGAACAACGCGGGCGTCCACCTGAAGAAGCGGGCCGTCGACACGTCGCCCGCGGAATTCGAGTCCGTCTTCAGGACCCACGTCCTCGGGGCGCACGCCCTCACCGCCGCGGCTGCGAGGGGAATGATCGAGCGCAAATCCGGTTGCATACTCTTCACGGCGTCGATGGCGTCCCTCTTCGGAATACCGCTCATCATCGCCTACACGGCGGCCAAGTCGGCCTACGTGGGGATGGTGAAGGGCTACGCCACGGAGTTCTCGCCCCACGGGGTGCGCGTCAACGCGGTCGCACCGGGCTGGATTGAAACCGAGATGTCGCGCAAGGCTCTGGCAGGGGATCCCTCCCGCCGGGACCGAATTCTCACCCGCACGCCAATGGGAAGACTCGGCGACCCCCTGGACATCGGCTGGGCGGCCGTTTACTTGGCGTCGCCCGCGGCCCGGTTCGTTACCGGCGTCATCCTGCCCGTTGACGGCGGCATCAGCGTCGGCTTCTGAGCATCATTTTCCACCGGGAGCCCCCGGCATGTAGTGCAGCCGGACCGACTCGTAGTAGTCCAGCGAGTGGCTTGGCGGATCCACGCCGCCTGGAACCGCCCGCCTGGAGAACTGCTGGAAATAGAGGATGCACCCGTCGCGCCACTCGCAGGCGTCGCTTTCCTGGCGGCGCAGGAGCGCCTGGACGTGGGTGAACCGCTCGGCGTCCACCAGGCCTTCCAGCGAATCCCAGTCGCGCCGGAGTCCGCGGACGCCGTCGACACCGCGCTGGAAGCGGAGGCAGAGCTCGTCCCACAGGATGCGCCCCGATCGCATATGGAAGTCCCAGGGAACGTGGTGGAACCAGAGCAGGAGCTCCTCGGGACAGGTTTTGGGATCGCCCCAGGCCCTCGCGAGCTCCGGGGCGTATTGCTCAAGCGCATTCGTGCCGGCCGCCGTGCGGTCGGCTCCTAGGCCCGTCGCATCGGCCCGGTGGTAGTAAGCGGGGGTCCAGTCGGGACGGCTGGCCTTGGCCCACGGGCCGGGCCCGTAGTGGGTGTCCGTGGCCATGATATGGCTGAGCCCAAGCGGCATCGAGTAGTCGACCACGGTCTCGCGCGACGTCCGGAGCATCCGGCCGATGGTCGCGACCACCTGGGCGTCGTTGGAGAACGTCATGCGCGTCCACTCGTCGGCAATGTCGCCGGAGTCGAGCGTGTAGTCCCAGGCCAGCCTGCCGAACGCAAACCAGTTCGCAGCGGCGAGGGGATGTCCGGTCCAGTTCCGGTCCGATCCCGTATTGGCCACGCCCGCGATGGCTGAGAGCGAGCGGGCGCCCGGGCCGCCTGCGACAATGCGCGCCACCGTCGAGCCGGGCCCGCCGGAGTAGGTGTCGGACCGCAGGGTTTCCTGGAAAAGCGGTCCGAGGTAGGCCAGCTGGGTTGAGGCGCCGAGGTACTCCTGGGTGATTTCGAATTCCAGGGCAAGCGAGGTGTGCGGCATGGCGCCGAAGAGGGGATGAAAGGGCTCCCTCGGCTGGAAATCGAGCGGGCCATTCTTGATCTGGAGCGCGACGTTGGAGCGAAAGCTTCCGTCCAGGGGCTTGAATTCCAGGTAGGCCTGCTTCACGCGGTCCACTGCCGGCTGCGCCCCGTAGACGAACGCCCGCCACAGGACCACGCCGCCGTGGGGAGCCAGGGCGTCGGCGAGCATGTTTGCGCCGTCGGCATGCGTGCGTCCGAAGTCCTGGGGCCCCGGCTGGCCCTCCGAGCTCGCCTTCACAAGGAAGCCGCCAAAATCGGGGATAAGGCTGTAGATCTCGCCCACCTTGGACTTCCACCAGGCTATCGCCTCGGGGTCGAGCGGGTCCGCGGTCCTCAGGAGCCCAAGCTCCATCGGCGCGCTGAAGCGGACGGTCAGGTACGTGCGGATGCCGTAGGGGCGAAGCTCCCCGGCAATCGCGGCAACCTTCGCGAGATAGGCTGGGGTGAGGACGAGCGAATCGGCGTTGACGTTGGTCAGCACCGAGCCGTTCAGCCCGACGGATGCGCACGCCCTTGCATAGTCGCGGTAGCGCGGCGTCCTGTACTCCGGCAGGACGAACCACTCCCAAAGGGAGCTTCCCGCATAGCCGCGCTCGATTGTGCCGTTCAGGTTGTCCCAATGGTCCAGGACGCGAAGCTGGATCCGGGGAGCGCTCGTGAAGTCCAATGCCTCCACCGGCCTGCGCGTCTGAAGGTGCCGCAGGAGGGCGAACACCCCGTGGAGCACCCCGGGGTCGCTGTTGGCGGCGATTTCGACGGAGCCGGCAGCCGGCCTCGAAAGAGAGAAGCCCTCGGCGCCTGCCCCGGCCACCGGCCCGCTTGTCTTGGCAAGGGAGACTGCCGCCTCGTCCCCCAAGAGGCCGCGAAGGCCGGCGCCCAACTCCTCACGCGCGGCGGCAATCGTCGGCGAATCCTCCCCGGAGGGCGTCGCAAGGATGATCCTCTGCAGCGCTGCCGAGTAGCCCGCGCGCACGGCGTCGTCGTCGACGAGAACGTAGCGGAGCCAGAGGCGGTAGCCGTCCTCGGCGCGCGCACCGCAGGCGATCGCCACGGCAAGCGCTGCCAGTGCCAGAATCCCGCGTCCGGTCGAGCGCGCGCGCCAGGAGTGGGGAGGGATGATCGGCATCCCTGTCATCCCTGGGGGAGCCTGTGATTGGCGGCCACAAGGTGCCTGTCGGCGAACCTGAGGAAAGCCGGCCAGTCGAGCAGGTCTGTGTGGCCGCCCGCGTGCATCCTGAAGCCGATGTCTCCGGTGATCAGATCGGCGTCGGGCGACGGCAGCTCGGCAACGCCCAGGTCCCTTGCGCCGAGAAGGCGGTAGACCGGGCCGGCCGCAACGCACGCCTCGAATTCGCCGACGGGGTCCGCCCACTGGTCCTGGGTGCCGCATCCGATGAACACGGGTCGGGGGGCTATGAGCGCAATGAGCTCGTGCTGGTCCACCGGCAACCGGTCCCAATGGCCGGCGTACTTGAGAAAATTCCCGGCCATCCAATGGTACTCGGAGGAGCCGCATACGTTGTCCACCGACTCGCCGATGTCGTGGCGGTGGAGCTTCGCCCCTCCTTCCCCCGAGCAGCTTGAGTAGACAATGGCCCACCGAGGGTCGAGCGCGGCCGCCAGGAGCGCCTCCTTGCCCCACCGGGAATGACCCTCTATGCCGAGCCGCCTCGAATCGACGCCCGTGTCGGTCTCGAAATAATCGATTGCTCGGCTGAGTCCCCACGACCAGGCCGCGAGGGCGCCCCATTGCTCCGGCCCCCGAGGCCCCCCGTGGTTGACGAGGCCGATTATTCCGGTCCCAAGGCCACCCCCGCTGTCCGCCTGGACAGAGTAGGTGTCGACGAGCGCATAGCCCCAGCCATGGGCGATCACCAGCTGCAGGGCGCTCGGACCTCCTGCCGACGGACCGGGGCTGCGGGCGCTCGTGCCCGGGCTCGCGACCACCATCACCGGCACGGGCCCGGTGGCATTGGAGGGAAGGTAGAGGGCGATGTTGATGCTTGGCCGCGCGGCGGGATAGCCGGAATTGTCGATGTGCCCGACAATGCGCTTCAGGGTGGCAGCGCCGCCGACGGCGTTCGTGACGGTCTCGGCCACCTCCCACGTCACCTTGGGCGTATGCCCTGGGATACCCCCGTAGATCTCGCTCGTGAAATAGCCCAGGATCTCCGGGCGCCGCCTCGCCCACCATGTGCCCGCGTCCGTCACCGGGCCGCCCCCCTGCAACGTAAGGGCGTCGGGCAGCGGGTAACGCTCGGCCTTGGACAGGTCATAGTTGGTCCAGCTCCCCCAGCCGGAGCGGACGATGGTATGGCCGGGTATGCCGTCGGTCCAGTTCGGGGACGTTGGGCTGGCGGGGCGGGTATTTGGGGGGCGCCGCGGATCGTCGGCCGGCGCCGGCAGGCGACCGGGCTCTTCAAGGTGGAGAAGGGCCATCATCCTCCGGTGGTCCTCGGCGGCCAACTGCCCAAGGAGCCTGCGCTCCTCGGCGGCGGGACTGCCGCTCGCGGCCGGGGGCTGGGCCGCGTCGGCCGAATGCGCCGCCTTCGGCGCCAGCGCGCAGGCGCAGACGGCCCAAATGAACAGATAGGGCACCAGCGCGCGGACGCGCTTCTTGTAGCCCGGGTACTCGGCGGGGAAATGCAGCGTCATCAGGCGCTCCTCCTGCCTGAGCTTGATCCAAAAACCCAGGAACAGCAGCAGAAAGCCGAGCCAGCAAGCGAGGCGGTCGAAGGTGGCTGCGGTGCCAGCGGCCATGAGGAGAATGGCCGAGTAAATGGGGTGCCGCATGAACCGGTACGGCCCGCGCTCCACCAGCTCGTGCCCCTTCTTGAGGGTCACTGTGCTGCTCCAGTTGCCCGCAAGCGCGATCCGCGACCAGATCGCCAGGGCCAGCCCCAGGAGGCAGATGACCAAGCCCGAGGCGTCGGTGATCCCCGTTCTCGGGACCACAGGGCCGCCCAGCGACCCGGGCAGATCGGGCAGGAACAGGAGCAGCCCGCCTGCAAGCGTCGGGATTCTGCTCACCACAATGCCCGCTAGGCTCTGGCGCTCGGAGGTCGCCTTGACCGACCACGCGTTGGCCACCCAGTAAAGGTAGAAGATTATCCAGGCGGCGGCTATGAGGTGCTTCGGCGTCATGTGTCGGACGTCATGAGACGCAAGTTGCTTCCATTGGTCGCGGTTCCGGGGCTGGCTTCTCGAATTGACCCGTGGGCGGTGGCGGATGCGCGCCAGACATCAGCGGGGAGCGCCAGCCCTTTCCATCCGCTCGCGAAACAGATCGCAGAATCCGCCACGCTGGTCCTTCCTCACGACGGCGTCCGCAGCCAGGGTGAAGTCGAGATAGCTGCGCCCCCTGGTGTCGAAATTCGGCCACTCAGGAAGGCCGGGTCCGTTCGGGTTGCCGGACTTCGCAAAATTCGTCCAGTAGGCCTGTATGACCCCCGAGAGCCTGCGATCCGCCTCCTGGAAATCGCCGCCCTGGCCCCCGGTCGGCAACAGGTTGCCAAACACATAGGGCAGCTCACTCGAGTGCCCGACCCTCGGACGTGGCGGGATGGCCCTGTCGAATTCATACTCCCACACCGGATTCGCAGCACCGCTGTGCCATTCGCCGTGTATTACAGCTGGGCAGCGGAAAAGATCGCTTCCCCACTGGTCCGCCGCGTCACCGTAGACCGGGTCGACGGCCGCGGCCGGGCCGCCATCGGACAGGCCGTAGAGCGCGAGCGCCTTCGGCGCCAACTCCTTGAAATAACCCCGGATGGCGTTTCGCAGCTCCGCGGGTGATCCTTGGGCGGGGAATTCAATGGCATTGCTTCCGATGATCAGGGGCACCGGCCGCTCCTTCCCGGCCGACCAGACCTCCTCCGGGGAGATGGGGAAGACCCAGCCGTCGGAAGTGAACGAATTGAATTGTCCCCCGGCCTTAAGCAGTTCCGATGACGGCAGCGAGCGAAGATACGAAAGCGCGCCGATGCCGGGCGCGTTCAGGCCTGCGGCCGCGCTCGCTCCGAGCCGCTCGGCATCGCCCAGCGCAAGCGTCCCGGCCTGGGCGGTCGTGCCGCTTTCCGCGATGGCACGGTTGAAAAGCCCCCTGGAGAGCGGCGTCGCCATCAGGGCCAAGGTGTCGATCGAGCCCGCGGACTGGCCAAAAATCGTCACATTTCCGGGATCCCCCCCGAACTGCGTGATGTTGGCGCGCACCCATTGGAGCGCGGCGATCTGGTCTAGTATTGCGTAGTTCCCCGAGGCGTGGTGCGCCGACTCCTGGGTAAGCTCCGGGTGGGCAAAAAATCCGAAGATGCCGAGCCTATATTCGACGACCACCAACACCACGCCATGCCCGACGAGGGCGGCGCCCTCGTAGAGGGGATCGAAGCCTCCTGCCCCGGCGACGTTGGCCCCGCCGTGAAACCAGACCATCACCGGAACACGCGCCGTCGTCGGCCCCATCGGGGTCCAGACGTCCAGGTAAAGGCAATCCTCGCGGCTGGCTGACGCAGACTGGTCGTTCCATCCGAGCGCCGGCTGCTCCGCCGGTGGCCCCGAGTTGAACGCCTCGCGGGTGCCTGCCCAAGGGACGACCGGCAGCGGCTCGCGCCAGCGAAACTCGCCCACCGGGGCCCGCGCGAAGGGTATCCCCTTGAACACGGCCCCGCGGCCGTCCGGCAGGAACCTGCCCACTATCGTGCCCCCGGCGACGCTTGCGACGGGTCCGGGGGCCTCGGACGCCGCAGAGAGCTTGCCCATGCCGGCGCAGAGGCATAGGCAAAGAGGCACGAAGGACCTGGAATAAGAATTTTTCATCGGGGGTTTTCCGTTGATCCGAAGCCTGCCGCGTACTCTACGTTCTCCGCGCCCAGGGGCGATGAGGAATTCTCCCGGACCGCCAAATCCCAAAGACCATAAGAAGACGCCGGCAAGCCCGCCTGTCCCCCCGATAGCCGCCGCCGGACCCATCTGAGGCTCCGGTCGAAGGGCAGAGCACGGCACCCATCCGTTCAATGACATCCGCTGAACCCTCCACGGCCGCCTTGGGGATCGTCCGCCGGCACGCGAGCCGCGGGCGCAACCCGCCTTGCGCGCCGCGCCGCATGGCGGCGATGGGGTCGCTCCTTCTTGCCCTG
Source organism: uncultured Opitutaceae bacterium (assembly GCA_964574435.1). Taxonomy (GTDB): domain Bacteria; phylum Verrucomicrobiota; class Verrucomicrobiia; order Opitutales; family Opitutaceae; genus Palsa-1447. The sequence continues at coordinate 177,043 of CAZNNO010000001.1, forward strand.
TCGCTCGGCCTCGCATCCTCTGTCGCGGCGGGCGGAGACAAGCAGCCCGTTGACGAGGTCAACGTGTTCACCGGCACATCGAATTCACGCTGGATGCTCTTCCCGGGAGCGACCCTGCCGTTCGGCCTCGTGAAGCTGAGCCCGGACAACCAGGGGAACGTCTGGAACGGGGGATACGAATACACGGTGGGAAGCGTTTCGGGCTTCAGCCACCTGCACGCGTTCGGGTTGAGCGGGGTGAGCCTGATGCCCGTCACGGGCCCGATGGAGACCGAGCCGGGGCGCTTCAGGGTCTATCCCGGCCCGCCGGACGGGCCCTTCGGCACGATGTGGACCTCTGGCTACCGTTCGCGCATCGACAAGGGCTCGGAGCGCGGCTCGCCCGGCAGCTACTCCGTCGATCTGCTGGACTACCACGTCAGGGCCGAATTGAGCTCGACGATGCACTGCGGCGTGATGCGCCTGACCTATCCGGCCACCGATGAGGCGCACCTGCTGCTCGATTTTGCGTTCCCGACGGAGGAGCTCACGCAGATCCTCGAGGCCGTCGCAGTCCGGACGGGGCCGGGCGAAATCACCGGGCACGTCCGGCAATCCAACAACTACACCGGGGAATACACGGTCTATTTTGTCATCGACGTGGACAGGCCCATTGGATCGGTCGATTCCTGGCAGGCCGGCATCTTCAAGGCGCCGACGACCAATTACGGCGCGGACTGGCAGACCCCCGTCGACTTCCGCCGAGGCGTCGAGAGATTCGCCGGGCACGACAAGTGCGGCGTGGTGCTCAATTTCAAGACGGCGGCCGGCGACCAGATTTGCATCCACACGGGGATTTCCCTTGTCGGCGAGGCGCAGGCCCGCCTCAACATGGACGGGGAGCTCAACCCCTTTGGCTGGGACTTTGACGCGGTCGTCAGGCATGCCCGCCAGACTTGGGGAGGGCTGCTGGGGAGCGTCGAGGTGGAGGGCGCCACCCAGGAGCAGCGCGAGATGTTCTACACCTGCCTCTACCGCGCCTACTCTGCAAAGAGCGTGATCAGCGACGCCGACGGTTCCTACCTGGATTCCAACAAGCAGCTCCGCAGGCTGCAGGGACCGGGGTCGGCGATGTACAGCAGCGACGCACTCTGGGGCTGCCAGTGGACGCTTTTTCCGCTGTGGACGCTGGTCAAGCCCGACCTTTCCAGTTCCTGGGTGCATTTCCTGCTCGAGGCCGCGGACCGGGGAGGGTGGATACCGCAGGCGCCAGTGAATGGAGGATACTCCCCGGTCATGGTGGCGCAGCACCAGCAGTCGCTCATCGTCAGCTGCTACCAGAAGGGGATAAGGGACTTCGACGCCGAGCGGGCCTTTCGCGCCATCAAGCACGACCTGATGACCCCCGGTACGCCGATGCCCAATCACGGCTACGCGGGCGACAGGAATCTCCAGGCCTACATCGACCACGGCTATGTGCCCGATGAGTCCGGGCCGGCCTCCAATACCTTTGAGTACGCCTACGACGACTGGGCGGCATCGCAGCTGGCCCTGGCCCTCGGGCACGACGACGATTACCGCTACTTCCTCAAGCGGTCGGGAAACTACAAGAACAGCATCGACCCCAGGCTTAAGTACGCCAGGAGGAGGCATGCCGACGGCAGCTGGGTCGAGCCGTTCGACGTTTTCCATTTCGGGACCGAGAGCGGATGGAACGGCCCGGGATTTGTCGAGGAGGACGCATGGATCTACACCCTGTTTGTGCCGCAGAATCCGAGTGAGCTCGTCGAACTCGTCGGCAAGGATGAGTTCAACAGGAGGTTGGTTGAGGGATTCGAGAAGGGCTACGTGGACCTGACCAACGAGCCGAACCTGCAGGCGCCTTTCCTCTTCAACTACTCGGGAAGGCCGTGGCTCACCCAGAAATATTCCCGGCAGTGCGTCGAGAAGCTCTACAACACCTCCCCGATGTCGGGGTGGGTGGGCGAGGAGGACGAGGGCCAGCTGAGCGCCCTCTACGTGCTCTGGTCGATGGGTCTCTTCGAGATGGACGGGGGGTGCTCGGTCAAGCCTGGCTACGACCTGAGCAGCCCGGTCTTCGACCGGGTTGTCATCCACCTCGACCCGCGCTATTGCCGCGGAAAGGAATTCACCATCGAGGCCCGCAACAACTCCCCGACCAACGTCTACATCCAGTCCGCGACGCTCAATGGTCGGCCGCTTGCACGGGCCCGAATCCTCCATTCGGACGTCACCTCAGGGGGGAGGCTGGTGCTGGAGATGGGGCCGGTGCCGAACGAGGGATGGGGTAAGTAGCCCTGCCGCGCCCGGCGGCCGGAAACGGGCGCACGCGCCTCCCGGCTGCGCTCACAGGTGCGAATCAGCTGCAACTTTGTCCCGCGAGAGGCGTCTGGCACTGGAGACCTAGGAGCTTCGGGTCCGTCTCCTGCACCAACTGGCGTTAGCGCGTTGCGCCAGGCCTCTCATTCTGTCGCCCTTTGACAAGAAGCTGCGCCAACACCAAAAATACACAATATGAACGACCTGGAATCGAGGACGGGGAACGGAGGAATGGGGGCGGATGACCGCGGCGACCCGCGGCAGCGCTCGGGAGTGTCAGGCCACCCGGCCCTCGCCATCCTGGCGCTCGTCGGCGTTCTCCTGTGCGGCTGGCTTCTGTTAAGGATGTTCTCGAAGCCGAAGGCGCATGCCCCCATGTCGGCGGGGATCCCGGTCTCGACGGGATCGGCGACGCTTGGCAGCATAGACATTTACCTCGACACCCTCGGCACCGTCACGCCGGTCTACACCGTGACCCTCACGAGCAGGGTGGCAGGCGAGCTCACCAAGGTCCTTTACAGGGAGGGGCAGATGGTGAAGAAGAACGACCTCCTCGCGGTCATAGATCCCAGGCCGTACGCGGCGGCGCTCGTGCAGGCCCAGGGGCAGCTTGCCCGCGACCAGGCGCTGCTTAAGAACGCCCGGCTGGACCTTGTCCGCTACCAGAACGCCTATGAGCAGCACGCCATCCCGCAGCAGCAGCTCGCGACACAGGAGGCGCTTGTGGAGCAGGATGCGGGCGTCGTGCAGCTCGACGAGGGGAACCTGCAGGCCGCGCAGGTGAACGTGGACTACACCCAGATCACGTCGCCGATCGACGGCAGGGTGGGGCTGCGCTCGGTCGATCCGGGCAACATCGTGGCAGCCGACGGCACGGCAGGGCTGGCGACCATCACGCAGCTGCAGCCGATAACGGTCATATTCAACATCTCCGAGGACGACCTGTCCCAGGTCACCGAGCAGATAGCGGCGGGCCACATCCTCAAGGTGGAGGCGCTTGACCGCGCGCAGCAGCGCACGCTGGCGCAGGGGACCCTGATCACGGTCGACAACCAGATCAACCCGGCGACGGGAACCGTGCGTGCGAGGGCTACGTTTTCCAACCTCAGGAACGAGCTGTTCCCCAACCAGTTCGTGAACGCCAGGCTGCTCGTCAAGACGCTGAAGGACGTCGACCTGATTCCGAACGCCGCGATCCAGCGCAACGCCGACATCGCCTTCGTCTATGTGATCCAGCCCGACAGCACCGTCCAGTCCCGGGACGTGAAGGTCATTGCGACGCAGGGGGACCATGCAGCCGTTACCGGGGTCAAACCCGGCGAGCAGCTCGTGACGGACGGATTCGACAAGCTGCAGAATGGCTCGAGGATCGCGATTAGGCAGGCGCCGGGCGCAGCAATCCCTTCCCCGGCGAAGGAATGAATCCGTCGCGCCCGTTCATACTGAGGCCTATCGCGACCTCACTGCTGATGGCGGCGATCCTGCTTGTTGGGATTATCGCCTTCCGCCAGCTGCCGATCTCGGCGCTGCCCGAGGTGGATTACCCGACGATGCAGGTGTTGACATTCTACCCGGGCGCTAGCCCGGACGTGGTGGCATCGGCCGTCACCGCGCCGCTCGAGCGCCAGCTCGGCCAGGTCCCCGGGCTCAACCAGATGCTCTCCACAAGCTCGGAGGGCGTCTCCGTGATCACCCTGCAATTTGTGCTTTCCCTGAACATCGACATTGCCGAGCAGGACGTGCAGGAGGCCATAAACGCAGCGCAGAATTTCCTTCCTTCGCAGCTGCCGATGCCGCCCGTTTACAACAAGGTGAACCCGGCTGACGCCCCGATACTCACTCTGGCGCTCACATCCGACTCGATTCCGCTGTCCAAGGTCGAGGATTACACGGACACCCGCCTGGCCCAGAAGATTTCACAGCTGCCCGGGGTGGGCGCGGTCACGATCAGCGGCGGCCAAAAACCCGCGGTCCGGATCCAGGTGAACCCGACCCAGCTCGCGTCGTACGGCATAAGCCTGGAGAGCGTGCGCTCGGTCCTCATGGCCGCGAGCCTTGACGCGGCCAAGGGGAGCTTTGACGGCCCGAACCAGAGCTACCAGATCGGGGCGAACGACCAGATAACCACGAGCGACGACTACAAGCAGCTGATCGTGGCCTACAGGAATGGCTCGCCTGTAACGCTCAAGTCGGTCGCCAACGTCGTTGACGGCGTCGAGAACTCGCTGGCCTCAGCATGGATGAACAAGGTTCCCGCCGTGATCGTGAACATCCAGCGCCAGCCGGGTGCGAACATCATCGATGTCGTCGACCGGATCAAGGCGCTCCTTCCTAAGCTGAGGGCGACGATCCCGCAGTCGATCAGGATCACGGTGCTCACCGACCGGACCACGACCGTCCGCTCGTCGGTTGCCGACGTGGAGTTCGAGCTCTGCCTGTGCATCGCGCTCGTCGTCGCCGTGATCTTCGTCTTCCTGCGCACCTTTGCCGGAACGATAATCCCGAGCATAGCCGTGCCCCTTTCGCTAGTCGGAACCTTCGGTGCGATGTACGCCCTGGGCTACAGCCTGAACAACCTCACGCTCATGGCTCTCACGATCTCGACGGGATTCGTCGTCGACGACGCTATCGTGATGATCGAGAACGTCAGCCGCTACGTCGAGCAGGGGGAGGCACCCCTGGCCGCCGCCCTGAAGGGCGCCGAGCAGATCGGCTTCACGATCATGTCGCTCACGGTGTCCCTGATCGCGGTGCTGATCCCGCTTCTCTTCATGGGTGACATCACGGGCCGTCTCTTCCGCGAATTCGCCGTGACCCTGAGCGCGACGATCCTGATCTCGGCGGTCGTCTCGCTGACGCTGACGCCGATGCTGTGCGCGAAGCTGCTGAGGCACGTGGACGCCTCGAAGCAGGGCCGCTTCAACAGGGCCTCGGAGATGGTGTTTGATCGGACGATCGCCTTCTACGGGAGGACGCTCGACTGGGTGCTCGAGCATCGCACCCTCACGATGGTGGTCGCGGTCGCGACATTGGCGGTGACGCTGATCCTCTACGCTGTGATCCCGAAGGGGTTCTTCCCGGTGCAGGACACCGGGGAGATCCAGGGTGTCTCCGAGGCGGACCAGAACGTCTCCTTCGCGGAGATGGCCCGACTGCAGCAGCAGCTGACCTCGGTGATCCTCGAGGATCCCGCGGTCGAGAATCTCTCGTCCTTCATCGGCGTCGACGGGACCAACACGACGCTGAACAGCGGGCGCATCCAGATAAACCTGAAGCCGCTGGGGGAGCGTGGCGTGTCGGCTTCGGCGGTGATCCGCCGGCTTCAGGGCGCCCTCGAGAGGGTGCAGGGCATCAACCTCTACATGCAGCCCGTGCAGGACATCTCGGTGGAGGATATAGTCAGCAGGACGCAGTACCAGTACAGCCTCCAGGACCCGAGCGCCGAGGAGCTCTCGCAGTACGCCACGAAGTTTGTTGGGCGCCTCAAGGAGATTCCGGAGCTGGCCGATGTCGCGAGCGACCTGCAGACCCAGGGCCGGCAGGCGTCCCTGTCCTTTGACCGGGAGACCGCCGCCCGCCTGGGAATCACCCCGCAGAACATCGACGACAGCCTGTACGACAGCTTTGGCCAGAGGCAGGTCTTGACGGTGTTTACCCAGCTCAACCAGTACCACGTCATCCTGGAGGTCGACCCGAGGTTCCAGGTGAGCCCAGAGAACCTGAAGGACATCTACCTGACGTCCTCCAGCGGCGGTGCGGTCCCGCTGAGCGCGGTCACGAAGACCACCCAGGTGACGGCCCCGGCGCTGATCAGCCACATGGGGCAGTTTCCGGCGACGACAGTGTCCTTCAACCTGGACCCCGACGCCTCGCTGGGGGCCGCGGTGCGGGCGATCCAGAAGGTGGAGCGCGAGATGCCGAGGCCCGCGGCCATGCAGGGCTCATTCCAGGGCACCGCGCAGGCCTTCGTGGGCTCGCTGACAAACGAGCCCATCCTTATCCTAAGCGCGCTTGTGACGGTCTACATCGTGCTCGGGGTGCTCTACGAGAGCTACATCCACCCGATAACGATTCTCTCGACGCTTCCGTCGGCAGGCGTTGGCGCGATCCTCGCGCTGATGATCTGCGGCAACGAGCTGACAATCGTCGCGATCATTGGCATCGTCCTGCTGATCGGCATTGTGCAGAAAAACGCGATCATGATGATCGACTTTGCGCTCGCGGCCGAGCGCCTTGAGGGGAAAAAGCCGTTCGATGCCATCCATCAGGCGTGCCTGCTGCGCTTCCGGCCGATCCTGATGACGACCATGGCGGCGATGCTAGGGGCCGTGCCGCTTGCGCTCGGCCAGGGCGTGGGCTCGGAGCTCCGCCGGCCCCTTGGAATCGCGATAATCGGCGGGTTGATCTTCAGCCAGCTGCTCACCCTCTATACGACGCCGGTGATCTACCTATTCTTCGACGAGCTTGCCGCGAAGCTTGCCAGGCGCCGCGAAGAGAACGCTGCGCCTGATGGCGTCGGTGCCCGGCCGGTTCCCGGGGTTGAGCGATGAGCCTCTCGTCCCCATTCATCAAGCGGCCGATCGCGACGACGCTGCTCACGGCGGCCGTGGCGCTCTCGGGCGTCGTGGCCTTCCCGTTCCTCCCGGTGTCGCCGCTGCCGCAGGTGGATTTTCCCACGCTGTCGGTCCAGGCCTCGCTGCCCGGCGCGAGCCCCGAGATCATGGCGTCATCGGTCGCGACCCCGCTCGAGCGTGAGTTCGGCAGGATCTCGGGCGTGACCGAGATGACCGCGCAGAGCACGCTTGGGCAGACGACGGTCACCCTGCAGTTCGCCCTGAACCGGAGCATCGACGCGGCAGCGCGTGACGTCGAGTCGGCGATTAACGCGGCCCGCAGCTACCTTCCGTCGGACCTGCCGAACAACCCGACCTACCGAAAGGTCAACCCCGCTGACGCCCCGATCACGATCATCTCGCTGACCTCGGACAGGCTGCCTGCCTCGGCGCTCTACGACGCGGCCTCGACAATCCTGGCCCAGAAGCTGTCGCAGATAGCCGGCGTCGGCCAGGTCATCGTGGGCGGCAGCTCGTCCCCGGCGGTCCGTATCGACATCAATCCGACCCAGCTCAACGCATTCGGGCTGGAGCTGGAGGACGTCCGGATGGCCGTTGCCGCGCAGACAGCCAACGAGGCCAAGGGCGGCTTCTCCAGCCCGACGCGCCGATGGCTGATCGGCGTCAACGACCAGCTGATGAAGGCGGCCGACTACCGTCCGATCATCGTCAGCTACCGCAATGGGGCGCCGGTGATGCTGACGGACGTGGCTGTGGTGACCGACTCGGTCCAGACCGTCCGCTCCCTCGGCGTCCTGAACGGCAAGCCGGCGGCCTCGCTCATCGTCTTTCGCCAGCCCGGGGCGAACATCATCTCCACGGTCGACGCGATCAAGGCCGCGCTCCCGCAGCTGCATGCGGCAATCAGCCAGGAAATCAAACTCACGATTGCCCTGGACCAGACCGTGACCATCCGGGCCTCGGTGGCGAATGTCGAGGGCACGCTCTGCATCTCGATACTCCTCGTCGTGCTCGTGGTCTTTGTCTTCCTCAGGGAGTGGCGGGCGACGCTAATCCCGGTCGTCGCGGTGCCCGTCTCGATCATAGGGACACTCGGCGTCATGTACCTCTTCGGCTACAGCGTCGACAACCTCTCCCTCATGGCGCTGACCATTTCCACGGGCTTTGTGGTGGATGACGCGATCGTCGTCCTGGAGAACATCACACGCTACCTTGAGAAGGGAATGTCGCCGATCGATGCCGCCATGACAGGGGCTGCTGAGATCGGCTCGACCGTGCTCTCGATGAGCATCTCTCTCGTGGCCGTGTTTATCCCCATCCTGCTGATGGGTGGAATCATAGGGAGACTCTTCCGCGAGTTCGCCGTCGTCCTCTCGGTGACCATCCTCGTGTCGCTGGCGGCCTCGCTCACGGCGACACCGATGATGTGCTCGCGGCTCCTGCGAAGGGACGAGACCCACGGGAAACTCTACGTTTCCAGCGAGAAGGCCTTCAAATGGGTTCTCGGCGCCTACGGGCGCAGCCTCGCGTGGGTCCTCGACCATTCCATGCTGGTCCTGCTGATCGCCATCGCGACCCTTGCGCTGAACCTCCTGCTTTTCGCGGTCATCCCCAAGGATTTCTTCCCGCAGCAGGATACGGGGCGCGTGACGGGAAGCATCATCGCCGACCAGGACACGTCCTTCCAGTCGATGCTGCAGAAGATCAGGAGCCTTGTCGCCATCGTGACGAAGGATCCCGCGGTCAACACGGTGATCGGCTTCACCGGAGGGGGCGGGGGAACGACGACCAACACCGGGCGGGTCTTCATCGCCCTGAAACCCGTCAACGAGCGAAGGGCCACGGCGGACCAGATCATAAACCGGCTGCGCCCCAAGCTCGCGCAGGTGGCCGGAGCCACGCTCGTCCTCCAGGCCGTGCAGGATGTGAGGATCGGAGGAAGGTCGAGTGCCGCGCAGTACCAGTACACGATACAGAGCGACAACCTGGCCGAGCTGAACGAATGGGGCATCAAACTACTCAAGACGATGAGGGGCATCCACCAGTTGACCGACGTCACGAGCGACGCGCAGAACAACGGGCTTGCGGCGAACCTCGAGGTCGACCGGGCAACCGCCTCGCGGCTGGGCATCTCGGCCCAGAAGATCGACAGCACCCTCTATGACGCCTTTGGGGAGCGCGAGATTGCCACGACCTACACGCCAATAAACCAGTATTTTGTCGTGATGGAGGTGGAGCCCAGGTTCTGGCAGAACCCGAGCTCCCTCAAGGACGTCTATGTCGCTTCCTCCGGAGGCGGGATGGTTCCCCTGTCCGCGTTCACCCATTTTCGGGCCGAGACCGCGCCGCTGGCCGTCAATCACTCGGGTGTCTTTCCGTCGGTCACGATATCCTTCAACCTCGCGCCGGGCGTTGCGCTCGGCGACGCGGTCGGCCTGATCAACGAAGCCGAGCAGAAGGCCGGCATGCCCGGCACGATCACCGGCTCCTACAGTGGGACGGCCCAGGCGTTCAACGCCTCGCTGGCGAACGAGCCCCTGTTGATTGCGGCCGCAATAGCCGCCGTTTATGTCGTGCTAGGGATCCTCTACGAAAGCTACATTCATCCGATCACCATCCTTTCCACGCTTCCATCGGCGGGCGTTGGGGCCCTTCTGGCGCTGCTGATCACCAACACGTCGCTCAGCGTCATCGCCTTGATCGGGGTCATTCTGCTGATTGGAATCGTGAAGAAGAACGCGATCATGATGATCGACTTTGCGCTCGAGGTGGAGCGCAGGGAGCGAAAGAGCCCCAAGGAGGCCGTCTACCAGGCATGCCTGCTGCGCTTCCGGCCGATCATGATGACCACGATGGCGGCGCTGCTGGGCGGCCTGCCGCTCGCCCTCGGCTCGGGCATGGGAGCCGAGCTGCGCCGCCCGCTTGGAATCGCGATCGTCGGCGGCCTGATCGTGAGCCAGGCGCTCACCCTCTACACGACGCCGGTAATCTATCTCTACATGGACCGCCTCAACAACTGGATCGGGAAGTTCGGCTTCTCACAATCCCCGGATGACACGGTGGCCGCCCCTGGGCCTGCAATCTCATGACACTGGCGAAGAAAAGATCCAATCTCCCGGGCCTCGGCATCATACTGCTGTTGGCCGGTTGCAATCTTGCTCCCCACTACGAGCAACCGGAGAGCGCCGCCCCGGGGCAGTTCAAGGAGGCGGTGCCCCCCTCCGCGCAGGACGCGCAGGGCTGGAAGCCGGCCGAGCCAAAGGATGCGGTTCTCAGGGGCAACTGGTGGGAGCTTTATAACGACCCCCAGCTCAACGAGCTCGAGGAGCGGGTGGCCATATCGAACCAGACGGTCGCCGCAGCCGAGGCCAGCTTCCGGTCGGCGCGCGCCTTGCTCTCGGAGGCCAGCGCCAGCCTCTTTCCCTCGCTGAACCTCGCCCCCTCGGTGGTCCGCTCGCGCTCGAGCGCCGCACTTGCAAACGGTGGAGGCGGCTCCTCGAGCGCAACGTCCGCCGGCGCCGGGACGACTCCGGGACCCGGTGGGGGGGGCGGCACGGGTCCCAGGAACTACTTTACCCTGCCGGTCGAGGCGTCCTACGAGTTGGACCTTTGGGGTTCGGTGCGCAACTCGATTGCCCAGAGCAGGTTTTCCGCCGAGGCGAGTGCTGCGGCCGTTGAGACCGCCCTGCTGAGCACGCAGAGCACGCTTGCCCAGTCCTATTATGCGCTCCGGGCCTTGGACGAGGAAAGGCGCATCCTGGACACCACCCTGACCGACTACGAGGCCAGCCTCCATCTCGTGACCACGCTCTATAACAACGGCCTGGCGTCCGAGGAGGACATGGCAGAGGCCGACACCCAGCTCGCGAGCGCGGAGGCGCAGGCTACCGACCTGGGCATTGCAAGGGCCCAGTACGAGCATGCGATTGCCGTGCTGATAGGCGTCCCCCCCGGGCAGTTTTCAATTCCTGTGCGCCCGTTCGTAGCGGCGCTGCCAACCATACCTGTGGGACTGCCTGCCGAGCTTCTGGAACGCCGGCCAGACATCGCAGCCGCGGAGCGCCAAGTGGCCGCGGCCAACGCCGGAATCGGCCTGGCCCGGGCGGCCTATTTCCCGAACGTCACCCTCAGCGCCTACGCGGGTTTCGAGGCGACAAATCTGTCGCAGCTTTTCAATTGGCCCAACCGCATTTGGGCTGTCGGACCGAGCGTCGCGCAGTCCCTTTATGACGGCGGACTGCGCCGCGCCGAGGTCATGCAGGCCCGCGCGCTTTACGATGCCGACGTGGCGACCTACCGCCAGGCCGTGCTGGCCGCGTTCCAATCGGTCGAGGATGACCTGTCGAGCCTGCGCATCCTCTCGAAGGAGGTGACCCAGCAGCACAAGGCCGCCGTGGCCGCGCAGCACGAGGTCGAGCTGTCGGTGGTTCGCTACAAGGACGGGCTGGACAGCTACGTTAACGTCATAACGGCGCAGAATGCGTTCCTCCAGAATCGCCTGGCGGAGCTCCAGGTTCAGCTTCGCCAGATCACCGCGACGATAGTCCTGGTAGACAACCTCGGGGGAGGCTGGGACCGTTCCCAATGGAAACAGACCGAGGACATGGCGCTTCACCCGCCGGGCGCGGGAAAACGCGCGGAGGTCCCGGCTCGGAATGCCGGCCCAGCGGTTCCAAACCCCGCGCCACTGCCGAATGTCGTCAAGCGGCCCGAGGATCTCCTCAAGCAGAACGCCGCTGATATGGCGCCAAGCACGGTCCACTAGGCGCGCCACCGATCGTCGGGTGCAGGTGACGTCGCGGCGCCCCCGGCCCAGGACACCCCAGACCACATGAACGATTGCCGAATCCCAGGCCATGCGCTGATTCTCTTCGCCCTGGCCTCCGTGGCCTTAGGGGGCGCCTTCGATCCCGGCGCGGTCGTGGAATCCGGAGTGCCGCGTGTCGAGGCGCAGTGGCGCAACTCCCGGGTCGGGGGTGGCGGCTACATCACGGGCCTGATTGCCGACCCGGAAACGCCGGGGCGCATCTGGGCGCGCTGTGATGTCGCGGGGGTATTTCTCAGCGAGGACGGAGGCCGCAGCTTCCGCGCGATGAACCGTGGGATGACGGCCTCGTCCAACCACTCTGTGGAAAGCTTCGCGCTTAGCCCGCACGACCCCAAGGTCCTCTTCCGCTGCTCGGGCGAGGCGCGCGGAGGACGCAGCTTCGGCTTCATCCACGGCTCCCGGGACGGCGGGGAGACCTGGCGCCTGCTTACCGAGCAGGCCGACTTCATCGGGAACGGCGAGACCCGCTACCTGGGCGAGATGATCGCCGTCGACCCGTTTGACCCGCAGACAGTCGTGGCCGCCAGCTTCTCGCGGGGCGTCTTCGCGAGCCACGACGGAGGAGAGCACTGGGCCTGCACGGGCCTCGCGGGCGAGCCGCTCAAGTCGCTCGCGTTTCACCCGCGCGTCCCGAACCGGCTCTACCTTGGCACGCTGACAACGCTGGCGCACGCGGACTACCTCTTCCCCTCGGGCTACCCGCGCCCGAAGGTCGGCCGGCTCTATCTCTCAAACGACAAGGGGCGCACCTGGAGCCTTCTGGCGGAGGGGCCTGATCTGGCCTTTGCCGAGATCCAGTTTTCCGCCGAGGGCGACGATATTCTCTACGTCGCCGCCGGAAGGCTCGGCCTGCTGAAGAGCATTGACGGCGGACGCAGCTTCAGGTCGGTCAACAAGGGTCTGCCCGGGGCGGACTTCCCGTGCATCGCGGTCGATCCACGAGAGCCCCGCACGCTCTACACAGCCGCTTGCGTGCCCGCGGACGCCCCCGTGCCTGTCGTCCCGCTCTATGTTTCGCGCGACGCTGGGGCCAGCTGGTCGACGCTCAAGGACTACAGGCCATCCGACTTCACGGAATACCCCTACCCGCCGGGGGACATCCGCCCCATCGGCTGGGCGATTGCCAAGGTCCGTGTCGACCCGTTCGATTCCAAGACGCTATACATGAGCAACTGGTTCGGCGTCTCGGTCAGCCGAGACGGCGGACAGCATTGGTCCGGAAACCATTACGAGGGCATCGAGAACATCTGCGTCGAGAACGTTGTCGCGCATCCGACAAAGCCGGGCCGCTTCTACTTCTCCGCGGCCGACCAGGGGATCGTCCTCAGCTCCGACGACGGTCGCAGCTTCAAGCATTTTGCCGAGGTGCATCGCCCCGCCAATTACTACTGCAGCACATGCGCCGCGCCCTCGCGCTTCACGGACGGGCTGGTCGTCTATGGAGTGAACAACAACGGGTCCCAGCATAGCGCCTTCTATCGCACCGAGGATGACGGTGCGACGGCGAGCTGCGTCCTCGAGCTCCCTGCGGGGCTGATGATACAGGGGATCCGCGAGGATTCGGCCGTGAAGGGCTGTTTCCTGGCCAGCGTGGACGGAGAACTGGCGGGTGGGGCGGGCCTCTACCGGAGCATTGATGGCGGGGCCTCTTGGACCCGCCTCCCAGGCGGAGGCTTGCCGGCCCGCATGAGGAGGGTGCCGCGGGAGCGCGCATGGGTCGAGAACGAGCTGCTTTCTGTGGCCTGGTACCAGACCGGTAACGCCTGCGGCACAAACCAGCTGCTTAGCGCGATTAGCGGCCGGGCCGGCGCCTTCTACTGGGGCGAATGGACTGAGGGCCTCTTCCGAACCAGCGACGGGGGGAAAAGCTGGACGGATATCTCCGAGGGCCTTCCGTTCGGGCGCTCCCGCCCGGCCACGCTCGTCTGCGTGGCAGCCGATCCAAAAAGGCCGGAGCGCGTCTACGCGGGCTTCATTCAGGAGGGGCTCTGGCGCAGCGACGACGAGGGTGCGCAATGGACGAAGGTGTTCCCGTTGGACGGCAGGCCGTTCAACGCGAGTTCCGTGGCGGTCGGAGGGCCGGGTGGGGACGATCTCTACGTTTCGTGCGAGCCGCTTGGACTAAGCCCCTGCATGGCGGCGCTCCTGCACAGCCCGGATGGCGGTCGCACCTGGACGGACCTCTACGATCCGGGACTGGGTGCCCTTCGGATGAAGACCATAGCCGTCAATCCCGAGACCGGAACCATCGAGGTTGGCACTTGCGGCAACGGCACCTACCGCGTCGTCCCGAAGGGATAGGCCGAGGCGGCCGGTTCCGCCCCCGGGCGCAAATCCCCGCGGCGCCAAGCGCGGGTGGATCGTGCCCTGCCGGCCGTCGGGCTAGCCTGCGCTGTTGGAAAGGGTGAAGTTGACGGTCTCGATCACCGTGGTGCCTATCGGAAGGCCGCCCATCGCCGCCGGCGCAAACTTCCACCTCTTGATGGCTAGGAGGGTCGGCTGGTCCAGGCGCCTCTCTGTCGAGCTTGCTATGGCCACGTCGGTCACTTTGCCCGACGCGGTTACGGTGAACGAAACTGCGACCCGTCCTTCGATGCAGTCGTGGCGCAAGTCATAGGAATAGTCCGGCCGCGGCTGGAATATCGCCCGCGGCGGCTGGAATGCCGCACCCGGGATGCCCTGGGCTGACAATGGGGTTGCGTTCAGGATGCCCAGGGAGGCGAGGGCGAGCAGGAGCGTGCTGACGGTGGATTTGTTGAATTTCATTTTCTTTGTTGGGTTTATGATGCACCAAAGGAACACGCCCCAGGCTCCTCTAGTTGCGGAAATCGTCACCTTCATCGCTGATCGGACTTGGTGAGGGCCGGGTGCGAACCCCTTGAATGCGCTCAGACTCAACCCCGATTTAGACGCGCAGGCGCGGCGCCTGGCGCAAGCGGCAGCCTCAAAGCCCGGCGGCCTTGCCGTGTCCGGAAGCATGGCAGCCCAGTCATGAAGGCTCGAATCTACCTGTGGTCCCTGACCGCCGCCCTCGCCGGGTTCCTGTTCGGCTTTGATACCGTTGTGATCTCAGGCGCGGAGCAGACGATCCAATCGCTCTGGGGCCTCGGTGCCGGGATTCACGGAGTGGCGATGGCTTCGGCGCTCTACGGCACCGTTGTCGGCTCGCTTGTCGGCGGCTGGCCAACGGACCGGTTCGGGCGAAAGCCGACGCTCATGGCGATTGGCGTCCTCTATCTGGCCTCGGCGGTGGGATGCGCCTTTTCCTGGGATGTGTATTCGTTCATTGCCGCAAGGCTGGTCGGCGGTCTCGGAATAGGCATTTCGACGGTCGTTGCGCCCCTTTACATTTCGGAGATCGCGCCGCCGGCGTACAGGGGGCGCCTGGCAGGCCTGTTCCAGTTCAACATAGTCTTCGGAATCATCGTCGCCTTTGTCTCCAACTTCCTGCTCAAGGATATCGGCGAGAACTCCTGGCGCTGGATGCTCGGGGTCGCCGCATTCCCCTCGGTCGTCTATACGGTCCTGTGCCTCGGCCTCCCCGAGAGCCCGCGTTGGTTGCTGAGCCGAAGGCACGACCGGGCGGAAGGGATCAGGGTGCTGCAGCTGATCAGGCCGGACGAGCCGCTCGCCAGAGTCGAGCAGGAGGCCGACGAAATCGTGGCTGTGTCCCACGAGAAGGTTGAGGCCGGCAGTTTTTGGTCCCGCAGGCTGCGGACACCAATCCTCCTGGCCGTCCTTATCGCGTTTTTCAACCAGCTCTCCGGCATCAACGCCGTCCTCTATTTCGCGCCGCGCATCTTTGAGATGACCGGACTCGGAGCCAAGGCTGCCTTGCTCCAATCGGTGGGGGTCGGCGTCACCAACCTGATATTCACCTTCGTCGGCCTTTGGCTCATCGACCGCGTGGGCCGCCGGACCCTGCTCTATGTGGGCTCCTTTGGGTACATCGCCTCGCTTGGGCTCACGGCATGGGCGTTCTTCACTGCGCACTATTCCCTGGTGCCCCCGTGCATCTTCGCCTTCATCGCATCCCATTCAATAGGGCAGGGCACGGTCATTTGGGTGTTCATCTCCGAGATCTTCCCCAATCGCCACCGCGCCACGGGCCAGGCCCTGGGAAGCTTCACCCACTGGACGTTCGCCGCGCTCCTGACGACTTTCTTCCCGAGCATGGTATCGGCCTTTGCGCCAGGCTACGTATTCCTGTTCTTCTGTGGAATGATGGTTCTCCAGCTCATCTGGGTGACTTTGATGGTGCCCGAGACCAAGGGCATCGCATTGGAGGTGATCGAGCACCAGTTAACCTGACGAGATGGGGCCGGACCTGATCCACGCACCCCGGCTTACGTCGTTGTGCTCCGGGGATCTCGAAGGCAACCTATGCGCCCCATGACGGCCGATTCCCAACACCATCGCGCTCAGGGAGCCCTCGAGCTCTCGAGGTACATCTATGGCACAACCCGCCTCGGCGATTCAAAGATCCCGGTGCCGGAGCGTGTCGCGATCGCCCGCTTGGCGATGGATTCGGGCGTGTGGTTTCACACGAGTCGCCAGTATGGGGATGCCCTGGAGGTGCTGCGTAAGGCATTTGACGAGGACCGACCCCGGACGCCCAAGCTGATAGTCAAGATCGGCAACAACGACCTAGGGGAGCTGCGCGCCAGCATCCGCGACAACATAAGCCCGCTCGGGCTCGACCACGTCGACGTGGGCCAGCTTTGCCTGGGTGGCCGCTATGCCGAGGAGTTTCGATCCGGCGGGAGCTGCTTCAATGACTTCAGGCGGCTCAAGGACGAGGGCTTGGTGCGCCACTTCCTGATGGAGGTGTTCCCCTGGACCTCAAAGGTGCCCTTCGAGGCCATGAAGGCGGGTCACACCGAAGGCATCGTCGACGGCCTGATATTCTATTTTAATCCTCTGCAGCGGTTTGTATCGAACCCGCTTTGGGACCTCATCCGCGAGAAGGGCATTCCATTTGTTGCCATGCGCACGGTCTGTGGCGCGCCGGTGCACACGCTTCGCGATGTTCCGGGAGCGGCCTGGGTCCCGTACCTTCAGGAGCGTTCCGCCGAGGTGGCGCCGATCTATGAGAGGTCGGGCATCAGCAACTGGACCGAATTCTGCATGCGGTTCGCATTCAGCTTCGCGCAGGTGAGGGCGACGGTCGGCTCCACGAGTCGAAAGGCCAACCTCGATTCGTTCCTGGAAATCGGGCGCGCCGAGAAGGTCGACCCACTGCCGCAGGGGATCGTGGATGAACTGCTGGGCCTCCAGCGCCGCTGGGCGGACCAGGTTGATGCGCACGCCGATCCCTGGACGATGTGAGCGCCCCAAGTCCCGGGGGACCTGCCGGGACTTAGTGAGGGATGAGAGGCCGGCGCCGCTTTGGCGGCAGCCCGGACGGCCGTGTCCTTCCTGCGGCTGCCGCCCGCGCCGCAATTCCTTCGCGAATGCCGGTATTCCTGGGCAAATGTGCTCGCGCATCGCCATGGCGCCATGAATCCTCGCTCACACGCGTGAAGAAGCCGTCGATCGTGTCGATTCTCTTGGCGACGATTCCCTTTTGCGGGATTTGCTTCTCGGTCGCTCTCTGGGACCGTGTCACGCCGGCCGTGCTGGGATTGCCATTCAACATGTTCTGGATGGTGGCGTGGATCGTGGCCACCCCGTTGCTGATGTCCATTGCCTACCGGATCGAAAAGCGCCGATGAACCCCGGAACGGTAGCGCTTTCGGTGATTTTGGCGGTCGTCGCGACGGGGTCAGGCATCGGGTTTCTCGCGGCCAGGAGGCGGCAGCTGAGACTGGAGGAATGGGCGGTGGCTGGACGAGGACTGGGTCTTGTTCTCGTGTGGATTCTCCTGGCCGGGGAGACATTTACGGCGTTCTCGGTGCTTGGGATAAGCGGATGGATCTATTCGAAGGGCGGCCCAACGCTGTATGTGCTTGGCTACCTGACGCTGGGCCAGGTCATCTGCTTTTTCGTCAGCCCGCCCATCTGGGAGTTCGGGCGCCTGCACGGCCTCCAGACGATCGGGGATTTTTTTGCCAGGCGCTATGGCAGCAACCTGCTGGCCGCCTTTGTCGCTGCCGCGGGGGTAGTCTTCCTGATCGTCTATCTGCAGCTGCAGATCACCTCGTTCGGGATCATTGTCGGGGTCGCCAGCTTCGAGCGCATTGGCCGCACGCCCGCAATGGTGGCAGCCACCGTGGTCGTGGCCGGCTTCGTGCTCGCGAGCGGCGTGCGCGGGGTGGTCTGGGTGAGTTTCTTCAAGGATTTCCTGCTGGTTGCCGTGGCCGTGATTGTTGGCGTCGGGATTCCCTACACCTATTTCGGAGGCATCGGCCCCATGTTTGCCGCGGTTGAACGGGCCATGCCGGGGCACCTCACCATGCCCGGATCGTCGACCAGCTACGGGCATTCGTGGTTCATATCAACGGTGCTGGTCAATTCGCTGATGTTTGCATGGCCCCATTTTTTCGGGGGAATATTCACGGCAAAGAGCGCGGATACCGTGCGCAGGAACACGATCATCATGCCCTATTACGTCCTTCCGCTGACCCTTATAATATTTGCGGGATGCGCTGCGATTCTCGTGGTTCCCGGCCTGAAGGACGGGGATTTGGCCCTGCTTACGGCCGTTAGGAAGACATTTCCACCCTGGCTCCTGGGCGTGATTGGTGGCGGGGGCGCGCTCACAGCCATGGTGCCCGCGGCCATCCACATCCTCACGGCGTCAACGCTTGTCGCCAAGAACGTGTACCGGCCGATCTTTGCCCCGGGCATCTCTGAGGAGGACATTGGGAGGGCCGCCCGATTGGCAGTCGTGGCGATCTCGGTGGTTGCGCTTTACCTTGCCATCCACACCTCCTCCACCCTGGTCGGGCTTCTGATCCTTGCCTACTCAGGGGTTGGCCAGTTCGCCCCCGGCATCGTGTTCGGCCTGTTCTCGAGGCGCGTAACCACCGCTGGGGTCTCATCGGGCCTTCTGGCCGGGCTCGGAATCACCGGTGCGTTGGTGTTCACCCACAACGATCCGGTCCTCGGCCTGAACGCGGGATTCATCGGCCTGGTTGCCAATGTCGCCATACTTGTCGCGGCGAGCTATTTTCCCCGACGGGAGGCCGTTGGCGGCGCTGTCCGCGTCAGTCCCTGACGGTGCTTCGGTTATCTCCGGCGGACAGGGCCAATCCCGCCTCCTTGGCGGCCTCCGTCTCGTGTTGCTCCCGGGCCAACCAGAGAAGGAGGAACGCCGCGGCGCAGACGACCGCGCAAACGACGAAGACCGAACGGTAGCCCAGGCTCGTTGCAAGCGACCCGAAGCAGAGGTAGCCGGCCGTGGAGCCGATCCGGTTGGCGTTGGTGTAGAGATTTGTCGCCGTCCCAGGCTGGTTCGGGATGTAGCTCTGGAAAAAAGTGATGGCGATGCCGGACACTATGGCGACCATTGCAGCGCTCAGAATCTGAATCGGGTAGATGTGCCACGGCGCGCGAACCTGCGACAGGAGCGCATAGTAGGCGACAGCAATGATCACGCCAAGCCGGATGAGGGGCCCCGGCCTCCCCTTGGAGGCGAGAAGCCCGAAAAGGAGAAGGAATGGCAGCTCGAAGAAAGGGGCGACGCTGTAGGCGATACCGACCTGCTGCTGCGAACCGCCCAGGGTGTGAAGGATCATGAGCGGCAGGTTCATCATGCCCATTGTGGCGCAGACGAATACCAGTACGAAGGCCGAGAAATAGCTGAGAAGGTCGTGCCGATGCAGGAGCCGGAACAAGGGCACGCGTGCGGACAACGCCGCGGCGGCCGGCGGTCTCGACGGGATGTAGCGCCACACAATCAGCATCAGGAGGAAGAAGAAGGAGGCGCAGATCAGGAAGGTGCCCCGGAACGAATAGCGGATCATCACCCAGGCCGCCACCGCCGGCCCGGTCGTCCAAGCCAGGGAAAGCGCCAGCCGGTAGATATTCATGTATAGCGGCGCCTCGTCCTGCGGTATCCCGTGCCGGTCTATGGCCTCGCGGGCATAGGCAAACAGCTGGGAGAACGTGATCGAGGCGATGCCAAGTGCAACCGAGCCGACCACGGTCAGCCAGAAGACGTCTCGGATGTAGGCGAAACCCGCATAGCCAGCCGCGCCAGACGCGGAGCCCAGCAGCAGTATGGCCCTACGGCTGTACCGTGTGTCCGACCACTGGGCGAGCACCGTGCTGATTATGATGCCTGCCACGGATGTAATCGTCATGAACATGCCGAACGTCCAGTTCGACATTCCCACCTCGATGGTGCCGAATATCGAGTAGAACGGCGCGACGAATGAAAAGGCCAGGCCTAGCAGCAGGTTGCAGACAAGCACGACCGTGAGATCGCGGTGGGCCAATAGGATTCGGGCTGGGACGAGGACGCGTTGCATCGGTCAGTAGGGCGTTCTTGCGCGAGCCGGCTCAAAGTGAGCACGAATGCGGGCCGCAGTGCGCCCGTGTGTTTACGCAGACAGTGGCTCCATCCGCAACGGAAGCAGAATGGCCAAAAGGACAGCAAGCCAACTTAGCGGGACCCGCCTCGGCGCGCGCGGCATTCGCGGTGCCGGGATCTGGTTTGTGCTTTTTCCGCTGAGTGCATTCAAATGGAGCCCTGACCATGACTATACTCCGATTCCCGGCTTCCGCACTCAGATTCCTCTGGCCGCTGGGCGCTGTCCTCTCCGTGCCGACTCCCGCCTGCGCCTCAGGCGACACACACGAAAGCGGAATCCCCCAGCTGCGCCAGCAGGGCGCTGCGACCCAGTTGTTCGTGGATGGGAGGCCCTATCTGATCCTAGGAGGTGAATTGCGCAATTCCAGCGCATCCAGCCTGGATTACATGGAGCCGATCTGGGACCGCCTCAAGGCCCAGAATCTCAACACCGTTCTCGCGGGCATCTCCTGGGAAATGATCGAGCCCGAGGAGGGCCACTTTGACTTTGGCAACCTCGACGGGCTTCTCGCGAGGGCGAGGGCGCACAGGATGCACCTCGTTTTGCTCTGGTTTGCGAGTTGGAAGAACGGCATGTCAAGCTACCCCCCGGTCTGGGTTAAGCGCGACGTTCACCGGTTTCCGAGAGTCAGACTGGGCAACGGCGAGGAGCCGGAGGTGCTTTCCCCTTTCGGGCAAGAGAGCGCCGCAGCCGACGGGCGGGCGTTTGGTGCCGTGATGGGGCACCTCGCAACAGTGGATTCCAGCGACCACACGGTCCTGATGGTCCAGGTGGAGAACGAGGTAGGCATTCTGGGCGATTCCCGCGACCGCTCCCCGGCGGCCGACGAGGCGTTCAACGCGCCAGTTCCCGAGGAGTGGTTCCGTTACGCGGCGGCGCGGCCAGCGGACCTGGTGCCTGAGTTGAGGGCGCGCTGGGAGGCTGCGGGATCGAGGACGTCGGGCACCTGGACCGAGGTCTTTGGCCCGGGGACGGCGACCGACGAGATCTTCATGGCATGGAATTACGCGCGCTACTTGGACCGCGTCGCGGCAGCGGGGGCGGCTGCCTATCCCATTCCGCTCTATGCGAATGCCTGGCTCAACGAGCCGAACGCGAAGCCCGGGGACTATCCGAGCGGGGGGCCACTGGCACATGTGCTCAATCTCTGGAAGGCGGCGGCTCCGCACCTCTCGATCCTGGCCCCCGACCTCTATGCCTCCAATTTTGCCGAGCGCTGCGCGCTGTTCACTCGGTGCGCGAATCCGCTCTTCATACCGGAGACAAACCGTGACGCGGCCTCGGCGCGAAACCTCTACCTGGCTGTGGGCGCCTATAGGGCGATCGGATTCTCGCCATTCGCAATCGAGGCCGAGCGGCCCTTGTCCGCTCCCGCTCCAGAATCTGACCGCCTTGCCTTGGGGAAGGCGTATGGGATCCTCGGCCAGATCGCGCCCCTGGTGCTCGAGCACCAGGGCAGCGGTGGCATGGTTGGCTTTGTGTTGAATAAGGATCATCCGAGCCTCCTTGCGACACTCGGTGGCATCAATCTTGAGATCAGCCTGGACGAGCTCTTCGGGCACCAAGCGGAGCAGGGCGCCGGCGTGGTCATGGCCACGGGCCCGGACCAGTTTCTTGGCGCGGGAAGTGGATTCCGCGTCATTTTCCATAATCCGCAGGGCAAGTCCGGGAAGGTCGGGATCGCATCGGTGACCGAGGGTGCGTACCGTGACGGAAACTGGGTGCCGGGACGCCGCCTCAACGGCGACGAAGACGACCAGGGACGGGCATGGCGATTCTCGCCTTGGGAGTCGCAAATCGAGTCCTGCGCGGTCTACCACGGCGATTAATGATTGGCCCGGCAGCGAGGGGAGTCCTCCGGGCCGCGGCCCCATGCCGCCGGGGTTTGCCATTCATGAATAGCCGGTCCTCGCGACCGCAGTCTTTGGCCTTCTGGCTGCGGGCAACCAGCCCCCGCGGAATCCAGAGACCCTGCTACCCTTTCCGTTACGTCCAATGCCCGACAGCTGACGCCTTGGCCCCCGTCAGGCGGAGGTTTCGGCCTGCTCCGCCAGGCGCTGAAGCGCGATGAGATCCGGCTTTCCGGACCCGAGCAGCGGGAAGGGTGAGCATGGTCTGATATGCCTCGGGACGCTTAGGTCGGAGAGCCCCCGCGATCGAACCGCTTCGCGGACCGCATCGAGTGTCAGCCCGGCCTCCGATGTTAGGACCACCAGTTCCTCTCCCTTTGTCGCGTGGGGGCGGCTGATCACGGCAGCCATCCCTTGTATCGCGCCCGATAAGGCCTCCTCGACTGCGGAGAGTGACACCATTTCGCCGGCGATTTTCGCGAAACGCTTCGCCCGCCCAAGTATACTCACAAACCCTTGTTCATCAACGGATACAATATCGCCGGTGTCGTACCATTCCTGGGTCTCCGTGAGAACTCCCGGCTGGTCCGGAAGGTAATAGCCCATCATGCGATTTCGGCCGCGAATGGAAAGACGTCCGCCCGAAGTGCCCGGCACGGGCTCGAGCCGGTACCCGATTCCAGGAAGGAAGCAGCCGACGGTTCCCTGCTTGAAGGCCAGGGGAGTGTTAATCGCCACCGCCGGCGACGCCTCGGTGGTGCCATAGCCCTCAAAGATTCGTATTCCAAAGCGCTCACTCCAGAGCCTCTGGGTTGCCGGCTGGAGCTTCTCCGCCCCTGCAAAGACATACCTGAGCGAATAGAAATCGTACGCGTGCGCCTTCCGCGCGTAGCCATTCAGGAATGAATTCGTCGCAAAGAAGATCGTCGCATTGGCGCTGTAGATGAACTCGGGGATGACTCCGTAATGGAGAGGGGTCGGATAGAGCACAGTGCGAACTCCCGAGAATAGCGGCGTCAGCAAACCTCCGGTGAAGCCGAACGCATGAAACAGCGGCAGCGCATCAAAGACGCAGTCGTTATGGGAGAAATCGACGCGCGCCCGCAGCTGCGACACGTTAGCCAGCAGATTGTCATGAGAGAGCACGACGGCCTTCGGAAGGCCCGAGGAGCCGGAGGTAAAGAAGATCGCGCAGCGGGCATCCCCGCCCGAGGCCTTCCATGCGTTCTCGTGCGCCGTGTAGCTTGGGGTCAGGGTGAATCCAAGCCATGCCGCCCGGATCTTCCATATAAGCGACGGCTTCAGGTCCTCGAGGTAAATGATGGCGACGCCCGCCGCCGATGCGGCCTTCAGCCGCTCCTCCAGCCTGGCCTCGGCGATGAAGATTCTCGAGGTTATCACCGAGCTGATTCTCGTTGTACGGATGGTGGACGCGAAGGCGGCGTTCCCCATCGTGAAGTTAAGCCACGCCGGAATCCTGTGCGCAAACTGCAGGCCCCAAAAGGCCAGGCCGCCCCCAATGCTTGTCGGCATCATGATCCCGACGACTTCCCCGGGCTTGGTCAGTGAGGCAAGGCGGGTCCCGAGGTAGGCCGAGCGCGACAGTATCTGAGCGTAGGTCAGGCTCTGCGCATTGTGTCCCACCCACATCACCCGGCCCCCGCCGTGGCGCCGTGAGGCCGCAACCAATTCCCTGAACAATGAATGTCCGGGAATCTGGGCGTTGTAGGCGCTTTCGCTCAGCAGGTTATAGATGAAGGGTGTTCGCGCATTCCGATCGGCGGCCTCCGGCATCACCCGGGGCACGCCGATCGTCAGGGTAATCCTGGGAAACCACCGTCGCTTGTATTTGCTGGCGAGCCGCGTGAACACCGACAGGTGCGCCCCGTCAATGTTAACGGTCACTATCTTCGCACCCGTTCGACTGGCTATGAAGCCCGCCCCGTCGTAGACCTTCATCAATCCCCCCGTGGTGCTGAGGCGCCCTTCCGGGAATATCGCCACCAGTCGGCCCGATTCGACGGCTGAGCAGAGCGTCTTGAGGCTCAATGGATGGCTGGGATCGATCGAGTAGGCCGTCGTCCACTTCAGGAAGGGCTTCACCCACCTCAACCGGGCGATCTGGGTGTCGACCGCGAAGATTGGCGGCTCCGGCAGGAATGCCGACAGCAATGCCGCGTCCAGCCAGGAGGTGTGATTTGCAATGACAAGCCTTGGCCCCGACGCCGGAAAATTCCCAGACCCGCGGACCCGAACCCTGAAGATGATGCGCAGGACTAACCGCACCACCGTCTGGATCACGGATTCGGGAATCAGCCACACCATGTATATCGAGACGGCGAGGTTTGCCACGCCCAGCACACCCAGCAGCGCCGCTGGGCGTGGATCCACAGCCGCTATGCCGATGGCTCCAACAGCGCCGGCGACCATGAACAGGGCATTCATGATGTTGTTCGCTGAGATGACCCGGCCTCGCTGGTCCACAGGACTGCGATGCTGCATCAGCGCGTACAGCGGCACCGAATAGATGCCGCCTGCGATACCGATTCCTGAGGTGATGACCGTCAGAAGGACGCCGAGGTGGGAGCCGCCGAAAACGTCGGCAACGACCCATAGGAATAGAAATCCGCTCATTGCGATGCCCGCCAGCGGGACGTAGGTCGCGCGGATTCGGCCGCCGTTCAGGAAGAGCCCCAGGAATGACCCCATGCCGACTCCGATTGCAAAATACAGGAGGAAGTGCGTCACGCCAGCCGCGTCCTGGTGGAGGCTGTCCTTGACGTAGGATGGCAGGAATGAGAGCAGAACCGCTCCGAGGCACCAGAACCACGAAATGCCAAGAACGCTGCGCCATAGCACGGGGATCCTCTTGATCGTGGCAATTGCCTCCACTGCGCAGAGCCCAAGCGACCGTGGGCTCCAGGGAGATATCGTCTCCGCTGCGGATGCGGGAGCTTTGGGAAGAAAATACGTTGAGATGCAGCCGACTGCACCGAGGGCCAGCAATAACCCGCCCACCTCGCCGCGACCCGTTCCACCGACCGCAGCTCTCGCACCAACGAGCGTCCCTGTCACGATTGCTATGAAGGAACCGGCCTCAAACCAGGCATTGCCGCTTACAAGCTCATCCGTCCGCAGATACACCGGCAGAAGGCCGTACTTCAAGGGACCAAACAGGGCGGATATGAATCCCAGCGACACGATGATGACCCACATGCCATAGAAGCTGTCAGCATAGAGAGCCGCCGCCGCCCCTATCATCACAAATGCCTCAAATGTCTTGAGCGCCCGGACGAGGGTGTGCCTGGCCCATATGTCCGACACATACCCCGCCCAACCGGAGACCAGCACGAACGGGAGGATGAAAAGTCCGCCTATGAGGTAGACCGCGTAGGCGGGATTCCAACCATGGGCTCGGGCGAGCCCGAAGGTGCTCAAGAGCACAAAAGCATTCTTGAATACGTTGTCACAGAAGGCGCCGATGAACTGCGTTATGAACAGCGGCAGAAATCGCCTCGAGACGAGCATGCTCATTTTGTCGGGATGCCCTTGCTCAGGTCTGGAAGATGCTCCCGGACGGCCTTAAGCGCCGACTCCGCTTTCGCGATGAGGTCCGGATCGATCCGAATCTGGCCGATGACCTCGTCCATTCGCTGCTCCGCCAAGAGACGCGTCTCTTCGCCAAAGGGCGACAGTGAGACCCGCCAGGTTCGCGCGTCGGAGCGCCTCCTTTGGACCAGGCCCTTCTTCTGCAGCTGCCTCACTTGAAAGGTTATGCTCGACGCGGCAACAATGATCCGGTCGCTGATCTCTCTCTGGGAGATGGGACCATCCCTGAGGACATTCAGGATGTTGAATGTCATCGGGGTCAGGCCGAACGGCTTGAGTATCCTGTTCCCGGCGGCGTCAATTGTCCCCGCGGCCGCAATTATCTCGTAGATCAGCGTCTTCATATGTGGTTTTGGATTACGACCTTGAGGCTTGGGCTTTCCAATTCACTGGCGGGCGTGATCGTCACCCTCTGCCACGGAATTGATCCGAAGAACCAAGTGCGCCAGAACCATAGCGGCGCGTCTGGATTCCGACGCAGAAGGTGGCTGAAGGTCTCGATTTCACCGATCGATTGCCGGGTGCTCCCGAGGACGACATCGTGGACGAATTTAGAGCAGAAGGTCTTCCGCGACTCGAGGTCGAACCCGAGCGAGTAGAGATTGCCCATTTGCGAGTTGGCGATTGCCAGCATCTCGCGCCTTTGCGCGTCGGTGGGCTCGGTCCTCAGGCGCGTGATGCAGAACTCCTTATTCACCGATCGGCCGAGAAACCTCCGCAGCGGGGTCTTGCGCACAAAGGGGATTCCGCTCTCCGCCACAATCCAGTCACCCTGCTCGTAGGCCACGATGATGCCCACGTGGGAGGTCCAGCTTCGGGTTGTGGTCGCCACGCAGGTGAATATCGGGCCGCCGATGCGGGTGAAGACGATGTCGCCGATTTCCGGCTTGCTGGCGACAACCGTGCTGTAGGTAAGCGTGTCCAGATTGCCTCGGGCTTTGACTGCAAAGGCGGCAAAAAGGAGGCCGAAGGTTAGCAGAAGGAGTTTTGTGAGCCGCATGAGAACATTTAGAATTACAATGATTGCATATGCAATAATAAATCATGCTATTGTACACAAATAACTTATAGGCAACTATATAATATAAGTTATCCATATACGTAGACAATCTCATTTCGACGGTCCTTCCCGGCGCGAGGCGCATTATTGGCTCCTCCACCAAGGACACGCCAGGAACCATTGCGTCTCTGAACGCCGAAGCTTCGATTGCGGTGATAATCTCGAACGCGACGGATTCGGCCTAAGGCTTCAACCCCTAGGTCGATTCGGGCGCAGGGGTCGTCGCCAGCCCGTCCCACCCGATCCTGACTTGCGTGCTCAGGGCGGACTTAGAGCGGGAAACCCAGCATCAGGACATGGCTGTCAGCGCCTTCCACGGCAACGCGGAGGTTGGACATGGACCGATTCAATCCTGCCCATGAACGGCATTCAGACGAGGGACGCCTGCGGCGCTCCAGCACGGCGAATCGAGTCTAGCCAGGCTGCCGTCTCGTCCGGCGCGGGCGCGCGGGTTCCTAGGGCAGGGCGAGGACGGCCTAGATCATCGTATTTGCCCATCCCGAGCTCATGAAAGGGAATCAGGTCGATCGCGAGCAGGGGAAAGCGGCGCCCGAGGCCTGCTATTGCCGCCAGGTGATCCGTCTGGTCATTCACTCCGGGGACGAGCGGGCAGCGCAGGCGCACCGATGCTCCTGCCTCCAGTAGGCGAACGAGATTGGCGAACGGAAGGTCGGGGCCGATGCCGGTAAGGGCGACGTGCCGGGTGGGGTCAGTGGCCTTATAGTCGTAGAGAAAGACGTCGACGGTGGGGCGCAATGCCTCAAGGCGCTGCCAGTCGAGCGCGCCGCAGGTTTCAAGGCAGGTGTGGATCCGCTCCGCTTTTGCTGCGCCAAGGAGGGCGGCGCAGAAGGCGTATTGCGCGGTGGGCTCGCCGCCGGAGACCGTCAGGCCGCCGCCGGACGCGGCGTAGTAACGGGCGTCGCGGCGGACCACGGCCATGATCTCGGCGACGGTCGCCTCCCGGCCGTAGATTTTGCCGCTGCAGCAAGTCTCTGGTGCGAAGGCCTGAGATTCGGGGTTGTGGCACCAGACGCAATGGAGCGGGCATCCCTTTAGGAAGACGGCTGTACGCAATCCGGGGCCGTCATGCAGGGCGCCTCGCTGGAGGTCAAAGATGATGCCGGTGGCATCACTCATAAAGCGTGCGGCTGATTATCTCCTGCTGGACGTCGCGGGGGAGCTCGACGAATCGGATGCTGAAACCGCCGACGCGCACCAGGATGTGGCCCCATTTCTCAGGCTCCTGCATCGCGGACTCCAGATCCTCCCGGGAGACGACGGTAATCATCGCCTGGGTGCCTCCTCCCGCCCAGTAGGCGCCGAGAAGTGCCTCCAGCTTCGCGCGGTGAAGGCGGAAGAGTCCGCCGGAAAACTTCATGTTCTGCACGGTCCCGGCGTGGATGCTGGGGTCGAGCTTGACCAGGGAATTCAGAAACGCGGTGACGCCGCTCCTGTCGGCACCAGGTGAGGGGCTGTTGCCGTTTGCAAGCCGTTCGCCAGCTCGACGACCGTCGGCGGACGCTGCCGTCGTGCGGCCAAGGATTGTGTTGGCGTGGTTGTTGATCACGACCACCAGGTAGCTGTCCAGCCCCACTTTCGCGGCCAGTGCGCGGGTGAACCTGCAGACATGCTCGTGGACGCGCCTGGCCATTGAATCAGCCTCGTCATTGTCATTGCCGTACTTGGGCGCAGCCACGAGCTGATCGCGCAGGTCTTTGCCGCCGGGTCCGTCGAAATTCGCGTCGAGGGCGGCAACGAGGCCCGGAAGCGTGGTGGCGCGGTCGCGGAAGACGATTTTCTCGATGGCGACAAGGGCATCGGCTGCGTTTGTGTTGCCGTAGGTCTCTAGCGTGCCGCAGAGATGGCGGACTCCGCCGGAGAGGATCGGTTGGGCGCGGGCAATGCAGTCATCGTAAAGGGCGCTCAGGAAAAGGAAGGGCGCCTCCCGGCCGGCAACTTCGTACTCAATCCTCTCCTGCTCGGCGAGCGCGGAGGCAAAATGCTCAAGCTGCGCCATGTAGGCGCGCCAGAGGCTGTCGAACGAGGTGAAGCCGGCGACCCCACCAGTGCTCGGGCCTGCTTGGCGGCGGGCAACCGGGTCCCAGCCGTCGTGCAGGGCAAGCTCAAGGCATTTGGCGAGGTTCACCACGCCGTTTGGGCTGCCGACGGAGCGGTGCGCCAGGACATATTCGCCGCAACCGTAGGGCGTGTAATGGGAAGCCTCGGCCCTGCGGATGCCAAAGGCGCGGGCGACGGCGGGGATGTTGACGTCGTCGTTGTAGAGGATTGGGAAAGTGCAGCCCTCGCCAATGACGTCGAGGGCACGGGCCATGAGCGCTGGGTTCTGGCCCGTGTAAAAGCGAAGGGAGAGCTGAGGCTGATTGAGGCGAACGCGGCGTGTGGCCTCCAGGGCCAAGAGGGCGAGGTGGTCGGCGGCTTTCTCGTCCGCGCGGCCGCGGCCGCCAATGACCACCCGGTTATTGAACTGGTTGTCATAGCCTCTCATGAGGCGCCACCAGCTGCAAAGCAGCTGGGTGGCGCTTTCCACAGTCAGACGGCCGGAGTCGAGGTCCCTGGTAAGGAATCGGCCTAGCCAGTCGTCGACACGGCCATAGTTCCAGGTGCCACTCATTAGGGCATAGATCCAAGCCAGCTGAATTGCCTCATGGAATGTGGCCGGGGCGCGCTGGGCGACGGCCTCGCAAGAGACGGCGATGGCTGAGAGCTCGGCAGAGCGGACGGCATCGCCACAATCTGCGGCAAGGGAGCGGGACTGCGCGGCGTAGTGACGGAATGAGCCCGCGAGCAGGGAGAGCGCTACGAGCAGCCCCTCGAGAAATTCGCGCTGGGCGGGTTCGGCGGTTGCCAGACGGGCGGCAACCTCGGCTTCGAGGCCGTTCAGGCCGAGGCGCAGGAGCCTCGAGTAATCAAGCGCGGTGCCAGCCATGCGGTAAAGCGGGAAGGCGGCACCACTCTCGCTCGTCCAGGCGTCGGAGGGGAGCGCGGCGCCGAGGGCGGGCGGGTACGCCTCGCGGGTCTTGTACTCGGTCGTGCGCGTCGCCCAGAAGGCTATGAGTCCCTCGGCCTCCGCGCAGGCTTCGTCGTCGAGCCTGCGATCCGCGACTACACCTCGAATCTGGCTGGCTAGGCACGAATATCCAAGGCCGCCGGGCTCGGGTCCGAAGGAAACCAGCGGGTAGCGGATGCGGCCGGCGAATAGGTCACCGTCCTCGATCGGCTCGAACGAAGATGGGAACTGGGCCTTGAGGACGGCGAGCTCCCGTTCCACCGGCGACCCATGTTCGTGGGTGCGAAAGGCCGCCGTGATGGCCTTCTCGCGGGCCAATGGGGCGGGCGCGGCCAAGGCGGACGCCACGTTCAGGTCGCGCAGGGTATTCATTGTCCGGCTAGAAATGGGCGGCTTCAGGTCCATCGGAGGCGCCTTAGCCTAATGGGAATTCCTGTAGGAGTTCGACATGCCGCGCCTGGCGAGAACTTCGGGGTAGGCGCGGGTCGGGTCGGCGTAGGCGTTTCCTCCAATGTCGCGGCCGCAGGCGAGGTACACTTGGTGGGCTCCGCCGAAGGCCTCTTCGTTGAACCTCACGCGGGTGGGGCAGTAGCGAAGCGTCCAGCCGCATCGGCGGATGTTGGAGCAGTTGGGCTCGGAACCATGCTGTATTCGCGCGTCGTGGAGCGAGCATTGGTTGGGTTGGAGCTCAATATAGACTCGGCGGGCGTCATCGCGCTGGCCTCGGACGATCTCGGAGGCAAAGACGCTTTTTGAGGGGTCGACGCTTTCATATTCCGAATAGCCCTGCTGTGGCCCGCGGTGGGTGCCGGGTATCACCATCATGCATCCGTTGACCCTGGTTGAGGGGTCGATTGCGAGCCAGACGGTGCAGACTTCCATGGGAGTGATCTTGCCCTTCCAGTAGGCGGAATCCTCGTGCCAGGGAACGCGCTTGCCGCTGCCGCCAGGCTTGCAGATGAAATGGGTCGAGAAAAGCGCAAGGTTTTCGCCGAGGATAGGCGTGACGAGGGATAGGACCAAATCGTCAAAGGCCCACTCGAGCAACCTTGGGTGCATGAAGTGGGGAACGTCCATTGCCTCCGGGCGCTCGCCGGCCGGAAGATCGGCGAGGATCCCTTCAAAATAGCTTTTCAAGCGTTCGAAGCTGGCGGCTGGAAGGACGGGCTGATCGAAGACGATATAACCTTCGCTTTGGTAGAGTTGGACCTGCACTGAGGAGAGGCGGTTTGGGCGCCTCGGGACGCTTGTTTCAGGCATGGCAGTGGGGATAAGGCCTGGGAAGGCAGGCGTCACAATATATCATAATATCTGACGTGACTTGCATTAAAATGACATTTATATGTGTTAAAATGATATCCTCCGGCGCTCCGAAACTCCTGCTTGAGGGGATCGTGGCGCCTGGCGAATACGGCCATGTGGCGCGTCCACGGCTATCGCGCCGACACACCTTGAGCGCGCACACCCACGATTTTGCCGAGATATTCTGGGTGAACGAGGGTCGGGGCTGGCACCTCATCAACGGGCGCCGCGAACGCCTGAGGCCGGGCGACTTGTGGTGCATACGGCCGGAGGACGTGCACCAACTCCTTCCGGTTGGGGCGGAATTGCTGGCGATCACCAACATTGCGTTTCCAGCGGAGGCGCTGGAATGGATGGGGAAGCGCTATTTTGCGAATGAGGCACGGTGCTTTTGGATGCCGGCCGACGCCCGCGGCCCAATTAAGGTGGACACGGGGCGCCTGCACGCGCTGAACGCCGCAGCGGAAATGCTGGCTGTCGCGCCGCGCGATAGGCTGCACTTCGAGCACTTCCTGCTTGGGGTCTTCTCGGAGCTGGGTCGCCCGCAGGATGAGCTTGGCCTTGGAGGCGCTCCTGCATGGCTGGGGGAGGCGTGCAGGCGGATGTCCGAACCCGAGCCCCTTCGGGAGGGCGTTACGGCATTCTTCCGCATGGCGGGGCGCTCGCCGGAGCACGTGGCCCGCGTGATGAAGGCGAAGCTCGGAATCACCCCGAGCGAATACGTGAACCGTCGGCGGATCGCGCAAGCAGCCTTTCAACTGCGGATGACCGCGAGGCCGGTGACGGAGATCGCGTTTGATGTGGGCTACGAGAACCTGAGTCACTTTTTCCACGTGTTCCGCCGCCTTAACGGCACCAGCCCGCGCATCTATCGGGCTCATCTGGCAGCAGCTTAGGGGCAATTGAACAACATGTGTTTGGGGATCTGGCATCCCAGTGGGGGATTCAAAAACCCGCTGACATGAGCCATGTTGAATATCAATCGCCTACCAAATATACCCCTGACCAGGCGGTGGTTGGGCCGGGAAACGCTTGTACAGTTGCCGGTAAAGCGACTTTAGTGATTGCCGGCATCCCCCCGAAAATGCCGCAATTGGTAGAATACAAGACATGAAAACCTATAGAATACTCAGCCTGCTAGTCTGCACGCTGCTCCTTGGCCGAGTAGCCTGGGCCTCAGATGAGACAAGAACGATCAACGGTGAAGCTATGTGTGCGAAGTGTGAATTGAACCTACAGGACACATGCCAGACCGTAATACAGGTCAAGGATGGCGACAAAACCGTCTATTACTATCTCGCGGATAACGCGACCGCGAAAGCCTTCCACCCCAAGATCTGCCATGGCCCGGCGCAGGTGACGGCCACGGGCACAGTCGAGACGGTCGGTGGCAAACAGATGCTGACCGTCGGCACCATTGAAATAAAGAAGTAGGCTCGGGTCCCGTCGTTCGAGGCGCCTTTGTACTCAAGGATTGGCCCTGCGGTGCTCGCCAGCAATTTTTTGCTTGGGGCGACTTCAATCAGGTGCCGGCGCCGGAGCTGACCGACGCCGGTCCGCACGGACCAACTGGGGTCGGCGCGCCGCCCCCCCGCGCGGACTTGCTCAATCCTCAAGCAGCTGGGTTAATAGCATCATCAGAATCCAAGCGAAGTTCGCGGCGGACACCGTATTTTGGGAACTCGGGGTCAAGCGCGCCGATCAATATGGGCGCCGTGACCATTGCATCACAAGCCGAAGTCAACACCGGCGACCGGTGCCGTCGGAATCCTGACACCAGTTTCCCGCGCCGGCACCCGGGGGCCGACAGATGGGTATGGAGCTACTTCCTGCACCTACGAGACGACGCCGACCTTGCAGCGCGGGCGGCCGGCGGAAGCCTGCCTGCGGGCGCTTTCAGCTGCGCCCGAAACACCGAGCAGCTTCCGGACCTCTGCAGGTCGGTGCCACGGCTGCACGGCGCCGACTTGGCCGAATTACAGCTCACACTCCGGGACCTCGATGCCGCATTGGCCAAGAGGCGGGCTTAGCCATCGCTTCACCACGGCGTTGGCTGCCGTTCAACGTTTGTCCCGCGCGTTGTGCGCCGCCGGAATGGGCGGGATATGGGCGGGGAAACGAGCATGGCTGCCACAATCCGTTCCATTGAAGGGTGCAGGGGCGAGGATGATCGATGCCGAATCCGGGCAGATTGAGCGATTCATGAATGGAGCCCCCAGGAATCGCGCCTCGGACGTGCCCGAAATAATTTTGTTGTGCGTCGACTTAGGTGCCTCGGGCTACTTCAAATGGGTGGACAACGTGACCGATTAGAGGTCCCCAGGATACCGACCCAACTCGAAGCTATGCCCGAACACACGCGAAAGCGACACACGGATCATTCACACGTTCTGGTATCGACCGATCAGATCCGAGACCGGGTGGCGGATCTGGCCCGCCAGATCAGCCGCGACTACGGGAAGGGCGAGATTCTTCTGCTTGTCGGCATTCTGCGCGGCGCGTTCATCTTCCTCGCGGACTTATCGCGGCAGCTCACTGTGCCCAATGAAATCGACTTCATCGCGGTAAGCAGCTACGGCAAGAACACGTCTCCTGGAGAGGTCCGCATCGTGATGGACCTGCGCGAGTCGGTCGAAGGAAAGCACATCCTCTTGGTGGAGGACATCGTTGATAGCGGAAAGACCCTTGATTACCTCAACCGCGTTCTCAAGACGCGCCAGCCTGCGTCACTGCGCACCTGCGTCATGGTGCGCAAGAAGATGAGCGAGGTGCAGGCGCCGATCGATTACCTGGGTTTCGAGATACCCGATGTCTGGGTGGTTGGCTACGGCCTGGATTACGCCGGACACTACCGCACGCTCCCTTATATCGCCGAGCTCAAGGACTGACGTTTGCCGAGTCGCCAAGCGCACGCACTGCGCCTAGGAATTGATTCGCGGCAGATGGGTAATGGGATGGCGGTGCAAGATCCCCAAGACGATTTAGCCCAAACAGCCTAGGTCGGGGGCCGATAGGCCTCTAACTTGACTTCCCATCTATGTGAAACATTATGGTTCACATGAAAACTGCATCTGTCCGGCAGCTGCGAACTGAATTTCCGAAGGTTCTAGCCTGGGTTAATTCGGGGCAAGACGTTGCGATCACCCGGCGTCGCAAGGTGGTGGCCAACCTGGTTCCTGCAGGCGATGCTCCCAGAAAGAAGCCAACGCTTCCCGATTTCATGGCTAGGCTGCATGGAATCTACGGGGAGAAGGTAGTCTCTGCCGAAGCGATGGCGGAAATTTTATCGGAAAACAGGGGACGATACTGATGGCCACCCCAGCTTATGCTGACACGAGCTTCCTTGTGTCGCTGTATGTGAAAGACGCTTATTCAGAGCGTGCGGCGGCTGCGGCAGCGAAACTCATGCCTGTGTTCTTCACCCCACTGGTTGAGCACGATTTGAGGAACGCCATTCGTTTATGTGTGTTTCGCCGTCAGATTACCTCAGGGCAGAGAGAAAAATCACTTTACGAGGTAGAAAGGGACGCCTCTGAGGGATTTCTATACCCAGTTCCGCTCGATTGGCCGAAGGCGTTCAAACACACCGAGGTTCTGGGCCGTGCCTTCACTGAATCCATTGGCGCGCGTGGAATGGATATTCTGCACGTTGGGAGTGCATTGGCGCTCAAAGCGAAGCAGTTTGCCACCTTCGACGACAGGCAAGCGTCGTTGGCAAAGTCCGCCGGATTAGAGCTGGTATAGCTGGCGTCCCCACGGGGATTCGAACCCCGGTTGACTCAGCCCATGTTTGAGGATCAACCGCTTAGCGAACCTCACTCTGAGAGCAGACAGTAGTTGCATCTGTAAACACTCAAACTGTTGCCAGTCATGTTGCCAATCTCGTGGCAAGCTAAACGAGAAACAGGTCGGCACTTACCGCAAACCTGCTTGAGAGCTTCTTGATATGCTCGGCCGTTAGGTTGCGTGCCCCTTTCAAAATACGATAGGCGATGGAGCGATCGACTCCGATGATAGAACCCAGGTCATCAGCCGTTAGTTCATTTTCCTTCAGAAGAAACCTCAGCGACTCAATACCCCTGACGGGCGCAGGCTCTGGTACGGTCTCGCGCTCGTAGTCCTCGACGATCTTTGCCATTAATTCGAGGTAGTCGTCTTGGTCGCGATTAAGCTTAAATCCCGCGAGCGCGTGGACGACTTCCACTGCATTTTCATAGGTGGCCCGATCGTGAATGGGGCGGGGAACAAGAAGAGAGACCAAACCAGTGTAGGTCTTGGGCATGGAGGAGAATGCCATGGTCACAGTTGTCGGCTTCATAGAAATAATTTCCATTTATTCTTGCTGTATTCGGCATGGGTGAGAAACCGCATGGTGAAGATTTCCTGCCGATTGTAGTGGATTGCAGTGATGAGTCGAAAATCGTTGGTGATATTGAAAACGGTGACTGTCCGATTGCTTCTGACAGTCACTTGATCGGCATGTCCGAAGGTCTTGCGGGTCTGGGCCAAGTTTTGCCATTTCGAGGCTCTCGTGATTCGGTACCAATGATCGAGGGAAGCGCGGGCTTTTGGGTGTGTCTTTTTTGCTTCTTCAAGGAATTTTCGCGTGATGATTCGCATGCCGACACACCAACGAGTGACCAAAAAGGTCACATGTCAAGCCAAGGCCGTCATTCCCAATCTGACGAGGCTTGGATGCGACGGGGCTGTTGCCAGTTGGAAAATAGGAAACCCGCAACTGGGCGCGAATGACTAAGTTTGAAAATCGGCAGCCCCGCGAAAGTTGAGAAAGTTTGAAAAGATGAAGCTTCGTGGCTCTCTCTCAAAAATAGCTTAGTTTGAAAAAAACAGACGCCCAGAGGACTGCATAGCTCGTATCGAGAGACCCGCCCAGATACCGCGATCTTCTGTTCGGGGGACCCCTTCAACCGCAACTGCAGCAGCGTCTGTTTGTGCTAGCGTTTCGATTCGCGTACCGGAGGATAGATTCTAGGCCTTTTGGACTTCGGTATATCGCGCTACCCGCACAGACCCGATAGCGTTCGTCCAGCCTGAATAGAGGCTCTCTCCTCTAAGTTTTTTTTCAGCCATGAGAGCCAATTAGAGTGCATCTCGCGACGGATTTTCAGAAAGCGACCAATTTTGCAACACGCAGAGGGGCTTAGAACCGCGTCTCGTTATCGGTTTTCCCTCAAGACGCGCTCTTCGGCCACGTCGCTGGTTTCTCACATTCCCAGAAGCGAAAATCGATCACTGGTGTGCTAGCGGTGCAATACTTGGGTAGTGTTCGCTGTGCATATTCCCAGATCTCCGACGACACGTGCTGAGATCGTCACTCAGGAGGCATTGACCTCGGAAGGTCGCCTAGATTAGCTTTGTCCGGCCCAACTGATGTCCCAATCATTGCCCTTTCCGGTTCCGGCCCGCCTGCCACGCAAGATCGATCCTTGTCCGATCCTAGAAGCGGTCATGGAGTTACGTTTCGTACCGAAACGTCCCTACGATCACTTTCCTGGGCTATTTCACGATAAGCTCAAGAAGAAGTATTCTCAAGAGTTGGATCTCGGAGTGGCTCAAATCCCCCAAATCGTACGCGATCAAAATCCGCTATTGGCTGAGGCCGCATATCGTCGATATGTCGGTGCCAAATTCAGCGTTCAAGTAGGTCCCAGGATGGTGGGATTGGTTACCCAGCGGGATCGTTATCCTGGATGGGACGAGTTTTGGACCGAAATGTCAGAGGTCCTCGACGCTGTCCGAAGGATGAGCATTGTAAGTGAAACCGTGCGAATCGGCCTTCGATATATAAATTTTTTCCCTTTCAACGTCTTCGATAAGCTTGTTTTGGCCGTTAACATCGCAGGGACCCCACTGCTCAATCCAGAAACGGGATTCAATACGGTTTTTACCAACGACGGATTCAAGCATCTAGTCCAGATCAACAATTCATCGCTTATTCCTGCGATGAACAATACCTCCTCTTTTGGATCAATCCTTGATATTGATACGACCAGCACGATTCCGATTAAGAATGTTTTCTCGGAAGCAAAGTCCCTCTTTTCTCGGGCACATGCGTCGGAGAAAGCTGTGTTCTTCGGGCTTCTAAAGCCCGATTACCTTGAAACGTTGAAGCCGATATACTAAACATATGTCACGAATGAACGGTAATGTAATCCCTGAACAGAATTACACTTACACTTACTTGAACCAATCGTTGGGTTCGGTGAGCGGCTCCACCTACTTCGCCACATCGATGCCGATGGCTGGTGCGTTGCAAAACCACATCGTTGCCGACAAGCTAGCCAGCGTGATTATTTTCAATTGGCGTCCAAAATGGACATCGGAGACAAAGTGCTAATTATGGCCCACCACCATCCCTTCGCATTCGCTACAGTATCAAGCGATTATTTTTACATTACATCAATACAACCGGAATTGGATGTGTGGTTTCGTCATTTTAGGCGGGTAGAAGATGTCCGTTTTGTCGGCGATATCGTGACGGATCCCAAAAAGCTGCCCCGGATTCCAATGACCGATACAATCAGCTCTTTAAGTGAACGGACGGCGTCCTTTCAATTCATCCTGAAATATTACTCATAAACGTTCGGGGTCACGGATGTTGCACTGGAGGCGGGCCTCAAGGCTCCGAATGCTTCCGGTCACTATGCTGGCGACATCTCAGGCCACTCGCTGATCCTCGACCAACGTTTCTGAAGCCAGGAACGGTATGCTTTGGGCTTCTCCGCTGAATTCACCGCCCACTGAGCACCTAGCTTCTTATCCGGCCAGAGGTGCAGACGATCGCCGATACCGAGTTCCTGGGAGATTTGTTGGACAGCCTGAAGTGCATTGAGCGAATATTCTCTCCAGGTTTCGCGACTTAGAAAGACATCCGTTCGGAGTGAAATGCCTAGCCGCGCAGCTTGAGCTGCTATCCGCTCAACGTTCTCGGCCCGGATATTGATCGGCTCATGAAAAATCGTCATCGGCCGCAGTTCCCGGATCGCTGTTAGCGTAACGCGTAAGTCGGTCTGGTCGCATTCTGGGTATGTGGGCGCCATCGCCACATAAACGTTCAAGCCAAAATCCCGGGCCTGCTGCAAAGTGGACAGCCGCAGGGAGGGAGCAGGAGCTTGAGGCTCATACACCTTAAGTTCTGCGTGTCGGTGGTTCGCTTTCATTGGACGCTGTTAGACTTTCAAATGTAAGTAGTCCCGCCGCCCTGTTTGCCCTCATTCCTTGGCATCATGGGCTAGATGTAAGCGCGAACGTCGGCGCCAAGCGAAGTCGTCACCAGGGCAGGTATTAGAGTTTCGAGGTTAGGCCCTGTTCTCTGGGCGCTGGCGGCAAGAGATTGACAGGATTTAAACTGTAATACAGCTGTAGTGCATGGCGATTTCAACAAAACCGACCTCGATCAGACTGACTGATGCCGAAAAACGCCGGATCGGCGCCGCAGCAAGAAGGCGCGGGATGAGTCCGGCTGCCTACATAAAGCGGGCCGCATTGGAAGGTGTGGGCAAGTCAGATGACGCCAAGCTTCTTCGGCTGGAAAGCCTGGCCGCGGGCCTCTTGGCCGCTGTCGAGGACGAGAGAGATTATCGCACTGCTTCCTCGCGTTGGGAGAGCCACAAGAAAAATGAGACCAGGCTCTATACCTCCGAGGAGGCTAAGCGTGAGTTGGGTCTACAGGGTTGAAGAGTCTGCATTGCGCGAATTGAGATCTCTCGGGCCCTCTGTGGCCGCGGAG
The DNA here is from genome assembly GCA_964574435.1 of uncultured Opitutaceae bacterium. GTDB lineage: Bacteria > Verrucomicrobiota > Verrucomicrobiia > Opitutales > Opitutaceae > Palsa-1447. Next base: position 215,840 of record CAZNNO010000001.1, read on the forward strand.
ATCTTTGCCTATTTGGACACAAGAATATCCGGTTTGATCGACCCTCGCCAGTTTGGGAAACCGTTACGTGGCCCACTAAAGGGATTTTGGCGCTACCGGGTCAGAGATTACCGGATTATTTGTCGTTTGGAGGAGGGAATACTTGCGGTTGTGGGCATCTCGGTTGGCCATCGATCAAGTGTATACGGCGACTAGAACCAAAGTAGCTTCGCAGGCTTGGATCTTGGTGCTTGCGTGCGCACACTTGAAGCACGGCTTCGAAGAGTCGCCCATCCACGAAAGACATCTGCTTCTTCTCATTAAGGATCTGCGCCGACATCTGGGATGAATGGTGCGAGAAATTCCAATCTGTTTCAGCAAAGATGTCAGGCGGCATCAGAACCTTGCTCGGATCACGCAAAGCACCTTGGCACGCGCCGTTGAGTCGGCCGAACACTCACACTACATAAGAATTCAGATTGCGAGGGCGACTTTGCCGAAGGGACGTCTCTCAACGAGGTACTTCAGGGCATCTGCGGCCTCCGCAAGTGGAAAGGTCTTGGCCACGATTGGTTTGATGGCTTCAGAATCGATTAGCGAGCGGATGACCGTCCAGGCTTCATTCCAGAGGGACTGCGGCTGGCCGAACAATGAGAAGCTCTTTATGCTGGCCCGTTTCCAGATCAGATGCGTGACATCGATCGTGGTCTTGCGATTCGCAGAATAGCCAAGCGTTGTCAGGCTTCCGCCCACCGCGAGCGTCGACAGGGCATCGCTCAGCACTTCACCACCGATGGAGTCGATCACGATATCAGAGCCATAGCCTTCGGTAATGCGTCGCACGCCATCGCTCAACTTCTCCTGTGAGATATCGATCACCTCGTCGAATCCAAGCGCCTTTGCCCGTTGAGCTTTCTCGGCACTCGTGCTGCTCGAGATTGCGTGCTTTGCGCCCATGGCACGCGCCAATTGCGTTACTGCATTCCCGACCGATCCTCCTACGGCTGGCGCAAATACTGTCTTGCCCGGCTGAAAACCGGCGAGGCTGAGTGTCATGTACGCGGTCAGGTAGGCGACGGGGATAACGGCTGCGCTCACGTCATCGATTCCTTTCGGGACTAAGCTGAGGTGTTCTTTTCTCACATTGACCCATTCACTGTAAGCACCGTCTTCGGAGACGCCATAGGGTCCGGTGAACATTACTCGTGAACCGTCCGGAAACTCCACGCCGCCTCCCCCCTCAACAATGCCGGCTCCCTCGTTACCCAACACCAACGGCGGTTTTGCGCGTGGAAATTGACCGAAGAGAATCGTATGATCAAGGGGCGTGACGCCTGCGGCCGTCATCCGCACCAGTACTTTTCCATCCGTAGCTGATGGCTTCGGATAGTCGACCAGTTTGAGTCCTTCATAATTCCCGAACCCCTCTGCCCTCATTGCTCGCATATTGATTTACCCTTTCGCATTCCAAGTATGAACTTAGAGCGATTTCTGGTAGTTCCATTTGACCGTTAAGAGTTGATGACTTGGCGAATGGCGGACCTGCCTTCGGTTGGCTGCAACCTGCCCTTCAAGGTCATGGCCGTGATCGAAGATGATCTGTGTGGAATCAAGTCCGCTTATGGCTTCTCTAGCGTCTGGGACGTCGGCGTCTTATTGTCACCTACAATGTCACTTTGCCCATTTTCAAAAACACCGAACTCACATCTCATTGGATCCTAGTTTCTTAAACCGCTGGCGTCCCCACGGGGATTCGAACCCCAGTCGGCAAATGAAGCTAAGTCGCTAAATAACGCAGACTT
>CAZNNO010000002.1:0-136174 GCA_964574435.1 uncultured Opitutaceae bacterium
CCCGCCAGATGGAGAACAACGTCTTCGCCCAGATCGGCCTCATCATGCTGATCGGACTCTCCGCGAAGAACGCGATCCTGATCGTCGAGTTCGCCCGGACTCGCTACGAGCACGGCGTGCCGCTCCTCGAGGCGGCGCTCCAGGGCGCGAGGATCCGGCTCAGGCCGATCCTCATGACCTCGCTCGCGTTCATCTTCGGCTGCATTCCCCTGTGGCTCGCGAGCGGCTCGGGCGCCGTCGCACGCAAGGTGATGGGGACCACCGTCATCGGCGGCATGCTCGCGGCGAGCGGCCTGGCGATCTTCCTGATCCCGGTCACGTTCTATGTCATTGAGATGTGGGCCACAAAGGGCCTGCCCCACAGCGCGCGGGCGACCGCGCTCCATCCCGTCGCGGAGCATCCCGAGTTCAGGGAGGGCGAGCGCAGGGCCGACGGGAAGAAGGACTGACGATGCGACCGAATCCAAAGAGAGAAGCGGCCGCGCTTCTTGTCGGCCTGCTCCTGGCGGGGTGCGCGATCGGACCCGATTTCAAGCGGCCGGCCACGGCGGCGCCGGCCCAGTTCCGCGACCAGGCGCCCGAGGGCGACCGGTCGATCGCGGACCTCGCGTGGTGGGATCTCTACAGGGACGCCCGGCTTAACGAGCTCATCCGCGCCGCGCTCGCGGGAGGCTTCGATGCAAGGATCGCCGCGGCGCGCGTCAGCCAGTCGCGCGCGATCTCGGCTCAAATCCACGGGCAGCGGTTCCCCGGCCTGGGCTACAGCGGGAATGGGGACCGGGGCCGCAACGCCCTGCTTGGGCAGCCCTACACGCAGGGAGGCGGCTCCACCGCCAACGGATTTGACGCCTATCTCGGGGCGACCTGGGAGCTGGACCTCTGGGGCAGGGTTCGCCGGCTGGACGAGGAGGCGCGCGCGCAGTACCTTGCCTCCGAGGAGGCCCGCAGGGGCGTCCTCCTGAGCCTCGTCGGCGACGTCGCGACCTCCTATTACGAGCTCCTCGAGCTCGACGACGAGCTGGCGATAGCGAAGGACGCCACGGCGGCCTTCGGCGAGAGCCTGAAGCTCTTCAACCAGCAGCTCGCGGGCGGCGTGGCGTCGCGACTGGATACGGCAAGCGCCGAGGCGGCGATGGCGACAAGCGCCTCCCGTGTCCCGGACCTGGAGCGCCAGATAGCCATCAAGGAGAACCAGATCAGCGTGCTGGTGGGCAGGAGCCCCGGACCGGTCGCCCGCGGAGCCGGCCTCGCGGCGCAGGCGCCGCCGCCGGAGGTGCCCGCGGGCCTGCCCTCGGCACTGCTCGAGCGCCGACCCGACGTGCGCGAGGCCGAATACGCGGCCGAGGCCGCCAACGCCGGGATCGGCGTGACAGTGGGCGGCTTCCTGCCGCGGATAGGGCTCAGCGCGATCCTCGGCGGAGTGAGCACGCAGCTTGACCAGATAACCTCGCGACGCGCAGGCCTCTGGTCGTTCGGCGCCGGGGCGACCGGACCCCTGTTCCAGGGCGGCGGGCTGCACGGGCAGTACGAGCAGGCCAAGGAGGCCTGGGAGGAGTCGAAGCTCGAGTACCAGCAGGCCGCCTTGAACGCGTTCGCCGACGTTGCGAATGCACTCTCGACCCGGCAGAGGCTCGCCGAGGAGCGCGACCAGCTGGAGCGCGCCGTCGGCGCCTACGAGGAGGCCGTGAAGCTGTCGACCCAGCGCTACACGGCGGGGAAGGCCAGCTACTTTGAGGTCATCCAGGCGCAGCAGCAGCTCTATCCGGCCCAGGTTGCGCTCGCGCAGACGAGGCGAGACCAGTTCACGGTCGTTGTGCAGCTCTACAAGGCGCTCGGCGGAGGCTGGAGCCTCTCCGACGCGCAGTGGACCGCCGGGGCGGCAAGGTAGGGGCCCAGGGGCGCGCAAGGTCTCGCAGGCTATGTTCTTGCGCGAAGCGGGCCCTGTCTGCGGACGGCCGCAGCCCCGGGTCCCCTCGGTGTGATCTTGCGTCCCGCGGCCTTTTGGCGTGTCTGGCTTGTGCGACCGGGGGCCCGAGACACATGCCCGAGGCCTCACGATCGAAATCCGCTCAAAACCCGCACTGAGATGGGTAATTCATCCCCAGTCGACGAGAACGCGCTTAAGGCCAGGATAGCCGACCTTTCCAGGCGCCTTGCGGAGGCCGAGGAGGCGCTGAGGGCTGCAAAAGGCGCCTCGATGGAGCGCGGCGCGGAGTCGGACAGCCAGCGCGAGCTCCTCATGGAGGCGCAGCGAACCCTAGCAATGGAGCACAACCTCCTGCGCACCGTCATCGACATCATCCCCGACCACGTGTTCGTCAGGGACCGGGCCGCGAGGCACCTCATTAACAACCGTGCGCAGCTGGACGTGCTCCGCGCAAAGACCCTCGAGGAGACGATCGGGAAAACCGACTATGATTTCTACCCGGCCGAGCTGGCGCGCCAGTTCAGCCAGGACAACGAGAAGGTAATGGCGTCGGGTCATACCCTGGCGAACATCGAGGAGATCATACCCGGGCCCAATGGTGAGCAGAACTGGTGGTCCACCACCAAGGTTCCGCTGCGCGACCGCGACGGCAGCGTGATCGGCATGGTGGGGATCGGCAGGAACATCACCGAGCGCCGGCAGTCGGTGCAGAAGATCACCGAGCAGGCCGCGATGCTCGACCAGGCAAACGAGGCGATTTTCCTGCTCTCGCTCTCCGGCAGGATCACCTACATGAACGCGGCGGCCGAGGCCCTCCTCGGGTGGAGTGCCGCCGACGCGATCGGAAGGCTTAACTACGAGCTCTATCCGCCCGAGGATCAAGCGGCCGTGATCCGGGGCACCAACGAGACCCTGGAGAAGGGCCAGTGGCACGGGGAACTCAAGCTCCACGGCAAGCTGGGGCAGGAGATTGTCGTCGAGACGCGCCGCACGCTCATCCGCGACGAGAAGGGAGCGCCTAAGGCGCAGCTCAGCATCAGCGCCGATGTGACGGAGAAGCGGCGCAGCGACGCCCTTGCCCTGCGCAACCAGCGCCTCGAGAGCATCGGCACGCTGGCCGGCGGGATCGCCCACGACCTGAACAACGTCCTTTCCCCAATTTTGATGTCGATCGCGCTGCTGAAGCTCAAGGTGGCCGACGATGGCGGGAGGAAGCTGCTGGCAACGCTGGAACAGAACGCCGAGAGGGGCGCGCAGCTCGTGCGCCAGGTGCTGGCCTTCGGGAGGGGCGCCGAGGGCGACAAGATGCTGATCCAGCCGATCCACATCGCGCGCGAGATCCAGCAGATCGTGCGCGACACCTTCCCGAAGACCCTCAAGTTTGAGCTCCGCGCCGAGCACAGCCCCTGGACCCTCACCGGCGACCCTACCCAGCTCCATCAGGTCCTGCTCAATCTCTGCGTCAACGCCCGAGACGCCATGGCGAACGGCGGGACGCTGACGCTTCGCATAGGGAACAGGCTCCTTGACGAGACGTACTGCTCCATGAACCCCGGCGCCAAGCCAGGTCCCTACGTGGTGATCTCCGTGTCGGACACGGGAACGGGGATACCGCCGAACATCCGGGACAGGATATTCGAGCCCTTCTTCACGACCAAGGAGATTGGCAAGGGCACCGGGCTGGGGCTGTCGACCTCCCTGGGGATCGTCCAGAGCCACGGGGGCTTCATCACGGTCACGAGCGACATCGGAAAGGGCACCACATTCACGATACACCTCCCGGCCAACGCCGCGTTCGGCGCCGCCGAGCCCGCGGCCGCCAAGCAGGCCGAGCCGCCGCATGGCCACGGGGAGCGGATCCTGGTCGTCGACGACGAGGAGCCCATTCTTCACGTTGCAAAGTCCACGCTGGAGGGCTTCGGCTACAGGGTCGACGTCGCGCCCAACGGGGCGGCGGCGGTCTCGGCCTACGCCAAGAGCCGCGGATCCATTGACGTCGTGCTGACAGACATGGCGATGCCGATCATGGACGGCCTCGCCCTTGCCGTCGCGCTCAAGGCGATCGACCCCGGAGTCAGAATCATCGGCTCAAGCGGACTGGACGAGGGCGGCGTGGCTGCCGCGGCGCGGGTCGGCATCCTCGAGTTCATACCCAAGCCCTACTCGGCGGAGATCCTCCTTAGGACGATCGCCAAGGTGCTGGGCGCCGGCGGCGCCGCCCCTGCAAAGGGCGCCACGGCTGGCAAGCCGGGCACGGCGCGCGCACGAGGGAAGCCCCGGGGGCGGGAGCAGGGCCCCAAGGGGCGCTGATGGCCTCCGGTTACAACATGGTGGCCGGGAGGAGCGCTGAACGGCTCGCCGCCCTGAGCGACGGGATCTTCGGCGTGGGGATGACCCTCCTCGTTCTCGACCTGCGCACGCCCCTGGTCGAGGCGATCCACAGCGACCGCGACCTGCTGGCCGCGCTCGCAGCGGTTCTCCCCCGGCTGGTCATGTACATGATGAGTTTCATGACCCTCGGCATCTTCTGGGTCGGCCAGCAAACTCAGCTCAACCACCTCGAGCGCTCGGACAGGCACCTGACGTGGATAAACCTCGGGTTCCTCTTCTCGGTCACGCTCCTGCCCTTCTCGACCAAGCTCCTCGCGGAGTTCTACGCCTACCGCGCCGCGCTCCTGGAGTACTGGTTCAACATCCTGCTGCTCGGGGCCGGCCTCTACTTCACCTGGGGCTATGCCCACCGGAAAAAGCTGCTCAAGGCGGACACGCCGGCCGACGTGCCGGCCGCTGTCTGCCGCAGGATCCTGGCCGCCCAGCTCCTCTATGCGCTCGGCGCCGCGCTTTGCGTCTTCGACCCGAGGCTGAGCATCGCATCGATCGTCCTTGTCCAGCTCTACTTTGTGGCGGCTCCGGGCTTTCGTCCGGGCGCCTGACCCACCGGCCCGGCGGGCCGCCCCGGGGCCCGCAGTCGGAATTGAGTGGAACCCCCCGAAGGCGTGATGTTATGAGAGCGCACCGTTTCCCCGCCGGCGCGCGGGAACCCCTCCAAAGGATGCCCACCCCTCCCTTCCAACAGCGGCCAGCCCTTCCCGCGAGCCCCAGGCCGGTCGTCAGCATCGGGGCCGGGGCCATAGTCCGCGAGGCCCACATGCCGGCGTACCGCAAGGCCGGTTGGATCGTGGCCTCCGTCTTCGACCGGGACCAGGGGCGGGCGCAGGCCCTCGCCCGCGACTTCAGCATCCCGAGGGCGTGCGCCTCGCTCGACGAGGCGGTGGGGACTGCCCCCCCGGGGGCGGTGTTTGACCTCGGCCTGCCCGCTTCCGAGACCCTCGGCGTGCTTTCGGCGCTTCCCGACCGGGTCCCCGTCCTCATGCAGAAGCCCCTCGGGGAGAACCTGGCCCAGGCGAGCGCCATCAGGGAGCTTTGCCGCAAGAAGGGGCTGACGGCCGCCGTCAATCTGCAGCTCAGGTACGCGCCCAACATGATCGCGGCCCGCGACATCGTCTCGCGCGGCCTGCTAGGCGAGCTCCACGACGTCGACATCCGCGTGACATGCTCGATGCCCTGGCACCTCTGGAGGTTCCTCTATGGGATCCCGCGGATGGAGATCATCTACCACAGCATCCACTACGTGGACCTCGTGCGCGCGTTCCTCGGCGATCCGGCCGGAGTCTGGTGCAAGACGCTCAGGCACCCGCAGATGATGGAGCTGGCGTCCACGCGGACGTCGATCGCCCTCGACTACGGTGACGTCAGGAGGGCGAACATCGCAACCAACCACGGCCACCGCTTCGGCACCCGCCACCAGGAGAGCCTCCTGAAGCTCGAGGGAACGGAGGGCGCGGCCGTCGTCCGGATGGGCGTCAACCTCGACTATCCGCGCGGCCTGCCCGATGAGCTGGAGTACTGCGTAGGCACCCCCGGGTCCGCCCCGGCGTGGAATTCCGTCAGGCTCGAGGGCTCGTGGTTCCCCGACGCCTTTGTCGGACCCATGGCGAGCCTAATGCGCTTCGCCTCCGGAGAGTCGACGGAGCTGCCCACCTCGGTCGACGAGGCCTGGCGCACCATGGCGGTCATCGAGGCCTGCTACGCCTCCAGCGACACCGGTTCAACCCCCATACCCCGATGAAATCCAGATCCGCTCCCCGCCGATTCGGCATGGTCCTTCGCGTCAAGCCCGAGAGATTCGAGGAGTACAAGCGCCACCACGCGGCCGTGTGGCCGGGCGTGCTCAAGCGCATCGCCGCCTCCCAGATGAGAAACTACTCCATCTTCCACAGGGAGGGCTGGCTTTTCGCCTATTTCGAGTACTGGGGCGACGATTATGAGGCCGACATGCGGCTTGTGGCCGCCGACCTGGAAACGCGGCGCTGGTGGGCCCTGATGGAACCCATGCAGGATCCGCTGCCCTCCCGGGCGCCCGGCGAATGGTGGGCCCGCATGGAGGAAGTGTTCCACACCGACTGACGATGGGATCCGATTTTACGGACTCCCACGTCCACTTTTGGGACACCTCGCTGCGCCGCTACCCGTGGCTCGACGGCGTCCCCGCACTAGGAGGCGCGCACGGGCCGAGCGACCTCGTCCGCGAGGCCGCCGGGGATGCCCCCTCCCGCGTGGTGTTCGTGCAGGCCGACTGCGAGCGCGGGTCCGCCCTGGACGAGGTGGGCTGGGTCGAATCGCTTCCAGAGCGGCAGGTCAGGGTTGCCGGCATCGTTGCGTTTGCGCCGATGGACGCGGGCAGGGCGACCCGGGAGGCGCTTCGCGCCGTCTCGGCCCGGCCCCTGGTGCGCGGTGTCCGCCACCTGATCCAGGGCGAGACCGACCCGCGGTTCTGCCTTTCCCCCGCGTTCGTCGAAGGCGTCAACGGGTGCGGGGAGCTCGGGCTCTCCTTTGACCTTTGCGTGCGCCACCCGCAGCTGGCGTCCGTCGTCGAGCTCGTCCGCCGCTGCCCGGGAACGGCCTTCGTCCTCGACCACGCGGGCAAGCCCGATCTCCGCTCCAACCTGCTCGACCCCTGGCGCAGGCACATCGGGGAGCTGGCGGGCTGCCCCAACGTCTGGTGCAAGCTCTCAGGCCTCGTCACCGAGGCCGGCGCGGACGCGCTGGATCCCGAGCGGTATGTCCCCGCCGTCACGCACCTCCTCGAGGTCTTCGGCCCGACTCGGCTGCTGTTCGGCAGCGACTGGCCCGTAGTCAAGCTCGCGTCCCCCTACCCGACCTGGCTAGGAATGGCGCGGGCGCTCCTCGCCCATCTTCCCAATGCCGACCAGGACGCTATCTTCAACGGCAACGCCGCGCGGGTTTACCGCCTCGGCCAGCCCTAACCCAAGAAAGGCCCATGGCCATGTTCAGACTGGACGGTAAGACCGCTCTTGTCACAGGGGCCGGATCGGGAATCGGGGAGGCAATCGCCCTCTGCTTCGCCGGCCAGGGAGCTGAAATCTGGGTCGTCGATCGCGACGAGCCGAAGGCCGCGGCGACGGTCGCTGCGATCAGGGCGGCCGGCGGCGGGGCCGAGGCCGCGTGCGCCGACGTCAGCGACCCGGAGGCGGTGCGCGCTCTGGCGGCGCGGCTGCCGGCCCTCGACATCCTTGTCAACAACGCGGGAATCGGCCACGTCGGGAACCTCCTGGGAACCGAGGCGGCGGACCTTGACCGGATGTACGCGGTCAACGTGAGGGGGCCCTTCAACTGCTGCAAGGCGTTCGTCCCCGCCATGCTGGAGCGGCGCCGCGGGAGCGTGATCAGCCTCGCATCGGTCGGGGGCATTGTCGCCGTGCGCGACCGGCTGGCCTACACGGTCAGCAAGTTTGCCGTCGTCGGACTGACGAAGTCGCTTGCGCTCGACCACTCCCACGGAGGAGTCCGCTTCAACTGCATCTGCCCCGGCCGCGTCGAGACGCCGTTCGTGAAGAGCCGCCTGGCCGAGTACCCCGACCCCGAGAAGGCCTACCGCGAGATGGCCTCGACGCAGCTCAACGGGAGGATGGCAAGGCCCGCGGAGATCGCGGCGGCCGCCCTCTACCTGGCGTCGGACGAGTCCGAGATGGTGACCGGCAGCTCCCTGATGGTCGATGGCGGCTGGAGCGCCGGGAAATGATTCCATGCCAAAGATAACAGAGCTCGAGGTGCGCGACATACGCTTCCCAACCTCCCTTGAGAGGGACGGCTCCGACGCGATGAACCCCGACCCGGACTACTCCGCGGCGTACGTGGTCGTCAGGACCGACCGGGCCGACGGGATCGAGGGCCACGGCCTCACCTTCGCCATCGGGCGGGGAACGGAGGTCATTGTCGCCGCCGTCGACGCCCTTCGACCACTCGTCGTCGGGCAGCCCGTGGCCGCCTTCACCGGGGCGCCGGGGGCGTTCTGGAAGCACCTGACGGGCGACAGCCAGCTGCGCTGGCTGGGGCCCGAGAAGGGGGTGATCCACCTCGCGACCGCGGCCGTCGTGAACGCGCTCTGGGACCTCCGCGCCAAGATCGAGCGCAAGCCCCTGTGGAAGCTCCTGTCGGACCTGACGCCGGCGCAGATCGTCGAGCTCGTCGACTGGCGCTACATGAGCGACGCGCTGGCGCCGGCCGAGGCGCGCGAGATGCTGGATCGCCTCGCCCCGACGCGCGCGGCCCGCGAGGCCGAGGTGCGCGGCTCCGGCTATCCCGCCTACACGACCTCGGCCGGTTGGCTCGGCTACGACGACGACAAGATCCGGCGCCTCTGCCGGGAGGCGCTGGCCGAGGGATGGACGAGCTTCAAGGTCAAGGTGGGGGCGGACCTCGAGGACGACCTGCGCCGCTGCTCGATCGTCAGGGCCGAGATCGGGAGCGAGCGCACGCTCTTGATCGACGCGAACCAGCGGTGGGACGTCCACCAGGCGATCGACTGGGTGAAGGCGCTTTCGCCGCTGCGCCCCCTATGGATAGAGGAGCCCACGAGCCCTGACGACGTGCTGGGGCACGCGGCCATCGCAGGGGCGCTGGCCCCCCTTGGCATCGGCGTAGCCACGGGCGAGCACTGCCCGAATCGCGTCGTCTTCAAGCAGCTGCTCCAGGCGGGCGCCATCTCGTACTGCCAGATCGACGCCTGCAGGCTGGGTGGCGTGAATGAGGTCGTCGCCGTACAGCTCCTGGCGGCGAAGTTCGGCGTGCCGGTCTGCCCGCACGCCGGCGGTGTCGGCCTCTGCGAATACGTCCAGCATGAGTCCCTCTTCGACTTCATCTGCGTCAGCGGGTCCCTCCGGGGACGGATGATCGAGTACGTGGACCACCTGCACGAGCACTTCGTGGACCCTTGCGTCGTCGCTGCGGGCCGCTACCGGGTCCCGGAGGCGGCAGGCACCAGCATCACGATGAAGCCGGAGAGCCTTGGGGCGTACGCCTATCCCTCCGGAAGGGTCTGGGAGAGCCTGCGCGGCAGGCGCCCGGCCGATCTCCAGTAGCATGCAGGCGCCCAAGAGCCCCCCGCCGGCCCACGCCGCAGCGCGGCGGCCTGAGGCCGAACCCCATCCCCCCGTGGCAAACGACCTCTGCATAGGCTTCGACGCGGACGACACGCTCTGGCACAACGAGAACATCTTTGAGAAGGTGCATGAGCGCTACTACAGGCTGCTTGCGCGCCATCACGACTCGGCGACCGTGGAACGGGCGCTCTTTGCCACCGAGATGCGCAACCTCGAGCTCTACGGCTACGGCATCAAGGGCTTCATGCTATCCTCCATAGAGACCGCGATCGACCTGACCGAAGGGAAGATCAGCACCGGCGAGGTGCGCGAGCTCCTCTCGCTCGGCCGCGAGATGCTCGACCACCCGGTCGAGCTCCTCGACGGCGCCAGGGAGGTGCTCGAGACCCTCGCCCCGGCGTACCGGCTCGTGCTCATTACCAAGGGGGACCTGAGGGACCAGGAGAGGAAGCTGGCGAAGTCGGGGATCGCCGACCGCTTCGGGGTGGTCGAGATTGTCTCGGAGAAGGACTCCCGGGTCTACGGGAGGATCTTCCAGCGCCACGGCATCCATCCGGCCAGGTTTCTCATGGTGGGCAATTCCGTGAAGTCGGACATCGTGCCCGTGCTCGCGCTGGGAGGGTCCGGCGTCCACGTCCCCTACCGGATCACGTGGGACCACGAGCACGCGGAGGCGCCGCGCGACGCAGACGGGCGCCTCTTCCAGGCCGCCTCGATCCGCGAACTGCCCGGCATCGTCGAGCGCTGGCGCCAGTCGCTGCCTTCCGGGCCGCCCGGCCGCGCGTAAGGCGCCCGCCTTCGCAAGGGTTGCGAATCCCAGGTTTTTTCGTCCCTATTGGGCCATGCCCACGATCTACGAACAGCTGCGCGCGGACATCGTCACCGCGATGAAGGCCCGGGACTCGGCGACCGCCACAGCCCTGCGCACCGCGGACGCCGCGATCCAGCGCTCCTCAATGGACCTGTCGAAGCCCATTGACGACGCCCTAGTCGTGGGGACCGTGCGCAAGGCCGTGAAAAACCTCGCCGACGCTAAGCTCGAGTTTGAGAAGGGGGGCCGGGCGGACCTGGTCGCGGCCAACGAGGCGGAGATTCGCCTCCTCGAGAAGTACCTCCCCAGGGGAATCGACGGCGCCCAGCTCGAGGCGCTGGTGGCCGGGGCAATCAAGGAATCGGGGGCGCAGTCCCGCAAGGAGATGGGCAAGGTGATGGGCCTCCTCAAGCAGCGGCCGGAGGCGCCGCTCATTGATTTTGCCGCAGCGAGCAAGCTCATCCAGGCCCGGCTGCCCTGAAGGCGAAGCCGGACTGGACTTGGCCCGCTTCGCAAGTAGTGTCGGAGTCTCCCACGACTCCGACCAGGATCTGGATTTCCCAACCCCCCACCCCAGATGAAGAACCTCTCCCGCATGCTCGCGTGCGCCGCACTCGCCACCGCCGCGGCCCACGCCCAGAAATTCGAGGGCCTCGCCCTCACCCCGCCCATGGGCTGGAACACCTGGAACACGTTCGCCGGCGACTGCAACGAGCAGCTGGTTCGCGAGACCGCCGACGCGATGGCCGCCAACGGGATGCGCGACGCCGGCTATGTCTACATCGTCGTCGACGACTGCTGGGCGAAGAAGGAGCGCGACAGCGATGGCAACCTTGTCGCGGACCCGGTCAAGTTCCCGAGCGGCATGAAGGCGCTGAGCGACTACCTCCACTCGAAGGGATTCAAGTTCGGGATGTACGGCTGCGCGGGGAAGACGACGTGCGGCGGCTACCCGGGAGGGCGCGGGCACGAGTTCCAGGATGCCAGGGCGTACGCTTCGTGGGGCGTCGACTACTTCAAGTACGACTGGTGCGACCACGGGACAGCCAACGGCCCCGAGACGTACCGGATCATGAGCGACGCGATTCGCGCCGCGGGCAGGCCGATTGTTTTCAGCCTGTGCGAATGGGGCCAGAACCAGCCCTGGCTCTGGGCGGAACCGGTCGGCCACCTCTGGAGGACTACAGGCGACATTGGCCCCGGCTACCTCACGAGCGGCAAGAACAAGTGGGAGCACGGCTGGAAGACGCTCCTCGACATGAATGTCGGCCTCGAGAAGTACGCCGGCCCAGGGCACTGGAACGATCCGGACATGCTGGAGGTGGGCGCCAAGGGCCTGAGCCTCGCGGAATCAAGGGGCCATTTCAGCCTTTGGTGCATGCTGGCGGCCCCCCTGATCGCGGGCAACGACGTGCGCCACATGGCCCCGGAGATCAGCGCGATCCTGACAAACAAGGACGTGATCGCTGTCGACCAGGACAAGCTCGGCCACCAGGGCTTCAGGTTCCGCGTCGACAAGGACAAGGAGATCTGGGCGAAGGAACTCTCGGACAAGAACTGGGCGGTGTGCGTGCTCAACACGGGCGACAGCCCGGCTAAGCTCACGCTCGACATGCACGAGCTCACCTTCCTTACCGAGCAGTACTACGACGTGACCGACCTGTGGACGGGAAAGCCGTCCGGAACGGCGCTCGAACCCCATACGGCCGTCGTGGACTCGCACGACGTCATGCTCTTCAGGCTGAAGCCCGGATCCTGAAAACGCCATGAAGCTGACACGAAGGCAGGCGCTCGGCATCATGGCGGGAGCCATCCCTGCGATCGGCCTGCGGGCCGGGCCGGCCGCAGATCCCGCACCCGAGGCGGACTCGAGGCAGCCCCCGGGGATCGAGCCCGAGACCGGACCCTTCCTCGGGACCCGCGCCTCCCTCGAGGGGTACGAGGCGCCCGACTGGTTCCGCGACGCCAAGTTCGGCATGTGGGCCCATTGGGGGCCCCAGTCCGCGGTCGAATACGGCGACTGGTATGCGCGCCTGATGTACATCCAGGGCTCGGACCAGTACAACTACCACGTCGACCACTATGGGCACCCGACGAAGTTCGGGTTCAAGGACACGATCCCGATGTGGAAGGCGGAGAGGTTTGATCCCGCCCACCTGATCCGCCTCTACAAGAAGGCGGGCGCGAAATACTTCATGTCGATGGGGGTCCACCATGACAACTTCGACCTCTGGGACTCGAGGCACAACCGCTGGAACGCCGCCAGGATGGGCCCGGGCATCGACATCGTCGGCGCCTGGCGCAAGGCCGCTCGCGACGAGGGCCTTCGGTTCGGCGTCAGCGAGCACCTCTGGATCACCTACAAGTGGTACTCGGTCGCCCATGGCTCCGACCTGACGGGACCGCTCTCGGGCGTCCCCTACGACGGGGCCGACCCGGCGACGAGCGACCTCTATGTCGACTCGGACGAGGTCTGGAACGACCCCAAGGACTTCCCGTGGACGGAGGACCAGATCCCGAACTGGTGGAAACGCCACTGGCATGACCGCATCACGGACCTTATCGACCAGCACGAGCCCGACTTCCTCTACTCGGACGGCTCCCTCCCCTTCCAGGAGTACGGCTACTCCGTCGTCTCGCACCTCTACAACGCGAGCGCGCGGCGCAACGGCGGCAAGACCGACGCCGTCTATTTCTCGAAGCGCGATCGCGACAGCGCGAGGGGCACCTGCGTCCTCGACCGCGAGCGCGGCGTCCTCGACGACATCCTGCCGCGCCCCTGGCAGACGGACACGTGCATCGGCGAGTGGCACTACAAGCGGGGCGCCCGCTACAAGACGCCCAAGGTGGTTGTCGACATGCTTGTCGACATCGTGAGCAAGAACGGGAACCTGATGCTGAACGTCCCCCTTCCCGCGAGCGGCATGCCCGACCTCGAGGAACTGGCCGTGGTCGAGGCGATCACGAAGTGGATGGCCGTCAACAGCGAGGGCATCCACGGCACGCGCCCCTGGAAGACCTTCGGGGAGGGGGCGCCCGTTCAGGCGTCGGGCCCGAATTCCAAGTCGTTCAACGAGAGCTCGCGGAGGGCCTTCGACGCCAGCGACGTCCGGTTCACCACCAAGGGCGACCTCCTCTACGCGTTCGTCATGGGCCGGCCCGAGTTCCGCACCGTGATACGCTCGCTGGCCACCGACACCGCTCTCCGTGTCGGGAGGATCACGAGCGTCGAGCTCCTCGGCCACGACGGGAAGCTCACCTGGACCCAGGACCAGGCCGGCCTCTCGATCGGCATCCCCGACGCGCTGCCGTCGGAGCACGCGGTCGCGTTTCGCATCCGCGGCGCCTCCTGACTGGAGCGTGTCGCGGCGCTCAGGCGTGGCGCGCGGTGCGCTCCCGCAGGATGCGGCAGACGGCCCCGAACACCTGCTCGACGCTGATGCCCTTCATGCACACGTTGTCGGTGCAGGCTGTCTGGCGGTTGTTGAATGCGCTGACGCAAGGGCTGCACGCGATTCCCGCCCAGATGTAGTGGCTCCTGGGGCCCGGTGCCGCGAAGAGGAGCGGCGTCTCGGGGCCGAAGAGCGCGACGACATCGATGGTGGTGAGCGCCGCGAAGTGCGCCGGTCCGCTGTCGTTCGTCACGAGGACCTCGGCGAGCCCGAAGAGCACCAGGAGCTGGCGCAGGGTCGTCCGCCCCGCAAGGCACACGCCCCTTGCGGACCCGACCGCGCGGGCCATCGCCTCAATCCGCGGCGCCTCCTCCGGCGAGCCCGTGAACCCGACCCAAAGGCCGGGAAACTCCGCGATCAGGCGGCCTGCGAGGAGCTCATAGTTTCCCGGGGCCCATTTGCGCAGCGGCAGAAGGTCGCCCGCGTTCGCGTTCAGCACGACGAGCCTGCCCTCCCGAGGTACCCCGAGGCCGGCGAGCATGCGCTCCACCTCCTCCCTCTCCCCCGGCTCGGGACTAAAGACGGGAAGGGGCGGGCTCTCGGGCGCGATGGAACCGAACGTCGGGAATGCGCCCGGATCCGCGTCGAGCGCGAGAACGAGGCTCGTGAAGGTCCGGCTCGTGTGCAGGTGGGGGTTGTAGAGGACCCGGTGCGTCATCAGGTCGCCCCGGTAGGGGCCCTCGCCAAAGTACACGTGGAAGCCGACCCTCGCCCGGGCTCCGGTCAGGTAGGCGATCGCGGCGGAAAAGCGCGCAAAGAACTCCATGTCGATGCACGCGTCAAAGCGCCTGCGGCGGATGGCCAAGATGACGCGGACGCAGCTAACCACCATGGCCCAGGGGGATGCCGTTCGCACGGTGTGCACGTTCCCGGGAGGAACAAGGCCGATCAGGTCGACGATGAAACGGTTCTCCTCGAACACGAGGAAATGGACATTTTCCCGGCCCACGCGCGCGACCGCGCGCCGGACGGCCTCGTGCGCGAGCACCGTCGAACCCTGCTCGGCGAGCTTGAGGAAAAGGATGCTGGCGACGGGTCCCCGCCTCGGGGGGCCGCCCGCGAGGCCGCCGAGCCTGCGGACCAGCGTCAACAGCATGCAGACGGGGGCGCCGACCCGCCGGTCAAGCCACTGAAGGGTGCGCGCCTCGCTGCTGAATCGTTTCACGGGTGGGTGCGGGATTTGAAGGTTGTCACTACCCGACGCCAGCCCGGCGAGGCGAGTGAAATGCTCGGTGGCTGGCATCACGGATGCTACCGTCCCCTGATGATCGGACGCCTCCCCATGCTGGCCGCCCGGGTGCTCGTGCCCGCGTTCGGCCTCCTCGCGCTCGCGCCCGGCGCGCCGTGCGCGGACCGGACCCCGGTCAAGGTCATCGTGCTCGCCGGCTTCGAGGTCGGCGACGACACCGGGGACGCGCCCGGGGAGTTCCAGCTCTGGGTGGAGAGGGACAGGCTGGTAGACAGGATAAGGATCCCCGGTGCCGACCACCCGCTCTGCAGGAACGCGGAAGGCCTCTACGGGGACGTCGGCTCCAACACCCGGGATCCCCAGCTGACGACAATCGAGGAGAGCGAGATGGTCATGGCAATCTGCCTCGATCCGCGCTTCGACCTGAGGCGCACCTACTGGCTCATCGACGGGATAGCCGGCATAGACCCGGCCGCGGGATCGATCGGAAGCGCCGTATGGGCGGAGAACGTCGTCGACGGGGACTCGATGCGGGAGGTCGACGAGGCTGATATGCCTGCCGGCTGGCCCTACGGACTGTTTGCAATCGGCACCGAAGGCCCCAGCCTGGCGCCCTCCTCGAAGGGCGGCGGGTGGAACGGGGCAAAGCTCGACTACAGCATGCTCTACCCCCTCAACAAGGGGCTCGCCCACTGGGCCTACGCAGTGTCGAAGGACGTTCCCCTCGGGGACTCGCCCGGGCTAAAGGCCCTGCGCGCGAAGTACACGGGCTACCCGCTGGCCCAGGTGCCGCCCCGCGTGATGCTGGGCGATTCGCTCGGGTCGGTGCGCTACTGGCACGGCCCACGGCGGACGCAGTGGGCGCGCGACTGGGTCAAGTACTGGACCAAGGGCAAGGGCACCTTCACGACCACCTCGATGGAGCAGCAGGCCCTTGTCGGCACCCTGACCCGAATGGCGGCCAAGGGGTTCGTGGACATCAACCGGGTGATGGTGCTGAGGACCGCCAGCAACTACAGCATGCCTCCGCCCGGCCAGTCGGTAATATCGACGATCGGCGACGAGTCGACGGGCACCGACGCATCGATCGAGGCCGCGTACCGCGTGGGCTCCGCCGTCGCGCATGAGCTCCTCAGGAACTGGGCGGCCTACGGGGAGAAGGTGCCGGGGAGCTGAGGGATTTGGCCAATTTGGAGTTGCGAAAAAGGCGCTTATCGACGATCGGTACGCCTGTCTGGCGCGAACACGATCGCGACCGGACGCTCAAGACAACCACCCATGCCCTTCGGACACCGAGGCTTGATCGCCATGCGAAAAGCACCCCCGTCCACCTTCGCCGGTCCGCAGGTTTTCCACCCATGGGAAACTGCGGAGGCCGTGTGACCCCCGTCAAGTCGCAGGACCCGCGGACGGCCCCCCCTTGCGGATCTCTCGACGGCTTTGCCGCCGCCAAGGCGGCCGGGGCCAAGATAGTCATGGTCACGGCCTACGACGCCTGGTCCGCGCGCCTCCTTGCCGACTGCCCGGTGGACTGCCTGCTCGTGGGGGACAGCGCGATGATGGTCGTGCACGGGGAGAAGGACACCCTGGGGGCGACACCGGAGCTGATGGCAATGCACACGCGCTCGGTCGCCGTCGGGGCGCCCGGGAAGTTCATCGTGTCGGACATGCCCTTCCTTGCCGCGCGCAAGGGCGAGGCGCACGCCCTGGACTGCGCGGCGATGCTGCTTCGCGCGGGGGCGCACGCCGTGAAGGTCGAGGGCGCGCAGGGCCACATCCACGTCATCCGCCACCTGGTCGAGTCGGGAATACCGGTCATGGGCCACCTCGGCCTGACGCCCCAATGGGTGCGCGGCATGGGCGGATTCAGGGTGCAGGCGCGGGGCGCCGAGGCCGCGGGCCAGCTCAGGGAGGATGCCGCCGCACTTGAGCAGGCCGGCGTGTTTGCGCTCGTCCTCGAGTGCATTCCCCAGGACCTCGCGCGCGAGGTGACGTCGGCCCTCAGGATACCGACGATCGGGATCGGCGCCGGGGCGGGATGCGACGGCCAGGTCCTCGTGCTGCACGACATGCTCGGGCTCAATCCGGACTTCAAGCCGAGGTTTGCCCGCCGCTTCGGCGACGGGGCCGACCTCGTGCGCGCCGCCGCCGCGCGCTATTGCGACGCCGTCCGCGGCGGCGAATTCCCGGCGCCGGAGGAGGGGTTCTAGCCATGCCGCGCCTCGTCACGGACCTGGAGGAGTGGAGGGCGCTGCGAGGGGCGATGGACCCGGAGCGCCTGCGGGTGGGCTTCGTGCCCACGATGGGCGCGCTCCACGCCGGGCACCGCTCGCTCCTCGAGCGAGCGCGCGCCGAGAACGACCGCGTCGTGATGAGCGTCTTCGTCAATCCCACCCAGTTTGACAGCCCTGCCGACCTCGAGGCGTACCCGCGCACGCTCGGGGCTGACCTTGAGCTCGCGGCCGGCCTCGTCGACCACGTCCTCGCCCCCGGTCCCGGCGACATGTACCCGGACGGCTACACCTACCGGATGACCGAATCGGCTCGCAGCTGCCGCATGGAGGGCGCGCACCGGCCGGGGCACTTTGACGGCGTCCTCACGGTCGTGCTGAAGCTCCTCAACCTGGTGCGCCCCCACCGCGCCTACTTCGGGGAGAAGGACCGCCAGCAGCTTGAGCTCGTCAGGGGCATGGTCGGGGCGCTCTTCCTGCCGGTCGAGATCATAGCCTGCCCCACCGTGCGCGATCCGGACGGGTTCGCCCTCAGCTCGCGCAACCGGAGGCTCTCGCCCGCCGCGCGCGCGCGCGCGGCGGCGTTTCCGAGGATCCTCGGCGAATCGCCAAGCCCTTCGGCCGCGGCCGAGGCCCTGGGACGGGAGGGCTTCGGGGTCGACTACGTGGAGGACGACGGCGGCGCGCGCCTCGCCGCGATCCGCCTCGAGGGTGTCAGGCTCATCGACAATGTCCGGCTCTAGGATCGCATTCGTCCTCACGGGCTCCATCGCGGGCTACAAGGCCTGCGACGCCATCTCGCGCCTCGTTCAGCAGGGCCACCGCGTCCGCGCGGTCGCCACGCCGTCGGCGCTTCGCTTCGTGGGCGCGGCGACGCTCGAGGGCCTGACCGGCGAGCGGCCGCTGACGGATACCTTCGAGCCGGGCGCCGCGCTCGAGCACATCCAGATCACCCGCTGGGCCGACCTGGTCGTCGTCTGCCCGGCGACCGCCAACACGATCAACCGCTTCGCGGCCGGCCTCGGGGACGACCTGGCGGGCGCCCTCTTCCTGGCGCACGACCGCGCCAAGCCATTCCTGGTCGCCCCGGCCATGAATCCCGCGATGTGGCTCCATCCGGCCACCCGCGAGGCCGTCGCCAAGCTCGGCTCCTGGGGCGTGCGCTTCATCCCGGTCGGCGACGGGCGCACGGCATGCGGCGAGGAGGGCGAGGGCCGGCTCGCCGAGCCCCCCGAGATCGTCGCCGCGATCGAGTCCGCGCTCGCGCGGCCGGCAAAGCGCATGCGTGTGCTCGTGACGAGCGGGGGCACGGCGGAGCCGATCGACGGGATCCGCGTGCTCACGAACGCCAGCACGGGGCGCACCGGAGCCGCGATCGCCGAGCGCCTGGCCCGGTGCGGCCACGACGTGGTGTTCCTGCGGGCCGTCGACTCGGCGCAGGCCCCGGCCGGATGCCGGGAGGAGACATTCGCCACGTTTGCCGACCTTGACGGGGCGCTTGCCCGCATCCTCGCCGCCGAGCCCGTCGATGCCGTGATTCACGCCGCCGCGGTGAGCGACTTCGGCGTTGAGGAGGTGCTTGTGGGCGGCGAGTCCCGTCCGCCGGGCCGTGGCAAGATCGCCTCCGGCACCGCCCCGGTCCTTCGCCTGCGGCCGAACCCGAAGCTGGTCGACAGCCTGCGCTCGCGCAGCGCAAACGACGCCGTGAGGGTCGTCGCGTTCAAGCTGACCCAGGGGGAGGACCGCGACCAGGTCGTCCGCGCGGTCAATTCGCTCCTCGGCCACTCGGGCGCCGACATCGTGGTCCACAACGACCTGAAGGAGCGCAGGGGACCCGACGCATTCCCGTCCACCATCCACTACTCCGGCGGGAGGCCGCCCGAGCGCTGCGCGACGCGCCGGGAGCTTGCGGCCGCGCTTGAGCGCATCCTTTCCGGCTACCCGACGGAAGCCGCCGTCCAGGCCTGATCCAACCGTGCTCCTCTGCATCGACGTCGGAAACACCCAGATCCATGGCGGGGTCTTCATAGGGGAGACCCTCCTCTGCCAGTTCCGAAAGTCGACCCAGCCGCTGGGTTCCACGGACGAGCTCGGGATCTTCCTGGTCGCCGTGCTGCGCGAGAACAGCGTGGACCCGCGCTCCGTCGACCGGGTCGCCATCTGCTCGGTCGTCCCGGCTGCGCTTCACCCGATCCGCGGGGCAAGCAAGCAGTACTTCAAGCGCGAGCCGTTCGTCCTCCAGGCAGGGGTGAGGACCGGCCTCAAGATCCGCTACCGCAACCCGCTCGATGTCGGCGCGGACAGGATCGCCGGCGCAATCGCGGCCGTGCACCGAAAGCCGGCCACCAACCTGATCGTGGTCGACTGCGGGACCGCCACGACCTTTGACGTGGTCAACGCCGAGGGCGACTACCTGGGGGGCGTCATCCTTCCCGGGATCGGGGTCTCGGCCGAGACGCTCGCAAGCCGGACGGCAAAGCTCCCGCGGGTCGAGATCGCGCGGCCGGAGACCGTGCTCGGCCGCTCAACGGTCGAGAGCATCCAGTCGGGCCTTTTCCACGGGCACGCCGGGGCGATCCGCCACCTCGTGTCGCTGCTCACCCGGGAGGTCTTCGGCGACGCGAAGCCGCACGTGATCGGGACGGGCGGGTTTGCGCGGATGCTCGAGGGCGAGAAGCTGTTCGACGAGATTGTCCCCGAGCTCGTGCTCCTGGGCCTCAAATACGCGGATTTCCTGAACCGCGAGGCAGGGACGCGGGCCTAGGCCCAGGGGAGGCGCAGCCGGAACGCCGGCCCCGCTGCAATCGAGCCGACCAAGCCTTGAAGACATTCCTCGTCATCTGCTACATCGCGACCTGGGGCTTCATCCCCCACCTGCTGCTGCTGAAGAAGCGACCGTCGGCGACGCTGGCGTGGCTCTGGGCGATCGTCTTCATCCCGTTTGTCGGCGCCTTTGCCTATTTTGCGATCGGCACCGACCGGCTGAAGCGCCGCCGCCTCAGGCGCCGGAGCCTTTACTCGGCGCGCTCCAGCCGCGGGGCCGCCCCGGAAAGCACGACGGACGGCGCGACGGCGGGCATGCTCTCGTTGCTCTCGCTCCGCGACCGCCAGTTCCTTCAGCTCATGTCGCGCATCAACCAGCTCCCGGTCAGCTCAGCGGGAGGCCTGCGCATCCTGCGCGACGCCTCGGATTTCTACGCGGCGCTCGAGGCGCGGATCAAGGGGGCACGGCACCACGTCCACCTGGAGTTCTACATCTGGAACCCGGATGAGACGGGCGCGAGGTTCCTCAGGCTGCTCGCCGAGGCGGCAGGGCGCGGGGTCGTGGTTCGCCTGCTCCTCGACGGCGTGGGCTCGCACGGCTTCACCGAGGACCTGCTGGGGGACCTCAAGGCGGCGGGCGGCCATTTCTCGTGGTTCCAGAGCCTGGATCCGAAGCGCAACCGCTTCTTTCTCAACCTGAGGAACCACCGCAAGCTCCAGGTGATCGACGGCGTCACGGCGTTTGTCGGCGGGATGAACATAGGCCGGGAATACGAGGGCCTCGATCCGGCGCTCGGCCACTGGCGCGACGTGCAGGTCGAGGCCGATGGCCCCGTGGTCCGCGAGCTGCAGGACGTGTTCGCCGACGACTGGTTCTTCGCGACGGGCGAGAGGATCGCGTCGAAGGCCTTCTTCCCGGTGTTCCAAGGCGACGTGCGCCATCTGGCCCATGTCGTGCTCGGCGGCCCGGACCGCCGCAACGAGCCGATCAGCAAGTCCATTGTGAGCCTCCTGAACGAGGCAAGCGGCCGCGTCTGGATTGCAACCGGCTACTTTGTGCCCGACGACGTCATCCTCGCGGCCCTTGAGCTCGCGGCGAGCCGCGGGGTCGACGTCAGGCTCCTCATCTCGGAGAAGAACGACCACCCGTGGCTTGTGGTGGTCGGGCGCTCGTATTACGGCCAGCTTCTCGCCGCCGGCGTCCGCATCTTTGAATACTCGGTGGGCATCAACCATGCGAAGGTCATGCTGGCCGATGACCGCTGGGCGATGGTCGGCTCGGCCAACCTCGACTACCGGTCCATGCGGCTCAACTTCGAGCTGAACCTCCTCTTCCATTCGGCCGAGCGCAACGACGAGCTGGCCCGGATCCTCGAGCATGACTTCAGGCTCTCCCAGGAAATCGACCCGGGGACGTTCGCAAAGCGCCCTTTCAGGAGGAAATTCGCCGAGGCTGCGCTCAGGCCGCTCTCGCCGATGCTCTAAGGCCTGCCGAAAGGGTTGACGAGCGGGCTCAGGCGGCTGACGTTGCCTGAGAAAAGGGCAGAGGATTTGGCGCGCAGACCACGATGAAGGAGCCAACACGGGAGGAGCGGCAGCTGCGGTGCTTCCGGAAGAGGAGGTACAACAGCCAGGGCGACGCACTGGACGCGGCGCTTATCGCCGGCGTTGAGCGCCGGCGCAAGGCCTACCTCTGCCCGTACTGCAAGAGGTGGCACCTGACGACCGTCGGGTGACGGCCGCCCCCGGGGCCAGCCCACGCCGGGCTCGACCTCGGGGCGTTTTGCGCGCAAGATCCTCCTGCCGGGCGGCCGGCGCCAACCCCAAACAACGATGGAAATCACACGTCGAGACGCGCTGAAGACGATGGCCGGCACGGCGGCCCTGGCGGTCCTTGCAAAGGGGCGCTCCCAGGAGGCCGCCCCGCTCCCGGCGGCGCAGGCCGTGTCCGGGGCTGCGGGATCGTTCAGTCACTCGGTCTGCCGCTGGTGCTACCAGAAGATACCGCTGGACGACCTTGCCCGCGAGGCAAAGCGCATCGGCCTCGAGTCGGTCGAGCTGCTTGAGCCGGCGGAGTGGCCCGTCGTGCAAAAGCACGGGCTCACCTGCGCCATGGCGATGGGTGTGACCAGGATCCCTGAGGGCCTAAACCGGATCGAGCACCACGCCGTCATGGTGCCCGGAATGATCGAGCGCATCGGGGCCTGCGCTGACGCAGGCCTTCCCAATGTGATCTGCTTCTCGGGAAGCCGCGGAGGGATGGACGACGAGCAGGGGCTGGCGAACTGCGCCGTGGCGCTCAAGCAGATCGTCGGCGAGGCAGAGAAGCGCAGGGTCACGGTCTGCATGGAGCTCCTGAACAGCAAGGTCGACCACCACGACTACATGTGCGACCACACGGCCTGGGGCGTCGAGCTCGTGAAGCGCGTCGGCTCCGACCGATTCAAGCTCCTCTACGACATCTACCACATGCAGATCATGGAGGGGGATGTCGTCCGCACGATCCGCGACAACCACCCGTACATCGCCCACTACCACACGGGCGGCGTCCCCGGCCGCCACGAGATCGACCAGACCCAGGAGCTCAATTACACGATGATCGCGCGCGCGATCAAGGACGTCGGGCACCGCGGCTACGTCGCGCAGGAGTTCATCCCCGTGAGGGACCCCATGAGGTCCCTTGCCGAAGCGGTGGCCATCTGCACGGTCTGAGCGGCGGATTTTCTTCGTATCGGCCATCCGCGTCCCCTAGTAAGGGGAAATGCTCCTCGACTTCACGGCGCTGTCGCCCGCCAGGGCCTACCACTGGATGGTGTCGACGATCCTGCCGAGGCCGATCGCGTGGGTCTCGACGATCTCGCCTGACGGCCGGACGAACCTGGCCCCGTTCAGCTTCTTCCAGGGCGTGACTGCGAATCCGCCGACGCTCATGTTCGTGCCGGTCAATGACCGCGAGGGCCGCAAGAAGGACACCGTGCGCAACATCGAGCTCGTGCCGGAGTTCGTCGTCAACCTCGTGCCGTACGCGCTCGCTGAGCCGATGAACAACTGCGCGGCGCTGCTGCCTTACGGGGAGAGCGAGTTCACGGCTTTCGGCGTCGCCCCCGCGGCCTCGGACAGGGTGAGGCCGCCCCGGGTCGCGGCCTCGCCCGTCGCCTTCGAGTGCGCGCTTCAGCAGATTGTCCACATCGGCGAGGGCCCCCTTGCGGCGAACGTCATCTTCGGACGCATCCTGGCGGCCCATATCAGCGACGCGGTGGTCGGCGCGGACGGGCTCCCGGATAGCGCCAAGCTCGACCTTGTCGGCCGGCTTGGCGGCGACGCCTACTCCATGACCCGCGAGACCTTCAGCCTGTCCCGGCCGGACCGGCGGCCGTGACCTTCGCCCCGGAGGCGGGGCCGCCCCTCGGGAGCGCCGAGCGCTCGCGCAGGGCCTCGTAGATCGGCCTGTCGCCCAGCGCCTCGGCTATCCCGTAGGCGACAAAGCAGCTGACGAGGAGCGGCAGCATGAAGTCGTACTTGCCGGTGAGCTCGGTCATCAGGACGATTCCCGTGAGCGGGGCCCGCACGGTCGACGTGAAGAGGGCCCCCATCCCGATGACCGCGAAGGTCTCCGGGTAGGCCGCCCATCCCGGCAGCACCGCATGGACGCCCGCCCCGAGCGCAAGCCCCCCGACGGACCCCAGCACCAGGAGCGGCGCGAAGATGCCGCCCGAGGCGCCCGAGCCGTAGCTTACCATCGTCAGGACGAAGCGCGCCACAAGGAGAACAAGCATCCACTGGACTGCGATCCCGCCCGACAGGGACCTTTCCGAGAGAAGGGCGCCCGATCCGCTGACCGCGGGATAGATCCACGCGGCAAGGCCCACGAAGGCCCCGGCGCAGGCGCCGACCGCGAACGGCGGCCACTTCCTGAGTCTTTCGAAGAGGTCGAGGCTCAGAAGGAGCGAGCGGTTGAACGCCACCCCGGCGAGTCCTGCAAAGACGCCGAGAAGCGCGGAAACGGGCAGCGCGTGGAGGGACGGGCCCGGCATGCCGTGCATCGCGAACACGGGCGTCTCGCCCGTGACAACGCGGCAGACGACGTCCGCCGTCACGGCGGCCAGGAAAGAGGCGACGAAGACGACCGGAGTGAAGTTGCCGTTCAGCTCCTCGAGGACGAAGATGAGCCCCGCCAGCGGGGCGTTGAAGGCCGCCGCGAGGCCGGCGGCCGCGCCGGCGCTGATCAGGGCCCTCCTCTCCCCCTCCCCGTGCTTGACCCGGAACCATGTGGAGACCATGAGGCCTGTCGCGCCCCCCATCTGGACTGTCGGGCCTTCCCGGCCCAGCGTCAGTCCGGCGCCTATCCCGACGACGCCCGAGATGAACTTCACGGGAAGCACGCGCTTCCAGTGGAGCTCCTTCTCGCCCATGACCACCGATTTGAGGTCGGGGATGCCGCTGCCGGCCGTTTCAGGGGAAAAGCGCCGGACAAGCCAGAGGCCCAGGCCGCTTCCTGCCGCGCCGACGCCGACGGCGGCCAGGAGTCCTTCAGCGCCCTCCAGATGCTGAATCCAGCCTATCCTCCCTAACTCGCAGAACTGCAGCGCAATCCGGAAAACCGAGGCGATGAGCCCAGCGACGAGCCCGACGACGAGGGCCTTGGGGAGGATGTGGCGCCGCTTGACCTCGACTGCCTTGAGGCCGGTGGTTGCTTCAGGGGACTGGCTCATGCGGGAGCCATCGTCCGTATTGGCGGGAATCGGGTCAAACCTACAAGTTGGCCGGCTTCGCCCGGCTCATTCCGACTCGGTGAATTCGCACAGGGAGTAGACCCTGACGCCGAGGCGCTGGAGCCGGCCGGACCCGTTGAGCTCGGGAAGGTTGACGATCGCGCCCACGTCCTTGACGGTGCAGCCGATGTGCTCGAAGAGCTGGACTGCGGCGCACAGGGTGCCGCCCGTCGCGATCAGGTCGTCCATAAGGAGGACGGTGGCGCCCCTCGGCGCGGCGTCGGTCTGGATCTCAAGGATGCTCTGTCCGTATTCCAGCTGATACTCGGCGTGAATGGTCTCCCCGGGCAGTTTCCCCTTCTTGCGCACCATGACCAGGGGTTTCTTGAGCGCGTAGGCCACGACGCTGGCGGGGATGAACCCGCGGGCATCCAATCCCGCGATGATGTCGATCGGCTTCCCGCTGTAGTGCCTGACGAACATGTCCATCGCTGCGTGGAAGCCCTCCGGGTGGCGCAGGAGCGAGCTCACGTCGCGGAAACGAACCGGCGGGTGCGGCCAGTCCGGGATCGTGCGTATCAGCGGCTTTATCTTCATGTCTGTTGCCTTGGCGAAGGGCCTACTTTAAGACCACGCCGCTGGCGAATTCGATCGTGAGCCGTCCATCGGAGGCATTGAGGATCGGGCGGCCCTGGTAGCGCAGGCCCTCGATCACCACGTCCTCGACCTCGTGGTCCCCGTCAAAGCCGGCCAGGACGCTGTAGGGCAGCGCCCCTTCGACCACGCTCATGTTCTCAACCCTGATGTTCCTGATGTGGCCCCTGAACCTGGCGTGCTCGCGCTTCTCCCCGGGCGGGTAGGATAGGAGCCCGTCCCAGGAGCCCCCGACGTCGAGCCGGCGGGAGTTCTCCTCGTTGCTCGCGGGCCGGTCGGCGCCGTACTGCGCGTAGACGACCGCAAAGTCGATCAGCTTGCGACGCGCGTCCTCGACCCGGATGTCCCTGAAGACAACATCCTCCACCGTGGCGGCGTCCCCGTTGTGGATGCTTATGGCGCTGCCCCGCTCGACGTGGATGAGGTCCACGTCCTCGAAGCGGACGCCGTGGATCGGCTTGTTGCGGGTCTCAAAGCCGATCTCCAGGCCGTTCCCGCCCGTCGGCATGTTCCAGAGCACGGCATGGCGGACGGTGATGTCGTGCGTGTCGACGTCGCCCAGGTTCTTGACGACCACGCAGTCGTCGTTGGTCCGGACAAAGATATTCTCAACAAGCACGTCGCAGGACGAGACGATGTCGAAGCCGTCGTCGCCATAGTTGACGCTCGGATTCAGTATCCGCACCCCGTCGACCCGGGTTCCCGTCGTGCCGGTCATGTACACTGTCCACGCCCCGTGGCTGTTGAACAGGGTGATCCCCTCGATCTTCGCCCCCACCGTCCCCTCGAGGTAGATCAGGTTGCGTAGTCCAGCGGCGCCGGGGCCGACGACGGCCTCGGCTGGAGGGTTGCCGCCCACATCGGAGCCGTCCAGGACGCCCCTGCCGCGGATCGTTATGTTCCGCGACCCGATCGAGCGCACGTTCCCCTTAACCCACGCACCCGGAGCAAGGTAGAGGGTCTCGCCGTCCCTGAGCTCAATGAGGCCGGGCTCGTGCAGCCCGGGCCCGAAGTAGCGGACCCCCGGGGAATCCGACGCGGGGACGTCCCGCTCCGGCGCATACGGGAACAGGTGCACGACCTGGCCCAGGTCGTCGTTGAACTCCACCGTCAGGGGGACGAGGCCCGAGACCTGGAATCGAACGCCATGATGGTCGTCCGCGATCGCGGAGACAACCCCGGCCGACCTCGGGCGGATGTCAACCCAGCGCACGTCGAAATCCGTGCGGATCTCGACGGCGACCGGCCTTGAGAACTCGAAGAGCCCGAAGGCACCCTGGGCGAACCCGTGCAACGGAACGGGCCGGCCGTCCACGGCCGCCCGAAAGTCGGGAGGGGGCGCGGCCCGGGCCGCCGATGGCGCCGCGAGG
The DNA here is from genome assembly GCA_964574435.1 of uncultured Opitutaceae bacterium. Lineage (GTDB taxonomy): Bacteria > Verrucomicrobiota > Verrucomicrobiia > Opitutales > Opitutaceae > Palsa-1447. Next base: position 26,573 of record CAZNNO010000002.1, read on the forward strand.
CCGAGGACGCACACGCAGAGGTGACTTAGTGCACGCATTCCAGACCCATGGTTTTGCCCTGCGCCCCCGTGCACACAATCCTTTTGATCCCGTCCGGCCCCGCACGTCCCCGGCTACGGGCCCCTTCGCAGGAGGCGGGAGCTTCGGCCGGCCGCGGAATTCCTGCACGCGCTTCCCCCCGGGCGTTCAAGCGGACCGACCGGCGAAAGCGCCTGCTGGTGGGTCCGTCAATGGACCGGGCGGGCACGCCGCGCTTCCGGCGCCGCGCGGGCGCGTGGGTGGCCCCTATAGGGGTCCGCGGCGCCGCCCAAAGCAGCCTCGCTATGCGAAGGACCCTCCCTTTTATAGGCACCGTGCAAACCCCCAGCGGCCCAACCGGGCAAACACCGTCCGCGCACCCAGACGCCGGGCGAACCTACCGCGGCCCCTTCGCCGTGATGACCGTCCTCTTCTTCCTGTGGGGATTCATGACCGTCTTCAACGACATCCTGATCCCCAGGTTCAAGGACGCCTTCACGCTGGACTACTTCCAGGCGATGCTGGTCCAGCTCGCCTTCTTCGGGGCCTATTTCATCGGCGCCCTGGTCTACTACCTCGTGTCGGCCACCGCGGGCGACCCCATCGCGCGGATGGGCTACAAGAACGGCGTCGTAATCGGCCTCCTCATCTCCGCGGCGGGCAGCGCCCTGTTCTGGCCAGCGGCGGCGATCCTCTCCTACCCGCTGTTCCTCGGGGGGCTCTTCGTCGTCGGCCTGGGATTCGCCATGCTCCAGATCGCCGCCAACCCCTACGTGACGATTCTCGGCCCGGAGCGGACCGCGTCGAGCCGGCTCAACCTCGCGCAGGCGTTCAACTCGGTCGGAACGACCATCGGCCCGCTGATCGGCGGGTACCTGATCTTCCAGTATTTCGCGAAGACCGGGGCGCACGGCGCGGAGTCCGTGAAGGTGCCCTACATCGCTTTCTGCATCGTCTTTCTAGTCCTCGCCGCGGTCTTCTTCTTCACCCACCTTCCCCACATCGGCGAGGGGAAGATCGAGCGCGGAGCCGGTGCGCTCAAGCACCCGCACGTCATCCTGGGCGCGTTCGCCATTTTCATGTATGTCGGCGGCGAGGTCTCGATCGGCAGCTCCCTCATCAACTTCCTCGGGCAGAAGTCCGTCGCCGGGCTCGACCCCATCGAGGCCAGCAAGTACGTCTCGCTCTTCTGGGGGGGCATGCTGATCGGCCGCTTCATGGGCGCCGCGGAGCTGAGCGAGATGAGGAAGGCGAACAAGCAGATCGTCCTTTTGGCCATTCCCGCTGTCGCCTTCGCCGTCCTGGGGGCGCTCCGCGGCTGGGAAGTCGTCAAGAACTACATTCCGCTGCTGGCGCTCTGCTGGCTTCTCTTCCAGTTCGGCAGGGCGCTCGCCGGGCGCACGCTCGTCATCTTCTCGGCGACAATAATGCTGTTCCTCGCGATCGCGATCATCTTCGGCGGCAGGCTCGCGATGTGGTGCGTGGTGGGAATCGGTCTCTTCACGTCCATCGGCTGGCCCAATATCTTCTCCCTCGCGCTTGACGGGATGGGCATCTACAAGAGCCAGGTCTCCTCGCTGCTCGTGATGGCCGTCCTCGGGGGCGCGCTCCTGCCGCCGCTGCAGGGGCACATCGCCGACATCGCCGGCCTGCAGATCTCCTACATCGTCCCGCTCGTCGCCTACGCCTACGTCGGCTTCTACGGATGGAAGGGCCACAAGTTCGGCACCCGCCCGTTCGCGGGCGCCGCCTGACGCCGATGACCACTGCGAAGGCGAGCGCCAGCCGCAGGCCCGCATCCCCGCCCGTGCCGCCTAAGGCCGCAATCGCCGGAAGGATGAGGCGTCCCGCGGCCCTCGGGCTCGCGGCGGCGCTCGCGTTCGCCGCCGGCTGCGCCGGCACCGGTGGTCAGCGCCCCCCCGGGCCTTCGGCCGCGCGGGCGCTCTCGTCCGGGTGGGAGCTCCAGGATGCGGCCGACGTGGCCGAGGGGGGCGACATCGTCTCCCAGGCCGACTATGCCCCGTCCGGCTGGCACCAGGCGACGGTGCCCGGCACCGTGCTCACGAGCCTCGTCAACGACGGCGTCTACCCGGAGCCGCTCTACGGGGAGAACAACCGTCCGGACCGCATTCCCGACAGCCTCTGCCGCGCCTCGTACTGGTACCGCGCGCGCTTCGAGGTGCCCGCCGCCTACGCCGGCAGGCGAGTCTGGCTGAACCTGAACGGCATCAATTACACGGCCGAGGTTTGGGTGAACGGCCACGACCTGGGCCCGATGAAGGGTGCGTTCGTGCGCGGCGCCTTTGACGTCACGCGCTTTGTCGAGGCCGGCAAGCCGGCCGCCGTCGCGGTGAACATACTTCCCCCGCCCCACCCGGGCACGCCCGTGGAGAAGTCCGTCCAGGTTGGAACGGGACCGAACGGCGGCATCCTCTCGGAGGACGGGGCGACGTTCCTCTGCACGATCGGATGGGACTGGATCCCGGGCATCCGCGACCGAGACATCGGCATCTGGCAGAAGGTGGAGCTGACCGACAGCGGGCCCGTCGTCCTGCGGGACCCCTTCGTGACCTCGGACATCCGTCTGCCCGGGGCCGAAAGCGCCGACCTCACGATCCGGGCCACCCTGCGCAACGTCACGGACGCCGCCCAGGCCGGGGTCCTGCGCGGTGCGTTCGCCCAGGCGAGCTTCGAGCTGCCGGTGACGCTTCAGCCCGGCGAGTCGCGACAGCTGAATCTGACGCAGGCGGACCTCCCGCAGCTGCGCATCGTGCACCCCCGGCTCTGGTGGCCGAACGGCTACGGTCCCCAGGACCTCTACACGCTGAGCCTCCGATTCGACGTCGGCGGCGTCACCTCGGACGCGAAGGACGTGGGCTTCGGCATCCGCGAGATCACCTACGACGTCGCGGATTCCCAGAACCTGACCGTCTCGGTCAACGGCGTGCGGGTCATGTGCAAGGGCGGGGCCTGGGGCATGGACGAGGCGATGAAGCGCATCCCGCGCGAGCGCCTCGAGGCCCAGATCCGCTTCCACCAGCTCGCCCACTACAACATGATCCGCAACTGGGTGGGCCAGAGCACGAGCGACGATTTCTACGACCTCTGCGACAAGTACGGGATCATGGTCTGGGACGAGTTCTTCCAGCCCAACAAGTCCGACGGCCCCAATGTCGTCGACGTCGGCATGTACCTGGCCAATGTCAGGGAGAAGATCCTGCGCTACCGCAGCCACCCCTCGATCGCCATCTGGTGCGGGCGCAACGAGAGCGACCCCGCCCCGGAGGCGGTTGACGTCGGGATCCAGAGGATCGCCGCGGAACTTGACCCGGGCAGGCTGTACCACCGCAACTCGTCGGACGGCCGGGGCGTGCGCTCGGGGGGGCCCTACTCCTGGCGCCAGCCGCGGCAGTTCTACCGGATAGACACCGCGTTCAAGACCGAGACGGGGAGCGTCTCGATTCCCACGATCGAGTCGATCCACGCCATGCTGCCCCAGAAGGACTGGGAGTCGGTTGACGACGCCTGGGCTGAGCACGACCTCTGCCACGGCGCCCAGGAGGGGCGCCGGCCGATCCCCATGCTGTACCCCGACATCATAGCCCAGCGCTACGGCAAGGTCGCCAACCTCCCCGACTTTGTCCGCAAGGCCCAGCTGGCGAACTATGAGGCGTTCCGCGCGATGTACGAGGGCCGGTTCGCCAAGCTATTCCGACCCTGCACGGGCGTGCTCACCTGGATGAGCAATCCGGCCCAGCCGAGCTTCGTCTGGCAGATCTACAGCTACGACCTCGAGCCCTTCTCGTCCTTTTTCGCCGTGCGAAGCGCGTGCGAGCCCGTGCACATCCAGATGAACGAGGGCGATTTTCACCTGATGGTCATCAACAACACCTCCGCGGACCTGGGCGGCCTGAGCGCGTGGGTGCGCGTGCTCAACCTCGACGGGACGCTCAGGCTCGAGAAGCGGATTCCCGTCAGGGCGCCGGCCGCTGCCGCCACGGACCTGGGTGCGATCGCCTTTCCCGACGGCCTTTCGCCGGTCCACTTTGTGAAGCTTGTCCTGCAGGACGCCCTGGGAGCCACCGTGTCCGATAATTTCTACTGGCGCGCCCCGACCGAGCACCCGGACGAGCTTTCGGCCCTGCAGGACCTGCCGACCGCCACGCTGGACGCCGCCCTCTCGCGCCACGACGAGGGCGGAAAATGCCTCCTTGAGGCGACGCTGTCCAACCCGACGCACACGGTCGCCCTCATGGCGCACCTGCAGCTGCGCAGGCAGGCAACAAACGAGCGCGTGCTCCCCGTCTACTACAGCGACAACTATGTGAGCCTGCTCCCTGGAGAGCGCCGGACGATCTCGGTCGAGGCGGCGACAAAGGACCTCGGCGGCGGGCAGCCGATGCTTGTCCTCGATGGATGGAATGTCTCGGTGTCCCCCCGTTCCTTCTCCTCCGCCAGCGGGCCCTCCTCGATAGGCCTTAACGAGGACGCGCAGGTCGACAGCGTGCCCGCCGGGAAATGGACCGTGCTTCACCCCGTTGAGGAGCAGCGCCGGCCGGCACCCTAGGCGCTACGGGAGATCGCCCTCGCGGCAAAGGCGTAGGCGCCCAGCGCTATGGCATGGCTCGTCCCCAACCGGGAGACGCCGACGCCAATCCGGGGGAGGCGATCGTACCGGACCTTCCGACTGCTGAGCGGCACCCTAACCTGGGCCGTGTCCCCCCGGGTGAACCGCGCGCGTTGGGATTCGACCTCGAGGTTGAACGCCTCCGTTTCGAGCCACCTGCGCCTGGCCCCACCGGGCGACACGTAGCCGCTGTTCAGCTCCTGGACGAGCGCCGGCAGGAACAGGCGGTGGGCGTTCGAGAGCCCGCCGCCGACGACCGCGAGTCCGTCGACCAGCGAAAGCGCGCTCGCCAGGGCGGCGCCCACAACCTCGCCGAGGCTCCGATAGGCCTCCACGGCCGCCGCCCTGTCGCCGGGCGCTCCTCCCGATGCGATCTGCTCGATCACGCGGGGGTCCGGCGCCCTTGAGAGAGGGATGCCGGCCACCTCGGCATAGGTGCGCCGGACAGCCCGTATGCTTGCGCCCTCCTCGACGTTCTCCCGGGGTCGGAGCTTGTGGCGCAGCTGCCAGATCTCACCGGCCATCGAGTTGTCCCCGAGAAAAAGCTCGCCGTTTCGGACGATCCCTCCCCCGAAGCCGGTGCCGAGGGTCACTCCAAAGAGATTCCCGTAGCGCTTCGGGCTGCCGGCTGCCTCGAGCATGCCGTTCACGTAGGGAAGGAAGCCGGCGCTCGCCTCGCCGTACGCAAACAGGTCGCCGTCGTTGTTGATGAAGACAGGCACCCGAAACTTCTCCTGAAGCATCGGCCCCAGCGCGACACCCCCCCGGAAGCCCGGGAGATTGTGGAGGTCGCCGATGATCCCGCGCGGGTAGTCCGCCGGTGCGGGGAAGGCGAAGCTGATGGCCGAAGGCTTCGCCGGGCACTGGGTGCGGATCCTCTTGAAGCTGGCGACGAGGTTGCCCAGGCAGCGGTCGAGGTCGTCGCCAAAGGAAGGCGTCGTGATGACCGGTGTGACGGCGCGGCTCCCCTGGAGCGCCGAAAAGCGGAAGCTCGTCCCTCCGGCGTCCAATGTCATTATGACCGGTTGGTCCATCATTTGGGGTTCGTGGTGGCGCAGGGATCAGCCGGCGCGCCGCAAGGGGTTTGCCCGTCGGGCGGCACGGGTGGTCGGGGCTCCGATCGTCCGCCGCCCGCTTGAAATTGTCCAGACCGGGCTCGGCCTGCGTCCGGCCAAGCCGGAAGGATTGATTGCGCGCCCACCATCGGATAAGGCTTACGGGATCCCAGCCGCCCTGGTGCTCGCTAGGCTAGGCTCCATGCAGGGCGGGTTTGGGCGAATTCAAACCCAGCCCCATGAAACTTGGCTTCGTATCCGCCATACTGCCCGAGCTTTCATTCGGCGAGCTGCTTCAGCTCGCCGAGGACGAGGGCTTCGACGCCGTCGAGGTCATGTGCTGGCCGGTCGGCAGGGCGGACCGGCGCTACGCAGGCGTCACCCACATTGACGCGGGGACCTTGACCGCAGCCGAGGCAGCCCGACTGCGCGGCCTCTGCGAGCGGCACCAGATCGGGATCTCGGGCCTCGGCTATTACCCGAACCCGCTCTCCGCGGACGAGGGCGAAGCCGCCGCGGTGATCGCACACCTGAAGAAGGTCATTTCCGCAGCCGCCCTGATCGGCGTCGGGCAGGTCAACACCTTCGTCGGCAGGGACCCCGCCCGCTCGGTCGCCGACAACTGGACGGCCTTTGACCGGCGCTGGCCGGCGATCGTTGGCCACGCGGAGCAGGCCGGCGTTCGCCTCGGAATCGAGAACTGCCCGATGTACTTCACCCAGGACGAGTGGCCGGGTGGAAAGAACCTGGCCGTGTCGCCGCAGGCCTGGCGCGAGATGTTCGCCCGTATCCCGAGCCCGGCGTTCGGCCTGAACTACGATCCCTCGCACCTCGTCTGGCAGCAGATGGATCCGATTGCGCCCCTGGCCGAGTTCGCGGACAGGCTATTCCACGTGCACGCCAAGGACGTGCGCATCGACCGCGCCCGGCTTAACGACGTCGGCATCCTCGCGACGCCCCTCGAGTACCACGAGCCCGTCATTCCGGGGCGCGGTGAGATCGACTGGGCACGGTTCCTGCGAGCCCTTGCCGGGGCCGGCTACAAGGGCGCCGTGTGCCTAGAGGTCGAGGACCGCGCCTACGAGGGCTCGCTCGCATCCCGCCGGCAGGCCCTGAGGGAGGGCGCCGCGTACCTGCGAAGCCGGCTGCCCGCCTGAGACCCGAAGCCCGCCCGGGCCCCTTTCGCGAAAAAAGGCCCGCAGCCGGCCCAAAGGGCGGCGAAAAGTCTAACTGTCAACACAGGAGGTGCTGGCGCTCCTTTCGCGGGCCCGGGATCGTGTCCGCGCACCCCATGGAACTGCCCCGTTTCATCCCCGCCTGCCCCGGCGGATGCCTAGTGGCGTTGCTCGCCGCGGCCGTTGCCGCCCATGGGCAGGAGCCGTCCGCCTCGAAGCTCTTCCCGAATCTGGCGGGCAACATCGAGCGCCCCCTTCGCTACCGGCCCGAAGGCGGGGACTTTGTCATCGAGAACGGCCGGGAATTCTTCAACCGCTCGCTCTACGGGGCAAACACGGCGTTCCGGGTCGACGGCGGCGACAGGCCTGAGTTCGTGCTCTACCTGCCGGGGCGCGGTGGCAACCTCCGGCTCGCCTTCCGGACCGAGGACGGGGCCAAGTGGCTGCACGAGGCGGCGCGGGTCGTCTTCCGCTACCGGCCCGGCGAGCTGATCTACGAGGTCGCCGACCCGCTTCTGGGGCCCACCGGCAGGCTCCGGGTCGAGGCCCTGGCCTACGACCAGACGGAAGGCGTGATCCTGCGGGTCACGGCGGAGTCGACTGCGCCCATGACTGAGCTCATTTGGGCCTACGGGGGAGTGAACGGGCGGCGCGGGGCGCGAGACGGAGACATCGGCACCGAGCGGGTCCCGATCAGCCAGTATTTCCAGCTCGAGCCCGACTTCTGCCGCGCGAACACGCTCCAGGTCGGCGACGGCGCCTTCACGCTGCGCGCCACGGCCGCAACCATTGCCGGCCTCGCGCCCGCGGGCTCCCGGATGCACGCCGCGGACGCCCGGAACTGGAACGATCTGCCCGCCCTCCTGGCGCCAGGGCCTGCCGCTGCGCCGGAGCTGCCGGTCGTCGTCGGGCGGGTGCCGATCGCGGCCGGAAGCCCGGTCCTCCTCTCGCTTCAGCGCCTCCCGTCCGGCTCCCCCGCCCCGGCGGACCTCGGCACCTACGAGGAGGTGACGGCCGGGCGCCCGGGCGTCGAAAGCAGGCCCAGGGCGGCGAGGCTCGCGCCGGCTTACGCCGCGGCGGACCTTCCCCTGCGCTTCTCGCAGGCGGAGGCCCATTTTGCCGCCCTGCGCGGCCGGGTGGAGGTCGACACCCCCGATCCCTTCCTGAACGCGGCTGTCGGCGCCCTCAACGTCGCCGCGGACGCCCTCTGGGACGAGCCGCAGCAGTCGATCATGCACGGCGCCGTGGCGTGGCGCACCCGGCTCCTCGGCTGGCGGGGCCCGTACGTGCTTGACGAGCTCGGCTGGCACGAGCGGGCGCGGGTCAACTCGGCCGCATGGGCGGCCATGCAGAACACGGGCCCCGTCCCCGCCCAGGTCCCCCCGCCCGCGGAGTCCACGAACCTTTCGCGCAACGAGACGGGACTGCACACCAACGGGGACATCTCGAACAGCCACTACGACATGAACCTCGTCTACATTGACGCGCTTTTCCGCCACCTGCTCTGGACCGGGGACCGCGACTTCGCAAAGAGGATGTGGCCCGTGATCGAGCGCCACCTGGCATGGGAGCGCCGGCTGTTCCGCCGCGAGTACGGGCCCGAGAGGCTTCCGCTCTACGAGGCTTACGCTGCGATCTGGGCGAGCGACAACCTGGAATACAGCGGGGGCGGCACCGCGCACGCCTCGGCCTACAACTACTACCACAACCGGATGGCCGCCCGCATCGCGCCGCTCGCGGGGGTCGATCCCGCGCCCTTTGCCCTTGAGGCGGACAGGATCGCCAGGGCCATGCGCGAGCTCCTCTGGATGCCGGCCAGGGGCGGCTTCGCGGAGTACAAGGACCTGCTCGGCCTCCAGCTCGTCCATCCGAGCGCGGCCCTCTGGACCTTCTACCACGCGGTCGACAGCGGGGTGCCGACGCCGGCGGAGGCGCTCCAGATGACGCAGCTCGTGGACCGGGAGATTCCCCACCTGCCCGTGACCGGCCCCGGGGTCCCTCCGGGGCTCCACACGCTGGCGACAAGCAACTGGATGCCCTATGAGTGGTCGCTCAACAACGTCGTCATGGCCGAGGCACTCCACACGGCCCTCGGATTCTGGCAGGCCGGCAGGCCCGAGGAGGCGTGGCGGATCGCGAAGGGCTCCCTGGTGGCCGCGATGTTCATGGGAATATCCCCGGGCAACGTCGGGACGATGTCGTACCTTGACGCGTATCGCCGCGAGTCCCAGCGCGATTTCGGCGACGGCGCGGGCGTGCTTTCGCGGGCGCTGGTCGAGGGGCTTTTCGGCGTGAGACCGGACGCGCTTCAAGGCGAGCTGCTCCTGGCCCCGGGCTTTCCCAGGGAATGGAGCCGCGCCACCCTGCGCCACCCCGACCTCTTCTATTCCTTCCGCCGCGAGGGGGACTGCGACACGTACCGGGTGGAGCCGAGATTCGCGCAGCCGCAGCGCCTGCGCCTGCGCCTCGCCGCGCCCCGGGCCCAGGTCGCCGCGGTCACCGTCAACGGCCGACCCGCCCCCTGGCAGGTCGTTTCCGCTCCGGGCGCGCCCCTCCAGATCGAGGTTTCGGCCCCGGCCTCCGCCCGATTCGAGGTGGCGCTCACCTGGTCCGGCGCCCCCGCGCCGGCCGAGGAGCCGGTGGGATCCCCCGAGGCTCCCGAGGCCGCGGCGCCCGCACCGGCGACGCCGGAGCCCGGCGCGCAGCTGGCCACGGTCGACCTCGCGCCTTACTTCAACGACCGGGTGACCCGGATCTTCCTCAACGAATACCGGGAGCCCCGCTCGCCCTACGTGTCCCTTGAGCTCCCGAAGCAGGGCATCGGCGGCTGGGCCGGACGCTACAACGCCTCCGCCGAGATCGACGACTCCGGCCTGCGCTCGGCAGCGGCACGCAACGGGGGCCGGATCGTCCTGCCGAACGGCGTTCCGATCGCGACCCCAGGCGAGCGGGACTCAAGGAACATCGTTTTCACCTCGCGGTGGAGGAACTATCCCGCCGAGGCCGTTATCCCGCTCAGCGGCCGCGCGCGCCGGGTCTATCTCCTCATGGCTGGCTCGACCAATCCCATGCAGAGCCGGATCGACAACGGCGAGGTCGTCGTCACCTACCGGGACGGCACCTCGGAGCGCCTCGCGCTCGAGAACCCGGCCACGTGGTGGCCGATCGAGCAGGACTACTTCATCGACGACTACCAGTTCCGCTTGCCCGGCCCGCTGCCGATGCGCCTGGACCTGAAGACGGGGGTGGTTCGCGCGCTCGATCCCGCGGGCTTCGCCGGGACGGGGGGGATTGTCCGCGGGGGTGCCGCCACGGTTCTCAGCCTTCGGCTGAGCCCGAGCAGGGAACTGCGGTCGCTCACGGTCCGCGCGCTCGCCAATGACGTCGTCATCGGCCTCATGGGAGCCACGCTCGAGCGGGAAGCGCCCGGCGCGGCCGCCCCGCCGGACACGGCCCTGCCGGGCTGGGTGAGCGACGTGGGCGCGGCCCGCTCCCCCTGCGGCGCGGGGGTCTTTGACGCCTGCGCCTACGGCGCCGTGGGCGACGGTGCGACACCGGCGACCGCGGCGATTCAGCGGGCGATAGACGCGTGCGCCGCGGCGGGGGGCGGCCTCGTCACCCTCGGCCCCGGAAAATACCTGAGCGGGGCCCTGTTCGTCAAAAGCCACGTGCACCTGCGGATCGGCAAGGGTGCCACGCTCCTGGGCGTCCGAGACGACTCGGCCTACCCTGTCCAGCCGACCCGGGTCGCCGGGATCGAGATGCCGTGGCCCGCGGGCCTCGTCAACGTGGACGGCCAGGAGGACGTCGAGGTGTCCGGGGACGGCTCGATCGACGGGCAGGGCGACTTCTGGTGGGCCAAGTACTGGGAGCTGCGCAAGAGCTACGAGCCGCGGGGCATCCGCTGGGCGGCCGATTACGACTGCAGGCGGGTGCGCCTGCTGGTGGTGATGAACTCGCGGGACGTGACCGTGGCCGGCCTGAACCTGCGCCGATCGGGCTTCTGGACCGTGCAGATCACCTATTCGGACCGCGTGACGGTCGACGGGATCCGGATCGCGGACAACGCGGTCGTCGGCGGCGTCAAGGGACCGAGCACGGACGGCGTGGACATCGACTCGTCGCGCCGGGTGCTTGTGGAGCGCTGCGACATCGACAACAATGACGACGACATCTGCCTCAAGGCGGGACGGGACTTCGACGGCCTGAGGGTGAACCGCCCTACGGAGTACGTCGTCATCCGGGACAACGTCTGCCGCCGCGGAGGGGGTGTCGTCTCCTTCGGCAGCGAGACCTCGGGCGGCATCCGCCATGTCGTGGCCTACAGGAACACGGGGATCGGCACCAGCGAGGGGATCCGCTTCAAGTCGAGCCGGACGCGAGGGGGCTCGGTCGAGGACATCCTCATCCGGGACCTGACCCTGACGGGCGTCCCCCTGCCGTTCACGTTCAACCTCGATTGGAACCCGCAGTTTAGCTACGCGAGGATCCCCCCGGGGATGAAGGACGTCCCCCCCCACTGGGTCGTGCTCGCCACGCCCGTGGAGCCCCCCGAGCGGGGCTACGTCGATTTCCGGAACATAACGATCGCCTCCGTCACGGCCACGGGCGCGCGCCAGATCCTGACCGCAGACGGGATGGCGCAGAAGCCGATCGGCGCCGTTCGCTGGGAGAACGTCACCGCGCAGGGGCACAGGGCCGGCGCGATAAGCTACGCAAGCGGCTGGACCATGGCCAACGTCCGCTTCTCCACCGACGACGGGAAGCCCGTCGCCCTCCTCAACTGCAACGACGTCGAATCGCCCTCCGTGGCGCAAAGCCAATGAAGCACCCATGAAACTGATCCTCCTCCTGGCCGTCGCCTCGGCCGCCTGTCCGTCCGGCGCCGCCGTCTTCTCCCCGGCCGACTACGGGGCCGTCCTCGACGGCGCCGCCAACGACGGGGGCGCCCTCCAGCGGGCGATCGACGCCGCGGGAAAGGCGGGCGGCGGAACGGTGGTCATTCCCGCCGGACGGACGCTCATGGCGGGTTCGATCGCCCTGCGTTCCAACGTTGTCCTGGACCTCGAGCCAGGCTCGCGCCTCCTCGGCAGCACGAGGCCCTCCGACTACTCCGACTCCATCTTCATAGCGGCCCGCCACGCCGAGAACGTCGCGATCACGGGCGGCGGCACAATCGACGGGCGCGGACTCGAGTTTCTCGGGAAGGAGGGCCCCTACATCTACGAGAAGAAGCCCTGGCGGCCCCGGCTGATCCTGTTCGAGGACTGCCGGCACGTGCGCGTGAGCGACGTGAACCTCCGTGAGGCGGCGTTCTGGTCCCTCCACCTCGCGGGCTGCGAGGACGTCTCGATACACGGCATCTCGATCCGCAACAGCCTCAAGGCGCCGAACTGCGACGGGATCGATCCCGACCACTCGCGCAACGTCCGCATCACCGACTGCTCGGTCGAGTGCGGCGACGACGCCATAGTCGTCAAGACAAGCCGCGAGTTCGCCAGGTACGGTCCCTGCGAGGACATCGTCGTGTCAGGCTGCGTCCTCACGACCCACGACTGCGCCCTCAAGATTGGATCTGAGACCGTCGACGCGATCCGCAACATCGTGTTCTCCGACTGCGTCGTGAACCAGTGCAACAGGGGGATCGGGATCATGCTCCGCGACGAGGGAAGCGTGGAGAACGTTGTCGCCCACGACATCGTGATCCAATCGCAGCTCTATTATCCGGAGTGGTGGGGCGCGTCCGAGGCCATCTATGTCGTCGCGCATCCGCGGCTGCCCGGGGGCCGCCTCGGCGCCATCCGCGGGCTTCGCTTCTCGCACATCCTCTCCCACGCGGAGGCCGGCGTCTTCATCCGAGGCACCTCCGGGTGCATCCCGGAGGACATCATCCTCGACGGCGTCACGCTCGAGATCACAAAGACGACGCAGTGGCCGAGCCGGATCGACCTGCGGCCCCCTGAGGAGCTCGGCGTCCAGGAGAAGGGCGTCGTCATCGCGGGCGTCGATCTCCAGGATGCCCGCCAGGTGACGCTGCGCAACTGCACCGTGCACTGGGGCCCGAACCCGCCCGCCAGCTACGGACCCGCCCTTCGCAAGGAGCGCGTGGAGGGCCTCAGCCTCGAGAACTTCCAGGGCGCGGACGCCCATGCGCCGTGAAGAGGCCGCCGCACCGGTTGCCCGAGCTTGGCCCGCGCCGGTCATGGGGCCAAGCTTTCCGCCCGGGGGGGACCGCCGGTCCTCCCTCTGACCCAGGAAAGGCCCCAACACCGCAATGCCATCCCACCTCTCGATCGGACTAGGCCTGGCCGGCGCCTTCCTGTCGTCGGCTGCCGCGGCCAGAGGCGCCGGCGCGCCCGATCCGCACGCTGGCCCCCTCGCCTGGCCCGCGCCGACCGAGGCGGCGCGCCCATGGGCCCGCTGGTGGTGGCTCGGAAGCGCGGTCGATCCAGCCAATCTCGAGCGGCTGCTCGGCGAGTACCGGGACGCGGGGCTCGGCGGGGTGGAAATCTGCCCCATCTACGGCGCCAAGGGCTACGAGAAGCGATTCATTGACTACCTCTCGCCCGAGTGGATGGCGATGCTCTCCGTGACGACGCGCACGGCGGCCCGCCTTGGCATCGGCGTCGACATGACAACCGGCACGGGCTGGCCCATGGGGGGGCCCTGGATCCCCCCGGACCAGGCCTCCGAATCCGCCGTCGTCCGGCGGTTCCCGCTCGGCGCCGGCGGGGCGGTCGATGACTCCGTGGTTGCCGCCGCGCTTGGCCAGGAGCAGAGGCCCCTGGCCGCCGCCACCCCGGCCGGCAGCAAGGTCATGGACGGCATGGTGAGCGGCCGGGGCGCCCGGGTCAGCCTCGTCCGCCTGCTCGCTGTGGGGCCGAACGGATCGCAGGTCGACCTTGCCGGCCTGCTCAAGGCCGGCCGCCTTGACTGGTCGGCCCCCGGCGCGGGGTGGATCCTCTACTCCCTCACCACCCGCCAGCCCGTCCAGAAGGTGAAGCGGGCGGCGCCGGGCGGCGCCGGCAATGTTGCCGATCCCTATTCCGTCAGGTCGCTCGAGACCTACCTCGCGCGCTTCGACACCGCCTTTCTTTCGTACGGCGGCCCCATGCCGCGGGCCCAGTTCCAGGATTCCTTCGAGTACTTCGGGGCCAACTGGACGCCGGGCTTCCTCGGCGAGTTCGCGCGCAGGCGCGGCTACGACCTTTCGGAGCGTCTCCCGGAGCTCGCGGGCGACGGGAACCCGGACACGGCTGCCCGGGTGAGGGAGGACTACCGCAGGACGCTGGGGGAGCTCCACCAGGCCTATGTCGCGCGCTGGACCCTCTGGGCCCATTCGCACGGCAGCCTCACCCGCGAGCAGGCGCACGGGGCGCCCGCCAACATTGAGGACGTCTACGCGTCGGCCGACATTCCCGAGACCGAAGGCTCGTTCGGAGGCGGTTCCGAGGAGCAGGTCCCGATGCTCAAGTTCGCCTCCTCCGCGGCCCATGTGACCGGCCGCACCCTCGCCTCCTCCGAGACGTTCACCTGGCTGGGCGAGCACTTCCAGGTCCCGCTCTCCCAATTGAAGGCGCCCGTGGACACCTTCTTCCTCTCCGGGATCAACCACATGTTCTTCCACGGGATTCCCTATTCACCGTCGGACGCGCCCTGGCCCGGCTGGCTCTTCTACGCCTCGGTGAATTTCGGCCCGAACGGCGGCATCTGGCACGACCTGCCGGCGTTCACCGCCTACGCCACCCGCTGCCAGTCGATCCTGCAGGCGGGAAGGCCGGACAATGACATCCTCCTCTATTTCCCCGTCGCCGATTTCTGGCAGCAGGGCCGGCCGGACCCGGCCGCCGGCCCCCCCCGGCCGCCCGGGGCCCCGGCCGATCCCCTTGTCCTCCAGTTCACGACACCCGGCAAATGGATGATCGGGACACCCTTTTACGCGGCCGCCATGGAGCTCTGGCACAAGGGGTTCGCCTTTGACGAGGTCACGGATGCCCTTCTGTCGGGCGCCGCGGTGGATCCGTCCGGGCCCTCCGGCGGCCCGTTGATCAACCTCGAGGGAAGCCTCTACCGGGCGATCGTCGTCCCGCCCTGCCGCTTCCTTCCGGTTGAGACGCTGGGAAAGCTCCTCGACCTGGCCCGCCAGGGAGCCACAGTCGTCTTTGCAGGGGGAATCCCCTCGGACGTTCCCGGTCTCTCCGATCTCGAGGCGCGCCGAGCCAAGGCGGCGAGCCTGCTCAAAGGGATCCGGCTGGAATCACCCGGGCAGGGCGGCTCACCGGACTGGATCCGGAGCGCAGGGCTCGGCAACGGGACGATCTGGTCGGCAGCGCAGGGGCGCCTCCCAGCGCCTGGGGACCTCTCAACGCTCCTTGAATCGGCAGCAATACCGCGCGAGCGCCTGTGCGACGATGGCCTCAGCTTCATCCGCCGAGCGCGTGCCGGCGGCACCGATTACTTCATCGTCAACACCTCAGGGCGGCCCGTTGAGGCCTGGGTCGCCCTCGCGCGGCCCGCAGCTTCCGCCGCGCTCATGGACCCCCTCCTCCCGGATCACATCGGGACCGCGGCCACGCGGGCCGGCCCCGGGGGGCTCAGCGTGTACCTCCAGGCGGCGCCCGGGCAGTCCCTCATCCTGAGGACCTTCGGCGGCCCCGCGCCTCCCGGGCCCGCCTGGCGCTACCTCCGCGCTTCGACCGGGCCTTCGCTGGCGCTTGGCGGCGCGTGGGCCGTGCATTTCATCGAGGGCGGGCCCGTCCTTCCCAGGGATTTCCAGGAGACAAGGCTCGCCCCGTGGACCGACGAGGCGGATCCGGAGGCGAAGCGTTTTTCAGGGACCGCGCTCTACAGCCTGCGCTTCCCCATGCCCCAGCTTCCTGCCGAGGCGCGGGAGTGGAGGCTCGACCTGGGCCGGGTTGCCGAGAGCGCCCGCGTGCGCCTCAACGGCCGCGACGTCGGCACCCTCTGGTGCGCCCCGTTCTCCGCCGATGTCGGCGCCTTTCTGAGGCCGGGCCAGAACCTGCTCGAGGTGGAGGTCACCAACGTCGCCGCCAACCGAATCCGCGACCTCGACCTGCGCCACGTGGACTGGAAGAGCTTCTACGAGATCAATTTCGTCAACCATTCCTACCGGCCCTTCGACGCCTCCGGCTGGCCGATTCGCGACTCGGGACTCCTGGGGCCCGTCGTCCTGACGCCGATGGACGCGGCGCCGCCGGGCGGGCAGCCCTGAGGCGATTCAGCGCCCCTGCGCCCCCTGGAGCACCGAGTCGAGCGCCTCCTGCGCGGCGGGATTATCGGGCGCGAGGCGAAGCTCCTCGCGGAAGGCCGAAGCGGCCTCACGCAGGTTTCCCTCCCGCGCAAGGACCATCCCGAGCACATGCCAGGCAGGCGCTGAATCCGGCCGCAGTCGAAGCGACTGCCTGAGCTCGGACGCCGCGTCATCCAGGCGTCCCGGCATCATCATCCACGCGAGGCCGAGGTTGCCGTGGGCCTCGGCAAAGTCGGGCTTCAGGCGCAGCGCCTCCTGGAACTCGGCAACCGCCTCGTCAAGCCGCCCGGGCATCTGCGCCAGCGCCAGTCCCAGCCCGTTGTGGGCCTCGGGAAAGTCCGGCCTCAGGCGCAGCGCCTCCCCGAACTGGGCGACCGAGTCGGCCAGGCGGCCCTGCATTCTCCTCAGGGCGTTGCCAAGGTTGTTGTGCGCCTCGGGAAAGTCGGCCCTGAGGCTCAGGGCCGCCTCGAACTGCGCCTCGGCCTCATTGAGCCTGCCCGGATCCTCCATGAGCGCGCAGCCAAGCAAATTGTGCACGACCGGGTCCCGTGGATCGATCTGAAGCGAGGCCTCGTATTGGGCGATCACGTCCCCCTGGCGGCCGGGAATGCCGGTCAGGACGAAGGCCAGCTTGTCGCGTGTCGACTTCTTGTTCGGACGCAGGCGGATCGCGGCTTCGAGGTGGGTCACGGCCTCCTGGCGGCGCGCCGGGTCCTTGAGGAGCACGGTTGCAAGGTTCTCCTCCCCGTCGGGTGCGTTCGGGCTGATCTCGAGAGCCCTCTCAAACTGGGCTAGGGCCTCGGGCGTGCGCCCCGGCTCCGAGGCGAGCACCGTCCCGAGATGGTTGTGCGCAGCGGCCGAGGCCGGATTGAGCTCCGCGGCCGTTCGGTAGAACCTCTCCGGGTCGCCGTAGCGGGCGCACTGGCGCCACGTCAGGCAGCCGAGGACCGCCACCAGCAAGCCCGCGAGGGCGGGCGCAAGCAGGCGGGCGCGCGGCGGCAGCCGGCGGGCGCCCGCCGCAAGCACGGCGGCCGCCGGCAGGACGACGCAGAGCACCGAGAGGTACTGCAGGTGGTCGGCCACGTAGGAAAAGACAAACCACTCGACGTTGAAGAATCCGAGGACAGGGACCAGGGTCCCGGCAAAGCAGAGGAAGGACGCGAGCGGCCCCCGCATGCGCCCCGCCAGGACCCAGAGCCAGGCCGCCAGGGCCGCGGCGGCCGCGGGGTAGAGCCACTGCCAAAGGGCGGCCGTGTCCACGCCCCATTTCGGGTAGAAGAAGGTCAGGCCCTCCGGCCAGACGATCTCGGCCAGGTAGAACCAGAACACCCTGCCCGCGAGCAGGAGGCGCTCGGCCGGGCCGAGTGGAAACACCGCGCCGATCCCGGAGAGCAGCCCGTGCTCCACGGAGAGCGTGACAAAGCTGACGGCGCCGCCGAGGGCGAGCCACGGCAGGAGCGGCCTCAGGTCCCGGCGGAGGTCAACGCGCCCGCGCCGCCACCAGGCCACGACCAAAAGGACGGCCGGGAGCGTCAGCACCACGGTCTTGCTGAGGAGGGCGACGGCGAAGAGCCCGAGCGCGAGCCAGTACCGCGGGGCGCTTCGCCCCTCATCGAAGTCGAGGTAGGCGACCGCGGCGCCCAGTGCGAGGACGGTCGAGAGCGTGTTCTTCTGCTCGGCGATCCAGGCGACGGATTCGACGCAAACGGGGTGGAGGGCGAACACGAAGGCCGCGAGCCACGCGCCCGGCAGCCGCAGCCGCCGCATGAGCGCGACCACGAGGCCGGCGGCGCAGGCATGCAGCGCCACGTTGGCCAGGTGGTAGCCCTCCACCGAGTCTCCCCAGAGGCGGTGCTCGACCCAGAACGCGGTGTGAAGCGCCGGGTAATACTGCTGCGTGGAGCCCACGTCGAACCAGATGCGCAGCAGGCCCCCGAACGACTGGAGCTCGGGCCTCGTGATGTGGAGATCGTCGTCGAGCAGCAGCCCGCCGTTGCGGGCGGGAAAATAGGCGATCAGCGCCGCCGCGAAAAGGAGCGCGGCAAGCAGCATGTCCCCACGGCCTCCCGACGGGATCGGTGCGTCAGTGGCGCGACGCGGGGGCTCCATGGGAAAAGGGGAACCGCAGGAATACGGCGTTGCAAATCCTAACGGCGGGCCCGGCCGGCGCGCCCGAGGCCGGCAGCACCGTTCGGCCGCTGCGGCGGGACCGGACGCGGGGTTCTTCGCGCGCGGCCCTCATGGATCGGGGGGGAGCGCCGAGAGCCTGTCGAGCATCGAGCGCGCCGCGCGGAAATCCGGCTTGAGCCGCACGGCCTCGGCAAATTCGGCGCGGGCCTGCGCCAGCCTGCGGGCGTGGATGAGCCCGTTGCCCAGGTTGTAGTGGGCCTCGGCAAAGTCGGGTTTCAGTCGGAGCGCCGCCCTGTATTCCCCTATCGATTCCTCCGTGCGCCCAAGTTGGTCCAGGACGGTTGCCAGGTTCTCGTGGGCCTGCGGCGAGCCCGGCATCAGGCGCACGGCCGACTGAAGCGCGGCAAGGGCGTCGCCAAGGCGCCCCAGCTGCGCCAGGGACACGCCCAGGTTGAGCTCGGCCTCGCCGTACTCCGGCCGCAGGCGGACGGCCGCCGCGTAGTGCGAAGCCGCCTCGTCGAGGCGCCCCGACCCCGCCAGAAGAACCCCTAGGTTGAACTCCACCTCCGGCTGCTCCGGACTGATCGCGAGAGAGCGCCCAAACTCATCGACCGCCTCGGCCTTCCGGCCCTGGAGGACCAGCGCCTCTCCAAGGCTCCCGTGCGCCTCCGCCAGATCAGGAGCCGACTGGAGGGCCAGGCGCAGGAATTGCTCCGCCTCGGCACCGCGGCCAAGGCGGTCGAGAACGCGGCCCGCCCTGAACTGGGCGTAGAAGAGCCTCGGGTTCAGGCTCGCCGCGGCGGCGAACTCCCCAAGCGCCTCGACCCATCGGCCCTGCGCCTCGTAGGCGAGCCCGAGGTTGTAGCGGGCGGCCGGCTTGTTGGGGTCGAGCCCCACCGATTTCTCGCAATAGGCCGTGCCCTCGGCGGTGCGCCCCCGGTCGAGGAGCGCCATCCCCAGGTTCGCCTCGGCGAGCGCGCTCAGCGGCCGCTTTGCGACCGTGTCCGCCCAGAGTGTGAGGTCGTCCGCGTAGACCCTGTTGCGAAGCGCCGTCGCAGACCCGAGGACGAGGACGACCGCCGCAAGCAGGGACCCCAGAACGGGTGCCCGGAGGCGCGCGGGCAGTCCCGAGCGGGCGGCGGCGGCCCGGGCGCCGAGAACAACGGCAACGACAGCCGCCGCCAGGGGAAGGTACACCCGATGCTCCGCCGCGAACTGCAGGACGCCCGGCATCACGCTTGTGGGCCCAAGGACCATGAAGCACACTGCCGGGAGATAGGCCCACGGACGGCCCCGGGCAGAGCCGACAGCCGTCGCGACGAAGGCGGCCAGGCAGGCGGCGCAAAGGCAATAGGCCAGCCAGGGCGGGGCGGAGGCCGGTCCGTAGTCGATCGCGAGCGGATGCGGCCACAGGCAGAGCCCCGCGTACCGCGCCATCGCCTCGCCCTGGGTGAGCCAGTAGCCGGTCCATGAGACACCCACGCGAAAGCCGGACGTGCCGCCGCGGTCCCAGCCCGTGCTCGCAACCAGCCAGACCAGGAGGATCCACCCCGCGGCCAGCGCGGAGTAGTAGAGCCGCCCCGACCGCCATATTCCCCTCCAGCTCTTGGCGACAAAGATCCGGTCGTAGAGGAGCACCGCGACAGGGGCTGAGACCATGACCTCCTTCGTGGCCATCCCGAGCCAGCAGCAGACGACGCTGAGCGCCAGCCACCCCGTGCCCCGGCCGTCGGCCGTCCCGCCCTTCGAGCGCACGAAGAAGTAGAGAGTCAGCAGGTAAAAGAGTGCCATGAGCGACTCGGCCCGCTGGACGACATAGGTGACCGATTCGGTCGTGAGCGGGTGCACGGCCCAGATGAGGCCCACGGCCAGCGCCGTTGCCTGGGCGCCCTGCGCCCCGACCCGGGCCAGGGTTCGCCCCACGATCCCAAAGAGGGCCAGGGCGGCCGCGATGTGGATCAGGAGGTTGAGCGCATGGTAGCTCCAGGTCCCGGTGCCGCTGATGGCGTAGTTGAGCGCCAGGCTCAAGTTGAGGACAGGCCTGCCGCTCACGGTCAGGGCGCCGTGCGGCGGACTCAGCGCCCCGCCGATCTGCCATAGGCGGCGCAGCGTCGGGTTTTCCAGGATGGCCGGTATGTCGTCAAACTGGAAAGCCCCGGAGAAGCTCGTGGCGAAGGCGCCCGCGGCAGCGGCGGCAATCAGCGCCGCGCCGATCCATGGACGCGCCCTTCCGTGCAACGCCGCATCAGCCCCAGAGTTCACTCTTTCGAGGTCGGCGCCCGGCGCGCGCGGGTCAAATAAAATCGGGACGGGGCCGCCTCTCGGCCGCCCCGTCCCGGATTCCCGGCCATCGCGGGGATGACCCTAGGGCCGGGGTTCAGTAGAAGAATTTCGCGCTCAGCGAGTAACTTCGCGGCTGGATGATGCGCTCGGCCGCAGCCGACCCGTCCAGATTGTACGACACGGGCAGCAGGTAGCCGTTCGAGGTCAGGTCGGCCACGTTGAACTGCACCTTGCAGGTGACACTGCTGGCCCAGGGCATCTTGAAGCCATAGGACACCCAGGCGTCTATGTGGAACTTTGCCGGCGTGTAGATGGGGTCGTTGACATTGGGACCCAGGATCTGGCCCGCCGCGTTCACGTTGGCCGGATTCCCAAAATACCCGGCGTTGGCCTGGCCGTCGTAGCTCAGGGCGCCGCCGACGCTGAAGTGCCGCAGGACGCCGCGCGTGAACGTGTAATTGGTCAGGTAGCTCCAGCTGTACTCGCGCTGATTGGGCGCAAGGGATCCGTTGACGGCCTCGTCCTGGGCGAGCTGCGCCCCGACGACGATGTTGTAGTAGTTCTGGGTTGTCGTCCAACCGTTGATATTGCCGGGGCCGGTGACGCTGCCGTCAAACCCGTAGGCCTGCCAGAAGTTGCCGAGGTACAAGGGAGCCCCGCTCGCGAGCTTGTAGACCTGGGTCAAGTCCGGGGCCGAGTATTTGAGCCAATACGGCATCCGGTAGTCGATCCACGCCTGGGCCTGGGCTCCGGCGCCGGACACGACCGTCTGCTGCTTGCCCCACGTGAGCTTCATGGTCCAGTTGGGGAGCGGGTTGTAGGTCGCCTCAATCTCGGCGCCCTTCGCGATGCCGCTCTCGGTGCCGTTCACGTTCACGTACTCCCCGTTTGCTCCGACGTTGCCGCCGTAGTTGTAGGGCAGGCCGGTGAGCTGGGAGATCTGGGTCTGCTCGGCCGTCGTTATCGGGTAGACGTTCGTGTTGTTGAAGTTGGGGTCAGAAGGATTCTCCCCGTTTCGGATCTCGACGACCTCGGTCGCCCAGTGCTGGAGGATGGCGTTGTCGATGTAGTTGGCCCGGCCGGTCGATGTCAGGGTCACGTACGCGTTGTCGTTCGTCGTGTTGAACCAGGTCGCACGCAGGAAAAGCTTGTTGTCAGGCGTCGCGATCTCGATTCCGTAGTCCTTCTCCTTGCCCTGGGTCTTGCCGAGCGGGTTGCCGAAGTAGTCGGTGTAGTTGGCCGTCGGCGGGACAAAGTTGTCGGACTTGTTGAAGGTGAAGCTGAGCGTGCGCAGCACGGAACTGAAAATGTCACCCCTCGCCGCGGCGTTGTCGATCAGGCTCCATTCCTTGAACGGATGCACGACGACGCCCGTGGTCGCCGTGTTGCCGCCCGTGTAGGTCCAGGGGCCCTCGTCATACCAGAGCGCCTGGTTGGGGAATCCCTCGGTGTATTCCTTGGCGGTCGGAAGCGTCGCCGGGAACACCGTGTTCCTGTTCTTCACCTGGTCGTCGTTGATGCCAAGGGAACCGACGATGCGGTCGTTCCAGAAGAAGCTCTGCCAGAAGAAGGTCTTCGAGTCCTGGAGATTCTCGCTCAGGCCGCCCGTTGCAAAGAGAAGCGAATCCATGTGGACCGAGGAAGCGCCCCACTGGCCCGTAGCATAATCGTAGGTGTCGATGGTGGCGAGGGTCGGGCCCCCGTAGCCCGGGCGGTTGAAGTAGCCGGGGCCCGAGGTTGCGTAGCCCGGGGCGGCCGCGGAGGCCCCACCGAGGTAGAACCACTGCTCGATCGTCGAATTGCTCGACGGGTAGGAATACCCCGCGGCGTTCGCCAGCGTGGCCGCGGTGGGAAGGTAGTTCGGGTCGCCGCCGTCGATGGCGGGCCGGTAGCGCAGGGCGGTCTGGATGTCATCATGCTGGGTGTACACGCCGAGGAAGCGGTGGTGGCCCAGCCAGTCGAGCCACGCCGGGACGACGGTCCGCAGGTCGGGCTCGTAGTCGATCATGGCCCGCCAGTTGTTGTTGATCTCGGGCTGGTTGTACACGTCAGCCTGGTAGACGTCCACGAAGGGCTGCCCGACGTGAGGATTCGGCTGCCCGTTCGGCAGGTACTGGTTCGTGTCGACGTTGATCGCCGTCGCGCTCGCCTGGTTTTCCGGGGAGTCCTGGAGCTGGGCCAGCTGCTGGCGGAACCAGGCCACCTGGACGTTCAGACTCGGCAGGATCTCCTGCTGGAAGTTGAGGTTGTAGGTCGTCGCATGGGTGAAGGTGTTGTCCAGCGAGTCGATATTGATGTTGGACCAGTCGTAAATGGATCTGCTCGTGACGCCGGGCTGCTGCCAGGCGACATAGGCAGACGGAGTCGGCAGGTTGGTCGTCTCGGTCATGCGCTCCTCATTCACCAGGGCCTGCGACGGCGTGAACTTGCTCGGCACCCAGCCGGCGATGTTCAAGCCGGTCTGGCTTGCCTTGAAGAAGTTCTCCAGGTTGCCCTGGTCGATCATCATCACGTCGTGGCCCGAGTTTACGATTGTCAGCGAAGGCACGAAATACGGCGACGTCGAGCTCGTCAGCATGGTCTGCAGTATGCCGGCGTAATTGGGATAGGTGGACGAGATCGTGTAGGGCCCGACGTTCCTGCCGGTCGTGAGGTACGAGACCGTGTCGTTGAGGGGATTCCAGACCGGCTCGCCGCTGTTGAGCCAGGGCGTTACGTAGTCGGTCGGGGTGACCCCGTTGGGGTCGTCGGCATAGTTGTTATAGTCCTCTATGCTCCCTGACAGCTTCGTCCTGTGATTCTTGAAGGGATAGAGCGTGAAGGCCGCGTATTCCCGGCGGGTGTAGTCGAAGGACGGCTTCTGCTTGAAGCCCTCAGAGTCGTAGACCTGCGCGACGTAGATCGCCAGCCGGTCCTTGATCAGCGGAATGTTGAGCCCGAAGCTCTCGCGCTCGCCGCCCCAGCTGCTCACCTGGAACTCGGCCTCGCCGGTCAGCTTGTCCGTGTTGGCCTGCGTCCGGTCCTGGTTCACGATTCCCGCGGGGCTGCCCGAGCCGAATATGATCGAGTTCGGGCCGCGCTCAATGTCGATCGCATCCGTGTTGTAGGCGTCAAAGGGAATGCGGTAGAGGGAGTAGAAGTTGTCCTCCTCCTGGTCGGCTGTCGAAAGGCCGCGGACGCGGTTTCCGGTGTCGAGGGCGCTGGCATAGTTTCCGGTCGTGCCGCCGGTTCCACCGAGGTTGTCCGAGAAGTTCGTGCGCACGAGCGTCGAGGGCGTGTAGGTGCGGGCGCCCTCGGTGTTGGCCTCGTAGCGGAAGACGTCGTTGATGTTGATCGAGTTCGTGTCCTCAAGCTGCTGCTTGGTCACGACCGTGATCGACGAGCCGATGTCGGCGATATTGTTGTTCAGGCGCGTGCCGGCCAGCGTGTTCGGGGCGAAGTAGCCCTGCTCCTGCGAGGAGTTCACCTCGAAGGGCGAAAGCTGCACGGCCTGCTCCTGGGCCGCGCTCGACGGCTGCTCCGTCTTCGCCACTGAATTCGGCGCCGGGGCGGCAGCCGGGGCCGGGGTCGGAGTCGGGGCAGGAGGCGCGGCCTGCTGGGCGTTCATGCGGCAGACTGAAGTAGCTACAATCACCGACAGAAGCAGCGCAGCGGGCCGCCGGATCAGATCATGGGATGCGTTCATGGTGGGTTAGGGTAAAACCGAAGCTCAATCAGGGCACAGTCAGGGCACGATCAGGACGAAGCAGTCGTAGGAGCCGTTTCCGGCTCTAGCGGCAGAGGATCAAAGGTCAGCGTGTGGAAAGCACCGAACTTGCAATTCTTAGGGAACGGGGAAACGGTAGGCTTTGGGGTCGCCTGCCGGCTTGTTGGGGCGGAGAGAAGTCTTTCCCCCATTAAGGTTCAAATTCAATTGAATCTGACAGTCAGACGGTTATTCGGTTTGCTCGGAAGTCCCAATCCAACGGTGAATCGACCCGGTCGAAACGCCCGCAAGCAGCGTCAACCCCCCGCTCAACACCCCTAAAAGTGCCGATCCATTACCGCAGCATCCGGAAGCCATTTTGTATCGGATCTCACACTACCGCGACCTCCCGCCCAAGGGGCACCCCCCAAGGCAGGGAGAGCGCCCCCTAGGCTTTGCCATGCCTTCGGCAGCCCCCACCATCCGAGCACTTGCCAGGCAGCTGGGCCTTTCGCGCACCACGGTCTCGGAGGCGCTGCGCGGCCTCCCGAGAATCCAGCAGGAGACGGCGAGGCGGGTCTGCGAGGCCGCAGAGAAGGCGGGCTACCGCCCGAACCCGATGGCGAGTGCGGTCATGTCGCAGATCAGGCGCTCCAGGGCCCAGGCCTTCCGGGGCGGCCTCGCCGCCGTCAACATAGCCGAGTCCGACAGGCCCCTCCACGCGCAGCGCTATCACGACGCCCTCATCGACGGCGCGCGCGAGCGCGCCGCGGACCTGGGCTTCAAGCTGCAGACCTTCCTGGTCGGCAAGGAGGGCGTCACCGTCGAGCGGCTCGACGGGATACTGCGATCGAGGGGCATCCAGGGGATCCTCCTGCTTCCTGCGTGGCAGGATCCGGACTTCTCGCGCCTCGACTGGTCCCGCTACGCAGGGGTCTACGCCGATTACATGATCGAGCGCCCGGAGCTGCATGCCGTCGCCTGCGACCACTACCGCTCCTTGATGGCGGCCCTGCAGCGCCTGGGCCGGATGGGCTACCGCCGCCCGGGGATATTCCTGCAGCGCCACGCAGACGAGCGGCTGCAGCACCGCTGGGAAGGGGCGTTCCTCGCCTATCAGCACAACTACAGGAATTCCGGCAGGATTCCCGCGCTGGTCATGGACGAGATCGGCAGGGAGGAATTCATCCGCTGGTTCAGGCGCCACAAGCCCGACGTGGTCCTCGGGCACTGGACCCAGGCGATCGACTGGATGATGGAATGCGGGGCCAGAATCCCGGAGACGGTCGGATTCGTCTCCCTCAACCTGACGACGGAAGTGAGGCCCTGCGCCGGGCTCGACTTCCGGCCGCGCCTGCTCGGCGCGCGAAGCGCCGAGCTCCTGATCGCGCAGCTCCAGCGCAATGAGCGCGGCCTGCCGTCACCGGCCTCGCTGACGATGATCCCGGCGCTCTGGCGCGACGGCCCGACGCTCATCGCCAGGAGCTGACGGCGGCCCGAGCCCTTCTGACTGTCCGATACCCCCTTCCATTGCCCAGGGGCTGGCGCGAGCGCACCGTGTGCGGGAGCGCGCGGCAACCCGGCCCGAGACCGGCAGAGGCCGGTTGGCCTGCGGCGCCGAGGACCCACCCCACCCTCATGACAAGAAGCCACCCTGCCTGCACGCTTGGGGTCCACCCTGGATCGGACCAGCGGCCGCGCGGCTTTGGCGATCGGGAGGCTTGCGGGCTCCGCCCCAACACGCTCAAACCCTGATCCGTCCTTGAGCCCCTCCACCGGAATACCCTGGGCCGACCTGGCCGTCATCGTCGCCTACCTCGCGATCGTCGTGGTCGTGGGTATGCGGGCGGCGGCGGCGAAGACCGAGGAGGGGTTCTTTCTCGCGGGCAGGAAGCTCGGCAAGTTCTTCCAGTTCTTTCTCAACTTCGGGAACGCCTGCGACGCGAACGGCGCCGTCAGCACGGCGAGCGTCGTCTACCAGCAGGGCATCTCGGGCATCTGGATCTCATTCCAGACCGTCTTCATGAACCCGTACTATTGGTTCATGGCGACATGGTTTCGGCGGGCCCGCCTGGTTACGAATGGCGACCTTTTCGAGGACCGCTTCGCGAGCAAGGCCCTGGCGAGCTTCTATGCGGTCTACCAGATCGGAGTGGCCGTCGTCCTGATCGGATTCGGCAACTTTGTCGGCTACAAGGTGACCTCGGCGCTGCTCGGCCTCGATTTCGGGCCCCTGCCCTTCTACCTGCTCTACACCGCCGTCGTCGCCGTGTACATCGTCTCGGGAGGCCTCGCCGCGGCCGCGGCCAACCAGGCCCTTCAGGGAACGCTCATCGTCGTCTTCTCGTGCCTGCTGATCCCGTCCGGGCTGGGCGCCACCGGAGGCTGGCACGGGCTGTCGCAGAGGATTCCAGCCAGGATGCTCGAGCTCTTCGGCGGAGGGGCGCGCTCGCAGTTCACCGGATGGGCGGTCACGGCCGTCGTCCTGGTCAGCCTCATCCAGATGCACAGCGTCCTCAGCCAGATGACGATCCTTGGCGCCGCACGCAACGAGTTCGCCGCGCGCTTCGGCATGACGAGCGGGACCTATGCCAAGCGCCTCATGATCATCCTCTGGGCTTTTGTCGGCCTAATAGCCATAGCCCTCTTCAGGGGGCCCACGAGGCTGGCCGATCCCGACACGGTCTGGGGAGCGGCCTCGAGGCTGCTGCTGGGCCCCGGAATTCGCGGCCTCATGGTCGCGGGGATTCTGGCAGCCGACATGTCATCGCTGGCGGCGCAGACGGTGACCGTGGCGGGGCTTTACGTGCGCAACCTCTACGGGCACTCGCACCCGGGGCGGTCCGGGGTGCAGGCGGTCGGGGCGGCCAGGGCGGCGATCGTCCTGGTCCTGGTCCTGAGCGTCCTCGTCGCGACCCTCATGGACAACCTGAAGTCGGTGATGCTGCTGATCCTCTACGGGAACGTGGGCTTCGGCGCGGCCATCTTCATGGTCTTCCACTGGCGCAGGCTCACGGCGCCGGCGGTATGGGCGTGCGTGCTCCTGAGCCTGGTCGTGAGCGTCATCGTGCCCTTTGGGGCGCAGCTCGTGCCGCGGCTGAGGACCTGCCCTGAGCTCGTCCAGGTGTCCAAGCTGGTCGACGAGGGGAAGACGGAGGCGGTGCCGCTCTATTTTGATTCCGTGGCGGCGCCGGGCGACCACTCCGGTGCGGTCGCGGGGCGCGGGCGGTTCAACTTCGAGCTCTATCTCCTCAGTTGCGTGGGCCTGCGGGCCGGAAGCCTTTCCGCAGGCGGGATCCTTGCGTCCCAGTTCTTCTTCGACGGGCTGTTCCCGTTCGCCGTCCTTATCGTGGTCAGCCACCTGACCGCCAGGACGGAGCCCGGGCGCGTCGGGCGCTTTTACGGAAAGATGAAAACCCCCGTCGGGGCGACGCCGGAACAGGAGCAGGAAGCCATGAGGGCGACGATCCGCGACCCGTCGAGGTTCGACCACCTGAAGCTCTTCCCGCGCTCAGAGTGGGAATTCTGCCGCTGGACGCGCGAGGACGCCGTCGGCTTTTCAATCTGCTGCTGCGTCTCCGGGGCGATCCTCTGCGGCTTCTGGCTCACCGTGCGGGCGCTCGCCTGAATCCTGCGCCACCCTCCCGAGCATGCCGCCCGCCCCAAAGTCCGGCCTTCCGCGCGTCGCCCTGATAGGCGTGTCGGGCTACGGCAGGATCTACTACGATCTCCTCAGGGAACTGCATTCGAAGGGCGAGGCCATCCTGTCCGCGGCGGCAATGATCGACCCGCAGAACGAGAAGGTGGTGGTCGGCGAGCTTGGGGCGATCGGCTGCGAGGTGTACGCGGACTACCGGGAGATGCTCAAGCGGCACGCGGGGAGGCTCGACCTCTGCGCGATCCCGACCGGCATTCCCTGGCACGCGCCGATGACCCTCGCCGCGCTCGACTCCGGCGCCCACGTGCTCGTCGAGAAACCGCTTGCCGCGACGCTCGCCGAGGTGGACACGATCCAGGCCCGCGAAAAGGCGCTTGGGCGCCCTGTGATGGTCGGCTTCCAGTACCATTACTGCACGGAAAACACCGACCTGAAGCGCGACCTGCTTGCCGGGGCCGTTGGAAGGCTCCGCAGGATCAGGGTGATCGGATTCTGGCCCCGCGGAGCGGACTATTATTCCCGAACCGACTGGGCCGGGCGAACCAAGTCGGGGCCGTCTTGGGTGCTCGACTCGCCGGTCAGCAACGCGTTCGCCCACCACCTGAGCCTGGCCCTGTTCTTCGCCGGGGCGCAGCCGGAGCGCTCGGCGGCCCCCGTCCGGCTGGCTGCCGAGCTCTACCGCGCGAAGCCGATCGAAAACTACGACACCGCCGCCCTGCGGATAGAGACCGACACCGGTGTAGACGTCCATTTCTACGCCTCGCACAGCTGCAAGTCCACGCTGGAGCCGGAGATGGTGATCGAAGGTGAAAAAGGGAGGGTCATCTGGCGGCACGGCCGAGGCTACTCTGTCGAGGCCCTCGGGGCCGCACCGCGCTACGTCCCCCTTGGCGACGAGCAGTCCGCGAGGCTCTTCATGTTCCGGAGCGCGCTGCGCCGCCTCAGGGACACGGGCGTCTTCATCTGCGGCACGGCAATCGCGCGCGAGCACACGCGCTGCATCCAGGGCGCCCAGTGCTCGGGTCCGGTGCGCGAGGTGCCGAATGAATGGCTCGAGACCAACGGCGCGACCGGCCTTCGCCGCAGGACATGGATCATGGGTCTGGAGGAGGTGATGCGGCGCGCGTTTGACGCGGCAACCTCGCTCAGCGAGGCGGGCTGCCCCTGGGCGGCACCCCCGCTCGAGGTCTTGATAGCGGACACGGATAGGGATGGAATCGCGCTGTTCCCCCCAACGCCACCCGCCTGAGCCCCAAGGAGCCCCATGAAAAAGCCCGGTACCGCCCACCTTTTCGCCGCGGTCCTGGCTTCGGCTGCGCTGCCGGCAGCGGCGCGCGCGGTCTCGGTCGAGTGGCTGGAAGGCTCCGCGCCTCCCACGGGCCTGGGAGTCAGCTTCGGCGTCCCGTGGCCTAGGGGCGCGGTGCAGAAGGCCCAGGTGTTCTCGCTGGGAGCGGCGGACGGAGCGGCGCTGCCGCTCCAGAGCTGGACCCTCGCCACTTGGCCCGACGGATCCGTCAAATGGACGGGATTCGCCACGGTCGCCGGCCCGCGGGCGTCGGGCCCCTTCACCCTCTCCGCCGGCGTGGCGGCGGCCGCGCCCGCTGCAGAGGCGCGGGTTCGATCCACGGAGGCGGGCGTCGAGGTCGACACCGGCCGTCTCAGGTGCCGAATACCGAACTCCGGCGACAACCTCTTCGAATCGCTCTCCATCGACGGCCGGGTCGTCGCGCGCGAGGCGCGGCTCGTCTGCGTGCTCCAGGACGGACCCGACGGCGGACCGGCCGACAATCCCC
The DNA here is from genome assembly GCA_964574435.1 of uncultured Opitutaceae bacterium. Lineage (GTDB taxonomy): Bacteria > Verrucomicrobiota > Verrucomicrobiia > Opitutales > Opitutaceae > Palsa-1447. Next base: position 56,268 of record CAZNNO010000002.1, read on the forward strand.
CGCGCGCGACCTACCTTGGCAGCGTCGAGAAGGTGACTGTCGAGCAGGGCGGCCCCGTTCGGGCGGTCGTCAGGATCGAGGGACGCCACCGCGCCGAATCGGGGACCCGAAGGTGGCTCCCCTTTGTCGTCAGGCTGTACTTTTACGCGGGCCAGGAGTCGGTGCGCGTCGTGCACACGATCGTGTATGACGGCGACCAGGACCGCGACTTCATCCGCGGGCTGGGCCTGCGCGTGGGCGTTCCGATGCGCGAGGAGGTCCAGAACCGCCACGTCCGATTCACGGGCGAGGCTTCGGGGCTCTGGGCGGAGCCCGTCCAGCCCCTGGTGGGCCGCCAGGGGCGCTACGTGGGGTACCCGGAGGCCGTGCCGGCCGGATCGAAGCCGCGCGATGTCTTTCCCGACCAGGTCGAGGGCAGGCGGGTGCCAAACCGCGACCAACTGAGCCAGAGGGCGCGCGACTTGATGGCGGACTGGGCGGTCTGGGACAGCTTCAAGCTCGTCCAGCCGAACGCCGACGGGTTCATCGTTCTGAAGCGCACCAATGCCCGGAGCTCGTGGCTGCACGCCGGGGACGGGAGGCGCGCCTCCGGCCTCGTGTTTGCCGGCGACGTCACGGGCGGGCTCGGAGTCTGCATCAGGAACTTCTGGCAGTCGTATCCCGTGTCGCTTGAGGTCGGCGGCGCCTCGACGTCCGAGGCCGCGATCACGGCCTGGCTTTGGTCCCCCGACGCCCCGGCGATGGACCTGCGCCACTACGACACCCGTGCTCACGGGCTCGAGGCCTCGTATGAGGATGTCCAGCCCGGCATGAGCACCGCCACCGGGATCGCGCGGACAAGCGAGCTCACGCTCTTCGCCAGCGACGGCGTCCCGGCAAAGGAGGAGGTCGTCAAGGAGGCGCAGGAGGCCCAGGCGCCCCCTATTCTTGTCGCGTCGCCCGCCTACATTCATTCGACCGGGGTATTCGGGATATGGAGCCTGCCCGACCGCTCGAGCGCCTACCGGAGGGGGTTCGAGGACCAGCTGGACGCGGTCATCGCCGTCTACGAGCGCGAGGTCGAGCAGCGCCACTGGTACGGGTTCTGGACCTATGGCAACGTGATGCATTCCTACGACGAGGTCCGGCACGTCTGGCGCTACGACCTGGGCGGCATGGCCTGGGACAACACCGAACTGGCCTCCGACTCCTGGCTTTGGTACTCGTTCCTGCGGACGGGAAGGAGCGACATCTTCCGCCTCGCGGAGGCGATGGCCCGCAACACGAGCGAGGTCGACGTCTACCACCTCGGCCGCCTGGCGGGCCTCGGCTCGCGCCACAACGTGGTCCCGTGGGGCGACGGCGCAAAGGAGGCGCGGATCAGCCAGGCGGCGTTCCGGCGCTTCTACTACTACCTCACGACGGACGAACGCATCGGGGACGTGATGCGCGAGGTCCTCAACGTGGACTACAAGGTCGCCGAGATCGATCCGATGCGCGAGGCGCAGCCCCCAACGGAACGGGAGAAGAGATACCCTGGCCGGGTCCGCCTCGGGCCCGACTGGTTCGCGTTTGCCGGGAACTGGATGACCGAATGGGAGCGAACGGGTGACACCCGGTGGCGCGACAAGATTGTCGCCGGAATGGACAGCGTCGCGCGCATGCCGCTCGGCTTGCGCTCCGGACGCAACCTGGTGTTCGGGTACGACCCGGCGACAGGCCGCCTCTACCAGGTCTCCGACGAGCTGGGCGACTACAACCTGGCGACGATCCAGGGCGGCGCAGAGGTCGTCTTCGAGCTCAACGGGCTTGTCGACGACCCAGCATGGATGAAGGCGTGGCTGCAGTATTGCCGCCTCGAGGAGGCGCCGAAGGAGGTCGTCGCGAGGGACATGGTCTCGGGCACGGAGGGGGCGGGCGGCCAATTTGCCGGGCCCGGGCGCCTCGCGGCGTATGCCTACCTGAAGACCGGAAACCCCGCATTCGCCCGCGCAGCCGAGGGTTCCATCGAGGGCCGGTTTCGCGGATCCGAGCCGGCCAGGCTCTCCTCAAGGCGGATCGACGGGCCCGACGTGCTGAATCCGATCGTCGAAACGCCGGTCTCGACGAACAACGCGGCCCAGTCCTCCCTTTCGGTCATCGAGGTGCTTGAGATGTGCGCAGGCCAGCTCCCGGCCGGACAGCCGTGATCGTCGCCCGGCCGGCCTCGAGCCCGTCTGCCGAAGCGGACAAGCTGATCGTGCCAGACGGCTCCTTGGCGCGCAGGACGGCGAAGCACGTCCCCTGGTAGGCCCGCCTCTGCCCGGCCTGGAAGGCCTCATGGCTCGAGTTGTCGGCGCTGTCGACCGCCGCCAGCTCGCCCGGTCCGTCCACGCGGAAGGTCACAAGCGGTCCCGCACCCGGCACCCGGACACCGTTGGCGTCGACAACGCTCGCACGGACGAAGTCGACGCTGTCCCAGCCGGGCGCGAGCTCAGGCGAATCGGGCTCGAGCATTATCCGGGACGCCGGCCCTGCGGTCCGCAGCTCGTGGGAGGCCGCCACCCTTCCGCCGGCGTAGCCCACGGCCCTCAGGCTCCCTGCCTCGAAGGGGACGCTCCAGACGCACGGCTCCCCCCCCGCGTCGCAGGGCCTCGCACCAAGCGAGCGGCCGTTCAGGAATAGCTCGACCGTCTCCGTGTTGGCATACACCTCGACCAGCTCGTCATGCGGGCCGGCGACGGCGGGGGTCCAGTCCGAGAAGAGGGCGGGCGCAGGCCGCCTCTGGGGGTGGCCATAGCCCGGGTCGGCTGGAAGGGCTGCATCCGCGGCCACGCGGCGCGCGATGTGCACCATCGGCGCCGACGACCACCAGCTCTGGCGCTGGAAAGCCGACGGCCGCGGGGATCCGGTACGGTCGAGAAGGCCGGACTGGTCGCCCCCGCCCCCGATGTACGGCCAGCGGGGCGCCTCGCCGAGGTAGTCGATCCCCACCCAGAGAAACTGTCCCGCGAGCGGCGGGTTGTCGCGCAGGAACCTCCAGACATCGAGCGACTGGCCCATCTCCGTGCCTATGATCTTTCGCTGCGGGCGCGCCGCGTGCGCGGCCAGCAGCTCCGCGTTCCGGTAGTTCGTCCCGATCACGTCCAGAAGGTCGGCCAGGCCGTCGTCATAGTCGTGGCTGACGTTTGGCCGGAAGAGCGCCTGCGTGACGGGCCTTGTCGGATCATTTTCGTGGAAGACGGCGACGAGGCCCGAGAGGATCCGCTTTGAAAGCTCCGCGTCCGGCGTGTCATGGATCTCGTTGCCCGCGCTCCACAGCACGATGCTCGGATGGTTGCGGTCGCGCCTCACCGTGTCGCGCGTGTCGACCTTCGACCATGCGTCAAAGTGGAGGTGATAGTCGTACGGGTTCTTGGCGACGGTCCAGCAGTCGAACATCTCGTCCATCACGAGGAATCCCATCCGGTCGCAAAGGTCCAGGAACCCCGGGTCCGGGGGATTGTGGGCCGTGCGTATCGCGTTCACGCCGAGCCTGCCGAGGGCCGACAGCCGCCTCTGCCAGACGCCGAGCGGCACAGCGGCGCCGAAGGCACTGCCGTCGGCATGGACGCAGACCCCCTTGATCTTCAGGTTGCGGCCGTTCAGCCAGAAGCCGGTGGCGGCATCGAACCGCGCGTCCCGGATGCCGAACGCCGTCTCCCCGTCGTCGACGACGGCTCCGCGGCTCAGGACCCGCACCGAGGCCCTGTAGAGCGCGGGGTTGTCCACGTCCCAGCGGACCGGACCCCGCACGGCGAGATCGGCTTCGAGCACGGCCGACTGGCCGGCGGCGACCTCTCTGGATGCGTCCTCGGGGGAGGTGGCCTCGCCCACCGGGTCGCCCGAGGGCCCGGTGAGCCCCACCCGGAGCGACACCGGCGCCGAATCGGCGGACTCGTTGACGACCGTGGTGCGCACGCGCACGATCGCCAGCGCAGCCGAGGAATCGGGCGCCGAGACGAAAGTGGAATCGCGCTCGATGTGGACCGAGCTGGTGACGACAAGGCGCACGTGCCTGGTGATGCCGGCGCCGCTGTACCAGCGCGACGCGGGCTGGCCGGAGTCGTCCACCCGAACCGCCAGGACGTTGGCGTCGGCTCCGGCGACGAGGCGCCCGGTAAGCTCGTAGGCGAATCCCACGTAGCCGTACGGCCGGTGCCCAAGGCGGACCCCGTTAAGCCACACGTCGCTGTTCGCCATCACGCCGTCAAACTCGACGCTCACCCTCCGCCCGCCGCCCACGGACCCGAGGCCAAAACGCTTGCGGTACCACCCGACACCGGATGGCAGGAACCCTCCCGCGCCCCCGGTCGGGTTCTTCGGGTCGAAGGGGCCGGCGATGCTCCAGTCGTGCGGCACGTCGAGGGTCCGCCAGCCGGAGTCGTCAAAGCCCGGCCGTTCCGCTCCCGGCGGGTCGCCCTGGAGGAACCTCCAGCCCGGGTCAAAGGAGAGCGTCATCCGGGCGGACGTCGGCGCCGGAGCAGGCCCGCCCTGGGGCGCGGAGCAGCCCGCAGCCAGAAACACGAGGAGCGCGCCCAGGGCCGCGAGGCGGCGGGGCGGGGTCTGCAGGGAGCTCAAGGGGTTCATCAGCGCCCCTCAGTTGCCGTAGGGCACCTCGCTCGACGCCTTGGGGCTGGCCGGCACGGCAAATCCCCCGGGGGGATCCGGGTGCGCCGGGTCAAAGGGAGCCGTGTCGCGCAGCAGGAAGTCCGCAATGGCCAGCTTGTCAGCCCTGATTGCCTCGACGACACACTTGGCGACCTCATAGCTCCCGTAGTCGTTGTGGTGGGTGCCCTCGACGCGGCCCCGCACCGTCGGGAAGAGCGACTGAGCCTTCTCGGGGCCGAGCGCCTCGTAGAGCACCTTGGTCATCGCGTTCAGGTCGATGAGCGCCACCCCCTCCTCCCTCGCCACGCGCCGCACGGCCTCCGGATAGTCCCCCAGGGAATTCATTATCTTTGCGTCGTCGCCGAACGTCCGGCGGCTGACCGGCGTCACCAGGACGGGAGTCGCGCCGTGGGACCTGGCGTCCGCGACGAACCGCTCCAGGTCCGCCTTGTAGGTCGTGAACGCCCCCACGTTCTCCCCGCGCTCCTTCTGGTCGTTGTGGCCGAACTGTATGAACAGGTAATCGCCCGGGCGCATCAGGGTGTCCAGCTTCGCGAGGCGTCCCTCGCCGACGAAGCTCCTGAGCGACTCGCCGGACTCGGCATGGTTGGCCACCGCCGCTCCGGGACCGAAGAAGCGCGGCAGCATCTGGCCCCAGCTGCTGAAGGGCTCATACGGCTGATCGCAGACCGTCGAATCGCCGGCCAGAAAGAGCGTGGGCACCGAGGACGCGGCGACAACCGAAACCGAGCAGACGCAGGGTCGCTCTCCGCTGAACTCGAGCGTGAGCTTCTCGTCCCAGTCCCGGAACTCGCCCGTCCTCTCGCGCGGCTTCAGCCTGACGAGGCCGTCGGCGCCGAATCTGGGCGTGCGCACATTGACGACGAAGCGGCGCTCCGCGAACTGGCCGAGCAGCGTGTGCTGCTCCTCGACCTCCAGCCGGCGAAGCTCGGCCTTGACGGTCGTCGTCGACTCCCCCTGCGGGTCGCCGAGGACGACCGTCACGGCGTAGTTCCCCTCCGGCACGGCCACCGAGAAGAAGAAGGGACTGTCGGACGTGCAGAAATGGGACCGCATCGGGTCGGGGCCTCCCCGGTCGACGGCGACAACGCGGGACTCGCCCTCAAACCCGTAGCCCAGGGCCGCCGAGTAGCGGTTCTGGGGAAGCACCTGCACTGCGCCGGCGGGCACCGGCCCTCCCCCGAACGCGAACTCGGCCGCGCCGGCGGCCGCGGGCGCGCAGGCGGCTAGGGACACGAGGGCGCGGATCGGCGGGGAGGCCATGGGGTTCGACTGCGGCGCCGATTCACGCCCGGGGCCAGCGGCGGCGCAAGGGATCAGATTTCGGACTGTCAGAGCCGGCCTTCGCAACGGCCTCGGGCCTAAATATGGAAGACCTCGCGCAAGTCGCGGGAGACGGGGCTCGAGTCGGGATTCGAGGGCATGACGTCGCCCATGTGCCGCCACCAGCGCCGGCAGACATCGGTCTTCGAGACCGCATTCCAGCGGGCCAGGTCCTCGATGAGCGCGAACGCGAAGAGCTGGTCTGTGGCGGGATCATGGAAGATCGAGTAGTCGCGCACCCCGTGGGCCAACAGCGTCTCCTCGAGCTCCGGCCAGATCGGATTGTGGCGCTTCTCGTACTCGGCGGCGCAGCCGGGATTTACCGACATGACGAAGGCGATGCGTTTCATGGGTGGGAAAGCGTCTTGGCGGCGGCCTGCGCACGCAGGCACAACTCGGCCGCCTTGAATGTGTGGGCCTGGGCCATCGCGTGCTCCGTGCGGTCGAGGCAGTCCTCTATCAGCTGCCCGAAAAAGGGAAATCCGACCTTTCCTGCGAGGTCAAAGCGCCGCTCGCCCTTCCGGTCGACCAGGATCAGGTGGTCGCCCCGGCCTCCGCGCGCAACATCCACGTACTTTCGAAGCTCAATGTAGCCTTCGGTGCCGAGGACAACTGTTCGGCCGTCTCCCCACGTGCTCAGGCCGTCCGGCGTCAGCCAGTCCACCCGGACATAGCACGACACGCCGTTGTCTCCGACAAGCGAAGCCTCGCCGAAATCCTCGAACTCGGGCCTGTCGGGATTCGCGAAGTTCCCCACCGCAGCGCGCTCGACCGAGGCGTCGGTCGCCCCCGAGTAGAAAAGGAACTGCTCAAACTGGTGGCTTCCTATGTCGCAAAGGATGCCGCCGTACTTCGCGCGCCTGAAGAACCAGTCGGGGCGCGAGGCCTTGCGGATTCGGTGGGGCCCAAGGCCCAGCACCTGGACCACGCGCCCTATGGCGCCCGATTGGATCAGCTGGCCCGCCCTGACCGCGCACTCGACGTGAAGGCGCTCGCTGAAATAGACGGAAAACTTGCGCCCGGTGCGCGCGACGGACGCCCGGGCGGCCTTCAGCTGGCCGAGCGTCGTGAACGGGGTCTTGTCGCAGAAGTAGTCCTTGCCCGCAGCCATCACCCTGCAGCCCGCCGGGCCGCGCTCGCTTGGAACACCGGCCGCAGCGACGAGGCGGACCGCGGGATCGCAGAGGATCTCGTCAAAGGAGCGGGCGGCCCTGGCCTCGGGGAACCTCCTCAAGAACGCCCGAAGCTTCCGGCGGTCGGAGTCGTAGGCCCACCTGACCCGCGCCCCGGCGTCGCGCAGGCCCCCGCACATGCCGAAGATATGGTCGTGCTCCAGGAACGCGGCAGCGATGGCAAAGCCGCCCTCACGGGTCCTTGCGTTCCTGCGTGCAGCTGGCGGCGGCGGCATGGGCATGTGGGTGCGGTTGCGCACGCCCTCTTCCGGGCGGTCGGTTCGCTGGCCATCCAAACGGGCTTTCCGGCGGGCCCGCGACACTTTTCGTCGCGCCGGCGCGCGCAATTTCAGCTTCGACGCCAACCGGGCCCGCGTCTAGGCCAACGGCCTCGACAGCCCGTAGGCCAGGCCAGCATGCGCCATTTCCGCTCACTCCTCATCAACAAGGCCGACATTCGGCTGCCCGGGCTGCGGGTGCTGACATTCGCCGTGCACCGGCACCTGCCGGAGCACGCCTCCGTCGAGCAGCACCGCCACCGCTGGTGCCAGGTTATCCTTTACCTCAGCGGACGCGGGCAGCAGACGTTCGCGGGCGCCGCCGCCAGGGTGGAGCCGGGAACGCTCGTCGTCATGCCGCCCGGGATCGCGCACGCATTCCACCGGACGACCGAGCGTCCGCCGCTCTGCCTAATGATCGACTTCCGCCTTGCCGGGGCCCGCCGAAACCCCGCCGCGGTCTGCAGCCTCAACCGCTCGGAGATCACCCAGGTGCGCCAGAACCTGGCGTACCTGATCAGGCTCCAGGCCGAATCGGGGGGAGTGCTGCGCTGGGAGGCCGCGGCGGCGGTCCTGCAGACGCTTATCACGCTGCTGCGGGCGGCTCGCTGGGCAAAGCGGGTGCCGCAGCCCCAGGCGGGGGGGTCGAGCGTCATGGGCCGGCTCCTGGCGACACTCGGGCCGGCGACGCCCCTGCGCCAGGTCGTGCAAAGGAGCGGCTACCAGCGCGACCACCTGAACCGGCTTGTGAAGCGGGAGACGGGCCTCACCCTGGGCCAGCTCCGCACCCAGCGCAGGCTCGCCAGGGCGAAGGAGCTCCTGTCGCAGGGGATGCGCGTCGCAAACGTCGCGGAGCTTGTCGGGGTGCTTGACCAGAGCTATTTTGCGCGCTGGTTCCGCCGGCAGACCGGCCAGCCCCCGTCCCGCTGGAGCCCGCACATCCCGGGCTGAGCGGGTCGAGGGGGCGGGCGAATAGGTTCTCAAACGGGACTCCAGGGGTGAACATAAACGATGTCGTTAAAGTGCTATGTCCCGCCGGGAAAATCCTCATGGCCCCGCCCGTTTTCGCCTAAGATCTGGCCGCGTGAAGCACACCCCACCGGTTGTCCTCGTCACTGGCGCCGGCCGCGGCCTAGGCCGCGGCATCGCGGTGCAGCTGGCCGAGGAGGGGTGCTCCGTCGCGATCAACTATGTCGGCGACCGCCCTGCGGCCGAGTCGACGGCGGAGCTCTGCAGGAGGGCGTCAAGGGCGCCGAACCAGGAATTTCTCCCGATACGGGCCGACATAGGCTCGGGCGCCGACCGGGCCCGCCTCGTCTCCGAGACGCTGTCCGGGCTGGGCCGGATCGACGCGCTCGTCAACAACGCGGGCATCGCCCCCAGGGCCCGCGCCGACATCACCGAGGCCTCGGAGGCCTCGTTCGAGGAGCTGGTGAGGGTCAACCTCCAGGGCCCCTACTTCCTCACCCAGGCCGTGGCGCGGCACTGGCTCGAGAGCAGGCCGCAGCCGGGGCTGCCCGGGGGCCACAAGGTCGTTTTCATCACCTCGATCTCCGCCGACACGGCTTCCGTCAGCCGCGGTGACTATTGCGTGTCGAAGGCAGGGCTCGCGATGGCGGCCCAGCTCTGGGCCGCGCGCCTCGCCGGCGAGGGAATCCAGGTGGTCGAGGTGCGCCCCGGGATAATGTCCACCGACATGACGGCGGGCGTCAAGGAGAGGTACGACAGGCTGCTGGCGGAGGGACTCGTGCCGCAGGGGCGCTGGGGAACGCCCGAAGACGTCGGACTGGCCGTGCGCTCCATAATAGCCGGCAACCTGCGGTTCTCCACCGGCTCGGTGATCGCCGTCGACGGCGGCTTCCACATCCGCCGGCTGTGAGCGCTGAATCTCAGCCGCCATCCCCGAAGGCCGCCCCGTCCCGATGATCACGATCGACACCTCGCTCACCCCGAGGTCCCTGCGCGGGGACATCGACCGCCTATTTGACGTTTCGCTGGGAAAGCTATTCGACATCGAGCGGCGGTGGAACCCCGCCGACGGCTCGCCGGTATTCACGGTCGGCGGCCGGTATGCTTCCCGGGGATGGACCGAATGGACCCGGGGATTCCAGTTCGGCTCCGCGATCCTGCAGTTCGCGGCCACGGGCGAGCGCCGGGCCCTGGCCGTCGGGCGCGCCGGCACGATCCGGCACATGGCCGGCCACCTGACCCATGTGGGCGTCCACGACCACGGATTCAACACGGTCTCCACCTACGGGAACCTCTACCATCTGGCGAAGTCGGGAGCCATGCCGGCGCACGAGGGGGAGATCCGGCTCTACGAGCTTGCCCTCAGAGTTTCGGGCGCGGTGCAGGCCTCCCGTTGGACCGCCCTTCCAAACGGCCTCGGCTACATCTATTCCTTCAACGGACCCCATTCACTCTTCGCGGACACCGTCCGCTCCCTGCGGGTCCTCGCGCTCGCGCACTCGCTCGGCCACGTACTCATGGGCGAGAACGACCGCAGGATTTCGCTCCTCGGGCGCCTCCTGGCGCACGCCGAGACGACCGCCCGCTTCAACGTCTACCTTGGGGAGGGGCGGGACCGCTATGACGTGGCCGGGCGCGTGGCCCACGAGTCCATTTTCAACCTCAACGACGGCTCCTACCGCTGCCCGAGCACGCAGCAGGGCTATTCCCCGTTCACGACTTGGACGAGGGGCCTGGCCTGGGTGCTCTGCGGATTCGCGGAGCAGCTGGAATTCCTGGAGACACTGACCGAGCGCGAGCTCAGGCCGCTTGGCGGCAAGGCCGCCCTCCTGCGCCGCTTCCTGCGGGTCGCCCGGGTCACGGCCGACTTCTACATTGAGAACACCCCAACGGACGGCGTGCCCTACTGGGACACGGGCGCGCCCGGTCTCGCGCGCCTCGGGGCCTATCTTGAGCGGCCGGCCGATCCCTTCAACGACCACGAGCCCGTCGACAGCTCGGCGGCAGCCATCGCGGCGCAGGGGCTCATCCGCCTCGGAAACTACCTCGGCGCCAAGCGGCACGCTCGGGCAGCGGCGCGCTACCTGGGCGCCGGCCTCACCACGGCGAGGACGATCCTGCGCGAGCCCTACCTCTCGAAGTCGCCCCGCCATCAGGGGCTCCTGCTCCACTCGGTCTACCACCGGCCCAACGGCTGGGACCGGGTGCCCAAGGGGCGCAGGGTGCCCTGCGGCGAGTCCAGCATGTGGGGCGACTACCATGTCCGAGAGCTCGCGCTGCTGCTCAAGCGGATGGGCTCGGCAGGGGCGTATTACACGTTCTTCGGACTCTAGGGAACGCGTTTCCATGGCCACGCCCCCGAAGGACTTCTCCCGCCTGTGCCTGCACACGATGACGACGAAGCCGTGGACGCTCGAGGAGGCCGCGCGCGGCTACGGCGCCGCCGGCGTCAAGGGTATCACGGTCTGGCGGGACACGTTCGCGGGCATGGGTCCCGAGGCGGCGGGCAGGCTACTGCGCGGGCACGGGCTCTCGGTCGTCTCGCTCTGCCGCGGGGGGTTCTTCCCGGCGGGAGAGCCGAGGGACCGCGCCAGGGCGGTCGAAGAAAACCGCCGCGTGGTCGACGAGGCCGCCGCACTCGGCGCCCCGCTGATCGTGCTTGTGTGCGGCTCCTTGCCCGGCCAGCCGCTCGAGGTGTCGCGCAGGCAGATCGCCGATGGGATCGCCGCGGTGCTGCCGCACGCCGCGGCCTGCGGCGTCAAGCTCGCCGTCGAGCCGCTCCATCCGATGTACGCCGCGGATCGCTCGGCCGTGAACACGATGGCCCAGGCCCGGGCGATCTGCGCCGAGATCAGGTCCCCCTGGCTCGGCGTCGCCGTGGACGTCTACCACACCTGGTGGGACGACCGCCTCGAGGAGGAGATCAGGGCCTGTGGGCGCGAGGGCTCGCTTTTCGCGTTCCATATCTCGGACTGGAGGGCGCCCACCGTCGATCTCCTTGAGGACCGCGGAAACATGGGCGAGGGATCGATCCCGATCCGCCGGATCCGCGGATGGGTCGAGGAGGCGGGCTTCAGCGGTTTCATTGAGGTCGAAATCTTCTCGCGCCGCCTCTGGGCGATGGACCAGGGGCGTCTCGTCGAGGACATCAAGGCCGCCTACCTCGCGCACGCCTGACCCGCGCCCCGGCCGAGACTCCCCACTCAAAGCACCATGAAAGAACACGCTATCGGAATTGTCATGAACGGCGTCACCGGGCGCATGGGAACGAACCAGCACCTGGTCCGCTCGGTGCTGGCCATCCGCAGGCAGGGCGGCGTCCGCCTGTCGACCGGGGACGTCATCATGCCCGACCCGATCCTGGTCGGGCGAAATCCCGAGAAGCTCAGGGCCCTTGCGGCTGCAAACGGCGTCTCCCGGGTGGCGGCGGGCCTGGACGAGGCTCTCAGGGACCCCTACAACCGGGTCTATTTTGACGCCCAGACGACGGACCGCCGCGCGCAGTCTGTGCGCCAGGCGATCGCGGCGGGCAAGGCGATCTACTGCGAGAAGCCGATCGCGGTCGACACGGCGACAGCGGTGGCCCTCTACCGGGAGTGCCAGGCGGCGGGCCTCAAGAACGGGGTCGTGCAGGACAAGCTCTGGCTTGGCGGCCTCCTGAAGCTCAGGTCCCTGCTAGATTCGGGCTTCTTTGGGCGGGTGCTGTCCGTCCGGGGCGAGTTCGGCTACTGGGTTTTCGAGGGTGACACGCAGCCCGCTCAGCGCCCGTCCTGGAACTACCGCAAGGAGGACGGGGGCGGGATCGCCATAGACATGCTCTGCCACTGGCGCTACGTGATCGACAACCTCTTCGGGAAGGTCGCAGCCATCTCGTGCGCCTGCGCGACCCACATACCCGAGCGGCGCGACGAGCAGGGACGGCCCTACGCGTGCACCGCGGACGACGCCTTCTACGCCACGTTGCAGACAGACCAGGGGCTCATCGTGCAGTTCAACAGCTCGTGGTGCACCCGCGTGAGGCGCGACGACCTCCTCACCCTCCATGTCGACGGCACAAAGGGGTCCGCCGTGGCGGGGCTGCGCGACTGCTGGACCCAGAGCGCCCGGGACACGCCTCGGGCGGTGTGGAACCCCGACATCGAGCAGCCCATCAAGTTCTTCGAGGGGTGGCAGAAGGTGCCCGACCACCCCAATCTCGACAACGCCTTTAAGGCCCAGTGGGAGCTCTTCCTGAGGCACGTCGTGAACGACGAGCCCTTCACGTGGACGCTTCTCGAGGGCGCCAAGGGCGTTCAGCTTGCCGAGAAGGGCCTCGAGTCCTGGAGGCGCAGAGCTTGGGTCGCGGTCGGCGGGATCGGCTGAGGCGCCCGACTAGGGGTGGTCGTAGTCGCCGAGCGTCCTGATCCAGATGTTGCGGAAGCGGACGGGGTTCCTGTGCTCCTGCAGCTCGACGACAACCTCGGGCGGATGGGGCTTCAGGTAGGCGCCAAGGGACTTGTGGGGGACGCCGTTAATTCCGTCAGTCGAGCCGAAGAACTCGCGCCGGTTGTGCAGGACCACGCCGTTCTGGATGACGGTCACGGCCGCCCGCTTCACGAGCCTCCCTGCGTCGTCCCAGCGCGGCGCCTCGAATATGATGTCGTAGCTCTGCCATTCCCCCGGGGGCTTGCACGCGTTGACGAGGGGCGGCGTCTGCCCATAGAGGGCGCCGGCCTGCCCGTCCGGATAGGTCGGGCTGCTGTAGGAGTCGAGGATCTGCACCTCGTACATTCCGTTGATGAGGACGCCGCTGTTGCCGCGCCCCTGTCCCTTGCCCTTCACCACCGCGGGCTCCGCGTACTCCAGGTGCAGCTGGAAGTCGCCGAAGCGCTGCTTCGTGCGGATGTCGCCCGAGAAGGGCACCACCTCCACGTACCCGTCCCCGAGAGTCCATTTCGGGGCGCCCCCGTGAATCGACTCCCACTGCGAGAGGTCCTTGCCGTCAAAGAGAACGACGGCATCCGACGGCGGGGGGGCGAGCAGGCTGAACGTGGATCCCGGCGTAACGACCCTCGGCTGGGGACGATCGCCGTCGTGGACGTGCCACGGCGTTCCCGGAATCATCGGGGTGTCCCTGTATCCCAGGCCCTCCTGGGCGGACAGCGGGGCCGCGGCTCCCAGGGCGACGACAAAACACGCTAGCGGGGTTCTCATAAGGAGGGGCATCCGCGGACGCTCACACAGGAAATGACGGGATTCAAGATTGCGAATGCGTTTGATCGGAGTAGTCTCCCCCCGGCGTGCTTTACCCCAGGATCATGGCAGCTGGCGTGCTTTTGGCGGCCCCCCTCCCTTGCGCGGGCGAGGGCTGGCGCCCGCTCTTCAATGGACGGGACTTCACGGGCTGGAGCATGTTCATGGCGGCCCCGCCGCCCGAGACAAACGTGCCCGGGCTCAAGCGCGACGAGAAGGGCGCCTATCTGGAGCCTATCGGGTTCAACCGCGACCCGCTGAAGGTCTTCACGGTGGAGAACGTGGATGGGCGGCCCGCAATCCACGTGTCCGGTGCGGGCTTCGGCGTGCTGACAACGGACGAGTCGTTCGCGAATTTCCACCTTCGCCTGCAGGTCAAGTGGGGCGAGAAGAAGTGGGGCTACAAGCTCCACTCCCCGCTGGACGCAGGGCTCCTCTATTTTGCGCGGGGGCCCGCGGGCATCGACCACGCGACCTGGCCGAGCTGCCTCGAGTTCCAGATCCAGGAGCATGACTTCGGAGACCTCTTCGCCCTTGGGAAGACGGATGTCACCGCCCCCGCCCGTCAGGAGGGCCGCCTGTGGCTCTACGACCCGAAGGGTGCGCCGACCGTCTTCGTCCCCCGGCGGCCCATTGGCAACCGCTGCGTGAAGCTGCGGGACTGCGAGAGGCCCCACGGCGAATGGAACACGCTCGACCTGATCTGCATCGGGGACCGCAGCATCCACATCGTCAACGGAACCGTCGTCATGCGCCTTAACAACGCCCGGATCACGGTTGGCGCCGCGCCCGTGACGCTCGACTCGGGCCAGGTCTGCCTGCAGACCGAGGGCGGCGAGGTCTACTACCGCGACATCGAGGTTGTCCCGATCAGCTCCGTGCCGGCGCAGTACGCGGAGAACTAGCCGGGCCGGCGCGTCGCACTCAGATGAAGCCGTCTCCCCGGTCCCAGATGCTGGTGTCGATCCGGCTCCTGTGGAAGCTGCAGTGCGGGAACGCTCCCTCCAGGTAACCGCACAGCTCCTCCGGGGACTGGTCCAGGAGTAGGCCCACGCGGTTGGCGATCGACCAGAGTGTCTCCATCTCGCGCCGCCCGGCAACGGCCCATGCCTCCTCGGGCGAGTAGAGCAGGCCCCGCCCCTGGGCGGTGAGCACCTCTCGCTTGGCTGCTAGGATGGCTTCGACAGACAGCATGGACAATTGGGCGTTGGGCATCCCCTTGGAAATATTCGGCCTGAATGGGGGTGCACTTTAATGCGATCCGTTTGCTAAGTGCCTGGTATCCAATATCCCGCAGGAGCCTGCAGGGCCCCTGCGCCTCCCCTGCCGGGGAAAGGCGCCGCTCCGCGAGACGGCTTCGGGCGGCCCCGCGCCGTTTGCAAATTGCGATCGGCTGGCTAGGTGTGCCTCCATGAAAAAAGCCCTAGCCGCACTTTCCTTCCTCACACTCGCCGCACTCGCATGGGCGGCTTCGCCCCAGATCACCGACATTTCCCAAGGCGACCTGACGGCCGCGATCGCCAGCAAATCGGCAACCCTCCTGGACGTGAACGGGAGCGACTCCTACCGCCAGGGCCACATCCCCGGGGCGATCGACTTCGTGGCCCACCGGCAGGAAATCGCCAAGCTGCTTCCGGCCGACAAGAATGCGCTGATCGTCGCCTATTGCGGCGATGTCCACTGCACCGCCTATCGCCAGGCCGCCTATGCCGCGCTCGACCTTGGATACACAAACGTGAGGCACTTTGCACCGGGCATCAAGGGGTGGCGCGAGTCCGGGGAACGGACGGAGAAGGCCGACGATTGAGGGCCCAGGCAGGACCGCCCGCGGTGTGAGGCCCCGCCCCCTCGGCTCCGCCTAGGGGCCGGCCACCGGCAGCGCCAGCGGGCGGACCCGCCCGGCCCCCGGGAACATCCGGCGCAGCATCTCCTGCGTCAGCCGGACGTTCCACACCGTGCTCCGGACCCGGAAGATCATCGTCCCCTTCTCCGGCGAGTACAGGCACAGGCGCCCGCCGAAGACAAAGACGACTGCCTCGCCGGTCCTGGCATCCCCGTCACCGGACTGCGTGAACTCTATCAGGTTGACAGGGCGGTGCCGGGCCAGCCTCTCGGCGGCGAGCTGCGCGTCCCGCGCGCCGTCCGCTCCCGCCGTCGGCTCGGCGCCGGGGGGGCCCTGGGCCGGCTCCTGCCCGCCGTCGTCCCAAAGGACCGGATAGAGGGCGGTGACTCTCGGGTACCTTGCGGTTATCGGGGCGGCGACGGCAGCGGCGTCGCCGCGCTCGGACACGGGGACGGAGAGGCGCGTCCACCCGTGGTTGACGTCCCAGCACCAAAGCGAGCCCGCCGATTCGAGCACGGCTACGGCGTGGCCCGCCACCATGACCTCGTTCTCCTGGGCGCCCCATTGGAGCACGCGTCCCCAAGCCTCATCCCCGGCGGCCTCATGAAAGGCGTCGAAGCAGGCCACCGACTCCACAAAGCAGCCGTTCGCGACGCCCATGGTCTCGTAGCTGAGCGGCGGGCCTTCCGACGCGCCCGCACGTGGCACGGCGGCGACCAGAAGCGCCAAGGCGGACGTCACGGCTCGGGACCGCGCCGGCCGGGGCGCTGGCTTAACGGTGGCCGTGCCTGCGGTTTTCATGGCGACGCAAGGAGGCTCTCCCATTTAACGCGCAACATCAATTCCAGGTCGAGCGGCGGCGGGATGGCGTCAAAGGGCGCCCTCGTCAAGAATCGACATTCGGCCGAGTCCCCGTCACCCTAACCACCTCACGAATGCCCGGCACCCTCTCATTCCGCCTCAACGGGAAGCCCGTGCAGCTCAGCGTCGCCCCGGACAGAACCCTGCTCTGGGTTCTGCGGACGGACCTGGGGCTCACCGGCGCGAAATACGGCTGCGGGATCGCGCAGTGCGGCGCCTGCACGGTCCTCGTGGACCATCGCGCCGTGCGGTCCTGCTCGGTGGAAGTCCAGTCGGTGGCCGGCGCCGAGGTTACGACCATCGAGGGCCTGGCGGGCGACGGCAAGCTGCACCCCCTTCAAGAGGCCTTCATCGCCCATGACGCCCTGCAGTGCGGCTACTGCACCTCGGGCATGATCCTTACGGCCTGCGACCTTCTGCGCAGGCACCCCGATCCGACCCGCGAACAGATCATAGCGGGGATGGACGACAATCTCTGCCGGTGCGGCGCGCACGTGCGCATCGTCGACGCGGTTCTCGAGGCGGCGTCGGCGACAAGGGGGGCGGCCAAGGCATGAGCGGGGTCGGCATGCCCGGGCGCGCGGTCCAGGGGTCGCCGTCGCACGGCGGCGCCCCCCTCCCCACGCGCCGCGAATTCCTCAGGCGCTTCGGGACAGGGCTCCTGGTCTGGGTTGTCCTCCCGAAGAGCGCCCGCGCCCAGGAATCCGAGGCCGCGCATCCGATCACCGTGCGTCCCAGGGCGGAGGGCGACTTCAACGCCTTCCTGCACATTGACGAACGCGGGCATGTGACGTGCTTCACGGGCAAGATAGAGATGGGCCAGGGGCCCATCACCTCGCTGCCCCAGATGCTGGCCGAGGAGCTCGACGTCTCCCTGGACGATATCACCATGGTCATGGGGGACACGGACCTGTGCCCGTTCGACATGGGCACCTGGGGCTCGATGACCACGAGCGTGTTCGGCACCGTCTGGAGGACTGCCGCTGCGGAGGCCCGGGGCGCGCTGCTGGAACTGGCGGCCGAATCCCTGAAGGTCCCCGTCGCGCAGCTTTCAGTCGAGCGGGGCGTGGTCGCCGATGCCCGGGATCCCTCGCGGAGGGTAACCTACGGCCAGCTGACGCGGGGAAGGAGCATCGAGCGCCGCGTGGCAACGAAGCCGGACCTCAAGGGCCCGTCCCAATTCCAGGTCATCGGCAAGCCGCTCCTGCGCAAGGACTCGCGCGACAAGGTCACGGGAAAGGCCGTCTATTCGGGCGACATTCGCCTTCCCGGCATGCTCTATGCCCGCGTCCTGCGCGCCCCCGCCCACGGCGCGGTGCTGAAGCACGTCGACACCTCGGAGGCCCAGGGAATCGCCGGCGTCGTGCTTGTCCACGAGCCGGACCTGGTGGCCGTCCTCCACGAGCTGCCCGATGCCGCGGATGACGCGCTTGGAAAGCTCCGCGCCGAGTTCGAGCCCTCCCCATCGACGCTGGACGACACGACGATCCACGCGCACCTGGAGCAGGCGGCGCTCGAGCCAAGGGTGGTCGCCCAGGGCGGCGACCTCGAGGTGGGCCGCCGCCTCGCCGTGAAGCTCCTGACGCAGACCTACCTCGGAGGCTACGTCGCCCACGCGGCGATGGAGCCCCATACGGCGCTCGCCCAGGTCGAGGGCACGCGCGCTACCGTGTGGGCCTCGACCCAGAATCCCTTCGGGGCGCGCGAGGAGATCGCCCAGGCCCTGGGCCTGCCCATCCCGAGCGTCCGGGTCATAACCCCGTTTCTCGGCGGCGGCTTCGGGGGCAAGTCCTTCAACCTTCAGGCGGTCGAGGCCGCGCGCCTGTCCAAGGCGACGGGGCGTCCCGTCCAGGTCATGTGGACGCGCGAGGAGGAATTCTTCAATGACACCTTCAGGCCGGCGTCCGTCGTGAAGGTCCAGTCGGGCCTCGATGGCGACGGCCGGATCGCCTTCTGGGATTACGAGGTGCGTTTCGCGGGCGACCGCGCATCCGCCCACCTCTACGACATCGCCCATCACCGGACGCGGGCGGTGGGCGGCTTCCAGGGCCCGCCCGGAATCCACCCCTTCCCGGTCGGGGCCTGGCGTGCGCCGGGCTCCAGCAACAACGCCTTCGCGCGCGAATCCCATGTCGACCAGCTGGCCTCGCTCGCAGGCGTCGACCCATTCGAATTCCGCCTGCGCCAGCTGAAGGACGCCCGCCTGTCGCGGGTGCTCAGGGCCGCCGCCGACCGCTGGGGCTGGCAGCCGGCGAAGGGGCCGAGCGGCAGGGGCCTCGGTGTCGCGTGCGGCGCGGATGCCGGCAGCTATGTTGCGGCGATTGCCGAGGTCGGCGTCAACGACGGGAAGATCACCGTGAAGCGCGTCCTCTGGGTGCAGGAGATGGGCCTGGTCATAAACCCTGCGGGCGCGAGGATCCAGATGGAGGGCGGCATCACGATGGGCCTCGGCTACGCGCTTTCAGAGGAGATCCACTTCAGGGCCGGCGCCATCCACGAGACGAACTTCGACAGCTATGTGCTGCCACGCTTCTCGTGGGTGCCGACGATCGATACCGTGATACTCGAGGCGGACGACGCGCCGCCCTATGGCGGCGGCGAGCCCGCGATCATCCTGACGGGAGCCGTGATCGCCAATGCCGTGCACGACGCCACGGGTGCACGCCTGGTGGAGCTGCCCATGTCGCCCGCAAGGGTCAGGGCTCGCGTCGCGGCGAAGACCCAAGGGGCCTGACCCGCGCCCGGCCTGCGGGCCGGCGCGGGCGAAATCCGGGAATCCTTGCGCCGGGGCGCTCAGCCGCCGGCGATCGCCCCGATGATCAGGAAGGGCTCCCTTCCATCGGCCACGGCCTCGGGAAGCAGGCTGTCGCCAGGCTCATGGGACACATCCTGCCCGCAGGCGAAGAACCGCACAAAGGCGCGGCGCCGCATAGTGGCCTGGTCGCGTATCGTCCCGCGCAGCATGGGATAGGCCTTCTCGATGGCGTCCAGGACCGAGCTCTGGGATGCGGGCCCCTCGAGCTCAAGGGCCAGAGCGCCGTCTATGCGCGCAAGGTTCCTCAGGTGGGCGGGCAAAATCACCTTGATCATCGAAGCGTCTGAACCTCGACTGAAAGCACCGCAGGAAGGTCGCGCACGATGGGCTCCCAGGCGTCACCGCCGTTTGAGGACGCATAAACCTGCCCGCCCGTCGTGCCGAAATACACGCCGCAGGGCTCGAGCCCGTCGACGGCCATCGCATCGCGCAGGACGTTCACGTAGCAGTCCCGTTGCGGGAGGCCCGCGGTCAACGCCTCCCATTCGCCGCCGCCGGTCCGGCTCCGGTACACGCGCAGCCTGCCATCGGGTGGAAAGTGCTCGGAGTCGCTCTTTATCGGCACCACAAAGACGGTCTCCGGTTCGTGGGCATGCACCTCGATGGGAAACCCGAAGTCGCTGGGCAGGTTTCCGCTGACCTCGCGCCACGAGTCTCCCGCGTCGTCGCTGCGCATCACGTCCCAGTGCTTCTGCATGAAAAGCACGTTCGGGCGCGACGGGTGCATGGCGACATGGTGGACACAGTGCCCAACCTCGGCCGTAGGATCCGGAATGTGCTCCGACCTGAGCCCGCGGTTGATGGCCTTCCAGGAGGCGCCGCCGTCGTCCGTGCGGAAGGTTCCCGCGGCCGAGATCGCCACGTACATCCGAAGCTCGTTCACCGGATCGACAATGATGGTGTGCAGGCACATCCCGCCCGCGCCGGGCTGCCAGCGCGGGCCGGAACCGTGCCGTCGCAGGCCCGAGAGCTCGCTCCAGGTCCGGCAGCCGTCCCCGGAGCGGAACAGGGCCGCGTCCTCGACGCCCGCGTAGACCACCTCCGGGTCCGTGAGCGAGGGCTCGAGGTGCCAGACCCTCTTGAACTCCCACGGGTGCGCGGTGCCGTCGTACCATTGGTGGGTGCCTGCGACGCCGTCGTAGGCGAAGGCGTTTCCCGCCGGCTCCCACGTCCTGCCGCCGTCATCGGACCTCTGGATCAGCTGGCCGAACCAGCCGCTGGACTGGGACGCGTAGATCCGCGACGGATCCGCCGGGGAGCCCTTCATGTGATAGATCTCCCAGCCCCCAAATAACGGCCCGTCAACCGTCCACTGGCTTCGCTTGCCATCGGACGTCAGTATGAAGGCGCCCTTTCGGGTGCCCACCAGGACACGGACTTGGCTCATTTCGGCATCGCCCCTTTGTTGATTCCTCGGTTGGTTCCTTGGCCGGGCGGGTGTCTAGGTGCACCGTGCGGGGATGTCTACCGCGAATTGCATTGCCCCATTGAAGGACGGCGGACGGTGAAGGCCCTCGGGTGCTCGGAACCAATCCGGGGCCGGGCGCCGCTCCGATTCGCGCCTCTGCAACCAACGCAGGAAGCTGCGGCCGCCGCATCAATGACATTAGTTATTATCCATAATATTCTTATGTAACATTTTCTCACATGGCATTACGCATGCTGGGGGACAGGGGCATGACCCGCCTCACCCCAGAAGGAAACGGTTCCTCGTAGCCGCAATCGGGTGCCCAATTGAAGCTCGCTTCGCGCGAAAAATGATGACTCTCGCCGCTCGCCCGCCCATTCGGTCGATCACAGCTCACCCCAAAGCCCCCTGTCTGGGAGGCCCCGGTCCAGGTCGAACCCGACCCGCGGCAGGGCAATGCAGTGCGTTCGCCGCGTCGGTCGTGGCATGGGCCGTCGTTGGGATTGGGGCCGGTTCCCCCCTTGCGGCCGGCGCACAGACCCTCGCCGCCACGGTAACCGCCGCGCCGTTGCCCGCAGCCATCGTTGTGAACCCGGTCACCAACAAGATCTACGTCGCCAGCCTGATCGCCAGCGGCCAGGTGACCGTGATCGACGGCGACACGAATGCGACCACCGCCGTCGCTGTCGGTGCGTACCCCGTCGCAATGGACGTGAACATGGTGACCAACAAGATCTACGTCACCAACAGCGGGAGCAACACCGTGACGGTGATCGACGGAGCCACCAACGCTACCACGACGATTCCGGTCGGGGTGAATCCCTCGGCGGTCGCGGTCAATTCGACGACCAACACAATCTACGTCGTGAACGCGAGCCTCGACGGCACCGTGTCGGTGATCGACGGCGCCACCAACACCGTGACCGGGAACATCTTCGCGGGATTTAGCCCCGCCCCGGCCGTCGCCGTCAATATGGCCAACAACACGATTTTCGCCATAGCCGGGAGCAACAACCTGTACTCCGTCACCTCTCCGACGGTGTACCTGATCAACGGAACCTCGCATTCGATCACCGAGGCGGAGCTGGGACTGAACCCCGTCGGCCTAACCATGAATCCGGCTACCGGCCAGCTCTTCGTCACCAACTACGGTGGTCCCGTCAACATCATCACCACGCTCAACTCCGGCGCCGGCCAGGTCTTGGATACGGCAACCCAAACCTACGGACTCGCCATCGCCCTGAACACCGTCAACGACGCGGCCTATCTCGCGTTTGATGACAGCGTCTGGGAACTCAACGGGAAGACCCTGGCAATAACGATACTGCCGGTGACGGTCGACCAGCTTGGCGAAACCTCGGTGCTGCAAGCCATCGCGGTGGATCCGGTGGCGAACGCAATCTACGTCCCGACCTATTCAAACCCGGGTTACCTGATGGCGCTTGACGCAGCGACGGGCGTTTACACCACCGTTCCCGTGGGGTCCCTCCCCACGGGCGTCGCGGTGAATCCGGTGACCCACAAGGTGTACGTGCTTAACAATGACGCGGCGGGCACGGTTTCCATCATCAACGGAATTCCCCTGGCCTCCGCCCCGACCCTGGCCGCGCAGCCGCAGTCGCAGACGGTGAAAGCCGGATCCACCGTGGCCTTCAGCGTCGTCGCGAACGCCAGGCCAAGTGCGACATACCAATGGACCTACAACGGCGCCCCGCTTTCGGACGGGGGCGGCGTCTCGGGCTCCGCCGATGCCTACCTTGTGCTCAGCGGCGCGGATGCGGTAAGGGCCGGGTCGTACGCGTGCACTGTGACGAACGCATCGGGGAGCGCGACAAGCTCGGCCGCCAATCTCACCGTAATCAGCACCGCCACCCCCGGGCGCATCGTCAACCTCTCGACCCGCGCCTCGATCAGCCCATCGGGTGCCCTGTCGGAGGACATCCTCTTCACGGGCTTTGTCATCGGGGGCACCGGATCCAAATCCCTGATCGTGCGCGGCATCGGGCCCACGCTCTCGGAGTTCGGGCTGTCGGGCGCCATCGAGGATCCGACCCTGGCGCTCTACGACTCGGCCACGCCCGCAAACCTCATCACCCAGGACGCGGCGTGGCAGACCCCCCCATCGCTCCCGGCAACCGCGCCCTGGCTGGGGACTGTCTCGCCAACGGATGCGACCGCGTCCGACTTCGCCCAGGTTGGCGCCTTTGCCCTGCCCCAGGGGTCCGCCGACACGGCGGTCAGGATCTCCCTGCCAGCGGGCGCCTACACGGCCCAGGTATCCTCGGCGGGCGCCAACTCGGGCATCGTGATGGCGGAACTTTACGACGACGATCCGGGCAATCCCGCCACGCAGTTGATCAACATATCGTCCCGAAGCCTCAACCAGGCGGGCTCCGGCCTCTTGATAGCGGGATTCGAAATCTCAGGCTCGAGCGCGGAGACGGTACTCCTCCGCGCCTCGGGTCCCGCCCTTGCCGCCTTGGGCGTTACAGGAGCGTCCGAAGTGGCACAGCTCCGGCTCTACGACTCCGGCGGAAACCTGATCACCTCGAATCAGAAATGGCTCGGCGACCCGCAGATAACGGCTGTCGCGGCGCGCGTGGGCGCCTTCGCCTGGACCGACCCGAACAGTTATGACTCTGCGCTTATCATAACGCTGCCCCCGGGGAGCTACACGGCGGAAATCAACGGGGATGGCTATGGTGCGGGCGAAGCCCTGATCGAGGTCTACGCGGTCCCCTGAAGCGGGCCGGAATTCGCGAGGGAAGGCGATTCTGGACCTGGCTGTGTTGTTGGCGGGCGGTACGTAAACCGGGCCTGGCCTCGGGTTGAGCGCCGAGGTCTTTGAGCTGCGACTCCTACGGATGCCCAAAGCCGCAAAGTGAAAGAATCGTCCACAGTTCGTCGGGATGCCTTACGTTTTGTTATTCAAAATCATACTACGTAAAATGATGCGATAATCTCTTCATATTACATGGCATCCTGTTACGTAACAAATGAATCGGGTGGTATAACAATTGCGGGAGATGGACACGACATGAATGCAATCACCCGCTTTGTTTCCCTACCTTTGTTCGCCTCTCTTCTTGCATTGCAAATGCCACGGACAGCTTCGGGCCAAACCTTCGATTTCACTGGAACTGAAACGACCGTGACACTCGGTGCAGGCACCTATGACATTACGGCCTATGGAGCACAGGGTGGCAACGGAGACTACGGCGGTACCGGCCTTGGAGCGCAGATTGGGGGCGAGTTCACCTTCGATGGATCCACTACCCTGACCATTCTTGTTGGCGGCGCCGGAATCACCGGGGACTCTGGCGGGGGAGGAGGAGGCAGCTTTGTTGTCGATGGGAGCAATCCGCTGGTAGTCGCAGGGGGCGGAGGCGGCGGAGGCGGCAATGGCGGCAATGGCGGCAACGGAAACATCGGAACGGATGGAACGGGTGGAGGTGATGGGGGATCAGGCGGAACCGGGGGCTACGGCGGTGGCGGCGTTTATTTTAGCGGCGGCGGCGGCGCTGGCTTCTTCGGTGCCGGCGGGGGCTACTCCGGAAGCGAAGGCGTCAACGGAGGTGGAGCGGGGGGAGACGGATTGTTCAGCGGCGGAGGGGGATTCGGCAATGGCGCACAATACTTCTATGGTGGCGGCGGCGGTGGCGGCGGAACAGGCGGTGGGGGCGGAGGGGGATACAGTGGCGGTGGCGGCGGCGCCCGTGGCTATGGCGGAGGAGGGGGCGGTTCCTATATCGATGTCAGCGACGTTGCGATTACAGAACTCGCCGGAGTCCAATCTGGTAACGGCGAAGTCATAATCACACCGGACAATGGCAGCGCGGTTCCCGACTCCGGCTCAACCCTCGCCCTGATTGGCGGCGCACTCGCTGGCTTGGCCGCGCTCCGCTGCAGGTTCGCGAAGTAGGAGGATCTCCAGAATCAGTCCGCAAGCCCGCCCGAAACGCCGGGCATATTCGACGGACTGGCTCTCGCGAACATATTCTGGGGTCGATCCGAACCCCAGCTTTCATCCGATCAGAGCCTTCGCAACCCCCTCCCGTAGTTCCCCGGATCCCCTGCCGCAGGGCCCCCGGATAGCCGGATGCCGGTGACCACGGCAACGCCAAGCTTGGATCCCGCACATATACGATTTGGTGCTCGGGACAGGACTTGAACCTGCACGCCTTTCGGCAACGGCTTCTAAGACCGTCGTGTATGCCAATTCCACCACCCGAGCAGACAGGAGGGAACCGGGCGCGAGGCTTGCCGATCAACTGTGGCGCGGCAATCCCGTTGTTGCGACGCCGGACGGCTCAGGTCTAGACCCCATGGCGCCCGGGCGCCAAATTGCTCATCCTTGCGCAATGAATACTCGAGGCCCCCTTCCCCTGATAGCGGCAGCCATCGGCTCGGCCCTTATTTCCCTTTCCCTTGGCTGCTCAAAGAGCGCCGACAGCACGACGGTCGTGGAGTCCACGAGGGCGGACGGCTCCGTCGCCACCATAACGGTCTCGGACTCCACTGTCACCGTCGCCAGCTCCGACGCCTGGGATCGAATCAAGGATTTCGCCTTTGATCGCCGGGCCGACTTCTCGGCCGGCTTGGACCGCATGTCAAGGGACATGGACGACAAGACCGCGGCATTCAGGGCAAATGTCTCCGGAGTGCCAGACACGGTCTCGAGCGTCCGCAGCAAGGCGATCACCGAGTATGACGAAGCCCGGGCAGACCTTAAAGTGAGGCGAGCCAATCTCGACAGTGCCACCGCCGACACCTGGGCCGATGCGAAGTCGAAGGCTGCGGAATCCTGGAAGAGCACGAAGGCGGCGTATGACAGGGTGACAAAGGCGAACCCAGCCTCCTGAAACCCGTCAGGGCCCATCCGAGCCAGCTGCCATTCCGTAGCGTCTGCCTATGGGCAAGCTAAAGGCCGGACGACACCCTTGACCAATCGCCCGGGTCTGCACTCGCATGCCCTTCTCTCCCGCTCGTCATCCAATGGCGTGGACCCCGTCCTGCGTTTCCCGCTCGCGCAATTTCCGACATCCAGCCCCTATCCCGCCCATTCTCGCACGGCTGACCCTCGCGGCCGCCGGGGATCCAGCCCATGCGGATATGCACGCATCTGCGGCCGCCGTCCCGGAGGGAACGGGCCCGCGTCGCATCCGCACTCGGGCTGTATGGTCACCTGTAGTAGGCGTAGGCGCGGTATTGCCTTGGCCCCACGCCTTCAATCTCGGCATTCACCTCGATCAGCGCGGTGTCATGGTCATCATGCGTCGCGGACCGCAGCCGCACCGCATACCTCCTCCCCGGTTCCAAGGCGTCAATCTTTACTGTAATTCCGGGCAGGCTGCATTTCACGCCTGTCACCCGGACGACGTGCTCAGTCTGGCCGACGCAGGTTATCGTCAATTCCGATGCGTCCCCGCCGACAGCCCACGTGAGGAGGCGCGGCTCGACTGAAAGGAATTGCAGGATCTCTGCGGCGAGCACCAGCCTGGTTGGCACCGCACCGCGTTCGTCAGTCGTCACATCAATCGTCTTTTCCTGCAAACCCGTGCGATTGCCCACCTTGAACAGGACCTTGAGCTTTCCGCTCTCGCCCGGGGCATAGACCGCCTTCGAGAGTGACGGCGTGATGCAGCCGCAGCTCGGTTCCGCCGAGACAATGGTGACCGGAAGGGAACCGCCGTTTCGGAATCCGAATTCGGCAACCGCCTGCCCCTGCTCAGGCTGGATCACCAGGCCCACCTTCTGCTGGTCCCAGACCAAAGCGCCGGCGTGCGCGCTTGCGCACAGACCAGCCAGCACAAATCCGGCTCCCAGCTTCCAGAGGGGTCTCATCTTGGCGACGACTCCATGAAGAAAAGACCGCCTGGCGTCACTGCTTTGTGAGCGTGAAATTTCCCACCGAGAAACCGGAGCCCGAACCCGCGTCGCCGGTTCCCGAAATTGTGGTGCCGGTCAGGGTCCCTGAAAACTGTATTCCCGTGTCGGTGAAGATGGTGAATGACGAGCCGGACAGCGTTCCCTGGACAAGCTCGCCAGGCTTGCCCTGGACAAGGTTGTTCGGATCGACCTGCCCGTCCGAATTCGGGCAGAGGTCGCCCGAGTCGCCGTCCGCGGACGTGCTCGCGACCACCATGTTAAACTGGCCTGTCACCGCGCTGCCGGTCTGAGTCATTGTGAAGGTTATGTTCCAGATCTGAAAGGAACAGAAGTTTCCGCCTGCGTTGTCCTCCGTCCAGGTTCCCGTCCAGGTCCCGGTCAGGCTGCCGCCCCCCCCGCCGCTGCCCACGGTAATCGAAGCGGGGCTGCTCGTTGTGGATCCATAGGCATTCGTCGCAACGACGGTATAGGTTCCGGCCTGGGTTGCCGTGAAGGAGGCGCCGGTCGCCCCGGGGATTGCGACGCCGTTCAAGTACCACTGCAAGGTTGCCGAGGCGGAGACTGAAACTTCGAATGTGTAGCTTCCGCCCGATGTGATGGTCTGGCCGGAGGGCTCCGAGGTGAACACGGGCGCGGAGTTCCCTCCGCCGCCGGCGGACTTGATCTCGTAGATTTCAACGAGGGCGACGCCGGTCGTGCTGTTGACGCCGCTCACGTTCGCCGTGTACGCACCCGCGGGCAGGGTCGCCACGAAGGCGCAGTCGGCGGAGTTCGCGGGAAGCGCGAAGGCGCCGACCTCGGAGAAGGTGGCTGCGGTTGCGAGCGAGACGCTCGACTGGACGCTCGATGTCCCGCGCACCGTGGCATTGCCCCAGCCGGTGTCGGTGGCGATGGCGTCGCCGCCGGAATCGTACAATGTCAGCTGCGGGACCGCCAGGACTCCGCTCACCCCAAATGCGGCCAGCGCCGGCCCGTCGGCCCTCACCAGCACGGTTTCGGTGCCGCTGCCCCCGATGACAAATCCGGCGATCAGGTTCTGCGCCCCCGTTCCGACCTCGCTGCGCGCCGAAAGGTTGACGAAGCGCGAAGCAGGCGTGCCCGTGTCGGCATCGTACACCTCGATCAGCACGACGCCGGTGTCGCCGCTCGTGGACGAGACCTGTGCCGTGTAGGCGCCGGCCGGGAGAGTCTCGTACAGGGCGGCGTCATTGGAGCCGACGGGAAGCGCGAACGCACCCACCTCGTTGAATAGGTTGCTCAGCGCCGCCGACCCGCCCCACTTCGAGTTGGATGCTATCTCCGTGCTCGAGGAGTTGAACAGGCTCAGCTGGGGGTCGGGGAGCTCCCCAGTGACGCCAAACTGCAGCAACGACGGGCCGTCCCCGCGGAGCAGCACCGACTTTGAGCCCGATCCCCCTATGACAAAGCCGGCTATGAGCGTCTGGGAGCCGGAACCCGCATTCGTCCGGACGGAAAGATTGATCAGGCGGCTCGTGGACGAGGGTGCGGCACCGACCGTCAATGTCGCCGGGCTCGACGTGACGCTTCCCGCGCTGTTTGTCACGGTGCACGTGTAGGAGCCGGCATTCGAGCTTTGCGCGGAGCTTATGGTGTATGCCGCCGCCGTGGCGCCCGAGATCGGCGAACCGTTGAAATCCCACTGGTAGGAGAGAGGCGCCGACCCCGAAGCCGCGACGGTGAATGTTGCGCTGCCGCCGGCCTGCACCGTAACGTTGCTCGGCTGCGTTGCAATGGAGGGTGCGGTTGTAACCACCCCCACCTGCAGCGGCGTTGAAAAATTGAAATAGGCGTCGGGGGAGTAGCCGTTGTCGCCGCTGGCCGCCGTGTACTCGGAGACAAATAACGTGACATCCCAGCTTCCGTTGGGCGGCGGAGTATAGGTCATGGTCTCTGAGACGTTCACGAATTCGGTGTTGGGAGAAAGGGTTCCCAGTTGGTAGGTACCCAAGATGTAGCCCGTCTCGGCCTGCCCGTTGTAGGGCGCCGCGAATGCCCATAGTTCCAGCCTCAGGGTCCCCGTGGTTCCCGATGTCGCGTTGTCGATCAGCGGGACAGTCAGCGTGACGTTGGAGCCCGAGATCTGGTAGGTCACCGGGCCTTCGACTGTGATCGCAGTGTTGGCCCGGGCGGCGGCCGCGCCGATCAAGTAAAGGGACGATGCGATGACCAACAGCACCGGAGCGATGGCGCCGCGTGCCGGGAAGGATCTCGGGCGACACAGGCATGCTCTCTTCTCCAAGCGGAAACTAATGTTCATTGTTCCAGAAGCGGCGCTTATCCAATGGTTCTCATAAAATCCACCCGGTATTCCTCAAGCAGGATTTCGTGATTCGGCCTGGCTATTAGATCCTAACATGCTCTTCGCCTATTAGATAACCGAATGTCGCCCCTTGGGATTGGGCCCGCCAACCGGCATGCACCCTCGCCTGGGGCAGCCCCCGAACGCAGTCCAATCGGCGCACGACCATTCCCTCTCTTCCGCAAGGGATTCGGCCGGTTCAAATGCCCGGCGTCCTTCCGATTGTCGGGAACCGCCCCAAGGATTTCGGATCAATCCTGCGAAGCGAGGGGACCCCGCTGTCGCTCCCTGTTCGGTGAACACCCCATTCCGCCTCCGCTCCTCTTTGGCTATCCTGCCGCACATCCCTCCATGAAAACCCACCGCTCGTTGCTGCTCGCAATCGCATCCGTCGCACCCGTCGCCCTCCTTGGGTCCTGGGGCTGCTCAAAGTCGGCCAACCCCTCAGGCCAGTCCGTGACGCAGGACGTCAAGAACACGGCAACCGACATCGCCGCCGACGTGAAGACAACGGCAGTCGACACCTGGGACAACATCAAGGACTTCACGTTTGACCGGCGCTCCGATTTCTCCGCCGGCATCAGCCGCATGTCGGCCAGCCTGGATGCAAGGGTTGCCGACATGAAGGCCAAGGCGTCAACCCTGCCGGATGCCGCGGCCAAGGACCGCGACGCGGCCATCAAGGAATACGATTCAGCGAGCGCCGACCTCAAGGCGCGGCTCACGGACCTGGGCAACGCGACCGCCGACACCTGGGCCGACGCGAAGGCAAAGGTCGCCGACGCCTGGCAGCGGGTTAAGGCCGACTACGACAAGATAGGCAGCTGAGGCCAGGCCCCCGCTCCACGGTCAGGCGGTACGCCGGCCGTCCCGGACGGGATTCACCTGACCGCAATTCCCAGCCGGTCGCCCATGCGCGCGTAGGTCTCGACGCAATCCGCGCTTTGCCGGGCCATATCCGCGTCAAACATGATCCGGCTGTTTGCAAACAGCGTCATGACGCAGGAGCCGCCGAAGGCGAACATGCCCTTCTCCTCCCCTTTGACGACCGGCCGGCCGGGAACGTAGCTCTGGACGATGCTCCCGACATTGGTGGCTCCCACCTCCACGATGGCCACGCGCCCGAAATCGGGCGCATCGACGAGCGTCACGAAGCGCTTGTTTCTGACAAGGTAGCCGATGTTGCGGCGGAGCGCGATAGGGCTGACCGAATAGAGGCAGCCCCTGACGAGCCGGGGCTCGGACGGTATCCCGGACACGGGAAAATGGAAGCGGTGGTAATCGCTCGGGCAGAGCCGCGAGATGAGGAGGGAGCCCCCCGCGAACTGGGCGGCCAGATCGGCGTCGCCCAGGAGCTCCTCCAGGGTGAACTTCGATCCCTTCACATAAAACCCATCCGCCCGGTCGACGTCGGGGAATGCGAGGTGGCGCCCATCCGCGGGAAGCACCGCTATCTTGGCACCCTGCGCGATCGGCCTGCACTCGGGCCGGAGCGCGCGGTGGAAGAACTCGTTGAACGTCTGGAAGTCGAAGGGCGACTTCGCGAATTCGGCGACATCGATGCCGTAGTCCTCGACGAACTTGAAGATCAGCATGTCGCTGCCGCGCCTGTTCATCCTGCGCCCGTAGTACCAGGAAAAGAGCCGACGCCGGACAAGGAGCCAGACGGCAAGCCGCCCGACAGGATTGTCATAGGCCAGCCGCAGCCACCGCTCGCCGAAGACCTTCTCAGTCTTCGTCTTCCGGTCGTAGCGGTCAAAGTAGCGTATGGGCTCGGGGGGCAAAGGGGCGGTTGCTCTTTTCCACATTTTTCGCAGATTTTCCCCATCCGCCATGGAAAACTTCACATATTTCAACCCAACAAGGATCCACTTCGGGCGCGGCCAGATAGCCGCTATCGACAAGGAGCTGCCGGCCGCGTCCCGGGTCCTGCTGCTGGCCGGCGGGGGCAGCATCCGACGGAACGGCGTCCACGCCCAGGTGCTTCGGGCGCTCGGCGGCAGGACCGTCTTCGAGTTCTTCGGCGTCGAGGCCAACCCCGACTTCGACACCCTCATGGGGGCGGTCGAGGTCGTCCGCCGCGAGAGGGTCGACTGGATCCTGGCCGTCGGCGGAGGCTCCGTGGTTGACGGAGCCAAGTTTGTCGCCGCCGCGGTGCCCTATGCCGGCGACCCCTGGGATATCCTCGTGACGCGGGGATCGAATCTCCAGTCGGCGCTGCCCATCGGGGACGTCCTGACGCTCCCGGGCACGGGCTCGGAGGCCAACGGGGCGTCGGTCATCAGCCGCCGCAGCATCCGGGAGAAGCTCGCGTTCATCCACCCCCTCGTCTTCCCAAGGTTCTCGATCCTCGATCCCGAGACGACCTTCTCGCTTCCCGAGCGCCAGATCTCGAACGGGATCGCCGACGCCTTCACCCATGTCATCGAGCAATACCTCACCTACCCCGCGCACGCCGCCATCCAGGACCGCTTCGCCGAGTCGGTGATGCACGTGCTGGCCGAGGAGGGACCGAGGTCGGTCCAAAACCCGTCGGACTACGACGCCCGGGCCAACGTCGTCTGGGCCGCCACGTGGGCCCTGAATGGCGCCATTGGCGCGGGCGTGCCCCAGGACTGGGCCAGCCACATGATCGGTCACGAGCTGACCGCGCTCCACGGGATCGACCACGCCCGGACCCTGGCCGTCGTGCTCCCGAGCCTCCTCAACGTCCAGCGCGCCGCGAAGGGCGCAAAGCTGATCCAGTACGCCGAGCGCGTCTGGGGGATCCGCGAGGGCTCCGAGGGCGCGCGCATCGAAGCGGCCATTGACAGGACCCGGGCCTTCTACGAGTCACTCGGGCTTCGGACCCGCCTTGGCGACTACGACGTTAAGGCGGACGTGGCCGCGGAGATCGCCGGCCGGCTGAAGGCGCGCGGACTCGTGAAGATCGGGGAGCGCGGCGACATAACCCCCGAGGTCGTCGAGAGGATCCTCAGGCAGGCGGCTTGACCGCCCGGGGGCCTCACGGAAGGGGTTTCGCGGGCTCAGAGTCCCAGAATTCGTAGCGGTCGCGGCGGCGCTCCGGTGCGGGAGCGACGTTGACGTCCAGGTGCATGACCGGGTAGCCGCCCTCGCTCCCGTACCTCGGCCAGAAGGGGACGCCCGCGCCGTTCGGATTTCCCGTCCTGGCGAAATTCGTCCAGTAGGTCTCGATCGTGTCGGAGAGCTTCCAGTCCTCCGGCAGCGACACGACGTCCTTCTTCGAGGCGAGCGCGCCGAATACGTAGACGATCTCGCTCGCATGGGTGGCGCCGACGTCGGCCGCGGTCGCGGGGGCGCCGTTGATGACGGTTCCCGGGGCAATTGGCACCACGCGGTCAAACTGGTACCGGTAGACGGGGGCGCCGCCCGTCTCCAGCTGCATCTCGATCCACTTCCAGACCGAGTCCACGATGAAATCGTCCCCGGAGAGGTCGCCGGCGGACCGGACGGCCTCCTCGTCGCTCCGGGCCGGATAGAGCCTGAGAACGTCGCCCGCCGCCTCCCCGTATTTGGCGCGGACCTGGGCGGCGAAGGTCCTCGCCGTCGGACGCAGGCTGCCAAACGTCTTGTTCGCCCTGTCTTCGTCGGCGTTCCATCCCGCAAGGAGCGGCACGTGGTTCTGCTCACCGGCGGAGAAGATCTCGGTCGGGTCCTTCGGGATGATATACCCGTCGACGGCGATGGTCGGGTCGTAGTCCTTGTAGGCGGCCGAGGCCGCGAGGAGCTTGTCGGCGGGGATGGCCCGCAGCTCGGCGGCCGACTTGGCGCCGAGCGAGTCGGCAAAGGCCAGGCCCTTGCGCTCGGCGGCGGCAAAGCTTCGGATCTCCGCCTGCTTGCGTTTCAGGCTGAGGATGGCACCGCTCTCGCCGATCGCCTTGTGGAAGAGGCCGCGCGCCCGAGGCGACGCGACGAGGGCGCATACGGAATAGGAGCCGGCCGACTCGCCGAAGATGGTGACGTTCCCCGGGTCGCCGCCAAAGGCCGCGATGTTCCTCTGCACCCACTGCAGCGCCGCGATCTGGTCCATGAGGCCGTAGTTGCCCGAGCCGCCGTAGGGCGTCTCCTTGCTGAGCTCCGGGTGCGACAGGAACCCGAAGACGCCCAGCCTGTAGTTCATGCTGACGACGACGACGCCCTTCCTCGTCAGGTCCCCGCCGTCCTGGCGCGGCTCGGACGACGATCCCGCCTCGAGGCCGCCTCCGTAGATCCAGACCATGACCGGCAGCCGCTCGCCGGGAGCACGCGCCGGCGTCCAGACGTTGAGATAAAGGCAATCCTCGCTCGGGCCCTTGTCGCGGAAGATCATGTCCGAGTATTTCGGCCACTGCATCGCCCTCGGCCCGAACTCGGTCGCCTGGCGCACGCCGTCCCACGGCGCCACGGGCTTCGGCGCCCTCCAGCGCAGCTCGCCCACCGGGGGGGTGGCAAAGGGGATCCCCTCGAAGACGCGGACGCCGGGCCTCGGCCCGGCCATCCCCTCGACGATCCCGGAGTCGATCCGCACCTGGTAGTCCGAAGGCGCTGAAGCGCGAAGGCTCATTGCAAGAAGTAGAAACGCAAGCGCGGTTCCGGGCGATCTCGTTCGTGAATTCATGGGGTTGCTCCTGGCCTCGGACGGGGTTGCGCCGGGCCTCGGCCGCCCGCTTGCGCAGCGCCGATTAGGGCTCCTGCCCGGTGCCCCTGTCAACAGCGGCCTCCCGCCCTCAGCTGACCACCCATTCCCCGTTCTTGACGGAGAACGTCACGGTGGAGCCCTCGGCGATCTCGCCCGAGATGAGGCCGCGCGCCAGCCGCGTCTCGATCTGGCGCTGGAGGTAGCGCTTGAGGGGTCGCGCGCCGAACACCGGGTCGTAGCCCTTCTCGGCCGCCCATTCGCGCGCCTTCCTGTCGAGCGCCACGGTCACGCGGCGGTCCGCGAGCCGGCGGTTAAGGTCCACGAGCAGCAGGTCCACGATGGAGCCGATCTCCTCCAGGGTGAGCGGCTTGAAAAGGATGGTCTCGTCGATGCGGTTCAGGAACTCGGGACTGAAGGAGGTCCGGAGCTCCGCCATGACGCTCTCCCGAACGCCCTCGGGGATCGTGTCGCCCGTGACGCCCTCGAGGAGGAAACGCGACCCTATGTTGGAAGTCATGATTACGATCGTGTTCTTGAAGTCCACGGTGCGGCCCTGCGCGTCGGTGATCCGGCCGTCGTCGAGCACCTGCAGCAGCACGTTGAACACATCCGGATGCGCCTTCTCGATCTCGTCGAAGAGGACCACGGCGTAGGGCTTTCGGCGGATTGCCTCCGTCAGCTGCCCGCCCTCGTCGTAGCCCACGTATCCCGGCGGCGCCCCGATGAGCCTCGAGACCGCGTGCTTCTCCATGTACTCGGACATGTCGATCCTGACCATCGCCGATTCCGTGTCGAAGAGCGTCTCGGCGAGCGCCTTCGCGAGCTCCGTCTTCCCTACGCCCGTCGGACCGAGGAAGAGGAAGCTGCCGACCGGCCTGCGGGGATCCTTGATCCCGCTGCGCGCGCGAAGGATCGCCTCCGTGACCAGGGTCACCGCCTCGTCCTGGCCTATGACACGCTTGTGGAGGGTCTCCTCGAGCCTCATGAGCTTCTGCTTGTCACCCTCGATGAGCCTCGTGACGGGCACGCCCGTCCACTTGGCGACTATCTCGGCGATCTCCTCGCCGGAAACCTCCTCCTTGAAGAGCGTCGTCGTCCTTCCGGCCTTCTCGAGCTTCTTGAGCTCGGCCTCGAGCTGCGGGATCCTCCCGTGGCGCAGCTCGGCCACCTTGTTCAGGTCGTAGGCGCGCTCGGCCTTGTCCATATCGAGGCGCGTGGCCTCAAGCTCCTCGCGCAGCTTTCGCACGCGGTCGATCGATGCCTTCTCCTTGTCCCATTGCAGCTTGAGCCCCTTCGCCTTCTCGCGGACCCCGGCGAGCTCCTTGCGCAGCACGGCGAGCCTGACCCCGCTGGCGTCGTCCTTCTCCTTGGAGAGCGCCGTCTCCTCGATCTCCAGCTGCAGGGACCGCCGCGTGAGCTCGTCCAGCTCCTGCGGCATGGAATCCATCTCCGTGCGTATCATCGCGCACGCCTCGTCCACCAGGTCGATCGCCTTGTCCGGAAGGAACCGGTCGGAGATGTAGCGGTTCGACAGGACGACCGCGTTCACGAGCGCATTGTCCTGGATGCGGACTCCGTGGTGCAGCTCAAAGCGCTCCTTCAGCCCGCGCAGGATCGATATCGCGTCCTCGACGCTCGGCTGCTCGACGACGATCGGCTGGAAGCGGCGCTCGAGCGCCGCGTCCTTCTCGATGTGCTTGCGGTACTCGTCGAGGGTCGTGGCCCCGATGCAGTGCAGCTCGCCGCGCGCCAGCATCGGCTTCAGCAGGTTGCCGGCGTCCATCGCGCCGTCGACCTTGCCGGCGCCGACAATCAGGTGGAGCTCGTCGATGAAGAGTATGACCCGGCCATCTGACTGCTTGACCTCGTTCAGGACGGCCTTGAGGCGCTCCTCAAACTCCCCGCGGTACTTGGCTCCGGCGACAAGCGCCCCCATGTCGAGGGCGAAGATCGTCGCATCCTTGAGGCCCTCGGGGACGTCCCCGCGCAGGATCCGCTGGGCCAGTCCCTCGACGATCGCCGTCTTGCCGACGCCGGGCTCGCCGATCAGGACCGGGTTGTTCTTGGTCTTGCGCGAGAGTATCCGGATCGTGCGGCGGATCTCGTCGTCGCGGCCGATGACCGGGTCGAGCTTCCCCTTCTTCGCCCGGTCGACTAGGTCGACGCCGTATTTCTCAAGGGCCTGGTAGGTCGCCTCCGGATTGTCGGTCGTCACCCGCTGGTTGCCGCGGACCTCCTTCATGGCGCCCATCACCTTGGCCCGGTCGAGCCCGAAGCTCCTGAAGAGCTTCTTCATGGCCTCGGGCCTGCCCAGGTCGATCAGGGCCAGGAACAGGTGCTCGACGCTCACAAACTCGTCCTTGAGGGATTTCGCCTCCTTCTCGGCCCTGGTGAGGACGTCGTTCACTGCCTGGGTAACGTAGATCTTGGACGTGTCCACGCTTCCGGTCACCTTCGGGATCCGCTCGAGCTCGCGTTCAACGGCAAGCTGCAGGGCGCTCGCGGAGAGACCCATCTTGTCGATGAGTCCCGGTATGATCCCGTTCTCCTGGCCCAGCAGCGCCGACAGCAGGTGCCACGTGTCGACCTCGTTGTTATTGAGGCGGCGCGCGACGGCCTGGGCGTCAGTGACGGCCTGGCGCGACATATGCGTGAGGTTATTGGAGTCCATTTGCGCCCCCTTTTGCATGGGACGCGCCAAGGAGGCGCGGACCGCCCGCCGAGGAGTGCTGGCAACCGGGCAGCGTCTTTGACAGCCATTTCGGCACACTTGTTTCGCTGCAGGGGTCATTATTGGCACAGGGCCCCCAAGGGGCGCGGGCAGAGGCCGGCGCCGGACCTCCCGCAGGTTTTGGTTCACTCCCGGGAAAAAAGCGGGCACCCTCGCCGGAGCCCAAATTTCTTCCCCCATGAAGGCCATCCCCGCGCGCCCCCCCTGCGACTCCCATGATTGACGACCTCGTCAAGCTGCTGGGGCGGGACCGCGTCCTGGTGGAGCGGGAGGACCTGATACCCTACTCGTTCGACGCCACGGCCGTCCTCAGGCAGGCGCCGCGGACGGTCGTATTCCCGGAGACCGCATCGGAGGTGTCGGCCATCCTCAGGCTGGCCCGCAGCCTCAGGGTCCCCGTCGTGGCGCGCGGCAGCGGGACGGGCCTGAGCGGCGGAAGCGTCCCCGTCGAGGGCTGCATCGTCCTCTGCCTGGTCAGGATGGACAGAATCGTCGAGCTCGACACCCGGAATTTCACGATGCGCGCGCAGGCCGGCGTCCTGACCCAGGCGATCTTCGATGCGGCCGACGCCGCGGGGCTCTTCTATCCGCCCGATCCCGGCTCGATGAAGGTGTCGACGATCGGGGGCAACGTCGCAGAAAACTCGGGTGGCCTGCGAGGCCTCAAGTACGGCGTGACGCGCGACTACGTGATGGGGCTCGAGGTCGTGCTCGCGGACGGCGAGGTCTGCCTCCTCGGCAACAAGTGCGTCAAGGACGTCGCGGGCTACAGCCTGAAGGATCTCTTCATCGGCAGCGAGGGGACGCTGGGCGTGGTGACCGAGGTCCTCCTGAGGCTCCTGCCGAGGCCCGCGGCCCGCCAGACGCTCCTTGCCACCTTCTCCCGCATGGACGCCGCGGCCGAGGCCGTCTCGGCCGTCATCGCCGCCGGCATCATCCCCTGCACGCTCGAGTTCCTCGACTCAAGGACGATCCGCTGTGTGGAGGAATTCGCGCATGTCGGCCTTCCACTGGACGCCGGCGCCCTCCTCCTCATCGAGTCGGACGGGCATCCTGCCGCAGTGGCTGACGAGGCCGCGCGCATCCGCAGCCTCTGCGGGAGCCATGGCGCGACGTCCGTGCGGCTGGCGGCCGACGCAGCCGAGGCCGCGCGCCTCGCCACCGCACGGCGCAGCGCGTTCAGTGCCCTCGCCCGCATGAGGCCGACCACGATCCTCGAGGACGCGACGGTGCCCCGCAGCGAGCTGGCCAGCATGATCCGGTTCATCCAGGAGACCGGGGCGAGGCACCAGCTCAAGATCGCGACCTTCGGTCACTTCGGCGACGGAAACCTCCACCCTACGTTCCTGACGGACGAGCGGGACGCGGACGAGATGCGCCGGGTCGAACTGGCGATGAAGGAGATCTTCGCGCACGCGCTGGCCCTTGGCGGCACCATCACCGGCGAGCATGGAGTGGGCCTGGCCAAGAAGGCGTTCCTGCGGGAGCAGTTCGGCGACGCGAGCTACGGCCTCCTGAAGCGGGTAAAGCGCGCGCTTGACCCGGAGAACCTCCTGAACCCCGGGAAGATCTTCGACCCATGAAAGCGGCGACGAGCCTCCTCAGGTCCATGGACTACTCGGTGCTGCAGCAGTGCATGCACTGCGGCCTGTGCCTTCCCGCCTGCCCCACCTACCTCGAGACCCGAAACGAGCGCAACTCGCCCAGGGGCCGGATATCCCTCATGCGCGCGATCGCGGACGGCGAGCTCGGGACGACGCGGGGGTTCGCCGATGAGATGGCGTACTGCCTCGGATGCCTCGCCTGCACGACCGCGTGCCCGGCCGGCGTGGATTATGGAACGCTCTTCGAGGCCGGCCGGGCCGAGGCCGAGCGAAGCGGTGTTTCAGCGGGCCCCTTTCGCTCGCTCGTCCGCCTCCTCACGCTTCGCTTCCTGCTCCTGCGGCCGCGGGCGCTCCGTTTCGCCGGCAGGCTCCTCGGGCTCTATGAGGCGAGCGGCATTCGCGGGCTGCTTCGCCGCTCCGGCGTCCTTTCGCTCCTGCCCAGGCGCGTCGGCGAGCTTGAGCGCCAGGTGCTCCCGATCCGCCGGAAGTTCTCCGACGCCCTGATCGCGCCCCTTGAGAGGCCCCGGGGCGAGGCGCGCCACCGGGTCGCGGTCCTGACCGGGTGCATCCAGGACATCGCCTTCTCTGACGTCAACCGGGCGACGGTCGACGTGCTCCTCGCGAACGGCTGCGAGGTCGAGACCCCCCGCTCGCAGTCCTGCTGCGGCT
Source organism: uncultured Opitutaceae bacterium (assembly GCA_964574435.1). Lineage (GTDB taxonomy): Bacteria > Verrucomicrobiota > Verrucomicrobiia > Opitutales > Opitutaceae > Palsa-1447. Next base: position 94,650 of record CAZNNO010000002.1, read on the forward strand.
CGCTGCACGTCCACAACGGCGACTTCGGGACCGCGAGGGAGCTCGCCAGGCGCCAGATCGACTCGATTGATCCCGGGCGGTTCGACGCCATCATCTCGAACTCGGCGGGTTGCGGCTCCCACCTGAAGCGCTACGCTCACCTGCTCGCCGGTGATCCCGGGTACGCCGCACGGGCCGCCGCCTGGTCGGCCAAGGTCCGCGATATCTCGGAGTGGCTGGTCGCAATCGGATTGAGGCCGCCCCGCCCGCCCGCCACGGGCCCTAAGGCCGTTGCCGTCACCTACCACGAGGCCTGCCACCTCTGCCACGGGCAGAGAATAACGTCACAGCCGCGCGAGATCCTCCGCTCTATACCGGGGGTCGAGCTTCGGGAATGCCCCGAGGCGACGATGTGCTGCGGAAGCGCGGGCGTGTATTCGCTCACGCAGCCCCGGACGTCGGCCTGGCTGCGCGAACGGAAGGCCGGTCAAATCCGCTCGACCGGAGCCACGGTTGTCGCGACGGCAAACCCGGGATGCCAGCTGCAGATCCAGCAGGGGATTTCAGGGAAGGAGGCTGTTGCCGGAATGCAAACTCGGGTTGTGCATCCGATCGTGCTTCTTGCCGAGGCCTATCAAGGCGAGGCCTAAGCCGAATCCCGCAGGCACGCCGCACCGCGCCCAAAGGCATGGCCGATATGCGGGCCCGATTGTTTGACAAGGGGATAGATGACGTGTCCCGCGCCGCCTTTCATTCCTGTTACCAAATTCACAAAAAATGCCTTGTGAGCGCCAGCGATTTGCAAGAGTGTCGTGGGCGATGAAAGCCCGCTTCATCTTATGTGCCCTATTAGGCTCGGCATTGGGAGCAGGAAGGCTTGGCGCGCAGGCGGTCTGGCTGGGTGCCGGCGCGAACACCAATTGGTCGACATCCGGGAATTGGAGCAACACCCCGCCGAACAACGGCACCGATGTCATCGTCTTCACCAACCCTTCATCGTACACGTCAACCGTTGATACGAACTGGAGCATCAACACGCTGACGGTCACGGGCACTGCCGGACCCCTTGTGCTGGACAACTCTGGCGGGGCGACGCTCACCATCGGTGGGGCGGGAGGCGGGTTTTTCTACGGCGGCGCATCGTCGGTGGCGGTCAACGTTCCGATCGCGGGCACAGGGAATTTCTGGCTGAACGGCGGCACCGGCACGGTCACCTTGAATCCGGGCGCCGGCTCAAACACGTTCTCGGGGTCGACCGAGGTTTTTGGCGGGGCGACGCTGGCTGACGGCGAGGCAAACTCGTTCTCCGCAAACAGCGTACTGTACCCCGGCGGTACGGGCGGCGGCACGGTCCTCGTGAACTTCAACGAGACCGTCGCGGGGTTGAACGACGGCGGCGCCAACGGGCTCGTGAAGATAGCAAGCGGCATGACCCTCACCTTGACGGGCGCCTTCACCACGACCTACTCGGGAGTCATCGCCGACAATGGCGGCCCCGGCGGCTTGACGATGAACGGACCGTCCACGCTTACGCTGAAGGGTGCGAACACCTACACCGGCCCAACGGTCATCAATTCGGGGGGCGGCATCAACATCGGCGGGGGCACCGCGACAGGCAGCATCGTCAGCAACGTGTCGGGGGCCGGCGCGCTGGGCTTTGATCGATCCAATGCCTACACGTATTCGGGGACGCTCTCGGGGGGCCTGAACGTGGTCCAATCGGGCGCGGGAACGACCACGCTATCCGGCATCAACACCTACACGGGCCCGACGACCATAACCGCCGGCACGCTCCAGGCGGGCTCGACGAGCGCGTTTGGGAATTCGGCCGACACGCTCATCATAAACGGCAGCGGCACGCTGGCCCTGAATGGCTTCAGCAATACAATAGACTCTGTTCAAAGCTTCTCGACCAACAGCACGATCGCGCTGACCGGGGGCGCCACGCTCACGCTCGGCGACACGGGTGCATCGACCACCTTTGAAGGCCTCATTTCCGACACGGGCTCGCTCAATTCGAGCTCCTTCTCGCTGAACATCACCGGAAACGGCAACACCTATTCGGGCGGGACCACCATCAGCTCCGGCACCCTCATCGCCAACAACCCCTCTGGTGGGTCGGCGACGGGGACCGGCCCGATCACGATACTCCCTGGAGCCGCGCTCCTCTTCGGACAGGCAAACACGAACGGGTACATCAGCCCGGGCTCCGCCATCACCGACAACGGAGCCCTCCAGTTCTTCCGGACCGACGTTACCCCCAACGTCGTTGCGAACAACATCTCGGGCACCGGTGGCGTAGCCCAGAACGGCACCGGCATCACCGAGCTTTCGGGCACGAACACCTACTCGGGGACGACGACCGTCTTTCAGGGGACGCTCGAGGCCGGCTCGACGAGCGCCTTCGGCGGCGCGGCGGGCCTTAGCCAGATCAGCTTCACATTCGACGGCGCGCTCAACCTGAACGGATTCAACAACACGGTCGGCTCAATCACCGGGGGGGCCTCGGGAGGAACGATCTCCCTGGGGGCCGCGAACCTGACTCTGGCGGCCAGCAACGTGGTTTCCCCGTTCACGGGGACGATCAGCGGGACCGGCGGCCTCATCCTGACCGGTGTTAACGCGATCACCACCCTTTCCGGAGCCAACACATACTCGGGCGGCACGACGATCACGAGCGGCTTCCTGATCGCCGACAACCCCGCGGGCTCGGCGACCGGGACCGGGCCAATCACGATAAACAGCGGGGCTATTCTCGAGGTTGGAAACTCGGACACCTCGGGAAGCGTAGCCGCCGCCGCGATAACCGACAACGGCATTATCGAACTGGCCCGGAGCGATTCCACGACCCTGGCCAGCAACATATCGGGAAGCGGAGGCTTGTCGTTGCTCGCGACCGGAACCGTGACGCTGTCCGGCAACAACAGCTATTCCGGGCCCACGTTTATCGTTGGCGGGGACATCGCCGCGGGCTCGAACACGGCACTCGGTAACGGACTTAGCGCCGTGCAGTTCGTCGCCGGCGGCACCCTTTCCCTCGGCAGCTTCGACGCCACGGTCGGGTCCATCGAAGGCGATCCCACCACATTCATCAACCTGGGATCCGGCGAGCTCATAACGGGAGCGGCAAACACAACGACGACCTTCAGCGGTGTCATCTCCGGCCCAGGCATCCTCGAGATTGTGGGAACCGGCGAGACAATCCTCGACGGCGCCAACACGTTCACAGGCGGAATAACCATCCCGGGCACGGGCGGGAGATTGTCGATAGGCGACGGATTCACGCCCGGCGCGTCGATCGTCAGCAACGTCGTGGACGAGGGGACTTTGACATTTGCGCCCGCGAGCTCGGACAACCTGACTTACCCGGGCGTCATTTCCGGCATAGGAAGCGTCAATTTCTCGGGGGCGGGCACAATCGCGCTTTCGGGCGCGAACGTCTATTCGGGGCCGACCACCATATCCAGCGGCACCGTTGCCGACGCCGCTCCCAACGCCTTCTCCCCCAATAGCTCGGTGACCATCAGTTCCAGCGGGGCGCTGGCCGTGAACTTCAACGAGACGGTCGCTGACCTGGAAAACGGGAGCGGCGGCGGCCCGATCGCCCTGGCTTCGGGTGCAACCCTGACAATCGGCACCGGAAACAACGCGCTTCCTCCCTTTCAGGGCGCCATCTCCGGTCCCGGCGCGCTTGTGATAAACACCAACCTCGATTCAAACCTGAGCCAGGGACTGGCCGGGGCGAACACCTACAGCGGGGGAACGACAGTCTTGAACGGCGAGCTCTTTGTCGGCAGCAACACGGCCGTGGGCACCGGCACGATCACGTTCGACGCCGGGACCGAGCTGTCTCCCTGGGCCAACGTCACCCTGGCGAACCCGATCGTGCTGAGCGGCGGCGAGGCACTGGACAACGATGACGGCGGGGGCAACAACCTCACCCTTACCGGCCAAATCTCGGAAGTTGCGGGAAGCGGCAGCATCGTGTGGTGCACACCCGGCACGCTCGCTCTCACGAACGCCAACACGTTCACAGGCGGCGTCGACATGCGGGAGGGAACGCTCCTCCTTGGGAACGATTCCGCGGCAGGAACGGGGACCATAACCCTCGACTCCGACACGGTCCTCTCAGCGCTCGGGAGCGGTGTCACGCGTAACCTTGCGAACGACATCAATGTTACGGGCAGTCCGGCCCAAATCGGCAACTCCGACAACAATTTCATCACGATCTCCGGATCAATCTCGGGCGAGGCGTCGCTGGTGTATGAAGGCGGAACCAACGGCACGCTGACCCTCACCGGAGGCAACAACGGCTTCAGCGGGCCGTTCACAATCAACAGCGGCACGGTGATCGCGGGAAACAACAGCGCGTTCGGCTCCTCTGGGAATACCGTGACCCTCAACGGAGGAGCTGGGCTCAATGTGATGAATGGCATCACGGTCAACAATCCGCTGGTCACGGCCAACACCGCTAACGTCATTTCCGGCAACGGCACGATTGGCTCACCGGTCACTGTCGACGGCACCGTCGTCCTGTCGCCGAGCGCGTCACCAGGGGGCGGCCCCGGCAACCTCACATTCAGCAGCACGCTCACGCTCGCGACCGGGGGCGCCATCCATTTCGACATATATGATGCGACCGGGGCGGCCGGCACGGGCTACAGCCTCATTACCGCGGGCGGGGGCCTGGACCTGACGGCGGCCCCGAACACGCTGACATTCAATATTGTTTCCGTGAACGCCGCGGGCAATCCGGCGGCGGCAATCAACTTCAATCCGACGATCACCTATTCATGGACCTTCGCCAACTCCACGAGCGCCATCTCCGGATTTGGCGCGAACCAGTTCAACCTGGTCACAAGCGGGTTCGCCAACGGAACCGCCGGCGGAGCATTCAGCGTCAGCGAGTCGGGGAACAGCCTTGAACTCAATTTCACTCCTGTTCCCGAGCCCACGACCTGGACGATGATGGGGGCCGGGCTCCTAGCGGCGGCACCGCTCGCGCTTCGCCGCCGCCGGTCCAAGTCTTGAAATCACGGGCGGCGGGAATGGCCCAAAAGCCTTGATTCGCAGAACGCCCTGCGGCACAAAGCTTGCTCCCCTTTGGGACGCTTAGCTCAGTTGGTTAGAGCACGTGCTTCACACGCACGGGGTCACTGGTTCGAGTCCAGTAGCGTCCACCATTTCATTGATGGGGTCTGGGTCTACGGGTCTATCATGCTAGAAACTGCGAAAATATTCAGTTACATCCCGACAAAGAGCTTCGAGCGGGCAAAGGCGTTCTACGGCGGTGTGCTCGGGTTAAACCACGTTTCGACGGATGATTTTGCATTGGTCTTTGAGAGCGGCAGCATTCACATCCGCATCGTCAGAGTGCCGGATTTCAAGCCGGGCCCAATCGCTATACTTGGCTGGCAGGTCGACGATTTGGAGAAGAGCGTCGCTGCACTGAAAGCGCACGGCGTGATTTGCGAGCGCTGGCCCGGGATCAAACAGGACGCCGCGGGGATATGGGACGAACCTGGCAGGCCGCGTGTCGCGTGGTTCAAGGATCCGGATGGCAACGTGCTTTCAGTATCGGCTCGGTAGTGCGGCTGGCAGACCAAAGCTGCGCTGCAACCAAAATAGCGACCAGGGTACTTTCTCGGTCGGGGTGGAGTGACACCAGGAGCGTCCACCGTTTCAAGGCTGCGACGGAGCTCCCAGCCACTTAGGCATAGTGGGTTCTTCCATGGCCATGTTGTGGACACAGCCATTGCTTTTCCGCTCGAAATTCAACAAACCGTTGCAGCCGGCTAGGTTCGGTTATGAGACCCCATTGGCTTCAACAACCAGGAAAGCGCGGACTTTGGACGATCATTGCCGGAGTCGTGCTCTTCCTGCGCTATCCAGATTGGATTCTGCGACCCAGGTTGTGGGCCGAGGACGGGCTCGTATTTTTCTTGGATGCCCAGCGCCATGGTGCGGCGGCCTTCCTGTCTCCCTATGCAGGCTATTTCCATTTGATTCCTCGAACCATCGCGTGGGCCGCTTGCTTATTCGATCCTTCGCACATTCCGTCCATCTACGTCTATTCATCCTTCGGACTAACCTTGTGGGTCGTCGCGTTCGTGCTTTCGCCTCGGGTTAATCTCCCAAACAAGCCGCTTCTAGCGCTCGCGATCGTTGCCGTGCCACATACGGGCGAGGTGTTCCTCAACCCTACCAACATCCAATGGATCACGGCATTGGCATTACTCCTAGTGTCGTTCGCAAGCGACCCGAATAACCATTGGGATTGGATCGCCGACGCCGCCGTCATCTTGTTCGCCGGCCTGACGGGACCATTCAGTATTCTCCTCCTCCCATTCTTTTGCATCCGTGCGGTTAATCGGGCGACAAGGGCCTCGTGGATAATTCTATTGCTGGCTGCTTTCGTTGCCTCGATTCAAGGATACCAAGTCTATTTCCATACACCCGCGTCCACGGAAGGGTTTTCCCACAGCCCTCTTGCGATTCACAATCTGACAGTCGTTTTAGCGACCCGCATTCCACTCGCCATTTTTGGATCCCAAGACTGGGTAGATCGAGTAAGCGAGAACCTTGTCTTCGCCGCTGGCCTCGCCAGCTTGATGGCGGTCGTCTGGCTCGCCTCCATCGGCGATCAATATCGGCGACGGCGGATAGCAATATTGTTTTTTCTGTTCCTAACGACCGGTGCTGCGGTGGAGAGGATCCGTCCCGATTTGTGGGGCAATTGGGGGATGATCATCAATGGGGATCGATATTTCTACATTCCGAGGGTGATGTTTCTCTGGATTGTCTTCGTGTCCGTGGATTGCACTGGCTGGTCCGGCCGCCTGGCCGTCCTGCTCATAGCCTGCGGCGCCCTTTATTTCCTCTTGTTCCCGAAGTATTCGCAGCGCCCGTATTTCCCGTGGGACAAATATTGCGGAAATATCAGGTCGGGGAAAGAGGTGGAGATCGAGGTGAGCCCAGGATGGAAATTTACCCTCCCGGCTCGCGGGGAGCCCGAAGAGCGGGGTCCCTGAATTTGAGTGTTCTGCCCGCTTGATGGGGAGCCTCTGCAAAGGCTCTAAACCGCGTGCGCCTGCCTTGACGCTGAAAGTCGATCAAAAGGCGCCTATGTGGTCAGCAATTCAGTCTGACTGCGAATTCTCCAGCCTACGATGGTTGCGATGCCTAGCTGCCGGTCGTCGCCACACAGCTCGCAAGGTTCGTATCGAGGATTTCGCCATTTTTGGTTGTAGTTGAGCCGAATGTCGCGCGGACGCTGGTCCCTTGAGTCGACTGCCAGCGCCTTTTCAAGGTGGTCCCACCTCATGTCGTGAAGCGGGTCACCGCATATGTTGGGTATCGGCCCAGGGGGCCGATCGATCGCAAGAATTGGCGGACACCCAACAAAGGCGCAGCGTAGCTGCGATCCAGAGAATCGGCTGATGGCGTGTGAACGCGCGTGCACTGTCCGCCTGAAGCTGATAATGTCATCCCTTGATGAGACTGCCCGAAGCGCTGCCCTGCCCCGAGGCGCTCGGCCGTTTGTTGCTTGCCTGCACGGCGATCCTTGCGGCAAGGGCCAGCGCGCAGACCGGTGATGCTGATGTCCCCTTCCGGGTTAGCGAGAATCACCGTTTCATCGCCGATCTTCACGGAACTCCCTTCCTGCTCCAGGGTGACGCTGCGTGGTCGCTGATCGCAAACGCCACAAAGGAGGACGTGAAGGTCTACCTGCAGAACCGTCGGTCCAAGGGCTTCAACGCGATCCTTGTCAACCTGATCGAGCACAAGTTTGCCAAGAGCGCGCCGAAAAACGCCTACGGAGAGGCGCCCTTCCCGGATCCGTCCGACCTCGGCGTGACGAACGAAAAATACTTCGAATACGCGGACTGGGTCATCGGCGAGGCAGGGAAGAACGGCCTGGTGGTGCTTCTCGCTCCCGTGTACCTGGGCTATCCGGGCTTGGACGAGGGATTCTATGACGAGGTGTTGGCGAACGGCCCGGAGAAGTGCCTGGCGTATGGTCGCTTCCTAGGCAGGAGGTACGCGCACGTTGACAACATCATCTGGGTCATGGGCGGCGACCGCGATCCCGGGCCTGCGCGCGAGGATGTCGACATGGTCGCGTACGGCATCCGGGAGTCCGACCGGCGCCACCTGATGACGGCCCATTGCCATTCGGAATCCTCCCCTGTCGAGCAGTATCCCGGGTCGTGGCTCCAGGTCAGCAGCTCCTACGCCTATGAAATCGTCCACCAGCGCCTGAGCTGGGACTATGAGCGCAAACCGGCGATGCCGCTCTTCCTGATCGAGTCGGTCTATGAGGGCGAGCACAACTCCTCGCAGGTGCAGATCCGCCGCCAGGCCTACTGGGCCGTTCTCTGCGGCGAGTTTGGCCATGTGATGGGCAATCTGCCCATCTGGTCGTTCAGTCCCGGCTGGCAGGCCGCCATGGACGAGCCGGGCTCGGTTGCAATGATGCACTGGGGCCGACTGTTTCGCTCGCGACCCTGGTTCGATCTCGTGCCTGACTCGGACCACAGAGTGGTCACGGCGGGCATAGGGGAGTACTGGGGAAACGACTATCTGGCGGCGGCGGCAACCCGAGACGGCAGCACGATGATCGCCTATATGCCCTCCGCGCGAACCATGACGGTGGACCTGTCGACGCTGGCAAGCGGGCGATCCAACGCCTGGTGGTTCGATCCGCGCTCCGGCAGCGCGTACGCGGGCGGGACATTCGAAAACAAGGGATCCCGGCAGTTCACCCCCCCGTCCGAGGGCGACTGGGTGCTCGTGCTGGACAACACCTCAAAGCCTTCGACCGCACCGGGGCAATAGTCCGGCGTTACGCGGATGCACTTGGTCGCCCGCTCGAGGCAAGAGGCGCCCGCCACCGGTGCCTTCCTCCCGACGAGCCTCGCGTCCCCGGGGGCTGTTCCCAACCCGGAGCCAGGCGAATTGCCCTCCTCCGGCTATCCGGCATTAGCCGAATCCAACGCCGGTAACCTGGATGCCACGCTCCCGAGGATTCATCTGCATCTGGAAATGGCGGGCTCGGAGCTCGCAGACGGGAATACCCGCCGCATCTCAGCAGGGAGCGCGCTCCACCCGGGAGGAATCGGCCACTCTCGGCGGAAAGTGGCGCAGTCAATGCTTCGACTGGCGCAGCCGCCTCGAATGAAGGCCGTGAGAATGCCCCTTGGAAAAGACCGGACGCGTTCCCTGGGGAACTGGGCCTGTCGGGTGGAAATGATTGAATGAGAAAAGCCTAATGCAAAATCAGGGAATTGCTGCCCCGACGTTGTCGGCGAGAACAAAGCGGATCGTCTCCGTGTGCCTCGCCATCGTCGGCTTCGCAGCCGCTGCCAGGGCCCAGCATGCCTCCGACAATCCGGTTGTTTCCGCCGACGACGCTTTCGGATTAACCCTGGGAACCGAGAGCATCGGAATCTATAGCCCAACCGACGTGCGCGGCTTTAGTCCGCAAGCGGCCGGAAATGTCCGCATCGACGGCCTTTATTTCGACCAACAGGGCGCCCTTTCGGACAGGGTTGTTGAAGGATCAACGATCCGAGTCGGCGTCAGCGAAATCGGATATGCGTTTCCGGCTCCGACGGGAATCGTTGACTACGACCTCAGGCATGCCGGCGACGGCCATCCGGCGGCGACCGTCGTGGCGGGAGCAGGCCCTTTCGAGAGCGGCTACATCGATATCGACGCAAGCCTGCCGCTGGTCTCGACGCGGCTCCTCCTGCCAATCGGCGCCAGCTCGCAGATCAGCGCATCCGGGCCCGGGTACACGTCCAAGGTGGCCAACTTCGCCGCGGCGCCTCAATGGACGCCCAATGATCGGGTCACCTTGCGCGCGTTCTTCGACTGGGAACAAAGCACGGACGCGAAGACGCCGCCGACGGTCTTTACCCAGGGGCCTTACCTGCCGCCGTATGTCGCGCCAGCCTACTATGGGCAGAACTGGGCGCAGGGCCGCTCGCTGTCGGAGAACTTCGGGGCGATCGTCGACGCAAAGCTCGGGCAGGGGTGGAGCCTGGCCGCCGGATTCTTCAGGTCGGTGGCCGACAATCCGACAGGTTATGCCGATCTCTATGTCGATACGCAGCCGGACGGCCGGGCGGAGCAGCTTCTCGTAGGCATGCCGGACCAGCGCGTCGGGTCGACCTCGGGCGAGGTTCGCCTCACCGATCATTTCTCGGAGGGCAGCCTGGCCAGCGACGTCATCATTCTGGTTCGCGGCCGAGACACCGTGGCGCTCTACGGCGGCTCCGACGTCATTGACTCGGGCAGCGCGCTGATTGGCCAGGACGTTCAGGTGCCAGAGCCGGATTTCGTGTACTCCGCACGCACCCGTGATGCCACCAAGCTGTGGAGCGCTGGGCTCGCCTATCGGGGCCAGTGGAATCACCGCGGCGAGCTGTCGTTCGGTCTCCAGAATGAGCACTATCAGGATTCGGTCGCCGCGCCGGGCGCGCTGGAGGCGCGCCTGACCGACCGCCCGTGGCGCGCATTTGAAGACCTCGCCCTTTACCTGGGAGACCGTGCTGCCGTCTACGCGGGCTACACCCAGGGCCTCGAGGATTCAGGGGTGGCGCCCAGCAACGCCCAGAATCGCGGCGCCATACTTCCCGCGGCACGGACGTGGCAATACGACGCGGGAGTCCATTATCTGCTGGGCTCGAACATTAAGCTGACGGCGGGGGTCTTCGACGTCAGCAAGCCTTACTTCAACGTGGACGCGGCCAACATCGACAGGAAGCTGGGCTCGCAAAGCGCCAGCGGCTTCGAATTCTCCATCGCCGGCGAGGTTGTCAAGAATCTCAACGTCGTTGCCGGCGCGGTTCTGGGCCAGGTAACCGTTACGGGCCCAGACCTCGCAGCCGAGGCGGTCGGCAGATCAGCTTTCGGTCAGCCGCGTGTCTATTACGTGATCGACGCCGACTACCGCATCCCCAAGTGGACGGCATTCTCGGTTGACCTGGAGGTGTATCACTGGGGCTCCTCTCCGGCCAGTGTGGACGACTCGTTCTCCGTGTCCCCGCTTACCGCGTATTACATCGGAGGCCGGTACAAGTTCATGATTCGTCGCGCTCCGGCAACACTTCGCATTCAGGTTCAGAACGCTACGAACGCCTATGCCTGGATCGAAGGCTATAGCCCTGGTTTCTCCCAATTCGCCCCGCGGACTGTCATCGCCTACCTGACCGTTGATTTATAGTCAGGCTCTTCTGCAACCTTATCGAAACCCGGCTGATGGCCGCATTGGACCCGCATCGGCTTTGAGGCCATATCGCCGCCGTGAGCGGCCGACGCCCGGCACGGCGACGGAGGCGGCTCATCCCCAGCAGGTCCAAGCTCAGCGCCGTGCGCTGGGAGCGGGAGATAATGCCGAATTCCCGAACCTGCGGCCGAAAACCATCAGGGCCCCGAGCGCGAACCCAAGGAGAACCCACGTGGTGGACGCCTCGGGAACCGATTGGATTGGCTGGTAGGTGTCGTTGAACGCCCACGACGTGATGTCGTGGTTCTCGTTGCCCGCCCCGGTTGCCGACGTGAATCCCACATAGGCGCTGTCCTGGCCCAGGTAGTCCACTAGGTCGATTCCCGTCGCGTTGATGAGGGGCGCAACCGGCCGCGTCGGATCCTCGGAAACGCGCACCTGCAGGTCGTCGGTGGCGCCGTCGTAGTCGATCCAGGCATACCAGAGATTGCCGTCGTAAAAATTCGGGCTGACCGGGGTCAGGTAGTTGTCGACGACATTCCCGTCAAAATTGATCGCCACGTGGTTTCCGTTGTCCTCGTCGCCCTCGCCGTAGCCGTTGTTGAAGTCGTCAAACTCGACACCGACGCTGTTGGATATACCCGCGTAGCCTATGCCGCCGCCGACACCGCCAACTGAGTTGGAGTCGGTCTCCGCCACAAACACTATCCCATCCGCCGGGGCAATCCCACCCGCATCCGTGAACCGGAAGGTGAATTCCGTGCTGAACGAGGCGTTGTCCGCCAGGGTGACGGGGGTCTTCGAGAAGGCGCTTCCGCCCTGCGAATCCTCGTTTGGAGTCAGTCGGAGCACCGTGCCGTCGCCGGTCACGGTTGTGAAAGCGCTCCCATTCAATTGCAGGTTCGAGGTATTCGAAAAATTGGAGTAAACGAAGGACTGGGCATTGGCGCATGCTGCGCTCGCGAGCAATGCGCCCGCACACTGCAGGATAGGACGACGAATTTTCATAATCGAAGAGGTAAACCGGAAACGGGGCACAGCGGTATGCCAAGCCACAGCGGCTAACGATGCTTAAAGGGTGCCTTAGATAGAAATGTCGATATTACATATCTTAAGTTAATCAACATTAATGACTATGGTAATTTATAGATGCGCCGAGTTTTCTCCGCACTCAGCGATTTTTGTAAGCTTTGCCGACGTTTTTGGGTGCATCCCGGAGCCTTGTTTCATAAACATTTGATCCATGGCCATTAAAGCGGCTAATGCTCCCGTGTAAGGATTTCCTGGCAAAAACCTGATCCGCGGGCCGGTTTCGCCAAACCGCCCGTGCGCAATCCTCTCGAGTCTAAATGCCCCATCCTGATCGCCTTGGACTCCTAGGAATCGCCGGTCCTGGAGGCAACGTGCGTGAACACCAAGCCCGCCATGCATGCCCGGGGGGCTGCGACGGCACGCCTTCAGGTTGCCGGGGCCGGCAGTCGGCGCAGCGCTGGCGGCACCGATGCCAATGTCGTCATCCGTGCAAGTCTCGCCGACGAGATGGACGGTGGACTTGGCTCTGACGCGCGTAGCTCAGGATGCGCGCCGTCTCTCGGCGAGATCTGCCGACAGAAGACCGGATCAGCTGGCCGCACGCATTTGTCCATGCGGACGCCGGCCCGTTCGCGCTTCACGGGCCGCCAGCCGGCAGCCTCTAGGGATTGGCCGCCAAGGCCGGGTTGCCGCCAAGATCCGAGGATGAGGGCGATAGGGCCGCGCTCGGGCGGTCGCCGCCCGACTTCGCGGATTCCTCAGCCAGCCTGACCATCTGCCGGTGCAGCTGCGGATAGGTGACTGATTTCTCGCTGTTCTCGCGGGCGGTCGTCGCCGTCGCGCATCCCACAAGGAGGAGGGCGGCACCTGCCAACACCGTTGCGGCTGTCGGTCGCGAGCGATAAGCACGTGCTAATGCGGAGTTCATAGTCGGTGCTTGCGATGCCACTATGGGAGCCTTTGGACTTTTCGCACCATCGGGAAATACGTAGCCAATGGACGGAGCCCTGGGAGCAAATGCCGGCGGATACCGGGATACTTGCGTCACCCAGCACGAGCCTTGGCCTTGATCACGCGCACAGGCGTCCGACGAGCTCGCTGAGGAAGAACCGACGATGGAATCCGCCGGCATCGCCCCGGGAAGCAATGCGCCCTGAGCCCCGGGGCTATTGCGACGTCCGGAATTCCAGCAGCACGTCCTCGAACGAGGGGTTGTCCTTGGCCCTGCCTTTGAAGAACACGATGGGCGTCTCGCCGCCCATCACCTTGTTGACCCGCTCCATCTTGGCGTCGAATTCGGCCTTGGACCTAGCCTTTATCGTGACCCGGGCATTGGACAACGCCTCAACAGGGATGTTGGCAGCCCTTATCTTATCGAGAAGCGCGCGCCCGCGCCGCCCAGCCTCCATGGGGCAGCCCACCGGCATCAGGACGGTAACTATCCTGGGATCGGTACCATCGGGCTGGACGGCGTCGGCGAACCCCGCCTGGCTTTCGGGCCGGTCCTTCGGCAGGGAGGCCTCGAATTCGAGGTACTGCCGAACCGCCTTCCTCTCTTCCCAATAGCTACAGGCCTTGTAGACGCCCGCCCCGATGCAGATGAGGAGCAGGATCCTCTTCATAATGAAGCCCGCGTAGCACGCCGTAAATGGGCGGCAGCCATTGCCTGGGACAGGTTTGCCATGCAGTGGAGAAAAGCTTGAAGCATCGGCGCGATGCCATCGCCGGGTGGTCGCCCGATTTCAACTTGCGGCTGGCTCCGTGGCGAGCGCGATCGCGTGCCTCCCCCGGGGCGCTTGCGGCCCGCCAAAATGGCGATCCCCGCATCAGGGGTTGTCGGGCGCCGGCGTCGACGCTTCGCCCGGCTTCTCGGGCACCTCGCCAAGGGACCGAACCTTGCCGATGTCAACGTGGCCCAGTGGGATTGCCTTGTGAATCAGTCCGTGGCTGTCCTGCCCGAAATACTGCGATGCGAATCTCGCCATCGCAGGAAGATCCTCGTCGAAGGCGCGGCGGCGCTCCCGGATGCTGAAGCGCGTTTCCCAGAGAAGCCTGTGCTTCTTTTCCTTCCAGAGGACCTGGAAGTCATAGGCCAGCAAGACCACAAAGTACCGGTCCTCCTCCAGCTCATCGAGCAAAGCCTGCCGCCGGTAATCAAACGGCGTGCCCGCGTACTGCTCGGTCGCCTCCCACCATGAGTCATAGCCGAGCATTCGCACGTTCAGGAAGTCGTCCTGGTAGCGCGCATTCTCCTGGGCCTCCACCGCAGCCATCGCGCTCGTGAACGCCTCGTTTGCCGACGCCTCGGCGAAATTGTGGCTGAGGACATTCGTGCTCGATTCGGCGCCCCTGTGCTGCATGACGGCCGGCTCGGTCTGGTTCCTGATGTTTGTCAGCAGGGTCTGAGCCTGCTCCAAATTCACATACGCGTCCGATTCGCGGACAAACTCCGTGCCATGGGTCGTGCCCCAGTAGACCATGATGAGCAGCTTCGTGGTGCCTGGATCCCTGCTCGGAACGAAGTTCTGGCTCTCCAGCGGCCCCGCGATCATGTGCGCGACGTCCAGGAAGGCCAGTTTGTCTATGGTCGAGTCCACCCTCTCCCCCCTCCAAACGCCGCCGGGCCCGAAGACATAGGGCTCGGGAGCGAGCGACCCGTTCGGCAGTCGAGCGCGGACATACTGTTTGCTCACCCGGGAAGCGACTGCGGTAATGTCATTGCCTGCGCCTGAGCTGAAGACATCGAAGAGGTTTGAGGCGCATGCCTTGCAGATGAATCCTGCGCCAACTGCCAGCAGAAGGCACAGAGTCTTGGCCCCGAGAACGGGAGCGCACGCGTCAGGGCAAACTGCAGATTTCAGGGTCACAGGATGCGCCTCGCGGCAGACTAGAATCGTCGGGCGCCGAATTGCATACGAGCCTTGCATCCCGACCGTAGGGCCTGGGCCCGGGCGAGTCCAACACACTTATTCAGTTCGGCAGCTGCTGGAGCACGCGCAGGCTCAGGTTGGGGGTCGACCTCACCAGGCTTTCGACGCTGAGCGGCTTGATTATGTAGCTCTCCGCACCGAGCCGGCCGCATTCCCTGATCATCTGGTCGCTTCTCGAGGCGGTGAGAACGACGACCGGGATGTGCCGCGTGCTCGGGTACCCCTTTGCACGGCGCAGGAACTCCAACCCGGACATCCCGGGCAGATTCAGGTCGAGAAGGATGAACTGCGGCCTCGCCGGGCCCCGGCTCGAATACCGGCCGTTGCCAAACAGGATTTCCATCGCCTCCTCCGCATCCCGGGCAACCGAGAGCGGATTTGCGATCCCCGCCCGCTTGAACGCACGCATCGTCAGGGCCGCGTCGGTCGGGCTGTCCTCAACCAGCAGGATCGCCCCGGCCGCAGCGGGTGCCGGCACCCGCCCGATGTGCCAGGCCGTTCCCTCGTCTCCCGATTCCCGGGTCAGCAGCCGCGCGACCGTCACCTGCAGCGCATCGGCGAGGCTCATGATGCCCCGCAGCGTGACGTTGCGCGCGCCGCGCTCGACGTCCGCGACGTAGTCGCGCTCCAGGTTGGATATCGAGGCGAGTTCGCTCTGGGTAAGCCCCATCTTCTGCCTGCAGAGCCGTACGGTTAAGCCAAGACTGGTCTTGACCCCCGGTTCGGCGCGAGGCGCATGGGCGTTCTCCGACACATCCACTCTTATAGCACGGCGCGCAACAGACTAGGAGTGACACACGGCCCGCAGTCGGAAGTCTGCCCGGCATTTCCCCCGGTTCGGACCGGTCGATCGGGACGTAACCCCGGAAACTCCCCTCGATTCACGGGCGGGAGAAACAATGGCCAGACTGCTGACCGGGGCCGACGGATATCCGCGCTCCCCGCTCTGGATCAACGACATCCAATAAGGCGACGGGACGACATCCGGGAATCACGGATTCACGGCTTTTGGCGCGTGGCTTGCGGGGCGGCTCCTCAGGGTCTCCAGATCATCCATGACCGACACAACCGGCCCAGGGCTCCCGTCGGCATACCAGGCCTCCCATTCGGGCGCCCAGTACATCACCCCAAGCCCGCGCGGCGCCTTCCTCACCGTGTTCACAATGTCCGCCATGTACTGGAGCCTGCCCTCGGCGGTTTCCGGCCAGAGCATGCAGGTGTTGCCCGCGATCCTCGAGCGCCCGTAGCCCGTCTCGACGACGAGGAAGTCCCTGTGGAAGCGCTCGGCGCACCGATTCATGTTCTCCCAGACCTGGTCGAGCGTTCCATGCCCCCACTCCGGGTAGAAGCTCTCCGCGATGATGTCGTATCTAACATGGGCGCTGTCGAGGTGATCGAAGAACCACCGCGTGACCGTCCAGCTCGCGCCCTTGTCAATGTGGATGGCGATTCGGGGCGGCGTGTCCCCGGCGGCCCTCTCCACGCCGCGGATGCCCGCCTTGAGGACGCGGGCGAGGTGGCTCCACTGGGTGGCGTCGTCATAGGGTTCCGGCGGGTCGTACTGGGATGACCCGGGAACTCTTACCTGCGCCTGCGGCCAGAGCGTGCCGCGCGTGATCTCGTTTCCCACCTGCACCCAGTCGGGCATAGCGCCGGCGTCCTTGAACTGCTTGATGACACCGTAGGTGTAGGACTCGACCTTTCTCTCCAGGCCGTCGAAATCCAGGCCCCTCCAGGCGACGGGTATCTCCTGGTGCTGGGGATCAGCCCACGTGTCGGACAGGTGTATGCACAGCAGAAAGGTTGCGCCGGCAGCCTTGATGCGCCTGGCAAGGGGGATTGCAGCCTCGAGCGTGTTGTTGGGAGCATTCCTGACCGGCGACACGAACACGCGCACCCGGAAGGCGGTCCAGCCATGGTTCCTGAGTATGGTCAGCTCGTCGGAGGGGACCCCGTTTTCCCGATAGACGCGGGAGATCCCCCGCCAGGGGGCGTCCAGCGCCGAGATGTCGGCGCCCAGGACGAACGGCGCCCGAACCGGCGCCCCAGCCTTGCCTGCACCCTGCCAAACGCCCCGGGTCAGGGCGCAGCCGGAAAACGCGGCCCCCAGGAGGACTGCCGAGGCTGCCCCGGGCAGAACCCGCGCACGCAGGGTCCGCCACCGATCCCGTGAGGCGCAGCCATGGACGACTGGTGGATGATGCCGTTTCATGGCCGATGGCCGCGGATACTATCGAGGATGCGCCGCGCCTGGGCGTCGCCGGGCTCGATCCGCAGTCCCGCCTCAAGGTGCGCGACGGCCTCATCCACCCGACCAGGCTGGCCGAGCAGGGCCACCGCCAGGCTGAAGTGCGCCTTGGCAAACGCCGGCCTCAGGCGAAGCGCCTCCTCGTACTGTGCGATCGCCTCGGCGGACCGCCCGGGAATCCGTGAAAGTGCGTTCCCAAGGTTGAAATGCGCCTCGGCGGAATCCGGCCGCAGGCGCAGGGCATCCTCGTACTGAGCAATCGCGTCGTCCAGCCGCCCCGGCGTCCTCAGCAGGGCGTTTCCCAGGTCAATGTGCGCGCCGTAGAGGCCCGGCTCCAGGCGCAGCGCCTCCTCAAACTGGTCAACCGCCTCGTTCAGCCGTCCGGGCTCGCTTGCAAGCGCGCTGCCAAGGTCGACGTGGCCGTCGGCCGAGTCCGGTTTCTCGCGCAGCGCCTCCCCAAGCTGCGCGATCGCATCGTCCAGCCTCCCCGGCACGCCCAGCAAGACGCCGCCCAGGTTGAATCGGGCCCAGAAGTTCTCGGGGCGCTTGGCGACCGTGTCGCTCCAGATCGCCAGTTCGCTCGAGTAGTCCCGGTTGCGCGCATAGGTGACAAGGCCCAGGGTGGCGGAAAGCACCATCACAACCGGGAGCAGAGCCCGGCCGAGCCGCCGGTGCATCGCCATCACGACGGCCAGGGCGACGGGAATGAGCGCGAGGTACATCCGGTGGTCGGCTGCCGTCTCCCGGTCGCCGGGGACCAGGCTTGTGGGCGCCAGGATGGCGAAGAAGCAGAACCCGAGAACGCCGAGCGCTGTGTTTCGCACGAGGCCGTAGAGGGTGGCGGCGGCGAGGGCGGCAACGACCACAGCCGGCCCGACCAGCCGCGACAGGATCGTCCCGAACGGGGCGGGCTGGCCCAGAGGCGACAGCCATTGGGTCCCGTAGTCGAGGACCAACGGATGCGGCCACACAGCGAGCTTGAGATAACGGCAGATCGCCTCGGGCTGGGTCGCCCAATACCTCCAGGCCGAAGGCCCAGGGCCGGTCCCGGAGATCTCGCTGCGGTTTCCGGTGTGCAAGAGCAGGTCCGCCAGGATTCCCGCGTGGAGCACCAGGAGCGCGAGGAGCGCCCAGGTCGCCGCGATTGCGATGTAAAAGGGCTTTCGCCTCCTCAGGGCCTCGCCAAAGGAGCCCGCGAAGCACAGGCGGTCCACAAGCAGCACGACCAACGGGGCGGAGACCATCACCTCCTTGGTCGCCATGCCGAGCGCGCAGAAGGCCACGCTAAGGACCGCGCACAGCGGCCGCTCGCTCGGCTTCAGGCGCCCCCCCTCGGGATCGGAGGGTGCCGGGACGGGCCCCTGCCACCTGACGAACCAATAGACCGTCTGCAGGTAGAAGAGGCCCATCAGGGACTCCGCCCGCTGGACTATGTAGGTGACGGATTCCGTCTGAAGCGGGTGGAGGGTCCAGACAAGCGCGGTGCAAAACGCGATCCACACGGTAGGCGGGCCCGCCACGGGCTCCAGGAGGCGCCGGACCAGGCCAAACAGCGTAAGACCGGCCAGGATGTGTATCGCAAGGTTAAGGGCATGGTAGCTCCACACGCCGGTTCCGCTGACGGCATAATTGATTGCCAGGGACAGATTGACGATCGGTCGTCCTGTCGCGGCCGTGTTCGCCGGCGGCATGAGCGCCGTCCCCCAGTGCCTGATCGTCGCGTTTTCCGCGATCGTCGGCCTGTCGTCGAAAATCAGGGGAACGGCGTAGGTCCGGGAGTACGCGGCTGCGGCGGCGGCGGCAAGGACGGTCCCGCACGCCAACACCCGCCACCGCGCGGGCCGGCCGCGAACTGGCAGTGGAGGCGACATCCCCGGGGGTTTTGTCCGCGCTGGTATGGCAAGGGACGGCGGCCGCCGTCAGTTTAGGTCGAAGGGCATTCCTGCTCGGTTCGGCCCAGATCGTGTTCAAACCGCGGGTCGGGTCAAACACAGCCGATTGGCAATCCAGCTCCCGCCCCGGCGGCCCGGCCCCCGCAGCCGCCCGCTCCCGCAGCCGACTGAAGCTCAGAGGGCACCGCCGCCCGCCCTCGTACCGCAAAGGAACACCTGGATGCCGAGCTCATCCGCGAGCGCGGCCTTCGTGTACAGCGCAAGGTCGGCCTCCCTGCGGGAATTTGCGTAGACAACCTGGACATGGTTCGCCTTGTGCCGCGCCATCATCTGGTCGCGTGTCACGCCGTAGGTAACCGCGTGCATTATCGGCCACTGGAACGTGGTCCCCTTCCACCTTCGGTCGGTCTCCTGCTTTGGCAGCGCCACGGCCCTCCCGCGGCCGAGATCCATCTTGAGACTGCCGTCCTCGACAAAAATGCGGCTCCAGACAATCTCACCCGGCCTTGCGATCCCGCGAACCGTCCCGCCGCCCTTGCGAAAATACATCGGCGGCTGGCGGTACGAGTCGGTGCCGGAATAGCCGCCGACATGGTGGGCGGGCGGGGCGCTCCCCGATATGAGGAACACCCAGACATAGTCGCCCGTCGACCCGCTCCGGTCCCAGTCGCCCCAGCGAAGGTCGTGAAGCGTGGTTTCCACGGGCTGGCCCAGCGCCGAGTGGACGCGGTTTGTCAGTAGCCCGTCGAGGCCGGCGCACTCGTCCACCTCGTTGAAGTGGACAATGGGCGAACCGGGCCGGATCACCCGGCCGTGCGCATTGGCAACCGGCGGCCGGTCCGAGTTGTTCAGGAGCCCCTCGGCCAGGTCGCTCGCGGGAAGCAGGTCCTTTAGCCCCAGCTGGTATTGTATCCCGATTGTCTCGCAGCCATATTCGTCGGCCAGGCGCACGGCGGCGATGTAGGTTTTGCATTGGTCGAGAACCTGCCGCCTTGTCAATTCGGAAGCGGCTCGCGTGCCAAAATGGAATCGCATGCCCTTCCGCACCAACCAGGCAAGGATCCTGCCGGCCTCCTTGTCACCGACCCGAGTGGCCGCATGATAGAGCGCGGACTGGGACAGGCGCTCCTTGCAGACGCCGCAAGCGAAGAGCAGGTCGTCCGGGATGATGGCGTTGTACATTCCCATGCAGCCCTCGTCGAAGACCCCCATGATGGATTTCCGACGCTTGAGATCCCCCGCGATCCTCCTGGCCTCGCGCCGGGCCCGGGCCGGGACGGAGCACGCACCGAGGGCCCTGACGTGGCCGGTCTCGTGAGAGATCCTTCCGCGCGTCAGCCAGCTGCGGAGATGCCCGAGGAAGAAGTCGTCCTCGAAGGATTCGCTCCACAGGGTCGAGTACCTGACGCCGGCTTTTGTCAGCGACCCGTTGAGGTTGAGCATGCCAACGAGCCCGGGCCACTGCCCGCTCCAATTGGCGACCGTGAGGATGGGGGCCCGGTGCGTGAGAAGGCCCCCGAGCACGTGATGGGAATACTGCCACACCGCCTCGGCGACGATCAGGGGAGTGTCCGGATCAAGGCCGGCGAAGACTCCCAGGCCCTCCTTCTGCGAGGCGATGAATCCGTGCCCAAGCGTCGGCCGGTAGGGATGCGCGCGCCACCCGGTAGCCGAACGAGGCGACGGCGGCGCCCAGCTTCCTCTCCATCGCCGCCTGTGCGGGCCAGCACGTCTGGTTCGCGGCCTGGCGACGGTCGCCGCTCGCGACCAGGAGGACGGTCTTCCCTTGGTTCATCGGGGCTTGAATGCGTCCTCGATCTCGCCAAGCGAGACGCCGAGGGTCGCCCTCGACACCCTGTCCAGGGCGGATTTTGGCCCGCCCAGGTGGATGGTGCGGCGAATGTGGGTGAGGCTCTCGCCCGGCGCCAGGGCAGCCGCGGGGGACGACGACTCGAGCTCGCAGAAGGGTCCCATCGGCTTCGCACCCGGAGTGGCCGGGCCATCGTTGTAGGCGTTCGCCGCGTCGCCCCCGAACGGATTGTCCTGCAGCTTCCACAGGGAGTTCACGTAGTCGGTGACGCCCTCGGGAAGGTTGAAGAGCACAAGGGTCAGTACCGCGTTTTCACCGTCGTAGCTGCCGAGGATGCCCCTGCTCCTCCTCGGGCTTATGCCGATCTTGCTCCGGTATTTGCCGTCCGCCGCGAGGAAAACCGCATTGTCCCTGACGAGGAGCCTTTCCGCCGGGATGCTGCCGAAATAGTCCGACGTCACCTTCACCCCGAGCTCGGATTCCGGGCCGGGCTTGATCGGCACCACGATCGTGGTCGCCGGCGAGGGGTTGTACATGCCGAGGATCCAAACCGAGAGGAGCCCCGTCTCCCTCCTCCACGCGTCCTTGCCGGCGTTTGTGATCTCGTTGTCCGTCTCGTACGCGACCAGGCTCAGGTCGCTGGCCGGCGCCAACCCCAGATCCTTCCAGGCCGACGCCGCATCCAGCACCCTGACGCTGCGCCTCACCCCGACCTCGAAGGCGGTCCCCGAGTAGTTGACCAGAGTGAATCGCGCGCCGAGCACCGCGCTGTCGGCCGACCGGCTGATCACCGTGAACGGCAGCGTGTCGAAGATCGCCGGCGTGAACCAGTTGGCGAATTCGAACTTCGCGCCCTTCCCAAAGAAGATCGAGAACTGCCCGCCCTCGGGGCCCATCCAGAAGCGGTCCTCGCCGCCAAAAGCGTTCATATGGGGCAGTATCTTTCCCGAGCCGATCAGCTCGCGGTTGACCCAGCCGTAGCTGAACCCGGCGTCGCCCTCCGAGGCGCTGGTCATCACGCGGCCCTGCCATGCCGGAACGACCGCGACCCTGGCCTCCCCCGCCTTGTCGCCAAGGACGATCACGTCGGTGTGGTCCTTGAGGAAGGCCATGTCGCCGGCGAAGGTCGCGGCACGCACGTGCTGGGTTTGTGATGAGGCCAAAATGAGGATTACCAGGCAGGTCCCGGGCAGGTTAAGTTTCATGGGGGCTGATTTAAAAAAGGAACTGACTCAATTCGCGCCGCCCCGCGGCGGGCTCGGCCGATCGGCAATGACGGCGAACTGCGGAAGACGCCGCCTTCACAGGCCGGTGGGGTTCGGCCGAAACCGGAAGCTTCCCCTTTTTTCGCCCAAAGTCCACCCTGTCCCTTCGCCGGCGATCACCCGAGCGCCGGCCGCGCTGCCGGCCGGCGCCGTTCCGTCCCTGCCCCGGGGGGCCAGTCGGCCAAATCCAACACACGCTGGCCCCAAGGAACCGCGGGCCCGGGCGGATCGCAAACCACCGCCGTTCCCAGCCGCCCGGGGGCTTAAGCGCGGTCGCGGCCGGTGATTGCAGCTTTATCTTTCGGCCAGGCGCTGTTCGAATTGTCGGCTCGTGACTCCGTCTCAGAAAACCGAAGCCGGTTCCAGGGCCCCAGTTGGACTGCGGCTCATAGCGGCGGCCAAGCTTGCAAAAGGGGTCGTACTATCCTTCGTGTCGCTCGGAATACTTGACCTGATCCACAAGGATCTCGCCGCCGAGGCCCTTCACATCGTGCAATTCGTGCGCATTTCCCCAGAGAACCGGTTCGTGGTGCTGATGCTGGACAAGCTCGGGCTGGTCGAGACCAAGACCCTCGTGCACCTCGGCATCCTGACGGCGCTCGACGCCTCGGTCACTCTGGTCGAGGGGCTGGGCCTCTGGCTCGGGGCTGCTTGGGCGGAATACATGGTCGTCATCTCCTCCGGGATATTCGTGCCAGAGGAGTTCCTTGCCATGCTCCGGCATTTCACCTGGTTCAGGCTGTCCATCCTCGTCGTCAACGGGATCATCTGTGTCTATGTGGCCGGCTTGGTGTGGGGCCGCTACAAGCACAGGAGGTCCGCTGCCGCGCCAGCCGCCCCCTGAGGGGGCATTCCCCGCGATGAACCTGCAATTCCCACGGATCCTGACGGCGATCTCGGCCGCAACGCTCCTTGCCGCGGCGTCCCGGGGCGACGAGGCCCCCCGGCCCCGGCTGACCGGGATCTCCCATGTGGCGCTCTGGGTCGGCGACCTCGAAAGGTCCAGGGCGTTCTACAAGGGCTACCTGGGCTTCGACGAGCCGTACACGCTGCGCAGGAAGGACGGAGGAGTCCTTCTCACCTGGATAAAGGTCAACGACCGGCAGTCGCTCGAGCTCTTCCCGGTCAGCGACGCGACGCCGGGGAACGGCGACAGCCTCTATCACGTCGCGTTTGAGACCGACGACGCCCAGCGGATGCTGGAATACCTCGCCTCGAGGGGCGTCCGGGGCCCAGGCGGCAAGGCGCTTCCGGCAACTGCAAAGGCGGGGCAGATCGGAAACCTCAACTACTTCACCGAAGATCCCGACGGCCACATCATCGAGTTCGTCCAGTACATGCCGAACGGGTGGACCCTCCAGAAGAGGGGCCAGTTCCTGCCCGCAACGCGCATTGCAACGAGGATAAGCCACGCCGGCGTCGCCGTTCGCAGCCTCGAGGCCTCCCTCAGGTTCTACCGCGACATCCTCGGATTCAGGGAATTCTGGAGGGGCAGCGCAGACGGAAAGACCCTGAGCTGGGTGAATCTCAGGGTGCCCGACGGCGAGGACTACCTCGAACTGATGCTGTATTCAAAGGCTCCCGACCTGCGCCAGCTCCACGTCCTTAACCACGCCTGCCTCGAGGTCCCCGACGCCCGTGCCGCCGCGGCGACCCTCGGAGGCCGGCCCATCCCGGAAGGCTGCCCTGATCCGGCGCCGGTCCGCACGGGCACAAACCGCAAGCGGCAGATCAACTGCTACGACCCGGACGGAACCCGTGTCGAGGTGATGGAGGCGGCCACCGTGGACGGCAGGCCCGCGCCGTCCTCCGGTGCGCCTGCGCCGGGAAACTAGGCTGTCGGCCGCGGGCCTCCCCCGGGGCGGAGGCTCTCTTTGGCGTTGCGCGCAGGGGCGCCCGGCCGTTTCCTCGCGACCCATTAGCCAGACCCTTGACCATGCTCGACTTGCCGGGGGCCGCCGCAGCCTCTGGCTCCTCATGGCTGCCGCCGCATCGGTTTGCTTCGCCACCTTGCCCTGGTTCGTGTCCTTCGGGCCCGTCACCGGAGAGCGGGGCGGGATCCTAGCGGCGGTGATCGCCACAGCCGCGCCCGGTTTACTCATGCTCAGGGCCGCCCGTCGTCCCGGGCTTCCCGGCCGCCTGCATCTGGCGCTGACGCTGCTGGCGCTCTCCATCCTCTTCTCAGCGGGCGGAAACCTCATCAGGTTGGTGGGCACGTTTGGCGTCCCCCTCCCGGAGGTACCCGGCCTGGGACTGTCGACGACGCTCGGAATCTGGGCCCTCGGGCTTCTGGCGCTCCTGTGCCTCCCGCTGATGCCGATGGAGCCGGGCAGCGGATGGCGGATCGCCACGGACATCGTGATCGCGGGCCTAGGTTTTGCGCTGATGATCTTCGTGATCTGGACCCTGCCGGGCCTGCGGCAGGCCCCCCCTTCCTTTCGCCGGGAGATCATGCTCTACAACGTGATGGAGGCTGGAAACCTGGTCGCTCTAAACCTGATTCTGGCCCGCGGGCCCTTGCGTCCGGTCAGGCGGGCGGTCTGGTGGCTGTGCGCGACGGCGGTAATCGAGACCGTATACCTGATGGTCTTCCAGTACGGCATCGGACGCCACGCCCCCGATGACCGGCTGACCAACTGCCTGTTCTTTGTCGACTACCTTGCCTACCTCTACGCCGCTGACGCCTTCCTTGACGACACGAGGCCGGGCACCGAGGTCCCGCTGAGGCCGATCCGCCTTTGGTCCGTCAATCCGCTTCCCATCGTGGCCGTCCTCGGCGTCGGAGGCCTGCTCATCCTCTCGGCGTTCCGTGGCGTCCGGCTGGCCGTCGTGACGCTTGCGGTTGGCGTCGTGTCCATGACCCTGCTCCTCCTTGCGAGGGTGATCGGATCGACGTTCGAGAGCCTGCGCGCCGCGCAGAGGAAGGTCGAGGACGACAGACGGCAGCAAAGCGAGAAGCTGGAACTGGTCGGGAGGCTGTCGGGCAGGGTCGCGCGCATCGTCCACACGCTGGTCGTCGGCGTGCGCGCGCACGCCGACCTTCTGCGGGCTGAAACGGACCAGAGCCCGCAGGTGCGCCGCAGCCTCGATGGGATCGGGGATGCCATCCAAAAGGCCCTTGCGCTCACCGAGCGGCTGCTCCTGGCGAGCGGCCACCAAAGGGGCGACCCGCACACGCGCAGGCTCGGCGACGTGGTGCGTCTGCAGCAGGAGGCCGTGAGCCGGGCTGTCGGGGACAAGCGGGTCCTCATCTGGGAAATCCCGAAGGGCGGCGGAAACGCGCTGGTGGCGCCCTCGGACGTGGAGACAATCATCAAGGAGCTCGTCACAAACGCCGGCGAGGCGACCCTCCATGGGGGTCGCATCACGATAGGCGTCCGCGAGGTGACCCTGTCGCCGAAGGCGCGGGAAATCTCCCCGCAAGCCCCTCCGGGCCGGTATTCGGTGCTGGAGGTGGCCGATTCCGGGCGGGGCATCGAGCGGGAAGACCTTCCCCATGTGTTCGAGCCCTTCTTTTCCCGGAAGCCGACCGAACAGTCCCGAGGACTTGGGCTGTCCGTCGTGCGCGGGATTGCGGCCAGGTATGGGGGAGGGCTCGAGATCGAGACAGCCCCGGGTGTCGGATCGCGGGTCCGGGTCTACCTTCCGGCGGCAGAAGACCAGCTGGTCTGACCCGCGCCCCCTGCCCGGGAACCCGATTCGATCCCCCGGGCTCGGCCGGGGGTGACTCCCTCTATTTTTGACAATAAGATATTGATGAACAATTCTTTGCAAAAAACACGGCGCCGCTGACGCATACAATTGATGCGCGATGATGGCCAACCATTGCGGAGAACAAGCCGCTGCAAGGGCGTAGCGTAGTTCCCCGGCGCCCGGACGCCTCGCGATCCGAGCGCTGAAACAGAGAACCGTTAACAAAGAAATCAAAATGAGCACTGAATCTCCAATGCCCGTCACAGTACCTGCTGCGACACCCTCCGCCACCTCGGCCCAGGCCCCCGCGGCCCCCATGATCGCAGGGTCGCCGCCACCGACGCTCCCCGCGGCCGCGAGCCCGACGCCTCCGGTTGCGAAGCCCCGGAAGGCCAAGAAGGCCAAGGCTCCGGCCCTGGCGGCGAAGCTCTAGCAGCTGGATCGCGTCCCCGCGCAAGGGCCGGCTCCCGGTTGGGCCGGCCCTTTTTCGTCTCCGTCCCCTGCCCGGCTATTTGACGCCCTCGTCCCGGAGGCTGCGCATGTCGAGGCGCAGCGTGGCGAAGAAGCCCGACATCTCGTCCTCCAGCTGGGTGACATCGGGGGCCCGGCCGCTCTCCTCCTCAACGACGCACCAGGCCGGCAGGTCCTCGAGCTCCCCGTCGCCGGCCTCCAGCCGTGCGCCGCTGAAGCCGAGACCGCGGGCCTTGCTCATGAAATTTGCGATCGACACCAGGGCCACCTCGAAGCGGTGCGCCCCGGCCTTTGTCGGGTCGTCGTGGTGCGCAATGGCCTCGACGACGACGTCGGAGAGGCGGTTTCCCCGGGCAAAGATGAAGCCAGCCTCCCGGTGGTCGACACCCAGATTTTCGCGCTCGAGATCCTCGAGGCGCCCCTCGCCGTTCCACGATGCCACGATTATGTCCCGGTAGGCATCCGGGGCCACCGTCGAGAGCACGATCTTTCCGACGTCGTGCAGGAGGGCAGCCATGTACGTCTGGGGCGAGCTCGCCATCCACAGACGCCGGTCGAGCTCCTCGGCGATCGAGGCGGTTGCAAGCGCGTGGATCCAGAGGTGGCGCCAGTCCAGTCCGTCGGCCATCCGCTGCGCGTCGCGCAGCGTGAACACCGCCTGCGCCAGCCTCCGGACCCGCGCTATTCCCAGAAGCTGCACCGCGGTGCCAATCTCCTCAATTCGCATCTCGGGCGCCACCGCCGCCGAGTTGGCCATGCCGAGCACCCTAACGCAAAGGGCCGAGTCCTTCTGGAGGGCGCCGGCAATCTCATCAATGGAGACCCCGTCGCGGCACATTATCCGCGTGGCGTTCTGCAGCAGCGACTGCAGCGCCGGGATCTGCCTCAGGCCCTCCAATGCCTTGAGCGTCTCCTGCCGAATGCGGGGATCGGATCCGAAAAGCCGCCTTCGCGCGGGGGTCGGCTCCTTGAGCCGCACCATCTCAAGGAACGACTGCTCCACCTCCCCCTGGTCGAGAGCCTCGGCCGCCCTTCGAACCGAGACGGTTTGCGGCTGTGCGCCCTGAAAATCCATCACCGCAGGCAAATGGTCGTCGCCGGCGCGGCTGAAGCAGCGCGCCCACCAGCCGCCGAGATAGGACAAGATCGCACCGGTCATTGGGAATCCACTCAATATCGACACCCGCGCCCCGGTGCTTGAGGCGCAAAGCACCCCGGAAACGGCAGGGCCGGAAATGACGTTAGTCATTTCCAGCCAATGACTCGGAGGATCAGATCCCCAGGGCCGTCAATCGAGGAGCACCTCGTAGACCTCCACGAGAGCAGTCCCCGTGTCGCCGCTGGCCCCGGTGACCGTCATCGTGTAGGCGCCGGCCTCCAGCTGGATGAGGATCGCGTCGTCACCCGTGCTGGGCGGCGCAAGGTGGGTCGCCTCGATTTCCGCGACGGCA
This sequence comes from uncultured Opitutaceae bacterium, assembly GCA_964574435.1. GTDB lineage: Bacteria > Verrucomicrobiota > Verrucomicrobiia > Opitutales > Opitutaceae > Palsa-1447. The sequence continues at coordinate 122,654 of CAZNNO010000002.1, forward strand.
TTGGGATCCGACTGGTTCTGCCAGCCGGTGTTTGTCTCGAGGACGGTCTGCCCGTGCTGGAGCGTGATGGAGGGGTCCATGAGGGGCGCGGTGATCCCATAATTGGCAAGTCCAGGCCCGAGGACCCGGATTAGCACCAGCTTCGGGCCGCCCTCGATGACGAAGCCGCCGATGAGCACGTTCTGGCCCGTTCCCACAAAGCCGCGGGTCGAGAGGTTGCCGAGGCGGTTGGCGGCCGCGTCGCGGAAGGCGACGAAGGTGTAGGTGGCGCTTGAATCGGTGAAGGTGCCCGACATCGTGAACGCGTCCGTCGTGAACGTCCCCGTGCCCGCGTTCCCGGTCACGCTCGTGTACTGGAAGGTTCCGCCGGTGTCGCCCGCGTTCGGCGTCACGGTCCCGATGCCGCCCGTGTAGACGCCCGCGGACACCTCGCGTATGGCGTAGAGGTTGTTGTTGGCGTCGATGATCACCGTGAAGTCGACCGAGCCGGGGGCGCTCGTGTTGGAGGCCCTGCCCGTGAACCGGCCGCTGATTATGTCGGAGCCATTTGCGCCGAACCAGACCGTCCGCGGCGCCGTGAAGGCGACGGGCGACGCCCAGCTCGGATTAGTCACCGAACCCGTGATCACCGCCGAGGCGCCCGTTGCCGAGAGAGTCCCGGAAACCCCGTATCCAATGACCCCGGACAGGGAAAAGTCCCCGGAGGAGTCGATCGCTGTGGAACCCTTCCCCACCGCCTGCTGCGAGGTGTCGAAAAGGTAGGCGTCGAGGGAGTTGTTGTCGCGGACCGCGATGACCGCCGTTAGGGAGCCGCTGATCGCCGTCGTGTAGATGCCGCGCAGGCTGACCTGCGCGGAGGCGTGGCCGAGGCCTGCCGCAAGAAAGGCGCAGAGGACGAGCGCCGGTTTGAACAAGGATTTCATGTCAGGGGGTGATGTGTTCGCTTCTTTGGGCGTCGCGTGACGCCCGGACCACTGAGACGCCTGGGCGGGCGCGGAGGTTACCGGCCGGCCCCCGCACACGCCCTCAGGCGGCATCCGGCCGGGCGTCCCGGGGGGCCTGCGGGGAGGCTGAGGCGTTCTCAGGACCCGGTCCCGGGCGTCACCAGGGCGCCGTGCATCCCAAGCCGGCCGTCGGGCCCCGCGAGGGCCGCCCCGATGCCTCGATGGGCCGCGCAGAACGCCGCGACCTGCGCGTCGTCCATCACAAAGAAGGCCGTTGACAGGGCGTCGGCAACAGCGGCGGCCGGCGCAAACGCCCAGGCGCGCGAGGTGCGGGCCGCCGGCAGGCGGGTTCTGGGGTCCACCAGGTGCGAGCCCTTGACGGCGATCCCCGAGCCGCTCAGCGCCGAGCGCTCCAGGAGCAGTTCGCGACGCGCCTCGCCTTCGCCGAGGCCAATCGCCCACCCGGAGGCGCCGGGGGGCGCATCGAGAGCGAGTGCCGTGCTGGCGCCGCTGTTGAGGCAGGCCGAGCCCACCTCCCACTCGGCCAGAACCTGCGCAAGCCGGTCGAGGGCGTAGCCCTTGCCCACCGCCCCCAGGTCAAGATGAAGGCGCGCGACGCGCGACGCCAGGATGTGCGCCTGCGGATCCAGCGTGAACGCGGGGGCCCCCTCCGGGGTCCCGGGTCCGCGCTCCGAGCCGTACGCCGGGTCGAAGGCCCTGTTCGTCGCCTGCGCGACCCCGGCCGCCAGGAGGAGGCAGTCCATGGCGTCCTCGCCGATCACGAGCGTGCCGCCGGGCAGGAGGCGGTTGGCCCTGGCGATGTCGCTTGATTCCACAAAGCGGCTGAGCTCGCCCTCAAGCCGGTCGAGCTCCCTGAAAGCCGCGCCCGCGGCCTGGCGGGCGTAAGCCCCGCTTTGGCCTGCGATCGTGATCTCGAAATACGTCGCCATGGCCTCATGGCGGAAGACCTCGCGGCTCATGGGGTTGGGCGCCTCCAGAGGTCCCAGCGCAGCCGAAGCATGGCCGCGGCGGGCCGCCACCACAGCTGCGCGAGGCCGTACTTCGAGCGCCCATGCATCCTCGGATGGTGGCGAACGGGGATTTCGCCGACTCGGAAGCCCGCGGCGACGGCCAGGGCCGGGACAAAGGACTGGAGCAGCTCCATCGGACGCAGCGCGGTCCGCACCGCGCTGCGCATGACGCGAAGCTGGCAGCCGGCGTCGTGAACGCGGTCCGCCAGAATCGAGCGGCGCACGGAGTTGGCGAGTCGCGACATCGCGCGGCGAAGCCAGCCGTCCCGCCGGTCGACGCGCCAGCCGCAGACAAGGTCGAACCGCCCGGACGCCGCCAGCTCGAGCAACGCCGGAAAGTCCCGGGGATCATTCTGGCCGTCGCCGTCCATGGTGAGGATCTGCTCCCCCCGGGCCTCCCCTAGGCCGGCGAGAAGGGCCGCCGCCTGTCCGGAGTGGGCGGGCAGCCGCAGGCCCCGGCACTCGGGCCAGCGGGCCGCCGCGAGGGCGATCTCCCGGGGCGTCGAATCCGAGCTGGCGTCGTCGACCAGGACGACCTCGAAGGGCTGCCCGAGCGCCGAAAGGACCTCCACCGCGCCGGCGACGACCGTCGTGACATTTCCCGCCTCATTATAGAGGGGCACGACCAGCGAGTAGCGCGGGTTCATGGCCGTGCCGTGAACACGACGAGCGCAAACCCGGGCCGAAGCCCAAGGTACGACCTGTCGTAGGCGCCGTGCAGGCGTCGGCGCACGGCTGCCTCGAGGTCGGCGGAGGCGATGACCAGGGTGCCGTCGCAGTCCGCGGGGGGCGCCGTCCAGTAGCCGACGCCGCCCATCCCGCGCAGATACCAGGGGAGCGGCCAGTACTCCTCGCTGATGACCCGTATCGGGGAGCCCGGCAGGCGGCCGCGGGCCGCGTCGGCAAGCGCCCTTATCTTCAGAACGTCGGGGGAGCTGTGGACGTAGGCGTAGGGATTGCGCTCGTCCGACGGATAGGCCCTCGTGACCCGGTCCGTCTGGAAGCAGAGGAGCGCGAGAACCGCGAGGGCCACGGCGGCCGCGCCGATCCGCCCCGACCGGTCCCGGGGGGGAACGGTGAGCGCGCCGGCGGCCAGGATGGCGAATCCCGGCACGAGGTGGATGGCATGCCACGGGGTCTTGTAGGGCGTCGCCGACAGCGCCAGGAGGACGAGCGCCGAGTAGGCCGCGGCCCAGCGAAGCAGCGCCGCCCCGCCGGCAAGCGCCACGACAAAGCCGCAGACGACCAGGGCCAGGAATCCGGCCTGCTCAAACAGGAGCCCCCCTCGGCGCTGCCACGCGAAGAGCCGGATGAAATACCACCAGGGCTTCTCGTGGCCCGTGTCGCCCGATACCAGGCGCGAAGCAATCGCCCCGTAGGCGCCGAGTGCGTCCCGGATGCCGGCCATGTTCCTCCCGAACGAGGAGTAGAAGAGAGCGGCGACGCACACGCCCGCCGCGAGGGCCAGCAGGCCGTCGCGGGCCGGACGCATGAGCGCGGCATCCGGCGGCCGGCCGCGGGTCGCGAAAAGGGCGGCTGCGGCCGCCGCCGCCGCGAGAAGCGGGGCGCTCTCCTTGGTCGCCTGCATCAGCCCCGCGCAGGCCCCCGCCGCAAGGGCCCAGCGGGCGCGGCCCGACCGCCACCACTGGCGGGCGCACAGGAAGGCCGCCAGGGAAAAGGTGCCGAGGAGCGTCTCCTGCACAAAGTAGCGGCTGTAGTAGACCGCCGGCGGCGACACGGCAAGGAACGCCGCGGCAAGCAGCGACGGAAGGCGGCCGAGCGGGAAGGCCAGGAGGCCGAGGAGAAGGACCGAGGCGGCGCCTGCCAGCGCGGGGACCAGCCGAACGGTCACCTCGTCGAGGCCGGCCAGCGTCCGCTGGCCCCTAAGCCACGCAATGGGCAGTGCCGCGTAGTAGAGCACGGGCCCATGGTGATCATGCGGGTCGTACGCATAGCGCCCGGACTCGAGCAGTTCGCCCGTCTTCACCGCCTGGTTCGCCTCGTCCGCGTGCATCGGGCGCGAGCCCAGGTCGCGGCTTCGCAGCCCAAACGCGCCCAGGGCCAGCAGGGCAAGGGGAAGCCAGCGGGAAAGAACCTGGGGCATGGCGGGGAGGCAGGCGCCACGCGCGAACCTGTCAGTTCGCCGTCTTTCCGTAGACCTCCACCTCGGTGTAGTGGTTGAGCTCGTCCGAGGTGTTGCCGTTGCTGTAGAGGCGGACATAGCGCGCGGTCGCGCCCTTCGCGTCGATCACGTGCCCCTTGTACGTCTCGATGTAGGCGTAGTCCGAGCCCTTGCCGAGCCCGTCTTCATTGGTGTCGTCGTTGTTGAAGAGGGTCGTGACGCCCGCCTTGAATCCCGGGTCATTCGAGACCTGCACAACGACGCCGTGGTAGACGCGCGCCTGCGAGTGGAAGTGCCAGATGGCGATCGCCGCAATCCGGCACGGGGCGCCCAGGTCGATCTGCACCCATTGAAGTCCCGGCCCGAGCTCGACGTAGGAGCCCTCGTCGCCCGACTTGTCGCCGTCGTCGACGCAGGTGAGGTCGCCGATCACCGGATTCGAGTCGCTGGACGTGACCGGCTTGTCACGCGAGAGCAGCACCGTGCCGACGGGCACCATCAGCGGCGCGGGGTCACCCGACTGCTGGGGCTCGAGGTTCGAGACCTTGATCGGCCGCGGTGTTCCCACGAACAGCGGCTTCGGAAGGTCTATCTTCAGGGGGACGAGGTCCTCGGCCTTTGCGGCGCCAAGGGAGGCCAGTGCCAGGAGTACGGCGAGTGTGCGGAGCATGGTGGTGTGGGTTAGGCGGTGAAGTCTTCCGGGGCGAAGGCGAGCATCCTCTGGGCGGCGACGGCATCGTTCACCTTCAGGATGGTCGCGGCCGAGGCTAGGCCGACCTCGCCCGGGCAGTTCAGGGTCGCCCGGCCCCGGATGGTGTCGAAGAAATTCTCGAGGTGGGGCTGGTGGATGGCCTTGTCGAGGGTGACCGGCATGTCCCAGGCTGAGAGCTCGGCCGTCTCGCGGACGTCGACCACCGAGTCCGACTTGGACATCATCGCCAGGCGCTGCCTGGGCTTTTCCCAGGGCTTTGCGGGAGGGAGCGCGCCCTCGCCGGAGCCCGGCCGGATTATCAGGCCCTCGGCCACCCACTTGTCCCAGTCCGGGGCCCGGGCCTCGCGGTAGAGCTTCGTGTACTTCGGGTTCTCCGACATCTTCAGCGCGCCCTCGTCGCCCATGAAGTACTCGAAGTATCCCCCGCCCGCGCTGGTCGTGGTCAGGACCTGATAGCAGGTGCGGACGATCCCCGCGGGAGTCGGATACTCATGGATCGCGAAAACGTTGTCGTACCACTCGTGGTTCGGGTAGTAGTCGCGGCCCCCGCCGGCGATGACCGACACCGGGTTGCAGTCCAGCATCCAGTTGAAGACGTCGATCTGGTGGGCGCCCAGGTCCGAGATGACCCCGCCCGAGTATTTCTTGAACCAGCGCCAGTTCCGAAACTCGTGCATGTTGGCGTAGCCGTACTTGTGAAGGACGTCCTCCGGAATCGCGTACTTCGCGGGAAAACCGAGGTCCTCCGTGACCGCCCGGTTCCACTGGGCCGTCGCGTTGGTGACCCGGCCGAGAAGCCGGTCCCCGTAGACGATCTTGTCGCGGGCGTAGATGTAGCGCGGGTTGCTCCGGCGCTGGTGCCCGATCTGCAGAAGCCGCCCGGTCTCCTTCGCCGTGCGGACCATCGAGCGCGCGGCTTCGACGGTGTTGGACATGAGCTTCTCGCAATAGACGTGCTTGCCCGCCTTCAGGGCCGCGTTCGTGTGCTCCGCATGCACGAAGTCCGGCGTCGCCACAATGACCGCATCGATGTCGATGGAGGCCGAGAGCATCTCCCTGTAATCCTCGAAGGGCTTGGGGTCGTGGCCGAACTTCTCAAGCAGGCGCTCGCCGTACCGGCGGTTGTACGGCCAAATGTCGCAGATGGCGCGGAACCGGATGTTGGGGATCTTGAGCGCGGCGTTGAGGAGCACGCGGCCCTCCTCGCCGCAGCCTATCAGCGCGACGTTCAGCGTGTCGGAGCCTCCTCCGGCGGGGGCGGCGCGCGCCAGGTAGGGCGCGGCGATGAAAGCCGCGCCGAGCTTGGCGCCGGTGGCGAGGAAATCGCGCCGGGTGAGGCCGGGAATCTGGGGGATTGGCATGGTGGCGGGCCCGGTCGGATCAGGAGCTGCGGTCGCGCCAGAGGGAAAATCGATCGTGGCGGACGAGGACGAGCGCCCCCGCTATCACGCCGACGTAGATGGCCAGCCAGGCGACCCCCTCGTTCTCCTGCACCGCCATGAGGCCGAACGCGAGGCTCACGTACAGCAGGCCGGTGAGGATCAGGGTCGCGCGGGTCTTGACGCCGAGCAGCAGCATGGCGCCCAGGACGAGAAGGATGTAGCCGAGCGAGTGGGCGTAGTTGCGGGTGGCCCAGAGCGGGAGGAAGGAGGCTCCGGTTATGCCCTGCGCCATCCGGCCCATGTTCTCGTAATAGTTCTGGAACGAGTACGTGCCGTTCTTCTCGAACTTCTCGACGCCCTCGAAGAAGGTGCGAAGACCGATGAAGAGCCGCAGGATCAGGAAGGCCCAGGTGTACTCGCAGCGCGAGGCCAGCGGGGTGGACGGGGTTTGTTCACTCATGGGGTTATGCGCTCGCGCGCGATTAGACGCCGAATCCGGCGCGGTAGTGCTTGGTCACGAATTCGTTCGCGGACTCGAGGTTCGTGACCCTGAGCGCCGCGGAGTCCCACTCGATGCGGCGCTTCGTGCGGATGGCAATGTTGCCGATGATGACGCTCTCCGTGAGGCGGGACGAGTACTCGAAGTTCGAGCCGGCAGGCGTGCCGCCCTTGCAGGCGCGGATCCATTCCGCAAAGTGCCCGCCGACCACGTGGGGATACTTCTTGGGTGGCAGGCTCGGGGCGATCTCCTTCATCTTGGCCTCCGGGATGATCCGAATGCTGTCGTAGTAGGTGTCGCAGAGGACCGTCGCCTTGGAGCCCACGATGAGTGTGCCGTCCTCACCGAGCTTGCGCGTCTCCTCGAGCTCGGGGGGCGTCGCGGGCATGAGGCCCCCGTCGTACCAGGTCCATTTGACGGCCGGCATGGAGCCCCGGGCCGGAAAATGCATGCGGATCACCGATCCGGTCGGGTAGCTGACATCGGTCTCGTTGGCGCTGATCGGCTCGACCGAGGTCGGGGCCGTGAGGCCTAGCGCCCAATAGGCGCCGTCCATGATGTGGCAACCCATGTCGCCCAGTGAGCCGCAGCCGAAGTCCCAGAAGCCGCGCCAGACGAACGGCTGGTAGCCCGGGTCGAATTCGCGGGGCTGGGCGACACCGAGCCAGAGGTCCCAGTCGAGCGTCTGCGGCACGACGGGCATCATCTTGCTGTGGTCGAACGGCTTGACGCCCTGCGGCCAGATCGGGCGATCTGTCCAGCTGTGCACCTCCTTGACGTCGCCGAGGACGCCGGCCTCCACCCACTCCTTCAGGCGCCGCGCCCCGTCGCCCGCGTGGCCCTGGTTGCCCATCTGCGTCGCCACCTTCTTGGCGCTCGCGGCGGCCGCCAGCTGGCGGGCCTCGGTGACCGTGTGGGTGAGGGGCTTCTCGACGAACACGTGCTTTCCAAGGGCGATCGCGGCCATGGCGATCGGAAAATGCATGTGGTCCGGGGTCGAGACGGTCACCGCGTCAATCTGGTTGCCCAGCTTGTCCAGCATGACCCGGAAGTCGCGGAAATGGGGCACCGCTGGGAATTCGGCGTAGGTCTTGGCCGCCCGCTCGTCGTCGACGTCGCAGAAGGCCACAAGGTTCTCTCCCTTCATTCCCTGGACCGCGTCGTGGCCGCGGCCGCCGACTCCGCAGCAGGCCACATTGAGCTTGTTGCCGGGAGCCTGGGAGCCCGCGTCCTGCGAACGCAGGATGTTGGGCAGGGAGACGGCTGCCGAGGCGAGCGAGGCGGTCTTCAGGAAGGTGCGGCGGTTCATTTCAGGGGTATTCATGTTTGTTGGGGGAAGGACAACTTTGGCGATTGGGACCCCATGGGCAAGAATCGTGAGCGATTTTTTTTGGTTTCCTGGGGGCCCCGGCGCCTGCCCGCAGGCTGCCGGAGGCGCCAGGGGCCGCTCGGGGCGCCAGCGCACCTGCGTGCGGGACACCGGCCGACGCGGCCGATCGTGCACCCCGCAAATGTCCCAATCCAAACAAATGCTCCCCGACGGCGGCCATCGCTTGCAATAGTGCCCTTGCTGATGATGGTGATTAGACGCGCGGGCCGGGAAGCGCGTTGCGCGGCTTGCAAATCAATCCACGCCAATCCTTCATAGTCAGCCTTCCCTCCGCCAAGGGGCCCCCGCCAGGAGCAAACCCCATGAATCAACCCACCCCGCCCAACCGGGCCAAGCCCGCCTCCATGATCAAGGATTTTCAGGTCTCGCGCCGGACGTTCCTCAGGAGGGTCGCCCAGGTGGCAGCCCTGACCGGGCTGCCCGCATGGTTTGTCGAGCGCCAACTGCTTGCCGCCGACCTGCCGGCCAGCGTCCCGTCGCCGAACGACAGGCCCGGGATCGCCCTCATCGGCTGCGGCGGCCAGGGAAAGGGAGACGCCACGAACGCCGCCAACCACGGCGACATCATCGCGGTCTGCGACGTTGACGACACCCACGCGGCGGCGGCCGCCAAGAAGTTCACGGTCGACGGGAAGGTCCCCGCGCAGTACTCGGACTTCCGAAAGCTCCTGGAGAGGAAGGACCTTCATGTGGTCGTCAACGCCACGCCCGACCACTGGCACACCCTGGTCAACATCGCCGCCGCCACAGCGGGAAAGGACATCTACGGGGAGAAGCCCCTCACGCTCACGGTCGACGAGGGCCGGCACGTGATCGACGCCGTGCGCGGCCACTCGGTCGTGCTCCAGACCGGCACCCAGCAGCGAAGCTCGCAGCGCTTCCGGCTGGCCTGCGAACTTGTGCGCAACAGCCGCATCGGGCGCCTCAAGGAGGCGCAGGTGTGGCTGCCGGCCGGCCTGCGCGAGGGGCCATTCCCGACCTCGCCCGTGCCCGCGGGCCTGGACTGGGATTTCTGGCAGGGTCAGACGCCCAGCGTTCCCTACGTGAAGCAGCGCTGCCACACCACCTTCCGCTACTGGTACGAGTACTCGGGCGGCACGATGACCGACTGGGGCGCCCACCACCTCGACATCGCCTACTGGGCGATCGGCCTGGTGGCGCCGCGCGAGGTCGAGGGAAAGCCGATCACCCAGCCGATACCCGGCGGTTACACCACGTTCCCGGAATACGACGTCCGGTACACCTACGCAAACGGCGTCGGGCTCCACGTCCGGACGACCAAGGACGACGACATATTCGGCGAGTTCGTGAACCCGAAGGGCCAGCACAACGGCATACGCTTCGAGGGCACCGACGGCTGGATCTGGGTCAACCGCCACGAGATAACAGCCAGCGACCCCGCGCTGCTGCACACCCCGATAGACGAGGAGAAGGACAAGCTGCAGGTGAGCAAGAACCACATGGGGAACTTCTTCGATTGCGTGCGTTCCCGCCAGCTGCCGATCTGCGACGTCGAGACCGGGCACCGCTCGGCAACCATGTGCCACCTCGGGGCCATAGCGCTTCGAACGGGCCTCAAGCTCGTCTGGGACTCCGACGCGGAAAAGTTCACGGGCGACGGCGCCCCTGTGGCGAACGGCTACCTGTCGCGCGAGATGCGCGAGCCGTACACCTACGGCTTCGGCGCCTGAACCCGCTGCGGGCGCCGGGACCTAGGGGCCGGGGGACCGCGCAGCGCTCACCGGGATGTCCCGGGCGCGGCCAGCATCGCGGCGCCCGGGCCCTCCAGCCGGATCAGCTCCCGCTCGCACCTGCCTATGACCCGGTAGAGGTTGTTTATCTGGATCATCTCCTCCTCGGACAGGCGCTTCTTCGGGATCGTGCGGTCGACGTAGAAGAACTTCGTCGCCGAATTGAACTCCAGCTCGCTGCCGACGAAGGCGATGTCGGGCGTGAAATCCGACGTGACGTAGTCATACTTGAGGTACGGGAGCTCCTGGGTGGTCCTTATGTCGACGTTTTCGAAATCCGGCTTCCCGGCGCCCGGATGGAACCAGGCCGGCCCCCAGTTGGTGATCCGCAGGTCCGGCGCGCGCGGAACCTGGTGCGGCGGCTGGTTGACAAGGTTTTCCACCTTGGAGACCGCGTCGCTCTCGATCCGCTTCAGCGCGGCGACCTGCTGCTGCGCCGTCAGGACCGGCGTGGGCGTCAGCGGGGCGTTGTCGTGCGCCGCGGGCGAGGTTAGCGACTTGATCGACACGACGACGTTGTCCCTGATCTTGATCGTCATGTCGTCATAGTTGAGCACCCGCAGCGAACCGGCCTCTATCTGGCTCTTGGGATTGCCCTTCTCCGCGAGCACCTGCTGGTAGGTGTCCCCGACGCTGGCCGCGAAGGCTGCAGCGGACGCCGCAAACAGGAAAAGCCCCGCTGCGCGCGAGGCTACCGCTCCCCGCAGGAATGTCCTAGGTCCCCAGTTCATGTCGTCGGCTCCGGCATGTGCGTCGGGAGAGTACTAGGCGAGCGGCCGGGCAAAAGCAGGCCCAAATTTTGGGGCGGGCCCCGGAGAAATAGGATGCAAATGAGGCCGCTTGCCCCCAATCGTCCTGCTGCATGACAAAGCCCGGCAGCCCCGTCCCCGGATCGACCCGCCCGCGCGAGCCGCTCCTGCCCGCGCAGAAGCCCTTGTCGGTCGGCCTTGGGCGGCTCCCCGGGCCGGGGCCGGCTGCGGATGCAGGGGCTCCCGCCGCGTGGTCGGGGGCCCAGGTGAGGGAGAGCTTCAACGCCATTCCCTCGGTCCTCCACTACACCCGTGCGGCCCATTTCCTCGGCCTGTGGGAATCCGAGCGCCTGCTCATCGAGCGGTTCCTCACGGATCGGGCCGCAAGGCTCCTCGAGGCCGGCTGCGGGGCCGGCCGTGTGTCCATCGGCCTCTGGAGACTGGGATACCGCCGGATCTGCGCCTTCGACTTCGCGGGCGAGCTCCTTGAGCAGGCGCGCAGCCTTGCGGCCGAACAGGGGGCCGGGTCGATAGCCTTCAGGCGCGCCGATGCCACGAGAATCCGCAGGGCCGTATTCGGCCTCGGGCGCGGCGAGGGCTTTGGCGGGGCCCTGTTCATGTTCAACGGGCTGATGCAGATCCCGGGGCGCGGCAACAGGCTTGCCGCGCTGCGCCGGCTGCACGCGCTCTGCGCGGACGGCGCGCCGCTGATCTTCACGACCCACGACAGGGATGCCCCCGGAAGCGACGCGCAGCGCTGGAGGGCCGAGGCCGAGCTGTGGGCAGGCGGCCGCCAGGACCCGCGCCTCACCGACTTCGGGGACCGCCAGTTCAGGGACGAAAGCGGCGAGGTCTTCATCCACATCCCCGACCGCGGCGAGATCCTGTCCGACCTTGCCGAGTCGGGCTGGACCCACCGATTTGACGCCATGAGGAGCGCGGTTTCCCCGGAGGCGCCGGGCGTCACCGCTTTCTCCGACGACTGCAGGTTCTGGGTGGCCGTGCGCGGCCCGAAGCGCCCGGCCGCCGGGGTCTAGACGCCCCGGCCCTCGTAGAACCCAAACGCCCGGTAATGGGCCTCGCCGGATGCGCAGAGCCTTGCCTCGACGGCCTCGCGGACGTCCGGGTAGCGCCGCAGGTAGGCACCCTCGGGGAAGGGGAAACCCGGGCCGAAGGACGAAGGATCGACGCTGACCTGGGGGCGCAGGCGCCGAAGCCAGTAGCCCTTGTTCTGGGCCACGATATCCATGCCGCGCGCCATGCAGTCGGTCGCGCCGAAGTAATGGCAAACGAGCGAGGCCCGGGTGCGGCCGGCATCCCGGATCGGGCTTCCCCCGTGCACGAGGTCGGAATGCCAGATGAAGACGTCGCCCTTGCGCGCGAGGTACCTTCTCTCCTTAAGGCCCCTGAGCCGCAGCTGCACGTCGATGTAGTCAAACCAGTCGATCGCCTCCTCGCGCGAGGCGTGATGGCTCCCGTCGTTGAAGGTGTAGAGCGGGATCTTGTGGCTTCCGGGGTAATAGACCAGGGGGCCGGCGTCCGGGTGGACGTCCTCGAGCGCGATCCATGCCGCGACCAGCCTGTGCGGCGTCCGGGGTGTCATGTAAAGGGAATCGATGTGCTTCGGCTGCGAGCTGCCCTTCTCAAAATTGAGGCTGTTGCAGAGAACGGCGGGGTCCCCCAGGAGGTCCGCCAGGATCGCTGTCAGCTCGCAATCCAGGGCAAGGTCCCGGACCTCGCCGCTCATCAGGTAGAGGTCGTTGATCTTGAAATGGCGGGTTTCGGGATGGGCGGCGTCAGCCCAGAAGGTGCGCCGGCCGCTCTGCAGGCAGTCGACGACCACCTCCCTCGGCCTCTCCCGAAGCAGCCTGCGGACGGCCGCCGAGGCACGGTCGATGCGGTCCTGCGCAAAGAATCCCTCCAGGGCGACGAATCCGTCCCTCCCGAACTGCGAATGGCCGACCCCCGTCTCGGCTTCGCTGACCCGGTTCATGGCTAGGCTCACGCTTAGGCATGACAACCGAGCCCGCCTGAGCCGCTACTCATCCCAAAAAATGGCCTCCGCCCCGGGGGGCAGACCGTGCCGGCGGCTACTTGAGGGCCGGCATGTGGACGGCGCCGGAACTGGAGATTATCCCGAAACCGCGCAGGAGCCAGAGAACCACCGCGATCACCACGATGATGTTGATGATCGACTTGATGGTCGACTGCATCGGGATGTACGAGTTGATCAGCCAGAGGAGCACGCCGACGACGATGAGAGTCAGTACTACATTGATGAGGGGCATGGGCTTCCTTGGTTGATTGGCGTTGTTGGCTCCGTCGCCACCGAAGCTACACCCGGGGCCCGGGTTCGGATATGGGGTGTAACCCGACAATCCCCTTCCGGGCGGCGCCCCCCTCTGGCGCCCCGGGGGTTATTCCTCGGCCGCGCGGGACAGCGGGCCCGGCTTGGTGTCCAAGTAGCCAGCAACCCGCAAACCCAGCCAAACCATGGACGACCTCGAACGAATACAGAAACACCACGGCGGCCCCCACGCCGGGCCCAACGTGCCGCGGGGCACCCCCTGGAGGCGCCTGCACCGAAGCCCCTTCTTCTGGATCGCGGCGTTCTTCATCCTGCTCGCCATGGTGATCTTTGTCACGACGGACGGCTTCCTGCTTCGCCCGGCGCGCACTGCCGTCAGCGGCCCGTGACGGGCGTCCCTCCGCACCTCAGATCTGCGAATACTCCGAGGGCACCAGAAAGCGGCTCGTCACCTTGGAGACCGTGTCGGCATACTGCGGGTCCCCCTTCAGCCTAACCCAGACCGGGTGCACGTTGAAGGCAGCCCAGTTCCTCCTGTGGGTCTCCATGTCCGGGCTGCAGAGCATGTACGTGAGCTGGGGCAGGTCGCGGCCAACGAGCGCCTGCCCGTAGAAGACCGGCGAGAGATTCAGC
>CAZNNO010000003.1:0-65713 GCA_964574435.1 uncultured Opitutaceae bacterium
CACTTCAAGTGCCCGATCATCTTCAACGCCTCGGGCGGGATCATGCCCCAGGAGGAGCTGACCTGGAAATACCTGCGCAACGGGGCCGCCTCGGACAAGATCGAGGGCGGCGAGGACTTTGACCGGATCATCGGGGCCTGGCTGTCGGACCCGGACGCCTACATCCGCATGAGGGATAATTTCCTGAGGCTCCGCTACGAGGAGGACCCGACGATCCTGATCGACGAGCTCGTGGGGCTTGCGACCAAGGTCTCCGAGGAGAAGCCGACCCGCCTTCCGTACCGGCCCCACTCGCACATCCCCTTCATCGGGATTTTGTGATCTCGGCGAACACGGTCACCAGGGGGCGGCCGAGGTTGTAGCACCAGTTTTCGCGCGAGAAGTCCGGCCTGTTGCGCACCGAGGTGACGGGGTAGGGGGCGAACAGGGCCTCGATCTCGGCCTCGGAGAAGTACCTGACGCCCCCCTGGTAGGGCACGGGATCGGGCGCGCAGTCGGTCGTGACGAGCATCCTGCCCCCGGGGGCAAGGACCCGGTACATCTCGGCCAGGGCCCGCTCGACGTCGGGGACGTGCTCAATCACGGAAAGCGCCACGACGCAGTCGAACGAGGCGTCCGCGCAGGAAAGCTTGGTCAGGTTCAGGTTCCGGACGGGCACTCCCGCGCGTCGGTAGACCCGGAGCCAGTCGAAGAAAGGGGCCTCGGTCGCCTTGGCCGGGGCGAGGCCGAGTCGGCGCTCGGCGCTCTTCACCAGGCGCCTCCAGATGAGGTCGGAGGCGGTGAGCCGGTAGCCCGCGGCCGCGAGCGCCAGGGGCAGGTAGGTGTTGTAGGAGCCCGTGTCGAGGACGCTCGAGCCCACCGGCACCGAACGGATCGCATCCATGATCCGGGCGAGCTCCCAGTCCCTCATCCTGATCGGGTGGCGGTACCCGGAGCCCACAAACTTCCTAATTGTCTCGTCGTAGCGGGTGAGAAGACCTGAAACGTCGGACGTCAGGTCGCTCCGGCGGAAGTAATTCATCGAGTGAAGCATCAAAAAGCATCAGAGGCTCCCCTTGCGAGCGAGCGCAAAAAGGGCCTCCGCCGGGCGACCAGCGGAAGAATCTTTCCGCGAAGCCCCCCGGCAGTCTAAAGTCGCCCGGCATTGAACTCCGGCGCGCTCGAAATCACCTACCTCTTCACGACGTTCCCAAAGACGACCGAGATGTTTCTCCAGCGGGAGATAGCGGCGCTAAGGGCGAAAGGGGTCCGGCTGCGGATCCACTCGATGTGGGGCGGGGGCGGCTCGTTCCGGGGCATCGAGGTCGAGCCGTTCAACAAGTGGAGGCTGCTCGGGCTCCTCTGGCTGATTCCCTATGAGTCGTGGAGGCGCCCCGAAGTCCTCAGGCAGCTCCTGCGCGGGCTGGCGACGCGGCGCGCCCCCTCCTGGATCAATTTCTGGGAAAACATGCTCGGCGCCGGCTTCGCCTGCATCTACGCGCGGTCGTTTCGCCGCGACCCGCCGCGCCTGGTCCACGCGGCGTGGGGCGGGGCGCCGGCTACCGCCGCCTGGCTGCTCTGGCGGCTGGACGGGCACCGCTTCAGCGCCGGCGCCCACGCCTACGATGTCTTCGAGGACGGGGGCGACTGGTGGCTCAAGGAGAAATTCGAGGCGGCCCTGTTCGTGCACACCTCGACCGAGGTCGCCCGCTGCGAGCTGATCGCCCGCGGCCTTCCCGCGGAGAAGATCGTCTGCATCCGAAGCGGCCTCGAGAGGCTCCCCGCCGTGAAGGCGCTCCACGCGTCGCGGGCGCCCCTGCACGTGCTCTCGCTCGCCCGGCTGGTGGAGAAGAAGGGGATCGACCGGCAGCTTCGGATCTACGCCGCGCTGCGGGCGGCCGGTGTCGAGTTCTCGGCGCGCATAGTCGGCGACGGCCCCCTGCGCTCGCGGCTCGAGAGCCTGGCGGGCCGCCTGGGGGTTGCCGACCGGGTCACCTTCGTCGGGGAGGTGCCCCCGCAGGAGGTTTGGGAGCACCTCGACTGGGCCGACGTGCTTGTTCACACGGGGGTGGTGGCGGCGAGCGGCGACCGCGACGGCCTGCCGAACGTCATCGCCGAGGCCATGGCGGCGGGGGTGCCCGTGGTGACCTCGCCCACCGCGGGCACGACCGAGGCCGTGACCGACGGGGCGACCGGCGTCGTCCTCCCGGTCGATCGTCCCGAGGCCTGGGTAGCCGCCCTGCGGCGCCTCTCCTCTGACGACGCCTTCTGCGAGTCGCTCCGGCGCCAGGCCCGGGCGTGGATCGACGCGAACTTCGACATCCGCGCCAACACCGAGCGGCTGCTCGAGCGCCTCGAGGCTGCCGCCGCTCCATGATCTTCTTCGACACGACAAGCGCGGCGTCCTGGAAGCACTCCTCCGGCCTGGCGAGGGTGAGCCGCAGGCTGCTGGGCGAGCTGGGGGCCGAGGCCACGGCCGCCCGCTGGCCGGACCTCGCCGCCCTGCCGGCGAAGTCGGACTGGATCTTCACGCCGGAGCTGTTCTCCGAGGCGGAGCGTCCGGGGCTCTCGGAATTCCTGGAGCGCAGGCCCTGCCGGATCGCAGCCCTGTACCACGACGCCATCCCGATTAAACACCCCGAGGTGACCTGGCCGAAGAGCGTGGGGCGCCACCCGTCCTACATGAAGCTCCTCGCCGGCTTTGACCGGGTGTGGGCGATCTCGTCGGCCAGCCGCGACGAGCTCGTCGCCTTCTGGAGGTGGCAGGGCGTGCGGGGGGCGCCGCCGGTCGAGGTGCTGCCCCTGGGTGCCGACTGGCCGGGAATCAGCCGCTCGCGGGGCGGCGGCGGGAGGGCGGCTCCGCCGAGGATCGTCTCGGTCGGGATCCTCGAGCCCAGGAAGAACCAGGCCGTGATTCTTGACGCGTGCGAGGTGCTCAGGCGCGAGGGAATCGGGCTTGAGCTCCATCTGGTCGGCCGCGTCAACCCGCATTTCGGGGGGCCGTTGGCCGAGCGGGTGCGCGAGCTGGGCGCCCAGTGGGCGGGCCTCAGGCATCACGCCCACATGGACGACGCGGCCCTCGCCGGCCTGATCGGCTCCGCCCGAGCGACCGCCTTCGCGTCGATCGCCGAGGGCTGCGGGCTGCCGCTCCTCGAGTCGCTCTGGATGGGTGTGCCGTGCGTCTGCACCGACATAGCGCCGGTGGCGGAGAACGCGGCCGCAGGGGGTTGCCTGGTCGTTCCCGGCAACGGCCTCGCAGGCTGGACGGAGGCGCTGCGGCGCATCCTGAGGGAGGATGCCCTGCACGCGCAGCTGCAGGCTCAGGCGACGAGCCGGCCCCTTCCGACCTGGGCCGAGGCCGCCCGCATCCTGCGCCGGGCGCTCGTCTGAGCCGTCAGAGCCTCTTCGCCGCGTAGGACATGGCTGCGGCGATCTTCTCGAGCTGCTCGTCCGTGTGCATGGCGGAGACTGCGGTCCGGATCAGGTCCTTGCCGGCGGGCACCGCGGGCGAGGTCGCCATGACCGTGAAGATGCCCTTCTCGAGGAGGGCCTTCCAGAAGGGGTACACGCGCTCCTTCGAGCCGAGCACGATCGGGACTGCCGGCGTCTCGCTCTCCCACGTGTCAAATCCGAAGCCCTTCAGCATCGCCCGGTATTTCTTCGTGTTGGCCCAGAGCTTCTCGAGGTGCTGGGGCTCGGTCTGCATGATCTCAAGCGAGGCCTGGGCGCAGGCCGCCTGGCTCGGGCTGATCGCCGCGCTGAAGATCGTCTGCTTGGAGTGGGTGCGCAGGAAGTCGATCACCTCCTTGGACGCGGCCACGAAGCCGCCGGTGCTGGCGAGCGACTTCGACAGGCTGCCGCAGATCACGTCGACGGCGTCGTTGAGGCCGAAATGGTCGACGGTGCCCCGCCCCTGGCGGCCGAGGACGCCGAGACCGTGCGCGTCGTCGAGCACCGTGAAGCAGCCGTTCTCCTCTGCGATCTCGGTCAGCTCGGGCAGGCGCGCGATGTGGCCCTCCATCGAGTAGACCCCCTCGATCACGAGCATCTTCGGGGCCGTGGGCGTGGCCGACGCTATGACCTCCCTCAGGTCGTCGGGATTGTTGTGCGAGAACCGCTCGACCGTGGCGTTGGAGAGCCGGATGCCGTCCCAGAGGCAGGAATGGACGTTCTTGTCGGCAAGGATCACGTCGCCCTTCTGGGCGAACGCCGCAACGCTCGAGAGGCAGGAGAGGTAGCCCGCGGCGTGGATGTGGCAGGCCTCGCGGCCCAGGAATGTGGCAATCTTCTGCTCAAGCTCGACGTGGTAGGTGCGGGAACCGTTCGAGGGGCGCGCCCCCGTCGTGCTCGTTCCCCACTTCAGGAGCGCGGCGCGACCCGCCTCGACCACCTTGGGATGGAACGAGAGCCCGAGGTAGTCGTTGCTCGAGAGCATTATCATCTCCCTGCCGTCCAGGTGGATGGTGGTTCCCTTTTGGGCATCCATCGCATGGTAGAAGGGCGCATACCGCAGACGCATCTTGGTCGAGTAGTCGTCGCTGCAGCGGCCAAGGATTGGCTTCTTGTTCTTCAGGAATAAGGTGATCGCCATGCGGGCCCGACGCTAAGGGCGACGTGGGCGTTTGCAAACGCAAATGGCAGCCCTCGAAGGCCGCGATAATCAACGCATTCCGATTTCCTTATGCGTGCCGACGGAGCGTTGCGATCCAGTCGCTGAGCTCGGAGGCGTAGGAGGCCCACGGCTTGAACTGGCGCCCCTTCGCGGCACTCGCGAGAGCGGCCAGTTGCCCGGGCGAGCTGAGGAGCCCCCCGAGGGCGGCCGCGATCTCGGGGGCGCTGGCGCCTCCCAGGTCCACGCAGCCCCCCCCGCGCGCAACCTCGCCCAGGGCGCCCTCCATCCTGCAGGCGCAGGGTTTTCCCCGGGCAAGGCTTTCGGCTACCGGCAGGCCGAAGCCCTCCGCCAGGGAGGGGTACACCGTGAACGCGCACGCGTGGTACGCCGCCTCAAGGGCCGCATCGTCCAGGGGTCCGTCGTGGCGCACGGGCCGGCCGGCGGCGCGCAGGCTTTCCAGCTTCCTCAGCGCCGCGGCGCCCGTCTCGGCGTTGGTGATCCCCACGAGGCGCAGCTCGAAGGCGGCGCCCTTGGACCACAGGGTCTCGCAGGCGTCCAGGAGTGCGGCGTGGTTCTTTCGTCCCTCGATGCTGCCGACGCAGAGCACGATGGGCAGGGGCGCCGTCGCCGGCTGCGCGGCGCTCGCCAAAGGGGCGTCTATCCCCAGGGTCACGCAGGCCACCTCCGGGACGGCGCCGACGCCTAGCCAGCGCCAGTAGGCGAGGAGGCTCTCGCGGGATGCCTCGGAGACCGCCGCCACGCCGTCGAAGAGGAGGAGCTCCCGCAGGTACGCCGGAAAGCGCGCGGTGTTCGAGCGCGGCGTCAACTCGGGGAACTGGAGCGCGAGGGCGTCATGAAAGAGCGCGACCCGGGGGCCGCTCGTCGCCGAGAAGAGCTCGGGGAGGGCCGCTGCGACCGCCGGCGAGAAGACCTCGGGAACGAGGGCCGCCCCCGCCGCCTGGCCGGCCGGCAGCTGCGCCGCCAGCCGGCGGCGCCCCCGCAGCAGCCGCCTCAGCGTGCCCCGGAGGCGCGCGGAGAGGGGCCAGCGGGCGCCTCGGCCGTTGGAGGGGCCGGGCGCCGCGATGTTGCGCTCCTCAAACGGGTCCAGCTTACGCCAGGCGCCCTCATAGGGATCAAAGCACACGGCGGTGCACCGGTCCGCGAGCGCCCGGCGGAGGGCCCGCGTCACGCGCTGGATCCCGGTCCGCGCCCGCGTGTGGCTTGTGTGCGATAGGTCCAGCAGGAGGGGCGCGGGCACGGCAGGTTCAGGGTTTCGTTCCGTCGTCGTCGCGGCGCAGTATGGCGACATTCTCCACCTTTCCAACCTCGATCCAGTGGCCGGGAACGACCCTCTTGAGCACCCCGGATTCCGCGATCTCGAAGGGAAAGAGGACTGCATAGAGCGGCCTGCGCGCCGCGCGTGCCGCCGCCTCGACCTTTCCCGTGGTCGCAGGGTCCATGGCGTCCCAGCGCACGAACGTGAAGTCGGTGTAGTAGAACAGCGCCCCGCTCGCCTGCATGGCGACGCACACGGCGCCCGCCGGCACGTTCTTTCGCATCCAGTCCGCGACATGGCCGTAGCGGAGCTCGTCCCTGCTGACGGAGAGCGCGCCCAGCTTCCGGGTCGGCCATGCCAGGAAAAGCGCCACGAGGACCAGGGCTACGGCGAGCGCGGCGGCGGAGGATGCGGGGTTGCACCAGGCGGGAGCCCGGGAAAGGAGGGCCCGGAGGACGAGGAGGGAGCCGGCGATGAGGGGAGGGGCCGCGGGGAGCATGAAGCGCAGGTACCACCAGGTCTCGTGGGTGCACTGGTAGCAGGAGTAGAAGGCCGCGAAAACAAGGATCCAGGCCGCGAGGAGCCAGCGGGTGCGCGCGCTTTCGCGCCCGAGCCAGGGAAGCCCCAGGATGAGGGCGACCAGCGGCGTGAAGAGGACCGGCAGCCACCGGGCGTAATGGCGGAGGGTCACTGGCACAAAGCCGAGGCCGAAGGCGAATGAGCTGTCTCCGTAGCCTGTGGCGGCAATGCTCCCGTAGGCCGCCAGGCTGTGGAAGAAAAAGAACACGGCCCCGGGCAGCCCGCCCAGGACGAGGAGGAGCCAGCGCCGGGGAGAAGCCCCGAGGGCGATCCCGACCGGCGCGAGCGCAAGCAGGTTGGTTGGCCGCAGCAGCACGTCGACAGCCATCGCGGCGCCGGCGGCGACGGCCCAGCCCGGGGCGCCGCGGCTCCTGAGGGCCGCGAGCACGGCGAGGGTCGTCCAGACGAGGGACGGCACGTCGCTCATCGCCTGGAGCGACATGAAGAGGTAGAGGGGGCTGAGTGCCAGGACCGCGACACCGAGGGCCACCAAGCGTCGCCCGAGCCCGAGCGCGAGCAGGAGTGCGGCCATCGCGAACAGGCCGGCCAGCGCGTGGAGGATCATGGTCAGGTCCCCGCTGTGCCGCCAGCCGGCCAGGGGCTCGAGGGCGAGGATGAAGAGCGACAGGCCCGCAGGGTAGGTGGGCACGAGGCCCGCTCCGTTGGGAGCGGGCTTGAAGCCCAGGGGCGCATAGAGCAGGGGCTCTCCCGGCACCGACGGCAGGCCCGGGATCGCGCGGGGCTGGACGTGCACGCGCCCGGCGGCAAGCAGGCGGGCGTGGCTCATGTAACCCGAGGAGTCCGAGCCCCCGGCGACGGCGCCGACGTGCGTCACCAGCACCGCGGCGTAGAGGGCCAAAGCCAGGAATGCCGCCGCCACGGCTGCGCGCCTCAACTCGGGATGGAGGGGCGGAGTCGAGGGGGCGGGAAAATCCATACTTGCTTTGGATCGGCGGGAA
This sequence comes from uncultured Opitutaceae bacterium, assembly GCA_964574435.1. Lineage (GTDB taxonomy): Bacteria > Verrucomicrobiota > Verrucomicrobiia > Opitutales > Opitutaceae > Palsa-1447. The sequence continues at coordinate 7,406 of CAZNNO010000003.1, forward strand.
GAGTGGTTTGTCGCCTTTTGGTGCCGGGACTCAAATCATTTCTCCAGGGTAGGGCCAATATGCTCCGGTGGACCGCGTGCGCGGCCGTCGTTGCGGTCTTCGCATGGAGCGTGGCGTTCTTCTACCTTCCGGGCCAGGGATTTACGTTCCTTGTCCAGTTCGGGACCATGGAGCACGGCCGCTACCTGCCGGAGCTCAAGGCCGTGAACCATTACGAGATGCCGAAGTCCCCCGGGTACGACTCCCAGTGGTACGCGCAGATCGCGATGCATCCGCGGCTCAGGGATCCCGTCCTCTGGAAGGCCGTGGACAGCCTCCCGTACCGGGCGCGGCGGATCCTGTTCCTGTGGAGCGCGTGGGCCTTCGGGGGCGCGAGGCCGGCCCTCGTCATGAATGTCTACGCGGTGCAGAACATCGTCTGCTGGTTCATCCTGGCGGCGCTTCTCCTGCGCTGGCTGCCGCCGATAAGCTGGGGCAACTGCTTCCGGTGGACTGCGGTGCTCTTCTCGTTCGGGCTCATCTTCAGCGTAAGGGGCGCGCTCCTCGACGGCCCGAGCCTCCTCTTGATCGCCGTGGCCATGGCCCTGATAGAGTCGGGGCGCCTCTGGTGGGGCGCCCTCGTGCTCGGGGTGTCGGGCCTGGGGAAGGAGATCAACATCCTCGGCGGCGCCGCGCTGCGCCTGCCCGACCTTGCAAACCCGCGCTCGTGGGCGCGCTGGCTTGCGCAGCTTGCCCTCGTGCTGCTGCCGCTGGCCGCCTGGATGCTCTGCCTCAGGCTCTGGCTCCCGCACGGCGATGACATCGGGGCAAGGAACTTTGCGCGGCCCTTCGCGGGGCTATCCAACAAGCTCCAGGACACCGTCTCGATCCTCATTGCCGAGGGTTACCCCTATGCTTCGGTGGCGAGGTTCGACCTGCTGGTCCTCGCCGGGCTCCTGGCGCAGTTCTTCTTCTTTGCGTTCCGGATACGCTGGCAGGAGCCCTGGTGGCGTGTTGGGGCCAGCTACGCCGTGCTGATGGCGTTCCTCGGCGACGCCGTGTGGGAGAACTATCCCTCGGCTGCGGCACGGGTCCTCCTCCCGATGACCCTTGCCTTCAACATCACGGTGCCGCGCAAGGGCTGGTGGCCCCTCCTGCTCCTCGTCGGCAATCTGGGAGTGTTCGGGGCAGCCGATCTCCTCAAGCCGCCGGGCCGGGAAAGCTTCATCGTGGAGGGGCCGAGGGACCTTCGGATGAACCCCGCGGACGGGCGTGTCGTCGAGGCCGTGTTTGGCGCCCGGAACTGGTGGGGCCCGGAGAAGTCCCGCTGGGACTTCTTCCGCTGGAGCATGGGCGACAGCGCAGTGGCCATCCATAACCCTCAGCCGTTCGCCATCTTGGCCGACATCACGTTCAAGCTCCGGTCGGTCGACGCGCGCGGGGCGACGGTCTCGCTGGACGGAAAGCCGGCCTGGCACGGCGATCTCAGGGCCGCCGAGGTGAAGCCAGGGAGGATCTCCGGCGTCCTGCTGCGGCCGGGCGACACGGTCCTCCTGTTCCAGAGCGACCGGCCGCCCGCGTACCCCGGCAACAACGACCCGCGGCGGCTCACCTTCAGCGTCCGGCACCTCGAGATCGACCTGAAGGCGAAGCGCTGAGGGCGCCACGATGAAACTCTGGCAGGTACGCCGCCACTGGGATGCGCTCGCAAAGGACGACCCGTTCTGGGCGGTCCTGACCGAGGCCGAGAAGCAGGGAAACCGCTGGGCGATTTCCGAGTTCTTCTCGACCGGCGTCGCGGAGGTCGAGCGCGACCTCGCCGCGGTCCGTGCGTGCGCCCCGGGCCTTCGCCTGCGCGGCGCCCTCGACTTTGGCTGCGGGGCCGGCCGGCTGACGCAGGCCCTGGCCCGGCATTTTGAATGGGTGACCGGCGTCGACATCTCGGGCCGCATGGTCGAGCTGGCCCGGGAGCACTGCCGCGACCCCCGGGTGAGGTTTGTCCAGAACAGCCGCTCGGACCTGCGGCTGTTCCCGGACCGGACCTTCGACCTGGTGTACAGCCGGATAACCCTCCAGCACATCGCGCCCCGCTACACCCGGCGCTACCTCGCGGAATTTGCGCGGGTGCTTGCGCCCGGTGGCGCGCTCTCCGTGCAGATTCCGCACACGGTGCCCGCCGGCGACCCTCCCGACCGGCTCCGGTTCTCGCCCTGGCCGCCGACACTGCTCATGCGGATCGGCCGCCATGTGCGCTACCACCATCCCGGGTGGTTCCCGGGGACCCCGAAGATGCAGATGTACGCGTTTCCGAGGGACCAGGTGCTCGGGTTGCTGGCCGGCGCGGGGCTCGAGGTCCTTTCCGTGGAGGCGGGCGCCCACGGCGCGGTCGAAAACACGGTTTTCATCGCCCGAAGGCCGCCGGCGTAGCGCGGGCGCCGCGCGAAAGTGCCTGTTGCCGAGTCCGTGCGGGAGCCCCTATCGTGGCCGGGACCCCCCGATGCGCCGAACCCTGACCCTTTCAAGCGTGGCCGCGTGCCTCGTGTTCGCCGCGGCCGCGGTCGTGGCCCTCGAGCCCTGGTCGAGGTCCCGGCCGAGTCCCTGCGCCTTCGAGATCCAGGTGGAGTCCGACCGTTCCGGGCTCGTGCAGGTCTACTATGACATCGGCCGCGGCATCAACGAGCCGGACTCGGTGCTCCTGCCGATTGCCGCGGGGAGGCGCGCGCTGCTGCGTTTTCCCCTGCCGTACGGCAGGTACCAGGCGCTGCGCTTCGATCCCCTGGACAGGGACGCGACCGTGACGGTAAGCGGCGCGCGGATTGCCGACGGCTCGGGGAGGTCCCTGGCGGCATTCTCTCCCGGGCAGTTCAAGACGGAGGCCGAGATCGCGTCGCTCAGGATTGCCGGCGCGAGCCTGGTCATCGTGACGGCGCCGCTGGCGACTGATCCGCGGATGAGGATAAGCCTCGACGGGCCGGTCACGATTGCGCGGCCGTCACTCTGGGCGGAGTTGGCGGAGATCTTTGCGGCGGCCGTCGGCCTGCTGGCCGTCGTCGCCTGGGCCAGAGTCTCCCCGCTCGTGAGGCTGGACGAGCGGGCGCGCGGCGCCTGGGGGGCCGCCTGCAGGCGGCCGTCCGGCGCTCTCGCCGTCGCGGCGCTGGCGGGCACCCTCGCGGCCAACTATCCGGTGGTCTTCGCCGGCCGGAGCTTCGTCTCCCCCAACCTCGGCATCGCGCTCCTCTACGGGCAGAACCCGTGGCTTCCCGGATTCCAGAGCAGCGAGGCGGGCGATCCCCACAAGGCGGACGTCGCCGCGGTCATGTGGCAGCACCTGCCGCTTTCGATGATCGAGCGCCGCGCGCTGCTCAAGGACGGCGAACTGCCGCTCTGGAACCGCTACGACTCGGCGGGCCTTCCCCTTCTCGGCCAGGGCCAGTCGAGCTTCGGCGACCCGCTCAATTTCCTGCCCATCCTCGCCGACGGGGCCTCGTGGGCCTGGGACCTGAAGTTCGTGCTGGCCAAGTGGGCGTTCGCGCTCGGGGTGGGCCTCTGCGCGTGGCGGGCGTTCAGGCACCTGCCGACCGCGCTCCTGACGGCCGCATCGGCCGCGTTCATCGGGTTCTTCCTATACCGGATAAACCATCCGGCGGTGTTCAGCGTGTGCTATTCCCCCTGGATACTGTACTGCTGGCTCTGCCGCCTGGAGGCGCGGTCACGAAGGGGCGCCCTGCTCTGCCTCCTCGCGCTCGTGGGGGCAAACTGGTGCGAGATGAACAGCGGAACGGCCAAGGAGGCCTACGTTCTCCTCCTCTCGATGAACTTCTCGGGCCTCTGCGTGCTCCTCCTCGCGGACAGGCCCTGGCGGGAGAAGGCGGCGCTCCTCGCCGGCTTCGCCGCCGCGGGCGGGGTCTTCGCCCTCCTCGGCTCCCCGGTCTGGTACACGTTCTACCGCGAGCTCAGGGCGTCCTACACGAGCTATAACGCGCCGCTGGCCTTCCAGATACAGCCGGGGATGGCCATCGGTCTCTTCGACGAGATTTTCTACCGGCCGTTCCAGTTCGAGTCGGGCGTCGTGAATCCTTCGGCGAATTTTTTCATCCTTGCCGGGCTCCTCTGGGCCCTCGTGCGCTGGCGGGCGCTGCTGGCGTGCCGGCCTTCGCTGGCGCTCCTGCTCTCGGTCCTGCCGGCCCTGGCCCTCGCGTTCGGTGTCGTCTCCCCGGGGCTTGTCGCGCGGGTGCCTTTCCTCGGGAACATCCTGCATGTCGACAACACCTTCTCCTGCGTGCTGGTCGTCGTCCTGGCCATCCTCTCCGCATTCGGCTGGCGGGAGGCGTGGATGCGCCTTGGGGGCGTCGACGGGAAGCGTGAGTCGGCGCTGGTGGTGGGGCTCGTCCTGGTCCTCTTCGCCGTGTACCTGGGCACGGCCCAGACCGTCGTCCGAAGCGCCTATGCCGACGCGACCTGGGGCAGGATCATCAGGGTCGAACCGTTCATCCACCTCTACGCCTGGAGCCTGATAGTCGCCGTCGGGGCTCTCCTGTGGGCGCTCCGGCGCGCGCTCCAGAGGGGCGCCCCGACCGCGGCGGCACTCGTCGTCGCCGCCGTCGCGCTCGGCGCCCTCCACTGGCGCCTGGGGCTCAAGCTGGGCGGGGCGTATTCGGACTATTCCGTCAGGCCGACGAGGCGGGTGGACCTGCAGGCGCCCTCGCCGGCGGTCGGGGCCGTCCTGGCTCGCAGCGACGCGCCGCTGCGGGTGGTGGGATTTCACAACGACCTCCTGCCCGGCTGGTCCATCGTCTACGGCCTCGAGGGGATCTCGGGGCCGGACGCGCTCATGAACCCGTACTACCGGGAGCTCATGGACGCGGCCGGGGTCAATCGCGTCTGGGACTGGCGCTACATCGTGGAGCCCGCAGAGGCGGCGAAGCTCAAGTGGATTCTCGATGCCCTCAATGTCCGTTTCTACCTCGGCTACCACCTGGGCGGGCAGCGCCCCGGAAGGGAGCTCACCCAGGTCGCCGCCTCGGACATGGACGTCTTCGAGAGCACGTCGGCATGGCCGCGCGCCTTCTTCACCGACAGCGTCGCCGTTTACAATGACGTCGGCCAGTACTGCTCCTGGCTGAAGGCCGGCGACGGCCGTCCTTTCGCAGGGATCGCGCACGGCGACTGGGTGGGCCTGAGTCCCGTTCCCAGGGTGTCCGGCGACCTGGGAACCCGCCATGTCAGGGCGGCTGAGAACTACAGGCTGACAACCGACACGACGTCGTTCACGGTCGACGCGAGCGGGCCCGGCTTCATCGTGCTGACGGAGGCCTATGAGAAGGGCAACTTTCAGGCCACCGTGAACGGGCGCCCGGTCCCCTACATCCGGGTCAACCATGCGTTCAAGGGTATCTATGTGGACGGCGCCGGGACCTATGAGGTCAGGTTCTCCTACTGGCCGAGGGGATTCACGGCGACCCTGGCCCTGTTCGGCTTGGGGCTCCTCCTGCTCCTCGCGGGGCTCCTCTGGGCCTTGCTGGCCGACGGAGGGCCGGGCGGGAGGGTCGGCCGGGCGGCCGAGGGTCCGGGTCCTGCGCCTGGCTAGAGGCAGGCGAGCGTCTGCAGCCTGCGGCGGTAGCGCGCGCCGATAACCGCGGGTGAAAACCGCTCCTCGATCGTGCGCCTTGCCTCGGCGCCGACCCGGGCGGCCTCCGCCGGGTCCGCGGCTATCCGCCTCATGAGCTCGGAGGCGTGCGCGATGTCGGCCTCGGCCCACCGGGACCCCTTGGAATAGGGCCCGTGGTTTTCCGTGAGGGTGACGAGGGAGCACCGCACGGGGTAGCCGTTGTCGCGGTTGAGGAATTCCGCCGTTGCGGACCAGTCGGTGGAAATGACGGGCTTGCCGAGGTACATGCACTCGGCGACGGCCAGCCCGAACCCCTCGGCCCTGTGGAGCGAGACGTAGCAGTCGCAGGCGGCCTCGAGGGCGTAGACGTCCGCGCGCGACAGGGTGGCGCTGATGATGACGGTGCCCGGTATGTCGCGCACAGCCTCCCCGAGGGCCTCGAAGTCGGAGGGGTTCAGGTCGGCGTTCTGGACCTTTATGACGAGCGACGCCCCGGCGCCCGCGAGGCCCGAATTCCTGAATGCCTCGACGACCGCGCGCGGGTTCTTGCGCGCCGTGTAGGAGTTCAGGTCGAAGAGGCAGAGGAAGAGCGTGCGGCCGGGCGCAAGGCCGAAGCGCGCCCGCAGCGATGCCATGTCGCCCGCGGGACGCTCGAATCCGATCGCATGGGGCATGGTGAGCACGGGGAAGAGCGACTTGAGGGCGAGCGACTCGCGCACGAAATCGCTTGGGCACCAGATCTCGTCAAAGTAGTCGAGCGACGGCATCCAGGAGTCGGGGAATTCCGGGAGCTCCCACGCAAAGTAGCCGATGTTGTACTTGTCCCTGCGGAAGTCGGGGCCGTGGTGGTGGTCGATGTCGCGCGCGACGGGCGGGTCGACGTGAAAGACGTTCGCCCCGTACGGGTTGGCGTCCTGGAGGCGTGCCTGGTAGGTGAGGTCCCCCAGTCGGTTGCGGCAGTTCAGCCTCAGCGGGACCAGCGAGATGGGGATCGCGGCGGCGTCCGCGGCGCGCACCATGCACCGCGCCGATTCGCCGATGCCGAGGTCCGCGGTCAGGAAGCCGACGACGTTCATCCCGGTCCGCAGGTGGGCCCGGCCGAACGCGGTGCAGTAGGGGCTCTCGCGCTTGGAGAAGTCATAGATCCGCTCGCCCGAGCCCGACTCGATCGCGCAGAGCCTCAGCTGTCGGTTCTTGTTCTGGGCCCTGTAGCGCTGGATGGGCCCGAGGCGCGTCACCCGGCCGAGCCAGGCGAGGGCGTTCGTCAGGCCGGTGCCGCCGAGCCGGAGGCTGACCACCGAGCCCTTCTGGGCGGAGACGGCCTCGAGCGCCACCCGGGCCTCCCAGGCCCCGGGGCCCCGCGCCTGGATCCTCGCCGCGCTCACGCCGTCAAGGAGGATCTCCAGCGTCGGAAAGCCGCTCTCAAGGCCGCGCGCCCTCGGGTGCGCGAGGAACTCCCCCCGCAGCACGATCGCGTCCACATCCGCGACCGGGGGCAGCAGGATGGCCGCCGTCTCGCGGATCCAAGCCGAGTCCGTGGCAAACTCGTCGAAGTAGATGCCCGAGTAGCGGGTGAATCGCCGCGCGAATGCGCCGCCGTACGGGGGGGTGTGCTGGAGCGTGGACATCGTCTAAGGGGAGAACATTTTCTGCCAGCGGGCCAGCTCGAGGTCGATAGCCGCGTTGGCGAGGGCGATGGCGGCGCCGGGGGGCCTCTTGCGGAGGCGGGCCAGGTAAAACGCCGTCCGCCAGGCCTCCGGCGCGTCCGCGATGTCCCGGGGCTCGCCCAGGAGTCCCCAGAAATGCCCGACAGTCCAGGCGCGGTTGTTGTCGGCGACGATGAGGGCGAGCTCGTCCCTCCAGCGGCGCACGAGCCGCCAGGTGTTCTCCTCGTCCCGGAGCTTGCGCCCGGGCGAGGCGCTGACGTGGTGGAGCACCTGGCTGCGGAGCGCGACGGCGTTCCTCAGCCCCGCACCCGCAGCGCGCAGGCAGAGGTCCACATCCTCGCACCCGTTCCGGTACGCCTCGTCAAAGCCCCCGAGGCGGCGCCAGGTGTCCGCCCTGACGAGCAGGCACGCGCCCGTCACGGCGAAGGCGCCCCGGACCGGGCGCAGGAGGCGCGACAGGGGCCGAGGGGGCCTGCGGTCGTGCTCGGGCTTGCCCTTCTCGTTGACGACGATCCCCGCGTGGTCGACCGCGAGCGTCGCCGCGTCGAGCTGGATGTTCCCGACCAGGCCCGCCCGCCGGCCGAGGCGCCTGAGCGCCGCGAGCATCGGCTCGAGCCAGCCGCGCCGCAGCACGAGGTCATTGTTGAGGAGCGCGAGCACGGCGCCCCGGGACACGGACGCGCCGCGGTTCGTCGCGCCGCCGAAGCCGAGGTTGCGCTCGTTCAGGATGACGCGGCAGGAATCCCCGAGGCCCGCCAGCCACTCCCGTGTCCCGTCCGTGCTGCAGTCGTCCACAAGGATGACCTCGTAGGCGATGTCGGGGGGCACCGACTCGCGCAGGCTCGCGAGCATGGCCTGCGAGTGCGCAAGGCAGTTGAAAAGCGGCGTGATGACGCTCAGTCGGGGCGTGCCGGGGCTCCTCGGTGACACGGGTACCGGCCTCCTATTGCCCGGAGAGGATGCGTCGCAGGTAATGGGCGTAGCTCGACTTGCCGAGCTTCGCGATATTCGACTCAAGGCGGGCGGTGTCGATCCAGCCCTGCCGCCAGGCGATCTCCTCGACGCAGGCGATCTTCAGGCCCTGGCGGTTCTCGATCACGTGGACGAACTCGGCGGCCTCGAGGAGCGAGTTGTGCGTCCCCGTGTCGAGCCAGGCGGTGCCGCGCCCGAGTATCTGAACGTGAAGATTGCCGGCGTCCAGGTAGAGGCGGTTCAGGTCGGTGATCTCAAGCTCGCCGCGCTTCGAGGGCTTGAGGCTGCGCGCTAGGGCCACGGCATGGCCGTCGTAGAAGTAGATCCCCGGGATGGCGAAGTTCGATCTCGGGGTGCTCGGCTTCTCCTCGAGGGAGAGGACGCGGCCGTCGGGCGCGAACTCGACGACGCCGTAATCCGAGGGATTGGCGACGTGGTAGCCGAAGATCGTGGCGCCCTCGGAGCGTCCGTTCGCGGCCGCGAAGTCCCCGGGCAGGTCGTGCCCGTAGAAGAGGTTGTCGCCCAGGATCAGGGTGCTCGGCGCGGCCCCGACGAAGTCGGCCCCAATGATGAAGGCCTGCGCCAGGCCCTCCGGGCTGGGCTGCACGGCGTACTCGAGGCGCATGCCGAGGTCCGAGCCGTCGCCCAGCAGGCGCCGGAAGAGGGGAAGGTCCTGGGGCGTCGAAATCACGAGCACCTCGCGGATGCCGGCCAGCATGAGGGCCGACAGCGGGTAGTAGACCATCGGCTTGTCGTACACGGGCATGAGCTGCTTGCTGAGGGCGATCGTGAGGGGGTAAAGGCGGGTCCCCGAGCCCCCTGCCAGGATTATGCCTTTGCGATTCATCGTGGGTGGAACGGCCCCGGTCAGGCGCTCGTGCCGAGCCGCTCGCGGGCGTAGCGCTTGGAGGTTATCTCGGAGCACCAGGAGCGGTTCGTGACATACCAGTCGACGGTCTTCGCAAGGCCGCTCTCGAAGGACTCGCTGGGGCGCCAGCCGAGCTCGCGCTGGATCCTCGCGCAGTCGATCGCATACCGGCGGTCATGGCCCGGCCTGTCCTTGACGAATTCAATCTGGCTCGAGTAGGGCTTCCCGTCCGCGCGGGGGGCCCTGCTGTCGAGGAGCGCGCAGATCAGCCTCACGGCGTCCAGGTTCGCGCACTGGTTGAGGCCGCCGACGTTGTAGGTCGCTCCCGGGCGCCCGCGCGCCAGGACGAGCGCGATCGCCCGGCAGTGGTCCTCGACGTAGAGCCAGTCGCGCACCTGCCTGCCGTCGCCGTAGATCGGCAGCGGCCTGCCCTCGAGCGCATTCAGGATCACGAGGGGGAAGAGCTTCTCCGGGAAGTGGAACGGGCCGTAGTTGTTCGAGCAGTTGGTCGTCAGCGTCGGGAGCCCGAAGGTGTGGTGGTAGGCCCGCACCAGGTGGTCGCTCGCGGCCTTGGAGGCCGCATAGGGCGAGTTCGGGGCGAAGGGGGTCTCCTCGGTGAATGCGGGGTCGGCCGGGCCGAGGGTGCCGTAGACCTCGTCCGTCGAGACGTGCAGGAATCGGAACGAGTCCCTCGCGCCTGCCGGGAGGCTCCCCCAGTGGCGCCGCACGCAGTTCAGGAGCCTCAGGGTCCCGACGACGTTCGTCTGCACGAACGGCTCGGGCGAGTCGATCGAGCGGTCCACATGGCTCTCCGCGGCGAAGTTGACGACGAGGCCCACGGAGTGCCGGGAGAGCAGCCCCGAGACGAGCGCCTCGTCCCCGATGTCGCCATGGACGAAGGCGTACCGGCTGTCGCCCGCGACGTCCGCGAGGTTCGCGGGGTTTCCCGCGTAGGTGAGCTTGTCCAGGTTGACGACCCGGGTGGTGCCGGCCAGGCCGCCGCCAAGCAGGTGCCGGACGAAATTGCTCCCGATGAACCCGCAGCCTCCGGTGACCAGGATGTTCATGCTCTTCACGCCGCCCGCTTCCAGGCCTTGAGGGCGCGCTGGATGGCTTCCCCGACAGGGGTCAGGCTGATCCCGACCGAGGCCAGCTTCGAGGAATCGAGGACGCAGTTCGAGCGCGGCGTCCTCGCGGCGGTGGCCATGAACTCCGCCTCGCTTGCGAAAAAGGCGAAGTCCTTCTCGCAGACGCCCGACCTGCGGATCAGCTCAACCACCTCCCGGGTCGTGACCCTGCCCGGGTTGGTCACGTTGTAGGTGCCGAACGGGACGCGCTTGCTCCAGCAGGCGAGCGTCGCCCCCGCGAACTCGTCCAGCTCGGAGATCGAATTGGTGGCCTCGAGGAGCCTCGGGTAGCGCATGAGCTTCGTCAGGTAGTTCCTCGGGTTCTCGACATTGTCGAACGGAATGCGCAGGCGCCACACGAAGACGCCGGGGCGCCCCGAAAGGACCTCCTCGCCCAGTCCCTTCGTCCCGCTGTAGAACGAGCAGTTGTTCGAGCGGAACGTGAAGTTAGGGGCGTCCTTCTCGGTGAACCCGCCGCCCCCCGGCCCGTCTCCGCTGTAGATGCATCCCGAGGACACGTGGCCCCAGGGGACCCCGGCGGCCTCGCACGCGTCGGCAACGATCCCGGGCAGCACGGCGTTCCCGAGCAGGCACTCGGCCCTGTGGAGCTCGCAGGCGTCCACGTTCGGCTTGCCCGTGTAGCCCGCGGCATTGATGAGGAACTCCGGGCGATCCCGCTCAAGGGCGGCACGAAGGGTGTCCCGGTCGGTGTAGTCGACCTCGGAGCGCCGCAGGCTGCGGTACGGCACGCCCTTGCGCTTCAGGAGCGCCTGATAGGTGTGGCCGACGTATCCAGAGCCTCCTAAGAGATAAATCATCGAATGGGGAAGGGGTAAGCCAATAGAAGCTTCACCCGGAAACAAGGGTTTTTAGGGGTCCCATCGAAAGTTCAGGCGCCCCGACCTCAGCGCCGGCGGTAGTCGCCCCGGCTGAAGTACTTCTCCAGCCAGACGTACAGGCAGATGAACAGGTAGCGGCTTCCCATCTCCTTGATCTTCAGCTTGGGCACGCCGTGCTTGCGGTTGCGCCAGGAGATCGGGATTACCGTCCACGTGTAGCCGCGGACGATGGCCTTCAGGGGAAGTTCAACCGTCAGGTTGAAATGCGGGGACAGAAAGGGACGGCAGCCATCGATCACGCCGCGCCGGTACGCCTTGAAGGCGTTCGTCGTGTCGTTGAGGGGAATGGCGAACATCACCCGGATGAAGAGGTTCGCCAGTCGGTTCACGAAGAGCTTCACGCCCGGATAGTCCGTGAGGTCGCCGCGGCGCAGGAAGCGGCTTCCGAAGACGCACTCGTGCCCCTCGCAGAGGAGGCGCCAGTACTTGACCGCATCCGAGGGCAGGTCAGAGGCGTCGGCCATCATGATGACGACGGCGTCCCCCTTCAGGTGGCCGAAGCCGTGCGTGATGGCGCGGCCGAACCCGTTGGGCCCCGGGTTCCGGACGGGGACGAGCGTGGGTATCCGGGCCCTGAGGCCCTGCAGGACCTCCCAGGTCGAGTCGCGGCTCCCGTCGTCGACGACGATGATCTCGTGGGGAACGCCCTCGCGCACGAACTCCTCGTGGAGGCTGCCGAGCATCGAGGGCAGCGACTCCGCCTCGTCCCGGGCGGGGACCACCACCGAGAAGAGGGCGAGGCTCATCAGAGAGGCGCCGAAAGCTCCAGCCACCCGGGATGGCTCCCGGCGTGCGCAGCGATCTCCTCAAGGATGGAGAGGACGGGCGTCTTCGGGGCCCATCCCCACACCCGCTGCGCCTTGGCCACGTCGAGGACCAGCCACGGGATGTCAAAGGCGCGCGGGACGGGATCCGGGGCGACCGGGTGGGGGCCGAACCGGTCGGCGCACCAGTCGGTGAGCTGCAGGAGCGACATCGCCGAGGCCGCGCCTCCCCCGATGTTCACGACCCGGTCGAGTGCCTCGGTCCTTGGCGCGGCCATCTGCGCCGTGAGCAGCGCCACGAGGTCGTTCGGATGCAGGCAATCGCGCACCTGGTGTCCCCTTCCGCCGAAGCCGATGTACCTGAGGGGCCTGCGGCGCAGGTGGCTGTTTATCCAATAGCTGAAAATCCCCTGGTCCGGCCGGCCGAACTGGCCGGCCCCGGCCAGGACACCGCAGCGGTTGACGAAGACGGGAAGGTCGAAGGCCTGGCCGTACTCGAGGGCGAGCGCCTCGCTCGCAAGCTTCGTCGCCCCGTAGAGGGACACCGGGGCCGCGGTCGGGAAGGACTCCGTGACCCCGAGCCGGCCCACGCCCGCGGGCAGGCCGTTCTCCTGCGGCGCGAAGGCGCGGTTGCTGACGGCGACGGGCAGCGCCGCCAGCGGCGCGATGCTGTAGACGCGGCTCGAGCTCAGGAGGATGAAGCCGGCGCGGCTGCGCTTGCAGTATTCGAGGAGGTTCAAGGTCCCGAAGAGGTTGTGCTCGACGACCTGCCGGGAGCTCGAGGCCCCGTCGACGCCGGCCAGCACGCTCGGGTTGGCGGCCGCGTCGATGACCCAGTCCGAGGCGGGCAGGGCGTCGATGTCGCTCGGCGCGCGCACGTCGCCGTGCGCGAGGCGTATCCCCAGGCGCTTCAGGTCGGCGCGGTTTTCCTCGCTTCCGGGCCTGATGAAGTTGTCGATCCCCGAAATCTCATGCCCCGCCCCCTGGGCCGCGAGCGCGCGCGCGATCGCGCTTCCCGCAAAGCCGCAGATGCCGGAGATCAGTATGCGCACGCCCGTGTCGCCCCTAGTTGTCGGGCGGAGGGGGCGTCGGCGCCGCGCCCCTCTGCTTTGCCTCCTGGTAGGCCTTGCGCTGCTGGACGCCAATCTCGAGTAGGTCGCTGACGAGCATCCGGGCCTCGCGCTGCTCCTGCGCCGGGCTTCCCGCCACGGCCGGCGCGGAGGCTATCGGGGCGGTCTGCGGGGCGGCGGGGGCCGCGACGGGAGCCGCCCGGACGGCCGCGGACGGATCGAGCGCCGCGACGACGGCCTTTCGCATCGCGAGCTCCTTGCGCGCCCCGGCGATGACGACGACGGCCTTGTCGGTCAGGGGGTCGAAGCTGATGACGTGCACGCCTTCCGAGTCCCCGCCCACGGGTATCCACCGGCTGTGCTTTGCCTGGCGCTCGAAGATCAGGACCGAGACCTCGTTGCCTTCGATGGTCGAGCCCGAGAGTTCGTAGGCCTCGGCCGGCGCGCCGGCGCCGGCGCCCGAGCTGGCCGAGGGCGCAAACGGGGAGTCCGCGACGAGCGTTGTCTGGCCAAAGGACGCCCCGAGGCCGCCGATTGCGGCGGCGACCGCCAGGCCCCGGGACAGGCCCTTGAAGGAGGTTAGGCTTGGGGAGATCACCTGCTTGAGACGCTAGGGGCTTGGCGCGGCTACGTCAAACCTGCGGTCTCCTCCTCCAGGACTCGACAATCTGCCTGACGGTTTCCTCCAGCGACTGCGTAATGTCCCACGACGGGAAATGCCTGCGGATCTTGCGCAGGTCCGAGTAGTAGCACATGTGGTCGCCTATCCTGTTCTCCTCCAGGTAGCTGTAGACCTGGGGCCTTCCCGTGAGGGACTCCGCGAGCCTGAAGGCCTCAAGGATCGACGTGCTGTTCGCCTTGCCGCCGCCGAGGTTGTAGACCTCTCCCGCCCGGGGGGCCGCGACGAACGCCGCCATGAACCGCGCAACGTCGAGCGAGTGGATGTTGTCGCGGACCTGCTTGCCCTTGTAGCCGTAGATCCGGTACTCGCGGCCCTCGAGATTGCACTTGACCAGGTAGCTGAGGAAGCCGTGCAGCTCGACGCCCGAGTGGTTGGGCCCGGTCAGGCAGCCTCCGCGAAGGCTGCAGGTCGGCATCTTGAAGTAGCGCCCGTACTCCTGGACCATCACGTCGCCGGCGAGCTTCGAGGCGCCGAAGAGGGAGTGCGTTGACTGGTCGATGGTGAACGTCTCGGGAATCCCGTTGCCGTAGGCGGGATCGGCGAATTCCCAGCGGGTCTCAAGCTCGCGCAGGGCGAGGCGGTTCGGCGCGTCGCCGTAGACCTTGTTGGTGCTCAGGTGCACGAACGGGGACTCCGGGCAGGCGAGGCGCGCGGCCTCGAGCAGGTTGAGCGTGCCCACGGCGTTGGTGTCAAAGTCGTCGAAGGGGATCGCGGCGGCCCGGTCGTGGCTCGGCTGGGCCGCGGAATGGACGATCGCGGAGGGGCGCAGCGCCCTGACCAGGCCGAGCACGCCCGCGCGGTCGCGGATGTCGAGCTCGTGGTGGCTGAATCCCGGAAGTTCGCGCGAGAGCCGCTCCTGGTTCCAGCGCGTGTCCCCCTGCGGCCCGAAGAAAACGGCCCGCTGGTTGTTGTCGATGCCGTGCACCGAGTAGCCGAGCTCGCGCCCGAAATACAGGCACACCTCGGAGCCGATCAGGCCGGAGGATCCGGTTACGAGGAGGGTTTTCGTCATCCTGGGGCAGTGTGCGAGATTATCGCAGCGGTTTAAAGCGGAACTTGGCCAGGGCGACCAGCCAGGTGAGCGGGTCGCGGACCATCGAGACCTTCTTGCCCGCCTTGAAGGAGCGCGAGCGGTAGGACACGGGGATCTCAATCGGGCGGTAGCCGCTCCTGACGAGCTTGATGAGGAGCTCCCAGTCGAAGTCGAAGCGGTTGCACTCGAACGTGAGACCCGCGATGCAGTCCCTCCGGAAGACCTTGTACATGGTGAAGGGGTCCTTGAGCCAGATGCCGAGCGAGGCGTCGATCATGAGCGTGAAGGTCCAGTGCGCGAGGTTGAGCACGGCGGCGTGGACCCGCTGGTCCGTGAACTTGCGGATCGCCCAGGCGCCCCTGCCATGGCGCGAGCCGAGCACGAATGCGTGCTCCCCCGCGGCTATCGGCGCCAGGAGCTTCTCGTAGTCCGCGAGGTCGTACTCCAGGTCAGCGTCCTGGATCAGGATGATCTCGCCCTTGGCGACCGCGAGGCCGGCCCGGACGGCGTGGCCCTTCCCGAGGGGGGCCTCCTCGAGGATGACGGTCACGGCCGGCAGGGCGCGGTATGCGAGGACCGCCTCGCGCGAGCCGTCGGTCGAGTTGCTCTCGATCACGATCAGGCTCAGGTCGTAGCCGGGAACCCGCTTGGCCACCAAGGCGTCCAGGGCGGTACGCACGGTCGCGATTTCATTGTAGACCGGCACGACAACGGACACCGTGACGGCGGGGGCGGCATTCACTGCCATTTTTGGGGCCGGCACGGCCGCTCGAAACGTTCAGCTGGTCTTCGCTTTGTCTCCATGCTAAGTGCAATACATGGATGCTTTTGCGTCTCCGTCAACCCGTGCGAGCACCCCCGGATGGGGGGTGGGGCGCACGGTGGAGGCCGCGGTGCTCACGCTGGCCCTGGGCCTTTCGCTGGTCAGCCTGCCATTCGCGCCGAGCGCCAACCTGGACGCCTCGTGGCAGGAGATGCTGATCCATGCCCACGCCCTGGGGATGCAATTTGGCCGCGACATAACCTTCACGTGGGGCCCGTGGGGCTTCCTCTGCGGCACGTATCACCTGGGCAGGACAGGGGCGGCCGCGATCCTGGCCTGGGAGGTTGGCGGCAGCTTCCTGATGGCGCTCGCGCTTGTCCTGCTGACGCGCTCGCTCGGGACCTGGAGGAGGCTGGCCTTTGCGCTCCTATTCCTGTCGCTCCACTGGTTCTTCCTGGATGTGCGCTTCTTCGCGCTCATCACGCTGATCGGGATCGCCGGGCTCACGCCACGGCGGGCGCCCCGGGTCCAGCTGCTCGCCTGGACGCTCGTCCTCGGCTTCCTGGCCCAGATAAAGTTCACGTACTTTGTGACCTCGGCGGCGGCAGTGGCGGCCGCGCTCGCGCTGTGGACTGCCAGGGGCTCGCGCAGCCGGGCCTGGGCCCTCGTCCTCGGCTACGCCGCCGCGCTGTCCGCAGCGTGGATCGCGGCCGGCCAGGGCCTCGAGAACCTGCCCGCGTACCTCCGGCAGAGTCTCGAGATCGCCACCGGCTATGGGGACGCCATGGGCTACGACGAGACCGGGGTCATCTTCCTCTGCGGCGCGGCCGTAGCGCTCCTCTGCGCGGGATTTGCCTGGCGGGCGTGGCGGACGATGCCCGACCGGCCCCTTGCCTTCTGCGCCTGCGGTTTCCTGGCATTCACCCTCTTCGTGATGTGGAAGGAGGCCTTCACGAGGGCCGACGGCCATGTGCTCGGCTTTTTCGTCCTCGTGGCGGTCCTGGCGCCCGCGCTCCCGGGGCTTCTCTTTCCCGGGCGGCGCTGGCACTGGTTCGACGCCGTCGTCCCGCTCTGCGTGTTCGCGATAGCGCGCGTCGACTCTCGGTTCATCCCCATGGTTCCGCGGGTCACCTGGGAGCGGCTGAGCGGGAACGCCCGGGCGATCGGGCGCCTCGGGGCGCTTCCCGGGGAGTGGCAGGGCGCCTACGAGGAAGCGTGCCGGGCCGCGGCACGGCCGGCCATCAGCGCCGCGGTCGGCAGGGGAACGGTCGACGTCTACGACTTCAACACGGCCATCGCCCTCATGAACGGGCTCGATCTCGACCCGCGGCCCGTCTTCCAGAGCTACACGGCCTATTCCCCCGGCCTTGAGGAGCAGAACCTCAGGTTCTACCAGTCCTCCCGCGCCCCGGATTACCTGATCTGGAGCGACGAGCGGATCGACGACCGCTACCCGGGCCAGGACGACGCGATGCTTGTGGGCGCGCTTGCGGGGCATTTCGCGGCGCTCTTCCCCGAGAAGGGCTACCTGCTCCTGAAGCGGACGTCGCCCCTTTCCATGGCCCCGCCCGAGCGCCGCCTGATCTATACGTACCGGGTGCGCCTGACCGACGAGGTCACCCTGCCTCCCGAGCGCGACCAGGCCCTGTGGCTGCGGGCCGACGCCGTGCCCAACAACCTGGGGCGCGCCCGCGCCCTGCTCTACAAGCCCGCGCAGATCAGCATCGTGACCACGGACGACAGCGGCAAGAAGCACACCTGGAGGTTTCTGCCCCGGGTCGCGCGGGACGGCTTTCTGCTGGTCCCCACGCTTCGGGACGAGGCCGACATGGCCATGCTCCTCGGAGGCGAGGCCAAGTCCTGGGTCCGGTCGTTCCACTTCGACGCGCCGGCCGACCAGGGCGAGTTCTGGGACTACGTCGATGTCAGCCTGTTCGCCCTGCCGGGGATCCCGCTTCGGGACGCCCTGGGCGGGGGCCCGCTCGTTGACCTCGGGATCCTGGACAGGGCGCCGGCCTCGATCACGTCGATGGCCCCGACCGAGATCATCGACGCACCCGGGGGCAAGGCACTGCTCCTGCACGCGGAGGGCGAGATCGCCTTTGAGGTTCCAGCGGGGGCCGCGCACTTCCTCTGCGGCTACGGCATCCGCGAGGGAGCGTACCTGGGCGCGGGGCGCACCGACGGCGTCGATTTCGAGGTCGACCTCATCTGGGCCTCGGGAAGGCGCGAGAGGCTTTGGAGCCGCTACCTCGACCCAGTCTCCCGCCCGGGCGACCGGGGCACGCAGCACCTCGACGTGGCGCTCCCTCCGGGCTTGCCGTCGAGGCTCGTCCTGCACACGGGGGCGGGCCCCCGGAACGACAACAGCTGGGACTGGTCCTATGTCTCGGCGGTTCGCTTTGACGGGCCCCGAGGGGGGGGGCCGCCGTGAATCCCGGCCCGTCAACCGAGCCGCGAGGCTCCCGGGACGCGTGGATCCTGCTCGCGACCGGCCTTCTCGCACTCACCCCTTACCTCGCCTACCGCGCGCTCTTCAACCGGCTCTACTGGTTCGGCGACGAGATCGACCAGGTCGACCTGATCGACCGGCTCGGGTTCTGGCACTGGACCTGGCTATTCTACGGCGAGAATTTCGCCCCCGTCTTCAAGCTGCTCTGGGGGGGCTGCCTCTTCGCCTTTGGCGGGGCCTACGCCCCGATGGTTGCGCTCGTCTGGCTGACCCACGCCCTCAATGTCGTCCTCCTCGGAAGGCTTATGCGCGCCTGCGCCCTGCCGTGGTCCGCGGTCCTTCCCGCGCAGGCGGTCCTCGGGTTCACCTCGGCGACGATCGAGACCCTTGCCTGGTCCGTCCAGTGGTCGTCGGTGCTCTCGGTGACCTTTGCGCTCCTGGCGCTCGACGTGTTCCTGCGAAGGCCCGACCGGTTTCTGCCCGCCGCGTGGAGCGTGGCGAGCGCCCTCTCGTTCTCACGCGGGATCCTGACCGGCCCTGTCCTTGCCTTTGGGACGCTCATTCCCGCGGAAGGGATGGCGCCCGGGCGCCCCGCCAGGCGCCTGGCCTGCGTGCTCGCGCTCATCGCCCCCTCGCTCGCCGTGGTGGCGGTCATGATGCTCCTGGGTGAGGGCAACCACAGGCACATGGCGGGGCACTGGGGCCAGGCGGCCCTGTTCTCCCTCTGGTACTGCTGCCTCAATCCCGCCTATCACGTCTTCTTTGTTGATTCGTGGGGCTGGAGGACGGTGGCCCTGCTCGGAATCGCCAAGTTCTCCCTCGTGGCCTGGTCCCTGATCCGCAGCCGCGGCCGCCTTCGCCTGCTCATCCTCCTGCTCGTCCTGTACGACCTGGGCTATGCCGTCCTCCTCGGCGTCGGGCGCTACCACACGGGGCTCCTCGCTTCCATGTCGTCGCGGTACCAGTACATGTCCCTTGTCGGAATCCTGCCGGCCGCGGGATTCTGGCTCTCAAGCCAATGGACGAGGCTCCCGGCGCCGGCCTGGGCGAGGAGGCTGGCGCTAGGAGTCGTTCTGGTCGTGGCTTCGGTTGCGATGTGCCGGCAGTGGCGGAGCGACCTGGATCCCTTCTCGACCTACCGGGGATCGGACTCGCGCCGGATATTCTTCGAGGATCCCAATCCGCTTCCGGGTTCGGTGCCGGGCTATGCCGCGCTTCCGATCGAGCGGGCGCAGGCGCTCGTCGCGAAGTATCACCTGCACTGACTTAAGAGTGTTTGCAAAATCAATAAATGAGCCAATCAACGACTGCCGCGAGCTGAACGAAAGCAAGAAACGTGACGGCGAGTTTCTCGTATCCGGTGCTGAGGCGTGGGTAGCGTTTGAGACGGCAGAGGAAGTTTTCGACCTTTTGGCGCCTCCGGTAGTAGCCGCGGTGAAAAGCCACTGGCCAACGGCGAGAGCGCTTCGCGGGGATACAGACCCGCGTTCGCTGTCTGCACAGGCGCGCCCGAAACGTGTTGGCATCGAAACCCTCATCGGCGACAGCGCGGCGGCGGCGCAGGCATGGCAAGAGCGGCTCGACCGCGTAAAGATCGTGACGTTGGCCCTCTGCCAGGCCGAGCGCCACGGCTCGTCCACCTCCCTCAACGATCGCGGCAAGCTTCGTATTGATTCCAGCTTTGGTGCGGACGATCGCTTGGGCAGCTTGGCCGCCGCACGGGTTCGCACCGTCCTGATGCAATTTGATGTGCGAGCAATCCATATGCCGCAGCTGACCTGTGGCTCTAGCAGCGACCATCGAAGGCATCCGGGCAAAGAGCCCCGCAGCACACCAGCGACGAAACCGCGAGCAGACCGAGCTCCACGGGCCAAAATGCTCTGGTAGGTCGCGCCACGGGATACCCGTTCGCAAAACGTAGAATATCGCGGTGAGCATAGGCCGATCATCTTTCGACGGTCGCCAGCGCAGGGGCCACCTGAGGGTTTTATCACGCAAGCGGTCAATTTTTTTTGGCCTTCGCCAGAATGGCCCGGGCAGCTCTCTGCGCGGGATCAGTTTCATGCGCCAAGAGGGATTTACCCGCTTAGCTTTGGTTCCCACCCTTAATTGAACAGCGTGCGGGATCGGCGCCGCCCTATGGTGCCCATGAATCCGATTGACTGCACGTAAGCAAAACGAGAATGGGATCTCCCATGGTTTCGATGTCGACCGAGGAGGGATCATCAGAGTCGAAGAGGATCATGCTTTTTGCGCCGTGTGCCTATAATTTGGCTGAAACTAGCCGGATGCTTGAGATTGCGAAGGCGATCCGGTGCCACCCCGAGGGCTGCCGGGCTTTCGAGCTGGCATTTATTTCCGACGGCGGCGATTTCGAGCAGCTCATCGAGAAGCACCATTTCCCCCTCACGCGGCTTGAGCCGCGCCTTACTCCGGAGAAAATAGAATTCATCGCAAAGGTTGACCGGGGCGAGAAGTTTGCACCCGCATTCACGGACGGAGAATTGAAGGCTCGGGTCGACGCCGAGTGCGCCTGCCTCAGAAAACTCAGACCTGTCGCCGTCGTCACCGGGTCATATGTAACCATCCCGGTCACTTGTCGAATTCTTAGGATTCCGTTAGTCTGGGTGATACAGTCGACCTGGCTTCCGGAGTTTTTCAATCATGGCGCGGGCATGACGGACAGCATCCACTTTGCCCCCCTAAAATCCGCTGCCGATCTGTGCGTAAGGGCGTTCATCAATTTTTGGATTCGCTACGGCTTTCTCAATGGCATCAATCGGGTTGCCAGACAGTTCGGTGTCGCTGGCTTCCAGTCCATATTCGAGTTCTGGCGCGGCGACCTCACTCTTGTCGCTGAGCCGGCTGAGTTTTCAGGTGCGACCCTCCCCGCTGATTTCCAGTTCACCGGCCCGTTGATTGCCAGTGAAGGCTTCGAGATTCCGCAAGAAGTCGCTAGCGTCCGCCGGGATAGGCCGCTGATATACTTTGCGATGGGCAGCTCAGGCAGGCCCGGGATTGTGGCCAAGATCCTTGAGAGCTTTGAAGGGATGCCTTATCAGGTCGTCGCGCCAGTCAAATTCCAATTGGAGCGGGTCGCCGGCGTGCGCATCCCCGCAAATGTGATCGTGACCAGCTGGTTGCCAGCGCTTGAAGTCAATAGGATGGCTGACCTTGCCGTGATCCACGGAGGAATCGGTACCGTTATGACCGCAGCCCTGGCTGGAAAGCCAGTAGTGGGCGTCGGTATGCAGCCCGAACAGGTTGCAAATTTGGAATGCCTTGTGCGACTTGGATTCGCGATCCGGGTGCCGAAATCCAAGAATCCTGCACCACAGGTTCAGGCGGCAATCCGCCTTTTGCTTAGGGACGAGACAGCAAAACGCAAAGCTGCCCAATTCGCCCATGTAGTCGCAAAATGGGATGGACCGAAACTGGCAGCCGAGGCGCTGCTTGCTCGATTCGGAAATACCGGTGCTTCCGGACGGGCTAGGCAGGCCAACCAAATAATGCGTCCAACCCAAAGCTTGGAGCGATGTCCGCCAGGGACCGGCTTTGCAAACACGCCCGGCGGCCCGCTTTAAGCTTAGGCAATAGGTCCCAATCATGAGCATTATCCGTGGTCGCCCGCTGCTCCGCGCTTGGATGGCGCTCGGATCACTCCTGTGCCTTGGGCGGGTTCGGGCGTCGGATGCGCCGGTGCCGATCCCGGTACTGGTCATCGCGACCTACGAGACCGGCAGGGACCGGGGCGACACGCCCGGGGAGCTCCAGTTCTGGGCGGAGCGCCAGAATCTTGACCGGGAGATCAGGGTGCCGGGAGTCGACCACGCGCTCCTGACCAACGGCAAGGGGCTCTACGCCATGGTGTCCGGGACGACGTCGCGCTGCGCGCTCCAGATCATGGCTCTGGCCGCCGACAGCCGATTCGACTTAACCCACACCTATTTTTTGCTCAGCGGAATCGGCGGCGGCTTTCCGAGGGTCATGTCCCTCGGGAGCGCCGTCTGGGTCCAGCGCGTCGTGGACGGCAATCCGGCCTTCGAAATCGACAGCCGTGAGATCCCGGCCGACTGGCCCGTCGGCCTGGTGGCCATCGGCGCCACCAGGCCGGGACAGGGCTCCGCCAACGTCGACTCGGTGCCGGCCGCCGGCGCCTCGCAGGACTCGTCCGGCGGGGTCGGCACGGTCGCCTTCACGCTGAACCCGTCGCTCGTCGCGTGGGCCTACGCGCTCACGAAGGATGTGCCCATCCCGGACAGCGCGCCGCTTCGCGCGTTCGGCAGCCGGTTTGAGGGCTATCCCGTAGCCCACCAGGCCCCGTTTGTGCTGAGGGGCGACAGCATCGCATCGGACCGCTTCTTCCACGGCGAGGTGATGGCGGGCTGGGCCGAGGACTGGGACCGAATCTACACGAGGGGAGCCGGCAGGCTCGCCATTTCCGACTGCGAGGACGCCGGCGCGTGTCTGGCGCTGCAAAGGCTGGCCCAGATGGGCCGGGTGGACTTTAGCCGCCTGCTCATCCTGAGGACGGCATGCAACTTCACGGTGCCGCCGACGGGGGTATCGGCGGAACGGAGCCTTTTTGGCGACACGATCTCGGATTCGAGCGGGGTCGCCTACCTTCCCGCCCTTGAGGCGGACTACCGGGTAGGGAGCGTCGTCGTCCAGGAGCTGCTCCAGGGCTGGGACAGGTACCGGGACCGGGTCCCGTAAGGGCTTCGCGCGCGCGGCCAGAGCGGGAGCGACCGCCGCGCTAGTCCGGCTTGCGGCCCGTGGCCGCGATGAGCTCGTTCGGCAGGTCGTGGACCCTCACATCCGCGAAGCCGGCCTTTCGCAGGTAGATTGCGAGCTCCTCGCGGGTGGACGCCATGCTGATGTGCGCGGGCCTCCGGTCGACCGGGTAGCGGGCTCCCTCGGTGAACACGCTCCAGCCGTGCTCCGAGTCGAGCGGGAAGTTGTCAAAGTAGCAGCGTCCTCCCGGCCGCAGAACCCGGAACGCCTCCTCGACATACCGGTAGCGGTCCCACTCGAAGAGGTGCATGAAGACGATCGTGCAGTAGACCAGGTCGAAGGAGTCCCTCGGGAATTCCTGGAGGCCCACGGCCGCGAGCTCGACGAGGGAAGTGTTCGACCGCTCCTTGAGCCGCGCGGCGGCGTGGGCGAGCATGCCGCCGGAGATGTCGGCGCCGAACCAGTGGAGGCACTCGAGGCTCAGCGGCTTGCCGACCCGGGCGATGCCGCAGCCGATCTCGAGGACGACGTCGTCCTGGGCAAGGCCCACGGTCGCCCTAAGCGTGTCGATGAAGCCGCGCGCGGTGAGGTCGAGCTTGGCCTCGTCCATGTGGCCGGCGACCGCAAGCGAGGCCACTTCCGGATCCTGCGCCTGGCGGTCCCACACCTTCTTGTAGGCGGAGCGGTCGCCGAGCGTCGAGGCGCTGTCCGTCCAGCGCGAGTTGGCGTCCGGGGGATTCACGGCGCCTTCGGCTCGCACCAGATCGTGGTCCTCATGATCCAGCGCCACTCGCCGCCCTCGATCAGCGCCTCGATGCTCAGCAGGTGGCTGCCCGGGGGCGTCTCAAAGCGGATCTCGAATCCGGGCCGTGGGTTGGCCGGCGGGGCGCCGTAGCGGGCGATCACCTCGGGCTCCTCGAGGCCGTGGCGGCCGACGAAAATCCGGCCGTCGACGCACGCGCGGACGGCGGCGATCGCCCGGCCGTCCTCGGGCCAGGCCCATCCCCTGAGCGTGAAGGCTTCGCCGCGGAAAATGCGGAACGGGGACGTGTGAAGGTAATAGGTGAAGACCCCTCCCGGGACCCCGGGGGCGCCGGCCTGCGCGCCAGGGGCCTTGGCGCCCGGGAAGATCCGGCCGAGGGCTCGCAGCGGCGCCGTCAGGCGCCAGGACCATGAGTTGCAGGCGCCCGCAAGCCGGGCTCCCAGGTCGGCGCTCCTCTGCGTCTCGCCCTCGAGCTTTCGCACCAGGTACTCGAGGTCGGCGAACGCCTCTTGCTCACGGGCGACGAGCGCCGCGCGCTCCTGCCTCAGCGTGTGGAGGTACGTGTTCCTCTCGCCGCGGTCCAGGAACTCCTGGACCATGTTGGCGCGGTACTCCGCCTCGCGCCGCCTGACGGAGGCGAGTTCGGCCTCGAGCGCCGCGATCCGCCGGCTGAGTTCCTCGGGGTTTGGGTTCATGGCAGGTAGGCCATCCAGGTCTTCGTCGCTCGGGAAAGGTAGGCGGGGGAGAAATCCTCGCCGACCAGGGTGAGGTTGGGATTGTAGGCGGGGTCCGACATGAGGAGCGAGCCCCACGTGTTCATCATGTAATCGATCTCGGACTGGAAGCGCGCCTTCTTCTCCGGGGTGTCCTCCACGCCGCGCGTCGCGGACTCGTGGTGGTAGAACTCGGCGTTGGGGGTCCACAGGTTGCGGTAGCCGGCGGCGATCAGCTTGCAGCAGAGGTCGACGTCATTGAAGGCGATCGGAAGGTCCCGCTCGTTAAGCCCGCCCACCTCGAGGAAGCGGTCCCTGCGGATGACGAGGCAGGCGGCCGTCACGGCGCTGTAGTTCTGGACCAGCCTCAGGCGGTTCTTCTGGCCCTGGTCCCCCCTCGGGAACTCCTTGAACGGATGGCCGGCGACACCCCCGAGGCCGAGGATGACTCCAGCGTGCTGCACGGTGTTCAGCGGATAGTAGAGCATCGCGCCGACGGCGCCGATCCCGGGGCGCGCGGCCTGGCTCACCATCTCGGAGAGCCAGTCCCGGTTGATCACCTCGACGTCGTTGTTCAGGAGCCCGACTATCTCCCCATGGGCCTCCTTGACCGCGAGGTTGTTGATCGCCGAATAGTTGAACGGCATGTTGCAGGGAAGGACGCGCAGCCTCGGGTCGCCGCCCCGGACGATCTCCCCGAAGAAGGCAAGCGTCTCGGGGTCGTCCGAGTTGTTGTCGACGATGATGACCTCGTAGTTGGGGTAGTCGGTCCTCTCGAGGATGCTCGCCAGCGCCTGGCGCACGAGCTTCGCGGCGTTTCGTGTCGGGATGACGAGAGATACCAGCGGGGCGGGGGAGGGTACCGGATACTTGACCCGCCAGTGGTCTCCCGGCACGGGCAGGAGCTCCACCGCCTGGCCGAGCCGCTTGAAATGGTCCTCGAGGGCCATGCGCGCGGCGTCGACGGGATAGCTCTTCTCGGCAAGCTGGAGCGCCGTCGAGCCGGGCGCGGCCCTCCAGTGGTAGAGGAGCTTCGGGATGTGGCGGATCGCCGCCGCGGGTATCCGCTCGATCGCCCTCAGGATCAGGTCCCAGTCCTGGCTCCCCTCAAGGCCCTTCCTGAAGCCGCCGAGGGAGCGGATCAGCCCGGTCCTGTAGACCGTGAGGTGGGACAGGTAGTTCTGGCCGTAATTGAGGTCCGGGTTCCAATCCGGCTTGAAGTAGGGGTCGAAGCGGCGGTCCTCGACGTCGATCTTGTCCTCGTCGGAATAGATCAGCTGGGCTTCGGGATGCTGGTCGAATTCCGCCGCCACCTCGTAGAGGGCCGTGGGCGCGAGCACGTCGTCGTGGTCGAAGAGCGCCACCAGCTCTCCGCTCGCCAGGTCCAGGGCCGAGTTGGTCGCCTCGCAGATGTGGCCGTTTGAAGCCCTGTAGACGACCCTGATCCGGGGCTCCGCCGCCGCGAACCGCCCGATCACCTCCCGCACCTGCGGGAGCGTTGAGGCGTCGTCGGCGATGCAGAGCTCCCAATGCGGGTAGATCTGGTCCACGACCGACTGGATCGACTTGGCGAGCAGGCCCTCGGCGGGGTTGTAAACCGGCATCGCGACCGAGATGACCGGTCTGCTCCTGAAGGCCTCTATGTGGGCCTGGATTGCCTTCAGGTCGGCGCCGTCCAAGGCCTCGTGCTGCTGGCACCATTTCTCGTACTCGCTCTGTTCTGTCGGGTCCCCGGCCTTGCCGACATGGACCATCTTCTGGAAGAGCGGGTTCCAGCCGTCGTCGTGCTGCACCTCGACCAGCAGGGGGTGGTCGCCCAGGTGGGTGGGGACGTCGATCTTGATTCCGCTGTATTCGGCCTGCTTCATCCCCGTCGACGCGAGGACATCGAGGCGCTTAGAACCGTAGATGCCCTCGAACGCCCTCCCGGCAAAATGGGCCCGGATGCCCCGGATCGGCGCCCCGGCATTCTCGTAGCACCAGCCGAGGATCAGGAGCTTGTTCGAGGCTGTGCTCCAGGTCCTCGGGTGGTCGATGTTGAAGGTGTAGTTGTAGGCCGGGCGGGCCGGCGGCTCAGCCGGCGGCTGGGCGGCCGGGATTCGCGCCGGTGCCGGCGGCGGCCGGGCCGGCAGGGGCGCGGGCGCCTGGGGCGGCAGGTTGCGGAACCCGGAGGCGATCCGGCGCAGGAGGCGCTCGAGGTCGCGCAGCGGCGCCGCGAGCTTGTAGGCGCGCGACTGAATGATCGCCTTAAGGCGGCCCTCCCGGGCCTTGAGCTCCGCGTCCATCTCGAGGATCCGCGCCACGAGGCGCTCATGCTCCTCGTGCGCCGCCGCCGACGCCTGGGCATTGGCGGCGGACTCCGCGGAAGCCCTTTCCCGCTCGGTCCGGGCGATCCGCTCGATTCCGATGATTCTGGCCTCAAGGTTCTGTATATGCCTGTCTGAAAGTTTCTTCTGGAGCTTCAGGTGGCGATCCTGGTACTCGATCTTCTCCTCGAGATTCTTGGAGTGCTGGTTCGTCAGGTCGCGCTGCCTCTCCAGGTGGCGGACCGACTCCTCAAGCTCGAGCCTGACCCTGTCCCGGGTCTCGATGGCGCGCGATTGGCGCTCGTCCTCGATCCTCACGATGTCGGCCAGGCAGGAAGCCAGGGCCGCCAGGTCGGCGGCGGCCGCGTTGGCCCCCTTCCCGGCATCGAGGGCTTCCGCCAGCTCGCGAGCCGCCGCCGTCAGGTCGGATCCGTTCGTCGTCCGGATCAGCTCCCAGCAGCTGCGCTCCGGCTTTTCCAGGGCGTCCGTATAGACCTTCAGAAGGCCCTCGGTGTTGCTGGACAGGTCGAAATGCTTCCGCGCAAACACCGCCCCCTTCTCGCCAAGCCTTGCCGCCAGCGCCGGGTCCCTGAAAATGCGCTCGCAGCAGTCGGCAATGTTCTCAGGGGAGCCGCTCGACAGGAAGAGGGCCTCGGCCCCGTCCCGCATCCCAAGCGCTATGTTGGTCACCGGCAGGACCACGGGCCGGCCCGACGCCAGGAACTCCGGCAGCTTGGACGGCAGCCGGTAGTCGTTGAAGGGCCCCGGCCGGCCGGGCTGGACCAGGGCGTCGGCAAGGGCCAGGAGCTTCGGCAGCCTGGATTTGGAGATGAAACCCAGGTCGACAACGTGGGACTTGAGCTCATCCGTCAGGCTCTCGAGGAACTGGGGCCTGTTGAAGCCGGTCCGCACGAGGCGCGTCGGGATTCCCCTCTTGTTCAGGGCGCTCACGGCCTCGTAGAGCTCGAGCATCTCGGGCTCGTTCGCGAACGTGTTGCTGCCCGTGAAGACTATGACCTTCTCGCCCTCCCTTAGCCCGAGCTCCCTGCGGAGAGCCGGGTCGGCCTTCGCGCCCCCCAGGTAGGCGGGGTCGACGCCGGGCTCGAGGACGGAGAACGGGACGCCCGCCGGGACGAACTCCCGCAGGCTCCTGACGATGATGGTCGCGGCGTCCGCGAGCCGCAGGAAGGTCCGGTGCCTGAGGGGGTGCGGAAGCCTGTCCGACATGATCGAGTCGAGCTGCTCAAATCCCATCGCCTTCAGCTCCATGATCGGCCGCTTGGCGTATCCCGATATCAGGTACTCCTCGTTGTCCTCCAGGTGCACGACAAGCCGCGCGGCGTACTCGGCGATCGTCTGGTACGAGACGACGAACTTGCGCACGCACTCGCGGGGCGTCCAGGCATGGATGATGTCCGCCGTGCCGCCGCCCGGGAAGAACGCCGGCCGCTCGAGGAGGTCGTTGTAGAGCGCGGGGACGAACGCGGGGTTCGGCACCGCCGAGAGGCTGTCCTTGCCGCAGGGGACCGCGACGACGCACGCGTGGCCCCGCGCCGACAGGGCGCCCGCGAATCCGCCGATGTGGTTCAGGCTATTTGTGGTGAAATCGCCGTAGTTGACGAAGAGGATGTTCACCGGGTCGGTCGCGCCTGGGTGCGCTCAATAGGGCTTCAGCGTGCTGGCGGCGTCGCCAACGACGGCCGACTTCGGCTTTGGCAGGTTCTCGAAGCCGCCGGCGAAACGGGTGACGACCCGGTCCCAGGGCGTTGCGCCGCGCTGGGAGCGGTTGGGCGTCAGGCTCCACTCCATGATGGCTGTCGCCATGACGCACGGATCGGCGATGGGCAGCTCGGAGAAGGTCTTCTCCCGGACGACGAGCGGGACCTCGGCAGAGTCCATCCGCCCACGGAAGTCGGCCAGTGCCGCGTCGTCGGCGCCGGTTGTCCCGGGCTCGGCGTAGGCCCTGCGGGCGGCCTCCGCCTCGGGGGTCAGACCCGCCTCGGCGTAGAGTTCGATCACCTTCAGCCGGCAGGCGACCCTGGCAGCACCCCGGACCCTGCTGTCGGCCACGTAAGAGCCGACGGCGTCCATCCGGCCTGCGTCGGCCAGGAACTGGAGGTATGCCAGGTGGGCGTCGGCGGGTGCGCCGGCCTCGGGCGCATTGCCGAGTGCCGCCGAATAGACGGCGAGAATCGGCCCGGCGGTATCCAAGTCACCCCCGTAGAGCTGGAGGGCGACGGCGCGCACGTCATCACGGAGCGCGGTGTGCTGCACGACCAGGTGCACCGTCTGGATCGCATCCTTGAAGGGGACGTGGAGCCTCTCCATCCGCCCGATCAGCACGTCCCTCTCCACGACGCCGGTCAGGGCCGCGGCGCGCACCGCTTCGCCGGGGTGCTCCTGGACGAACCGGTACAGCTCCAGCCGGGGCTTCCCCTGGAGCGCGATCCCCTCGGCGAGGAGCGCGTCAAAGCCGGCCGCCTGCCTCTGCGCGGGCCCCGTGTCGGCGATCATCCGCTTCACGATGTCGTCGGCGCCGTAGAAGGCCGCCACCCTGAAGATGCTGCCCAGGAGGAGGGGGCGGTGCACCGCCAGCACGGGAAAGCGCAGCGCCTCGCCCCAGCGCTGGCGCCGCGCGAGGACCTCGACAATCTCCGAGAGCGCCTGGTCGCGCCTCGCGTCGTTTCGCGACTCGTCCCTGCCGTAGAGGAAAATGGCGCAATTGACGTCGTCAAAGGAACCCAGGCGCTTGAGCTCAAGGTTGTAGAGCACGCGCTCCTTGAAGTAATCGAGCGGGTAGGGCCCGAGCTTCAGCTCGCCCCGCGCCAGCGCCAGCGCCGTCGGCGAGTCGGCATAGACCCTGCGAACCCGGTCGACGTTGGACTGGGCGCGCTTCCAGTAGAACTGCAGGTACGAGTACGAGTAGTCGCCCTCGGCCATGTTGCTCACATAGGCGCTGGCCTCGGCGTAGAGGCGGGCCGCCTCGGCGTTGCCGACCTCGGGGGAGGAGCCGTCAAGGTTGGCGGCCGCGGCAGGCGCCAGGACGGCCAGGGCTGCACCGACTAGACTCAGCTGTCGTATCCGTGGGAGCATAAGTAGACAGGCGGACTCTCACAGTTGCAGGAGCCCGCCCGGGAGGTAAATGACGAAGTGGCGTGTCAGAGCTTGTAACCGCAGTCCGCAGCGTCCTTTGCGAACATCTTGACCGTGTCCAGCGAGAGCTCCGTCAGGTCGAACCCGAGCATCTTGGCGGCCTTCCCGAGGATGTCATGGGGCACCGTGATGATGGCGCAGCCGCATTCCTCGGCCTGGAAGATGTTGAGGACCTCGCGGGTGCTTGCCCAGAGGAGCTCCGCCTTGTCGTGGCCGTGCAGGAGGGCGCTGCAGGCGCGCATGAGCGGCGCGGGGTCGACGCCCGTGTCGGCGATCCGTCCCGCAAAGACGGACACGACGGACGGGACCGCGGGATTGAGCGCCTCGGCGACCCCCGCCACCTGTTTCAGGGTGAGGAGCGCCGTGATGTTCAGCTTAACGCCCTGCTTCGCCAGCTCCTTGATGAGGGGCAGCGACGAATCACCCTTCGAGTTCGTTATCGGGATCTTCGTGTAGACGTTCTTGCCGAAGGAGGAGATCTTGAGCGCCTGGCGCTTCATGTCCGTGAAATCGTCCGTGAAGACCTCGAGGGAGATCGGCTTCGCGGTCACTGTCTGCAGGATGTCCTTTGCAAAGGCCTCGTAGTCCTTGATCCCGGCCTTCTTCATGAGGCTCGGGTTGGTCGTCAGGCCCTTGATGTAGGGCTTGGCATAGAGGTCGAGGATGCCCGCCTTGTCGGCGCCGTCGGCATAGAGCTGTATCTTCAGGTCGTTCAGGGATTTCATCTTTTGCGGGTCAATTGAGGTCGGCGCCAGCCGCCGGGCAAGGAGATTATAGGAATGTGCAGGGCGGCGGCCTGGCGGTGGACCGGCCACGACGACTCCAGGGCGGCGTGGGAGTAACCGAGCATGACAGCCGAGACCCCCAAACCCGCTACCTCAGTTTGCGAAAACATTCCGCCGGGTTCGGGGCGCCCGCCTCGGGCCGCCTTGATCCCGTCCTGCCTATGCGGGGTCCGGCCCAGACCAGGGGTCCGTCTAGCCCTTGGCAGCCGCCCCAATGATGACCGCAACTGCCTCCTGGAAAGCCTTTACCGTGAAATCCGGGGACGTGTCGTACTCGTCGCTGTAGCCGTAGTCGATGAAGACCGTCCGAACGCCGGCGCGCTTGCCGCATTCGACGTCGCGCCACCGGTCGCCGACCATCCACGAGCGCTTGAGGTCGAGCCCGAGGGCCTGTGCCGCATCGAGCAGCATGCCAGGCTCGGGTTTTCGCCGGGGAGATCTCTCGCCGCCTCCCGGGTCGTACGACACCTCCACCCGGTCGATCTCGGGGACGAGGGCAAGGAGCCGCTCGTGCATCGACTCGATCACCCCGCGCGCGACCAGCCCGCGGCCGACGTCGGGCTGGTTCGTGGCGACGACAAGGACGAATCCCGCCGCCTTCAGCGCGCGGCAGGCGGCCGGGACGCCCTCGTAGAGCGTGAAGTCCTCGAGGCGCTCGGGCGCGTACGGCTTGCCGTCGCGAACCAGCTGGACGTTCAGCACGCCGTCCCTGTCCAGGAATACTGCGGGCCGCAGGGCCATCCGCCTAGGGCTTGGCGGTCACCGACTCCCATTTGGTCTGATTGACCTTGAGGTCGGGATGGGAGACGAACAGGTGCCAGACCACGGCCTGGAACGCCTCGCTGTGGGGCGTGACGTTGTTGGCGTTGACCGTGGGGACGATGACGCAGGCGTCAGCAACCTTCGCCGTGTAGCCCCCGTCCTTGCCCACGATCCCGATGATCCTGGCTCCGACCTGCTTGGCGAGCTGGAGGGCGGCGACCAGGTTCGGGGAGACGTTCTTCTCGATGTTTCCGCCGCCGACCGAAAGGATGAACAGGCAGTCCTTGCTGTTGAGCTTGCTCGTGCGCAGCCACTCGACAAACACGCTGGCCCATCCGTCGTCGTTGGTGCGCGCCGTCAGCTCGGAGACGTTGTCCGTGGGAGCATAGGTCTCGATGCCCGTTATCTTGCGGAAATCGTTGACCGCGTGGGAGGCGTTGGCGGCGCTCCCGCCGACCCCGAGCATGAAGAGCCGGCCCCCGTGCTCCCGTACGGCGCGTAGTTCGGCGACGCATTTTTCGCAGTCTGCCGGGTTTATCTTGGCCACGATTTCGGCCGTTTCCTTGAGGTGCTGGGCTGAGTAGGACATTGAGTTGGGAAGCTGGGACGCTGGTTTGGAAACAATTTTTTGCGAGGGCAATCTGCATCGAATCAGGCGACAACCGCCTTAAGCCCGAGGGCGGGCGCTGCTGCCGCCTGATGCGCGTCGTAAGTGTAGATCTCGGCGAAGTTGTGATGGACGGCGCTCATCAGGTGAAGGCAATCGGCCGTCCTCAGGAAGACGGTGTTCGGAAGGGTGGCGTACGTCCGAGCGGCAGCCTCCAATATGGCGGTGTCAAGCGGGAGCCAGGTCCAGGCGCCGGCGACGCAGTCGCTCTCGAATTGCCGGACGTAGACCAAGAAGTCGCCCTGGGAGCATTTCCCCTCGCGCCACCTTCGGTGAAAGACGCTCATGAGTTCCGTGCGGGCGAGTTCAGATGCGCAAACCTCGTCCTCAGACTCGGTCAGCCGGCCGATTGCGGCGGTCTCCTGATCCGAGACGTAGAGCTTCGCCAGCGCGGAGGTGTCGCAGAATATCATCGGTCGCCCCGGACAGCATTGAGGTCATCGAGAACGTCCGCGCTCGCCGTCCGGGCGGTCAAGGCCTCGAATTCAGGCAAAAGGACGCGGCGGCGGCGCTGCTGCTTGAGGAGGGCGCGGTTGGCGATTACGGCCACCTCCTGACCGCGATCGGTAACCAGGACCGGGCGCTTCGATGCGCCCGCACGCCGAACGAGGGCGCCTGTGTCGTTGTGAAGCTGCTTGATGGTTACAATCGAGGTGGCCGGCATTGGTGTCACAGAGTCATATCGCCCGGGTTTGTCAAGTGTCACAAAGACACTCGGACCTCCGCGGGCCGTCCGTACGGGCGCATCCGGCTTGAAGGGCCCCAATTGGGCCCGAAAGGTGTTTCCCGGGGCCTACTGCGGCCAGCCCCGCTGCCGCAGGAGGGTGTCCAGCTCCCCGAGGCCGGCATGCGATCCCACCTCGTAGAACCTCTCGGTGACCTCAAAGCCCGCAAGCTCCCCGCGTCGCAGGAGCGCCTTCTGGACCTCGGAAAGGTCGACGACCTCGTTGCGCGGAAAGCCGTCAAAGGCGGCCCTTCTGAAGACGCCGAGGCCGTAGTCGATGTGCCGCATGCCCGGGGTCTTGTCCCTCTTGTCGTAGGCCCGGATGGCGCCGCCCTCAAACCACACGTTGCTCGAGTCAAAGCGCTCGCTGTTCTCGTAGACAGTCATCATTGCGAGCTTCCCCGACCGAAGGAACGCACGGCCGACGGAGAGGTAGTCGATCGGCAGGTAGCTGTCGCCGTAGAGGACGAAAAACACCTCGCCAAGCTTGGGGAGCGCCCCGATCAGGGCTCCTCCGGTCCCGAGGAGCCTCGGCCCGTCGAAAGCGTAGTCGATGCTGACGCCGAGACGCGAGCCGTCTCCGTAGAGCTCGACGATCATCTCTCCCAGATAGCCGACGCAGAGAACGATCCGCGTCAGGCCCGCCTTCCTTAGCAGCCGGATCTGGTGGGTGAAGAATGGCTCGCCCGCCACCTCGACAAGGAGCTTGGGGATCTTCTCCGTTATCGGCTTGAGCCGGGTCGCAAGCCCTCCGGCGAGGATCGCGACGGGAAAATCCTCGGGCTTCATGCCTGGAGCGGAAGCTTCACCGCCGGAGGCTTTCGGGAGAGCAGCGCGTAGAGCCTGCCGACCGCCGCGTGCACGGCGATGCTTATGAGGAGCGTTATCCCGAGTCCGACGAAGATGCCCTTCATCACCTGCCAGCGCGTCGGGGCGGGATTGGCAAGCTTATCGTAGAGGTAGATGTTGTAGTCGCGAACGAAGGGCTGGTGAAAGAGATACACCTCGTAGGAGATGAGGCCGAGGAGCGACAGGGCCGATAGGACGAACCGCCCCTCGGCAGCCTTCAGCAGGTGCGGCCTCAGGCCGATCCAGGCAAGGACGATCCCTGTCGCCGGCAGCGTGTAGTTGCAGGCGATGCCCCGGTAGAAGGTCAGGTAGTAGAAGCTCAAGAGCCCGAAGCCCAGGAGGAGGTTGAACTTGACCTCTCCCTCGCCCGAGCCGAGGAGCCGCCCGGCGATGAGCCCGACGAAGAAGCTTGGGATCCTGACGGCCAGCGAGATGAGCCCGCCGAAGTGCCCGTTCTCCTGGTAGACGACGGCGGCGACAAGGGTCAGGAAACCCGCGAGCCCGAAGATAAGGGACAGGTCGTCGAGGTGCTTGCGGACGGCCGCGAACACGAGATAGGCCGCGACGATCATGGAGATGAACCAGAACGAGTCCGTGATGTCGGCGAAATAGGCGAGCCGGGAGAAGGCGTGGATTCCGAGCGCGTGCTGCAGGATCGAGTCCCAGGAGCGGGTCTGGCCGTAGAAGTGGTGGAGCATCCAGACGAAGAGCCCCAGGGCGAGCCAGTAGCTGGGATAGATCCGCAGGAACCGGCGCTTCAGGAAGTCGCCGAGCGGCATCGCAGCCGAGTTAACGGCCAGGGCGAAGCCGCTCAGGATTAGGAATATGTCAACGCCTACCTCGCCGTGGATGACGTTGGTGTCACCGAGGACTGCCCCGCAGTGGTAGACGAGCACAAGGGCTATCGCCAAGCCCTTGAGCTC
The DNA here is from genome assembly GCA_964574435.1 of uncultured Opitutaceae bacterium. Classification (GTDB taxonomy): domain Bacteria; phylum Verrucomicrobiota; class Verrucomicrobiia; order Opitutales; family Opitutaceae; genus Palsa-1447. The sequence continues at coordinate 41,669 of CAZNNO010000003.1, forward strand.
GTCGATTGCCGCTATTCTCTGGCCCGCGGCAACCCGTGGTGTCAGGTTGATTTGGACGGAGCGCATGGTGTGCCTAGTTCTGGGCGACGACCTTGGTGCCCTCGAAGTCGAACCTGAAGCGAACTTCCTGGAGGCCCTTCTCGCGCATGGCGTGCCTCAGCCGCTTCTTGTCGCCGGCGTAGAACATCAGGAAGCCCCCGCCGCCCGCGCCGATCAGCTTCCCGCCCAGGGCGCCGTTCGCCATGGCATAGTCGTACCATTGGTTGATCTGCGTGTTGCTCATCCCGGTGCTGCGAGCCTTCTTTCGCTGCCAATGGACGTCCATGAGCATCGCGAACTCCTCGAGGTTGCCGTTCTCAAGGCAGGCGAGGGACTTGAAGCCCAGGTCCTTGGTGAAGTGGAGGTTCTCGAGCATCGCGGGGTCGTTCTTCTTCGACTTGTCGTTCTGGTCCTTGAGGATCGACGAGGCGCTCCGCGAGTACCCGGTGAAGAAGAGCAGGAGGTTGTCCTCCAGGTTGTAGAGCGTCTCCTGGGCGATCTGGCACGGGCGGAACTCGACCCTCCCGTCCCTGTGGAAGGTGAAGGCCGTTATCCCGCCGACGGCCGCTATGTACTGGTCCTGCTTGCCGATCGGCTCGCCGAGCTTGTTGATCTCGATGTCGCAAGCCTGCTCCGCCAGCTCGGCCGGGGAGACGAGGTTCTTCTTGTAGGCGTGCAGCGCCCTGAGGAGCGCCGTCGTGAAGCTGCCCGAGGATCCGAGGCCCGTTCCCCCTGGGATGTCGGCCATGGACGTGAGCTCGATGTGGGGGTCGGTCACCCCCACGAGCTTCAGGGCCTCGCGCACGATCGGATGCTCGATCTGGTCGACCGACGAAACCCGCTCTAGCTTCGAATACTTGACTATGATCTCCTCCTGGAAGGTCGTGTGCTTCGTGATGTAGACATACTTGTCGATGGCTGCGGCGACCAGGAAGCCCCCATGCTCCGCATAGTAGCTCGGGAGGTCGGTGCCTCCTCCGCCAAGGGAGACGCGCAGGGGTGAGCGTGTGATGATCATGAGGTTGGGTAGCCGCTCTTCTTGTAGATAATCTCGACTATTTCGAGGATTCTTATGGCCTCCCGCAAGCCCGGCGACGGCGTCCGCCCGGCCCGGATGTCCTCCACGAACGCGGCCGTCTCGGCGACCCAGGAATCGTCGCCGCCCGGGAACTCCCAGAACGTCGTCTCCGGCGGGCCCATCTGCGGGAGCATCCGGTGGTACGTGAGCTTCTCGGTGCCGTAGCTGCCGCCCAGGCCCTCGACCGCGATCTTGCCGTCGCTGCCGTAGATCTCGAGGGAGAACATGTTCTTCCACTCGGTGCAGCTCACGTGGAGCCACGCGGTCTGCCCGGCCTGGGTCCGCAGGCTGAGGAACGCGTTGTCGTCCACCTTCATGTCCCAGAAGTAGGTCGCCGCGTGCCCGTCAACCGTCGGGAAGTCGCCCAGGAACCACGATGCCAGGTCGATCAGGTGGACACCCTGGTCGATCAGCTCGCCGCCGCCGGAGAGCCTCGGGTCCGCGCGCCATTCCCGGTCGTAGCCCTTGCGCCCGCCGTGGCCGTAGCGCCCGCGCAGGAACATGAGGGGGCCGAGGACGCCCGAGTCAAAGAGCTCGCGCGCCTTCTGGAGCGCCGGATGAAACCGGTGGTTGTAGCCGACGCGGACGCGGACGTCCCTGGCCGACGCCGACTTGGCGAGCTGGCGGAGCTCCCCGCTCCCAAGGGCCCCCGGCTTTTCGATCAGCACGTGCTTCCCGGCGTTGGCGGCCGCGAGCGCGATCGGGGAAAGCGCGGCGTTCAGGGTCGACACGATCACGGCGTCGACCGCGGGGTCGGCGAGCACCTTGAGGTGGTCGGTGGCTGCCTCGCATCCGGCATGCATCCGGGCAAGATCCGAGGCGCGCGCGGGGTCCAGGTCGCAGGCATAGCGCAGCCGCGCGCCAGGCACCCGCGCCAGCGCCGCCGCGCGCTTGCGTCCGATGAGGCCGCAGCCAATGACCGCAAACGTGGGCGGATCGTCCGGGGTTTGGGTCATTGCCTGGGGGCTGGAGCAGCCCGGGCTGCCGTTGGATGCGAGGGTACGGTCATGAGTCTAGATAGCCACCGCCAGAGGCCGAAGCAGGCGGCTGCGAGGAACGAGACGGTTGAAAGCCAGAAGAGGAACTTAAGGCCCGTCGGGGCCACATAGACAAGCTCGACGCTCGAGCGGCCCCCGGGCACCTGGACGGCGACCAGGGAGTCGGGCGACTTGCGGACCGCCGCCGGCTTTCCGTCCACCGAAGCCGCGTAGCCTGTCTGATACACCCGGGGGGTCTCGAGCCAAGCCGCCTCGGGGCTCCGGACCTCGGCGCGGTAGGGTATCCAGGACTCGACCCGGACGGGAAGGACCCCGCGGTCGTAGCTGATCAGCTCCACCCGGGCGACACTGGGTCCCTGCTGGCCCGGGGGATTCGGGGTCAGGGGATAGAAGCGCACGGTGAGAGCCTCGGGGCCGGAGGTGGTCCAGAGGGGCAGGGCGTCCGCGTGGCCGGCGCCCGCCCCGAACGCGCGAGAGCCCCCGTGCTCCGGCAGGCCGTACTCGCGGAAGAAGTGCTTCCCGGAGATCTGCAGGACGCCGTGAATCTGGTCCGGCTCGGCGAAGTCGAATCGGAGCAGGTAGGACTTCCCGGGCTCGATCCGAAGCGTCCGGTCGAGCTCGGCGTGGTCCGAGAGGCCGTCCGAGCCCCAGCGGAAGTCGCCCGCCTCCTCGGTGCGCCCGGAAGCGAGGGCCGCCGCGGCGTTGGCGGCGAGCCGGCCCGACAGGTCGCCCGTCAGCAGGTGGTTCTCCAGCTCGGGGTCGGTCACCCCGTGGGTGAACGTGCTCGGGTGCTGCGGGAAGTCCGGCATCAGCGAGTACGAATAGCGGGTGAGCTGGATGTTTTCGGGACGCAGAAGGTCGACCGCGCTGTCCGGGGGCTGCACGGACTGCCTCGATCCGGCCGCAAACTTTGCGGCCTCGGAGAAACTCCACACGCAGCCGACGGCGACCAGAATGGCGAGGGCGCGCCGGCGGCGCGGCTCGTCGAAGGCGCCCGTGGCCACGCCTGCGGCCGCGGCGAACACGGTCGCGGCGGCAAGCGGGAGATAGAGCCGGGTCATGGCCCAGTTGCCGGTGACATCCCGGACGAATCCCGGAACAAGGCTCCAGAGGGCCAGGTCGATCCCCGGGAGCGGGATCAAGAGGAGGGCGAGGAGCGTCGCGGCGGCAAGCGGCACCGCGGAGACGGGCCGCAGGGACCGGCGCTGCGTCCAGAGCAGGACGAAGAGCAGCGCCCACAGGGCGTAACCCAGCTGGAAATCGCTCAGGGACCTTCCGTTGGAGCTCATCGGCAGGAAGGCGTCCGGCGAGACCTGGTGATTGAAGTAGACGACCATTCCCGCCGAGGCGTGCTGGAAAAAATTCACGTGGGTGCGGGGTTCGGCCGGGAAGAGGAGCACCGATCCGACCGGATAGGCCGCGATCGCCCCAAAGGCCAGTCCGGCGGCGGCGATGCCCGCCCACCGTTGTCCGCCGCGCCACTGCACGGCGAGGCGCACGAGCTGGGCGGCGCCGGCGAGGAACGTCGACCAGAGCGCGATCGGCGAGTGTCCCCACCAGCAGAGGCCCAGGGCCACGCCGAGGAGCACAAGGGTTCCCGCCGCGCCCCGGTCCTGGAACGACCTGAGGGTGGCGAACCAGACGACGGGCACCAGCGGCAGCGTCGTCCAGGTCATGAACAGGTCGTCGTTGTACGCGATTCCAAGGACGCCCGGGCAGGAGATAAAGAGGGCGGCGAGTGCGGCCGCCAGCCAGCTTCTCCCCGGCAGGAGCGCGCGCAGGCCCAGGTAGGCCGTGAATGCCGCCGCGAGCGCGAGGAGCATCACGAGGAGGTTCTGGAGCTCGAAGACGCCGAGGCTGCGCCCGGTCAGCGCGTCAAGGAGCGCGCCGAGGTAGTGGAAGGCCGGGGCTATGCGGATCGGGCAGAGGGCGCCGTTGAACTGGTAGATGCTCTGCCCGACATAGACGGGAAAGACGCCCGAGCGCACCTGCGCAACCGTGTCCGCCAGGTTCATCGCGTACCAGAGTGCATCGGCCCCGCCATGGAGCGAGTGCCGCGCGAACCCCTGCATGAGCCAGAGCGCCGCGGCGGCGAGAACGGCGACCCGGAGGAGCTCCTGGCGGCGCGGGTTCAGGAGCCAGTGCTGGCGGCCGATCCACTTCGCTATCCTGTCGTAATCCAGGCGGATGAGCCCGGCCGCGACCGGCCACGCAGCCCCGAACCAAAGGCAGACCAGGGAATGGGCGAGCAGGTAGCGCAGGAGGGCGCCCGTGACGAGCACCGTGGCAAGCTGGCGCGGGAGCGCCGCGAGGAACTCGCTCAGCTGGGAGGGGCTCTCTGACGGCGGGCGAAGCGGCACCAGGGCCGCGACCACAAAGGCGCAGACGACCGCAAAAAAGGGCACGTCGCCCGTGAGGCGCCCGACCCCAAGCAGCGAAACCGCAAGCGCGGCGAGGTTCAGTACCTCGCGCCTGTGCTTCTGGTACCAGGGAGCCCATCTGCCGGGCGGAACTCCAGTTGACGGCATGCTTTTAAGCATCGCGGGCTTGTCAGCGGCGCTGCGAGCCCATTCTTCTCATGGGATGAGCACCACCGAGCCCGTAGCCGGGATTGAGCAGCGATGACGACACCCACCCTTTCCCAGAGGGTCCTGCGCTATGCGGTCGTCGGCGGACTCGTGACGGGGGTCTTCACGGGCCTCAACTGGCTCCTCGGGCATTCCTTCGGAAAGGATCTCTCGTTCCTGATCGCCTATCCGCCCGCCGTCACGCTGCATTTCCTGCTCAACAAGAAGTGGACCTTCGGCTGCAGCCGGACTGATTCCACCCGTCAGGTGTCGGAATACCTGCTCATGGTGCTGGTCACCTTCGTGATCCAGGCGGCAGTCTTCAAGGCGCTGACGGCTTCGACAAGCCTGCCGGGCTGGGCTGCCGCGGCGGCTGCCAACGCGGCCCAGATGGTCATCACCTTCCTTGCGATGCAGTTTCACATTTTTGGACGGGAGCCGGCGCTCAAATGACCCGCTCTGAACAGGCGGCCGTCCCGCGCTCGCATCGCGCCGGGCTCCTCGGGATCCTCGCAGCCTCGTACGGCCTCAGGCTCTGGCTTGCCGCCGGAGGCGGACAGGGATTCTGGCCTGACGAGTCGCGTTATGATTCCGCGCGCAGGGCCGCGGCCGATTTGCTCAAGCGCGACTGGAGGGCTGCACTGAGCGAGCTCTTCGGGCACGCCGATCATGTTCTTTTCCGGCTGGCAAGCCTGCCGGCGGCGCTGCCTGAGGCGCTGGCGGGAGGGTTCCACCCGGTGATCGTGTCCTGCTATTTCTCCCTGTTCTCTGTGGGCGTCATCTACCTTGTCTGGGCGATCGCCCGGCGGGCAGGCGCCCCGGAGCGGGAGGCGCTGTGGGGCGCCTTCCTGGCGGCGGCCTCGAACAGCCTGTTCTTCTATGCGAGGCACTTTCTCCCCTATGACATGGCGCTCCTTGGGATGCTTGCGGCCCTGTGGCTCGCGCTGGGGAACTATTCGGCGGCCAACTCGCTTCGGATCGGCTGCATGGTGGGCCTTGGATTCCTGACCTACAACGGGTATTGGCTCCTCGGCGCGGGCATCCTTACGCTCAACGCCGCCCTGGGGGCGGGCGGTCCCGACCGCCTTTGGAAGCGCGCGGTCTTCTCGGTCGGGGGCCTGGCGCTCACCGTCGCGGTCGTGGTCGGCATCGGCGTGACCGTCTCCCCGGGTCTGCTTGCCGAGTATGTCGGGTTCTCGGGCAGCGTTAAGCAGGGTGACTTTCACATCGGCTACCGCGTGATCGCCGAGTATCTCTGGCATGCGGAGCACGGGCTCGCCCTCCTCTGGGTGGCCGCGCTGGCCTATGCGGTTGCGGCCGCGCTGCGCGCGGGAAACCTGGGCCGCCTCTGGTGGTGGCTCGGCGGGATCGTCATCGTATTCGGCGGCCTCGTCTTCTTCTCGGACGTCGTGCCCAGGTTCATGGTCTACGGCCGCCTGACGCGCGCGGCGGTGCCGTTTGCCTGCCTGGGTGCGGGGCTCGGCATCGCCCAGTTCCTGGAGGCGCGCGGACGCTGGAGGAATGCCCTGTCGTGCTCGCTTGCCGCGCTCGTCTTCTGCCTGGCCGCGTCAAACTTTGCCGTGCCGCTGAGGCAGGTGTTTCCCGACAGGTTTCAGGCCCTTGCTGCGCGCCTGATTGCGTCGCAGCGCGACAAAGGCGACGGATTCTACCGGGTGCTTTTCGCAGAGCCGCTCTGGGGACGCCCGCTGGAAATCGGGCTGCCCCCCCATGTGGAGCTGCTTCGCAGCCCCAATCCGATGCAATTTCGCCCCTACCAGTACGAGGGGTATCCCGCCGCGCTCAGGGACCAGCTGAACCGCTTCGACGTCGCTATGCAGGTGGTCAAGATCCCGTTCCAGGCGTCGAGGTCGCGAATAAACTGGGAAGGGTACCCGGGCCCTGTGCGCATCAAGCTGCGCTTCGCGCCCGACTACTGGGGGGAGTCGGAACCGATCCTGGCGTCCGGGACGCCGGGTTTGGGCGACCTGATCGTGGCCAAGTTCATGGACCCGGACCACATCGTGCTCGGATTGGACCACTGGAGCTATTCGGAGATAGACTCCGACCCGATTGCGATCGACTACTCGGCCACCCATGAGCTCGCCATCTCGGAGGGACCGCTGGTTCCCCCAGCAGGCAGCGCGCTCTACGAGAGGCATCCGGAGCTGGAGGGCCTGCGCGGGCAGATTGTGATCATCCTGGACGGCCGGGTCGTCCTCTCGAAGCATTCGGAGTTCCATCCGTCGTCACCGGGCACCCTTTACTGGGGAAGCAACGCGATCGGCGCTTCGACCGCGGTGCCGGATTTGAGGGGCTCGGTGTACGAGATTGCCTCGGCTCCCCTTGCGCTGGTGGCTCAAGCCGTCCCGTCGATGGCGGCGCTGGAGCTGGCCCGGGGGCGCGCGCCAGAATGGAGGGGCGCCCTAGGGCCTATCCGCCTCAGATTCACGATGGCCCAGCCTACGCCCGAGGTGTCGGCGGAGCCGCTCCTTTCGATCAACGGGCCGGGCAACAAGGATGTACTCTTTGTCTCCTGGGACGGCCCGGACAGGATTCGCATCGGACTCGACCGGAAGGGCGCCGGCGCGGTCATGTCGGCTCCGCTCAGCTTGTCTCCCTCCGAATTGGCAGAGGTCGATGTATGCCTCGGCTCGCTCCTGCCGGACGCCACGGCGCCGATCTTCGGGCGCTTCCCGGGATTCGAGCGGATGCGGTCGCTTGCCAACATCCGTTTCAACAGCCAGCCGGCCCTGGAGGCCGGCATGCCGTTCAGCCCGGCGCAGGCCTATTCGGTCACGGTCGGGGCCAACACGATCGGGAGCTCGACCTACTGTGAGAATTTCAGGGGCAACATCCTGGCGTTTGAGGCGATCGGGCCGGAGAACATCCCCGGCTTCGGCACGCGGCTCTCGGACCTGCTGGATAACCTGGACCCGGATTGGGGCGGCTTCCCAGGCCCGTTTGGCCTCAGGGCGGTATTCCCCAGGGGACGCGCGGGCCACCGGGAGCCCCTGCTTTCCTCGGGGAGCGGCGCCGCTGCGGACACCCTATTCGTCCAGTATGACAGCGACAGCCAGGTCCGCTTCGGGTTCGAGCGCTCCGGCGGGGCCCCGATCCTGTCGATGCCTGTCGCCATTGAGCCCGGGAAGGCCCAGGAGCTCCTGGTGAGCGCGGGATTCCTGATGCCCGAGGAAAGGAGCCCGCTCTACCTCAAGGTTCCCGAGGTCGATCCCCTGAGGTCTTTCGTGCATGTCGGGATAAACAGGCGCCCCGTGCTTCACGAGTATGCCGAGCGGTACCCCTCGCTCCCGGACGGGGCCGCCTTGGGGGTGAACCTGCGCGGGCCCGCGGACATCGACCCCAGGTTTCAGGGCACAATCGAATCCGTTACGTCGGCGCGGACGCTCGACGTGTTTGAGGACGGCTCCATCGGCGCGGGCCTGGCGAGGCCGGGGTGGGGAGGCTATCCCGGGCCCCTGCGGATCACGATGGTGTTTCCCGCGGGCGCGACCGGCGAAGGCCAGCCGATTGTAACCACGGGCTCCCGCGGGATCGGCGACGTGATCTACCTGCGTTACGAGGCCGGCGGCATGGCGCGGATCGGCCAGGATCATTGGGGCTCCAAGCTCCTGCTTTCCGAGCCGTTTGAGCTCAAGGCCGGTTCGCAACACACGCTCGCGGTCAGCCTCGGATCCCTTTATCCGCCGGCCGTCCAGAATGCGGCGGGCGATGGGAAGGCAGTCGACGAGTTGAGGGGGATGACGGTCGTCGTGGTCGACGGGCGAACGGTTCTTTCCGAGTCGGAACCCAGCCATCCGTCGACACCAGAGCGCATTACCGTCGGCGCCAACCTGATTGGGGGCACGACAAGCCGGTCGCTCTTTTCCGGGAGAATCCTCAGCGTCGAACCCGCGGAGATCGGCTCGGTCCGCCCCTGAGGCGCGGCCGCCTCAGAAGTTGATGCGTTTCTCGACGATGTAGCGCGGCCTCCCGCGTGTCTCGTCAAACGTGCGCCAGAGGTACTCTCCCACGATTCCGAGCATGACGAGCTGGACGCCCGAGACGATGAGAAGCACGCACATGAGCGAGGTCCAACCCTGCACCGGACTGCCCCAGACAAGCGCCCGGACCGCCGTCACCGCGGCATAGAGGAAACCGCTGAAGGCGAAGAGGAGACCGCAGCCGGAGGCGAGGCGGACGGGTGCGTACGAGAAGCTCACGAAGGAGTCGACCGCCAGCTTGATCTTCTTGCTCAGCGTCCAGTTCGAGCGGCCGCTGTGGCGTGCCGCCTTGGTGTAGGTGACCTGCTGCTGGTCGAATCCCATCCACTGGATCAGCGAGAGCAGGGACGTATGCTTCTCGGGCGCTGCCTTGAGCTCGTCCAGCACCCGCCGGTCCACCAGGAGGAAGTCCGCCCCCTGGACCGGGGGGGGCACGTCGGAGAAGCGCCGCATGAGCCAGTAGTAGATCCTGGCTAGGCCCTGCGTCACCAGGGACTCCCCCTCGCGCTTGGCACGGACCGCCCAGACGACCCTGGCCCCCGAGCGCCACCGGGCGACGAGCTCCGGGATCGACTCCGGAGGATCCTGGAGATCGGCCGCCAGGATGACCGCGGCGTCGCCGGAGCAGTTCTCAAGGCCAGCGGTGAAGGCCTTGTGGCTGCCGAAATTCTTTGAGAACCGCAGCACCTTCACCCGCGGATCCGACGCCGCCAGGCCAGCCAGGATCCCCGGGGTGCGGTCCCGCGAGTGGTCGTCGACGAAGACGAACTCGGGGTTCAGTCCGAGCGCGGCCCAGTCCAGGGCCCGAACGCGATCGTAGAGGAGCGCGACGTTGCCCTCCTCGTTGTAGGCGGCCACGACTATCGACAGAGTTTGGGGCCCGGGGTTCATCGGGAGCGTCCACCCCATGACTCCACCTCGTCCCGGATGTCCCGCGCGACCCGGGCGGGCACCCCGACGACAAGCGAGTAGGGCGGGACCACGGCGTCCTCGAGGACCACCGCGCCGGCTCCGATGATGCAGTGGTCCCCGATCCTGGCGCCCATCTGGACGACGGCGTTCGAGCCGACGAACACATAGTCCCCGATCTGCGTCGGCTTGTAGTCCACCGCCTCGTGGCGCTTCTCGGAGAGGCACCTGCGAACGGTGGAGTGCGACAGGATCTGGGCCCCGGAACTAATGTTGCATCCGCGCCCGATCTTGAGGCCGCCGAGGCCGTCGATGAGCGTGAACGCGCCGATCCACGTGCCTTCCCCGATCGAGGGATTCCCGGCGATCCAGCAGAAGGGATTGTACGGGTTGGCCGGAATGGGCTGTGCGGCTTTGGTCGCCATCGTCAGGGGTGGGGGGCGTGCCTTCTCACGGCGGCCGCCACGGCTCCGATATCAGCAGCGGTCATTTGCGTGTAAAGGGGCAAACACACGCACTGGTCGCTGGCGCCCTCGCTCACCGGGAACGACTGCCGGCCGAAGCGCTCAACGTAGCTGGGCTCCCTGTGGATCGACATGATCCCGCGGCGCGAGGCGATCCCCTCCTCGAGCAGGCGCTGCATGAACGCGTCGCGGGCGCCGGCAGTCGCGCCCGTGAGGCGGATCAGGTATGTCTGGCAGTTCCAGGCGCAGCCCTCCGGCTCGGCGAAAAGCTCGACGCCCGGAGTTCCGGCCAGGGCCGCGTCGTAGGAGGCGGCGATCGCGCGCCGGCGCGCGACGATCCCGTCGAGGCGGCGCAGCTGGGCGAGGCCGATCGCGGCCTGGACGTCCGTCAGCCTGTAGTTGTAGCCGACGATCGGGTAGGACTCCGCGACGACCGTCTTCGACTGGTGCCGGTGCAGGTCGTTCACCGACATCCCCTGCTGGCGCAGGAGCCGCAGGTGGCGGGCGAGCCCGTCGTCGCCGCTCGTGATCATGCCCCCGTCGCCGGTGCTGACGACCTTTCTCGGGTGGAAGCTGAAGCAGACGAGCTGCGAATGCGTGTTGTCCCCGATCGGCCTTCCCTGGTAGGAGCTTCCGGTGGCGCAGGCGGCGTCCTCGATCAGGACCAGCCGTTTCTCGGCCGCTATCCGCGCGATGGCAGCCAGGTCGCACGGGCGTCCGATCTGATGGACCGCCATGATTGCCCGGGTGCGCGCCGTTACCGCAGCAGCGACCTTCGAAGGGTCCATGTTGAGGGTCCGGGGCTCGATGTCCACGAACACGGGCTTTGCGCCGCAGTGGATTATCGAGTTGGACGTCGCGATGAAGCTGTGCGGCGTGACGATCACCTCGTCGCCCGCGCCGACGCCCGACGCCAGGAGCGAGGCGTGGAGGGCCACCGTGCAGTTGGCGACCGCGACGGCGTGCTTCGCGCCCACGCGCGCCGCAAACGCCTTCTCGAACTCGAGGACTCGGGGTCCCTGGGTTATCCAGCCGCTGCGGATCGTCTCGGTGACCAGGGCGATCTCCTCATCGCCCATCTCCGGCTTCGCCAGCGGGATCACGCAACCTCCCAGTTTCTCGACTGCATCCGGTCGAGGCAGTCGGGCTGCGCGGCGTACACCTTGCGGTAGTAGTCGACCGTCCTCGCGAGCCCGTCCGCCAGCGTGGTGCGCGGCACGAATGCCGTCGCCTTGAAGAGCTTCGTCGAATCGACCTTCAGGCGCGGCACGTCGCCGGGGCGGATGCTGTCGTGGAGGGGCGTCAGGTCCGTCCGTCCTACGGCCTGCAGGATCAGCCTGGCTAGGTCGCAGATGCTCGTCTCCTCGCCGTAGCCTAGGTTCACGATGTCCCCGACCAGGCTGTCGCATTCTGCGACCGTCACAAGGCCCTCCGCGCAGTCGTTCACGTACAGGAAGTCCCGGGTGTTGTTGCCGTCGCCGAATATGACCGGCGGCTCCCCTGCGAGGGCGCGCAGGATGAAGCGCGGGATGACCTCGCCCGTGTCGCCGTGAAAATGGGCCCTGTCGCCGTAATTGTTGAAGGGGCGCACCCGGATGACCGGCAACCCGAAGCAGCCGTGGTAGGCGGCGGAATAATGCTCCCCTGCCAGCTTGGATGCCCCGTAGACCGTCGTCGGCCACGTCGTCGCCTGCTCGGTCAGCGGGAAGGCAAGCGCCGCACCGTAAACCTCGCTGGTGGACATGTATATAAATCTGCCAACCCCCGTCTTCCTGGCCGCCTCAAGGAGCTCCAGGGTCCCGGCGGCGTTCACGAGGTGGTTCTCCTGGGGGCTGTGCAGGGAGTGGCGCACGCCGAGGCAGGCGAGGTGGAAGACGGCCTCGCACCCGTCGCCCATGGCGAGCCGGCAGGTGGCTCCATCCGTGATATCACCCTCGATCACCCGCAAGAGACCGGTCCTGGCCGAATCGGCCAGGTTCTCGCGCTTCCCATTCCTAAAATTGTCCAGGACCGTCACATGGCAGCCTTTGCCCGTGAGGTAATCGGTCAGGTGCGAGCCGATGAACCCGGCGCCGCCGGTCACCAGCACGCGCGCCCCTGGATGTGCAATTTTCATGCTGTTATCACCTTAGCGGGTGTTTTGGGACCTGCCGACGAAAAACAATGCCTCCCAAGCCTGAGAATCCCGTAGAACGCAAGCGCCGCCCACGCCACCCAGGTGGTCCAGTAGGAGGCGAGGAGTGCCGCCGGGGGCCGGAATGTCACGCGCACCTCGCTTTCGCCGGCTCCAACGGGAACGGCGACGAGCCCGTTCCAGGACCTGCGCACCGGCGCCTGCGCCCCGTTGACCGTCGCCGTCCAGCCCGGCGTGTAATACCGGAAAGTCTCGAGCCAGCCCGCGGCGGGGCTGCGCACCTGGGCCTTGTAAGGCGCGAGGGACTCCAGGCGTATCGGCAGGTCCTTCGGGTCATATTCGATGAGGTCGTAGCGGGCGAAGTCATGGTAGCGGGCCAGGTCCGCGCCAGGGTCCTGGTTTATGAAGGCGACGGTCACGTCCAGGGGCTTGCTTGAGCTCGATGACAGGGGGATCACCCGGGAGCTCAGCGTGGAGGCGCCGAATGCGAACGGCATCCCGGATGCGGGAAGCGAGTATTCCCTGATGAAGCCGTCGCCCTTCAGCTGCAGGATGCCGACCGGCGGCTGCCCGGCAGGGAATTCCACGGGGAGAAGGTAGCGCCTGCCCGGCCGGAGGGTCAGCCCCGGTGTCAGCATCACCCAGATTCGCTCGCCTGGGGGGCTTGTTCCCTCGAATGCATGGGGCAGCCTCGGGGACTCCGCCCGCCTCCCAAAGTCCTGCTGAGGAGCAATCGAGCGCACATTGGACACGATGTACGTGTGCAGGTCGGGACCCAGCACCCTCTGCTCGAGCGCGAAGTCCATCACGCCGTAGGAGAAGAAGCGGTTCTGGTAGCTGAGCATCCCGAGGGAGAACGGTGTCATGAGCAGGTTCTCGGGCAGCAGCGCCTCCTCGGAGCGCGCCTTCGAATTGGAGATCAGCGAACCGCGCAGGAGGAACGGCCTCAGCTCCCAGGCGCTCCAGGCCGCAGCGAGCGCGAGCGCCGCAAGCACGGGGCGCCGCGCGCCCGGGAGGGCCGCGAGGAGAGCGGCCGACAGCGTCACGGTGCAGGCGGCCAGGATTGCGTAGAGCCGCTGCGTGGGGGCCGCGTTGGTCGCATCGACGACCGCCTGCGGCAGGGCCTGCCACAGCCATGCGTTGATTCCCGGCACGGGAAGCGCAAGGCAGAGGAGAAGCAAGGCGGCCAGGGAAAGGCACCGGCTCGCGGCGCCTCCCCGTGCCCAGGCGGCGACGCAGCCCGCAAGGGCCAGCGCGAACAGGGCCCAGCCCGGCTGGAGATCCGACACCTCGCTGGCATTGTGGGAGACGGGCAGCAGAACAGCGGGGAAGGTGTTGCGCACATTCATCAGGAGCACGTCGCGCTGCGTGTGCGCCGGCTCCGTCGCGGCGAGGACCGAGACGGAGACGAAGACATAGCCGCAGAGGGCCGCAAAGAGGGCTGCGGCAAGCGCCGCCCGAACGAGCTCGGCTCGCGTCCAGCCGAGCCCCGACGCCCAGCGCGCCGCGAGGGCCACGAAGCCGGCAATCGACGCCCAGAGGCCGATAGGGCTATGGGCGAGCCAGCAGCCGGCGCAGCCGGCCGCGGCCAGAGCCCAGCCCGAGAAATCATCGCGCCGAAAGATCCTGTAGACCCCAGCGAACACCATCGGAAGGAAGGGCAGGGTCATTTCGGACATGAACAGCTGGCCCGTGTACGGCAGCCCGATCACACCCGGGCACCAGACGTACAGGAGGGCAAGGAGGAGCGCCTCGGGCCTGCGGCCGGGCAGCATCGACCCGAGGCAGAGGTAGGCCGAGAGGCCGCCGGCGCAGCCGCTCAGGAAGACTGCGAGGTTCAGGAGCAGGTACGGGCTGAGCGTCCGCCCGGTGGCCAGGTCAAGCGCCACGGTGAGGTGCTGGAGGTACGGCGCGACGCGCAGGGGAAGGACGGTACCGATCGCGGCAAAATGGGTCTGGCCCACAAACACCGGCCAAAGGCCCATCCGCCACTGCTCGACATGGTCGGCGACGACCGCCGTGTACCACTTGGCGTCGTCACCGCCCATTATCCCATCATGCAGGAATGGCGCGAGGGCGAAGGCGCCGGCCCCAAGGGCGGCGAGGATTCGCAGCGCCTCGGCCGCCCTCGGGGCCCAAGACGCCAGGCGCAGCGGCGCAGCCAGGGGGAGCAGGGAAAGGGCGGCCCATATCGGAACAAAACACGCGAACGACCACGGCTCATGCCAGAAAAAGACCCCCACGGCGAGGACCGCGGCAGAGCAGCAGGCGGCGACGGCGAGAGGCGCGCGCGCGTTCCAGCCGGCGAGGAGCCAGAGGGCCGCGGCGGCGGCGGCCAGCGGGACGGGGAGCGCCGCCGGGCCGGACCGCTGGGCGAAGAGAAGGGCGAGCAGGAGGGCCAGCCCGCGCCAGACATAGACGGCCTTTTCCCTGTATGCTCCCGGTGCCGGCATCACCATTCCCGGAACTCGGCGATCATCGCCGCCACGTACTCGACCTGGGCGTCCGAAAGCTCCGGGTAGATGGGCAGGCTGATGCAGCCCGCCGCCGCCCGCTCGGAAACCGGGAAGTCGCCCGTTTTGTGGCCGAGCCCGGCGAAGCATTTCTGCTGGTGAAGCGGGAGCGGGTAATGGAGGGCCGTCCCGACACCTCTTGCCTGCAGGTGATCGCGGAGCTTGTCGCGCCTCGGGTGGCGCACGACGTAAAGATGATAGACGCTTTCGGCGCCGGGCGCCTCCTTGGGGAGGACGAGCGGAGTCGACGCCAGAAGCTCGTGATAGCGGTGAGCGATCCGGCGGCGCGCCGCGGTCCACGCGGGAAGGTGGCGGAGCTTGACACCGAGCACGGCCCCCTGGATGCCCTCCATGCGGTAGTTGTAGCCGACCTCGTCATGGTAATAGCGCCTGGTGCTCCCGTGCTCCCGGAGGGACGACGCCCGCCTGGCGTCGGCCTCGCGGTCGGTCACGAGCGCGCCCGCTTCGCCGCAGGCGCCCAGGTTCTTCCCGGGATAGAAGCTGAACCCCGCGCACCTCCCGAAGGTGCCGACGGAGCGACCGTGGTAACGCGCGCCGTGGGCCTGCGCCGCATCCTCGATCAGGGGGATCCCGCGCCGGTTGCAGATCTCGAGGATCGGCGCGACATCAAACGGGTGCCCGTAGAGATGCACGGGCATGACGGCCTTGGTCCGGGGGGTTATCGCCTTCTCAAGGCGGCCCGGATCCATGTTCATCGTCCTCTCGTCGATGTCGACGAAGACGGGGCGGGCGCCGGTGTAGACGATCGCCCAGCTGGTCGCTATGAAGGTGAAGGGCGTGGTCACGACCTCGTCGCCGGGTCCAATGTCCAGGAGCCGCATGGCGACATGGAGCGCGGAGGTGCCGCTGTTGAAGCCGACGCAGTGGCGGGTGCCGACGAACGCCGCAAAGTCCTTCTCAAATTGAGCGACATCGGGCCCGAGGCAGAACCCGCAGGAGTCGAGCGTGCGCGCAAGGGCCGCGTCGAGCTCCGGGCGGACCGAGCGCACCTGGGCGGGAAGATCGAAGTAGGGGACGTTCATGGCCGCTTGGCCCTGGCAAGCGGCCGCGCGGGATTGCCGGCCACGACCGCACCGGCGGGCACGTCCCGGGTGACGACGCTGCCGGCCCCGACGACGGCGCGCTCGCCGATGGTGACCCCGCACAGGACCGTCGAGCCGGTGCCGATCATGGCGCCCCTCTTGACGCGGGTCGGTTCCACCTTCCAGTCGGCGTCCGTCTGCAGGGTGCCGTCGGGATTCGTGGCCCGCGGGAGCTTGTCGTTGATGAAGGAGACGCCGTGGCCGATGAACACTTCGTCCTCGATCTCGACACCCTCGCAGACAAACGAGTGGCTCGATATCTTGCAGTTCCTTCCGATCCGGGCGTTCTTCTGGATCTCGACGAAGCTGCCGACCTTCGTGTTGTCGCCGACCTCGCACCCGTAGGCGTTCACAAAGTTGAAGAAGCGCACGTTGGCGCCGACGCGGACGTTCACGAGGGACCTGCGGGGACTGTCTTCGTTTAGGATTTCCATTCGAGTTTGATCTCCTTGCCGCCCCCGAGGATCGAGAGCTGCGCTGCCTCGAGTATCTTGACCGTGTCCGCGCCAAAGCGGCCGTCCGAGATCGGGGGCGTCCCGTCGCGGACCGCGTTGGCGAAGTCCGCGACCATGTTGGCAAGAGCCTCCTTTGGCGCTATCTTCGGCGAGAAGACGTCGCCCGCGCGGTACTCGAACTTGAGCCTGTTGCGCTCCTCGTCGGTGCGCGCGACGACGCCCGAGTCGTAGATCTTCACGGGCTCGTTGGCGTTCAGGTCGTCGTAGACGACCATCTTCCGGTCGCCGCCGATCAGCATGTGGCGGATCTTCACCGGGGACACCCAGGAGCAGTTGATGTGGACAAAGAGCCCCGAGGGATAGCGGAGCGTGAGGATGCCGATGCTGGCCAACGGGCCCGGCGGATGCGCGGCGCCGATCGCCTGGACGACCTGAGGGCGCTCGGTCGTGAAGAGGTTTATGATCGAGATGTCGTGGACCGCCAGGTCCCAGAGGACGTTCACGTCATGCTGAAAGAGCCCGAGGTTGATCCGCGTGGAGTCGATGTAGTTAAGGCGCCCGAGCTCGCCGTCGCGGATGAGCGAGCGGATCCTCAGTATGGCGGGATGGTAGGCAAAGGTGTGATCGACCATGAGCACACGCCGTTTCTCAGCGGCCGCGCTCACAAGCTCCTCGGCATCCGCATAACGGCTGGCCAGCGGCTTTTCCACGAGGACATGCTTTCCCGCCTTCAGTGCGGCAAGGGCGAGCGGGTGATGGGTCGCGACGGGGGTTGCGAGCGCGACGGCGTCGATGTCGGGGTTTGCAAGGACCTCCGCGTAGCTCTTGATCGGGACCGCGCCGGGATTCTCCCTGACGCCCCGCTCGAGCCGGGCGGGGTCCTCGTCGCAGATTGAAACCCTCCCCAGGCTCCCGTTTTGGATGAAGTTGCGGGCGAGTTTCGGTCCCCAGTACCCGTAGCCGACGATTGCGATTCCTTTCATGTCAGAGTTTCATCCCGCGGTCCTCGGGCGTTATGCGCCGAAGCGTGTACACGTCGCTGTGCGCAAGCCCCTTTGCATGGGAGCCGAGCCCCTGCCAGGGATCCCACTGAGCGCTGAGGAGCCGGCCGGTGATCCCGTCGCTCTTCGCCGAGAGCAGCCATTCCACGAGATCGAGCGCATGCTCAAGCGACGCCCCGCCGCTGGCCTTCTGCTTGAGCGCGGACTCAAATTCCGCGGTCCCCGCGATATCGGGCCCGAGGGCGATGATCTCGTCCGTGAGGCGGGTGGCGATCGAGCCGGGCGCCACGGCATTGATGTCCAGGGGCGCCGCAATCTCCTCCTCGGCGATCGTCTCCACCAGCCGGACGATGGCGGTCTTGGCGGCCGCGTAGGCCGAGAAATTGGCGCGAGCCTTGGAGGCGCCGCCGCCCGAGAAGCACACGATCTTGCCCCTGCGAGGCGCCCTGACCAGGAGCGAGTGAAACGCCCGGATCGCGTTGAAGGCCCCGTCCAGATTGGCGCGCACGGTCGCGCTCCAGCGCGCCGGGTTGGCCCTCACGGCAGGCCCCACCTCGCCGTGCACGCCCGCGCAGCACACGAGCCCGTCCAGGCTCGGCCACGCGGCCGAGACGTTCTCCGCGGCCCGGGCGATCTCGTCCCAGTGCGAGACGTCGCAGCGGGACGACCTGAAGGACCCCTTCTGCGCCACCGCAAACGCGGACTGGTCGGAGCGGGCGATCCCCCAAACGACGTGGCCCTCCGCGATCAGGCGCAGGACAAGCGCCCTTCCGATCCCCGTGCTGGAGCCGGTTACGACGATGTTCATCAGTCCCTTCCGAGCTGCACGGCGTAGGCGGTCAGCAGCTTGGGGGCGCCGCCGCTCTTTTCCGGTGAGTGGTCCATGATCCAGTAGGCGTCGAGGCGGGGAAATTTCCGGGTGGACTCGTCTTGGAGCAGGATCTCAAAGGTGATCCGCTCCCGGGTGCGGCTCACGTCCTTGCGCACCGAGACGATGCGGAAATGGTCGCCGACCCGGATCAGGTCCAGGATCCGGACATCCGGGAAGCTGGCGCCGACGTTCGACTCCTTCACGTCCTCGGGGAGGCCGGGAACTCCCTCATGGGAGCCGATAAGGGGCCAGCTCGTGTCCTCGGCCTTGAGTTTGAAGATATAGCAGTCCTTCTCCACCACAAACTCGCGACCCGGCAGGGTGTTATAGGGGGCTAATCCGTTGACATAGGTCGTCTTGACCGTGGTGAGCTGCAGGAAGACGAACGCGGCCAGGACGGCGGCGATAACTGCAGCGAAGAGCCATTTCATCACCCTAGGCTTGCTAGAAAGGCTCCGTCTTGGCGAAGGTTTTCGGATCCCCACCGGGACGAACGGAAAAGAGACGTTGCCCGTGAGCACCGGCGATTCGATCAGGCGAGGTTGGCAGTTGAATCTATGGCGCTGGCGTGATTCACAGAAGGACTGCGATCAGCCAATTTGAAAATCGTATCTGCGACGCACGCTGGCGGGTTCCGCCGTTCTTGGGTGGCGGCAGCGTCCGGCCAGCGATCAGAGGCCGGCAGAGATCCTGCCGCGGGACCGTTTCCCCGAGATTTCAAAGCCCCGTCGCGATGACGCAAGATCGAGCCCCCAGCAACGCGCGGCCGGCGGCATCCGGCCCCTCATCTATCCTGGGGAGGCACGGGTTTCTTATATCCGAACTCAGCACCCTGGGCATCGCCTGCTTCGTGGCTGAGAGACTGTGGTACCGGACGCAGTTCCCTCCCGGCGCCTGGGCGGCCGTCATGCTCCTCTGGCTGCTGCTGGCCGTCGGCGCCGCTGCGTGGGCCCGGACCGGCGCCAGGGGCGCCGATTCGGCCAAGGCGCTCGGGGCGGCGCGACTGCTGGCGGTGTGCCTCTGCTCGATTGCCGTCAAGGCATCCGCGGCTCCCTTCTCCTGGAGGCAGGCCGGGGCGTTCGGGCTCATCCTCCTCGCGGCGCAGGTGGCCGGCCGTCTTTTTCTCGGGCTCTTGGCGAGATCAAGGGCGACCGGTTCCCTGGAGGGCCTTCGTTTTGGGGCGGCGCAGGGCGTGGCGCTCTTTGCCGTGCACCCCTACCTGAGGAGCGGCATCCTGGGCGCGGGCGACGCTTCGTCCTATTCGCTGATGGTCGCCGACTTCCTCGAGCAATGGCGGGCGGGCATATTCCCGATATTCATCGGGCAAAGCCGCTATGCGTTCAGCGGGGGCTTCCACTCGATCCGGAACGCGCCCCTGCTCGAGCATCTGGCGTGGCTCTTCGATCTGCTCAGCCTCGGCACGCTCAATGTCTTCGCCCTGCTGAACCTGACGGTCCTGGCGAGCGTGCTCGGCGGCGTGCTCGGCTGCTATGTGGCGCTCAGGATCTCGCTGCTCAGGAGCCCCTGGCTCGCCCTGGCCCTGGCGGTCCTCTACGGCCTCTGTCCAGGGGTCCTCGCGCCCCTTTACGCGGGCGACATGTATCCCACGTTCCTGACGCTGCCGTTCATCCCATGGCTCATCCTCGGCATAGAACAGAGCTCGGTTTTCCCGAGGCGCACCTGGCCCTGGGCGCTCCAGGCAACGGCCCTTGCGGCGCTGTGGCTTGCGCATCCGCCCGTGGCGGCCTGGGCGACGCTTGTGGCGGTCGTCGTGGGCGCGTGGACAGTCATCCGGGACCGGAGCAGGCGAGTCCTTTTAGGAATAGTGCTGGCCCTGGCCCTCTTCCTCAGCCTGAGCGGCTACCTGTTCGTGTCGGTGCGCTCGCTCAGGCTTCCGGCTGTCCCGCGCGCCGTCGCCCTGTCCTCGGTGGACTACAAGGTCTCGATCCTGCGCGACAACTGGGTCGCGAGTTTCCTTCCGGTGAGCCACGGGGGAACCCACCTGCTGAGCGACCTCCAGCTGGGCTACGGGCTCTGGGCGTGCCTGCTGCTTTCGGCGGCGGGCGCGGCGCGGGTGAGGTCGGGTCGCTGCCTGCTCGGGTGTCTTTCGCTGATCCTCCTCTTCGCGTGGCCAATTCCCGTCCTGACCCGGTTCGCCTGGCGCAGCCTGCCCTCGGAGCTCCTGGTGATCACCAACCAGTGGCCCGTGGAGCGATTCTATGTCCTGCTGGCTGCGATCGCCGTGTTCACGATCGCCGGCGCGTTCAGCCGCTACTTTGCCCGCGGTCCCTGGCAGCGGCCGGCGCTCTCAGCGCTCCTGCTCGCCGCGTGCCTGTGGAGTGCCGCCGAGACCGTCAAGTTCTTCCGGAGGGCGGAGGCGATCGCCCACTCGGAAGGAGCCTCCGAGGCGATGCACCTCCCCGAGAACATCACGCTCTCGCGCACGCATTCCTACGAGTACCTGGGCGTGCCCGACTATTTCTCCAATGGCCACATGGATCCCCGGTTGGAAACGCGGCTGCTCGACCTGAAGACAGGACGCGTATTTGCAGACGGCTCGAGCTACAAGGCGGGCCTGTCGGACGGGATTTCGGCGGGGCGGACGCTCACCCTGCGAAAGCCCGCGGACGGCTTTTTTGCCGAGACGCTTCGCCTCAATCCGGGCGACGCCCGGATCCTGAGGTTTGACTTCCTGGGCCAGCAGCCGGAAGGGGAGCTCCAGATAACCGGCAGTTCCCTCAATGAAACCTACACGCTGCCGCAGTCCGGCAAGTCGAGGTCCTTTGGCAGCGCGCCGATGGCGTCCCACACGCTGATCCTTGAAAACAGCACAGACGCGCCTGAGACGGCGTCCTTCAGGTTTCTCGGCAGGGACGGCGGGGATGCTTTTGCCCGCGTGTCGGTTGAGCCGCTGGCGGAGAACGAGCGTGCAATCCGGCTGGCTTCATTGACGCCCTTTCACGCATTCATCACCGCGGATCGCGATTGCTACCTCGAGACGCCAAAGCTCTTTGTTCCCGGGTACCGGGCCTACGTTGACAACGTCCCGACGGTGTTCTGGAGGAGCACAAACGGGCTCATTATAATTCCGCTCGGAAAGGGCGAGCACGAGGTCACGCTCGCCTATGTCGGCAGCCGTGTTCTCCGCTGGAGCTATTTCGGGGCGGCGGCCGCCTGGCTGGCCGTGCTGTCGATGATCGGGGTCTACGCGTCGGAAGGCGCTCGCGACATCGAGCATTGGGTTGTCGCCCTCGGGCGGTCGCTCGCCGTTTCGCGGCGCCGCGCAATCCGGAGGCTATTCTCCGCGCCCGCGGCTCTGGTCCTCTTCGTGTTGGCCGTCGCCGCCGCGCTAGGGCTTGAATTCGGGCGATCCCTGCCGGCGGCCACCGGCGAGCTTCACATGGTAATCAAGCTTCCCCGGCCGGACTTCGGGCGATCGGAGCCCCTGGTCACGACGGGGCGCCCAGGAGCCGGGGATTTCATCTATGTCACGTATCTGGACGGGGCCCACGTCCTGGTAGGGCATGACAAATGGAATTTCGGCGGGCTAAAAAGCGGGCCAATTGCGGTTGATTATGAGGGCATCCAAAATGTCGAGATAGGCCTGGGCTCGCTCTATCCGGAGCCCTCGGGCTCCAAAGAAGCCAATTCCACCGAACCGGAGCTGAGGGACCTCAGGAACAGGGTGTTCGTAAAGTGGAACGGCGTCCTGGTTCTATCCGAGGTTGCGGCTGCGTATCCCACGAGCCCAAGCGAGGTCACGGTCGGGGCGAACACGATCGGGGGTTCAACCACCCTCAGCCACTTCTCGGGCGACATCCTGAGCCTCTCGCGCGGCGCCCCGGAAATGCCCAAATAGCATCGGGATTCAAAGGAGGTAGTGCGTCACGGGACTTTGTGGTCGAAAGGTGTCTTTCAAGTCACTTTCATTCAACTGGTAAGACGCCAGCCACCCCCGGAGAGCATCAAAGATTCGGATTGATGGGAACCCGGGGACCTCAAGCATTGCCCAGGTGACCGACCCCATCCCGAACACGCCCAAGCCGCCGAGCCGGGTCGTTATCGTGGGCGCCGGCCCGGCTGGGCTCACCGCGGGTTTTGAAGCCGCGAAGGCCGGATGGCGGGTGACCGTGCTGGAAAGGGACCCTGAGTATGTGGGCGGCATCTCGCGCACCGTGCGCCACGGCGGCTACCGCTTCGACATCGGGGGGCACCGGTTCTTCAGCAAGAGCGCAGAGGTGACCCGCTGGTGGAGGGAGCGCCTGCCGGGCGACTTCATCCAGGTGCGCCGGATGTCGCGGATATTCTACCGTCGCCGGTTCTTTGACTATCCCCTCAAGGCCTGGAATGCGCTCAGCAACCTTGGCCTGCTGACGAGTGCCGCCTGCGTCCTGAGCTACGCGCGGGCCCGCCTGTTTCCCCTGCGGCCGGAGAGGTCGTTCGAGGACTGGGTCGTGAACCGTTTCGGGCGGCGGCTGTTCACGATATTCTTCAAGACCTACACGGAGAAGGTCTGGGGCATTCCGACGAGCGAGCTGAGCGCGGACTGGGCGGCGCAGCGCATCAAGGGGCTGTCGCTGACGAAGGCGGTCCTGAACGCGTTCAAGGGCCGGCCGCATGAAGGCGAGGCGGTCGTCAAGACGCTGATCGACACGTTCTCCTATCCCCGCCTGGGGCCGGGACAGATGTGGGAGAAGGCCGCCGCCGATATTCGCGAGCTCGGGGGCCGCGTCGAGATGGGGTCCAAGGCGACGCGGATAAGGCACGCCGGCGGACGCGTGCTGTCCATTGAGGCAGCGGAGCCAAGCGGGCGCGAGCATAGCTATGAGGCCGAGCAGTTCATCATATCGATGCCGCTCCAGGAGACCGTGCTCGCGTTCGATCCCCCGCTTTCGCCGGAGGCCGTGGCGGCCGCACGCGGCCTGCGCTACCGCGATTTTCTCACCGTGGCGTTGGTCGTCGAGGGACAGAACCCATTTCCGGACAACTGGATATATATCCATGAACCCGGTGTGAAGCTTGGCCGGATCCAGAACTTCAGGAACTGGAGCGAAGCCATGATTGGGAAACCCGGCACGACCTGCCTTGGGCTTGAGTATTTCTGCTTCGAGGGAGACGGGCTCTGGTCGGCGGCGGACAGGGACCTGGTGGAGCTTGGCAAGCGCGAGCTCAGCGAGCTCGGCCTCGTCAAGCCCGAGAGCGTCAGGGACGGC
The DNA here is from genome assembly GCA_964574435.1 of uncultured Opitutaceae bacterium. Taxonomy (GTDB): domain Bacteria; phylum Verrucomicrobiota; class Verrucomicrobiia; order Opitutales; family Opitutaceae; genus Palsa-1447. The sequence goes on from CAZNNO010000003.1 coordinate 65,015, forward strand.
ACCGTGGTCCGCGTGGAGAAGGCGTATCCCGTCTACGACCCGGGCTACCAGGCGAGGATCGATGTCATCCGGCGTGATCTCGGCGGCCTGGCGAACCTGAGCGTCATCGGCCGAAACGGGATGCACAAGTACAACAACCAGGACCACTCGATGATGACCGCCATCCTGGCGGTGCGCAACCTGGAGGGGGGCCGATTCAACCTCTGGAACGTCAACACCGACGCCGAATACCACGAGGAGGGGGCACCCGACGAGCGCTCGGGCCGCCAGATGCCCGGGCGCGCCGCCTCATAGCCTCTGGCCGGGCGCCGGCATCGCACCCCCTCGCTCGGCAAACTGAACCGTGCCGCTGAAGTCGGGGTCGGCCGTCGACGCTCCGATGCGGTTCTGGGCCACGGTCAATTCCGCCGGCGGCGCGGGATAGGGTTTGATCGCGGAGGTGATGATAGTCTGGCCGTCCATGACGACCACGGTCGGGGATGGGTGCGCCGCGGACACCGGGTCAAGGGATGCCATGCTGATCCAGAGCTCGTGGGGCTCCTTGTAGTCCACCGCTATGGGACCGCTGATCGCGCCGCCGACGCCCCAGTGGTCGTAGCCGATTCTGATATGGCCCTCGTCCGCATAGATGACGTAGACCATGTCCGCCGCGCCCGTGTGTCCCGAAGTCAGCAAGGGCTCGTGGCGGCCGGTCCTGTC
>CAZNNO010000003.1:65723-119981 GCA_964574435.1 uncultured Opitutaceae bacterium
GTCCAACGGCAGCATGACGACCAGGTGCAGGGGTCCGCCCGTGTCCGCCGCGGGCGGGGCCGGAGCGTCCCTTACCAGCGAAAGGTCCAGTTGCGGCCCCGTGAAGCGGATCCGCACGCCGGGGACGGCGGCTGAGTTGACTCCGGAGGCGACCACGGCAGGTTTCCCAGGCGGGTGCACCCGCTCCCTGCCAAAGAGGCGTGTCCCGTCGAAGCGGCAGGCGACGTCGAAGTCGAGAGTCCGGTCGTCGGCCTCCCCGGTCGTCAAGTCGAGCTCGTGGCTGAGCTGCGGATCGTAGGCGACCTCCGCCTCGCTGAGGACACCGTGGCCCGGGCTCCATTCGGTCAGCCGCAAACTCCTGTCGGTGAGATAGCTCACATAGCACGCTCTCATGCTCCCTCCGGACGAAATTGCCGCGACGGGCTCGCTCGTGCCCTCGCGCCCCTTTGGAAACCGCACGACGATGTGGGCGCGCCGCCCGCCGGGGAGCGCGAGCGTCCGGGGGATCAGCAGGCGCCTCACGCCCACGATCTCGCCCAGGAACCTCGCGCTCGATACGGAGACGAAGGTGGTCGCCCCGACCTGAATCTCGGAGGGCAGGGTTTCGTAGGCGAAGCATTTCTCCTGCATGACGACGCTCCCGTTCAGCTCGACCCGAAGCTCGCCCCTCAGCTGCGCGACCTCGCTCGGCGACAGAGCCTGGACGGCGGGATGGGCGAGGGGATAGAGCGCACTGTCGCTTACGACGAGGTTCTGCACCTGGGAGTAATCGAGCTCGATGGGCCCGCTCTGGTGGAGCGACCCCCAGACGTCAGCCTCAATGCGGACATGGCGCTCGTCCATGTAGTGCACGAAGACGACCGCGCCGGCTCCGGCCCTGCCGGTCGAGAGAAGGGGCTGGCTGGATCCGGTCTGGCCGTACGGAAGCGTGAAATCAATGCTGACGGGGCCCACGGCCTCGAGGAAGGCCTTGTCCTGCCTGTCACGCCTGGCGTCGATGATCCCGACAACGACGCACGCGGCCGCGATCGCGAACGACACCCAATGGACGACAATGAAGTTGCGCACCATGCCCGCGCCCCGGCGCGCGACGTAGCGCGGGTCAGCCGGGACCCAGGAGCCGGCAAGGCGCCAGACGAGCAGGGCCGCCCAGCTCGCCGCCGATACCCAAAAGGCGAAAGGGACAAAGGCCGGGCCCGTGCACTCCAGCACCACCTCGCTGTGGCCCGGAGGTACCGGAATCATCACCAGCCGGTAGGGGGACATGAGCGGGGTGACCCGCCGTCCGTTGACGGTGGCCTCGTAGCCTGCCAGGAACAGGCGCGGGGTCTCCACGGTGAGCCCCGCCTGGGGTGCGTCGACGGCGAACTTCAACGGGACCAGGCCTTCGAGCCGAACCGGCAGCCTCTCGGGCTGGACTTCCTGGAGGGCCACGTCGGCGAAAGCCACGAGCCGGCCCGCCGCGCTGTTGAGCTCCGGGATGTCGATGCGGATCTCGACGCGTTCGGGCTGGCTCGCGTCGGTCCAGATCGGGATGGAACGCCTCTGGCCGCCGTTCATCCCGAAGCCCGCGGCGGCCCCTGCCGAGGGCAGGGAGTAGGTCCTGTAGAGAAGCGCGCCCTTGAACTCGACCAGCCCGCTCATCGGCTGGGTGTGGAAATCGAACGTCGCCAGGTAGCGCTTGCCCGGCTTCAGCGTCACAGCCGACACCCGGTCCATGCGCAGCGTGACCCGCTCGACCACGGGTGCCGTGGCGGCGGCCGACTCCAGGGGCGACCCCACCTGCTCCGTGCCGTTTCGCAGGAGCCTGAACTCGAACTGCGGATCCATCACCCCCGACACGTAGGTCGGCGGGACGCCGAAGAAGGCATAGGAGGTGACCGTCAGGTCCAGGTTTGAGGGCCGGTAGGAGGAAAGCGTGGCGTCCTGCGAGCGGCGGTCGCGCTTGCCCCTCTGGACGAAGGCGTCGGCCTCATAGAGGACCCACGCCGCAGCCACGAGGACGAGGAGGGGCCCGAGCCACCTCGGGTGGCGCAGCCTTTGCCAGGCCCCGGGCAGCACGAGTGCCGCGCCGAAGACCGTGAATCCCGTCGCGACCAGGTAGAGCCGCTGCATGGGCCAGATTGTCGTGAGCTCGAGCGCGACACCGGGCACGTGCCGCCAGATCCAGGAGGTGATGCCCGGGACCGGCAGGGTCATGACGAGCATGAGGGCCGCATAGGCAGCGCAGGAGACGGAGGCGAGCCCTGTCCCCCTGGGCGCCCCTTCGGGCCGGCTCACGGGGCGGGCCAGCGCCGCCAGCGTCAGCGCAAGGAGAAGCCAGGCCGCGTAGCCGAACTGCAGCCCGCCGAGGGCCCCTGCGTCACGCGTCACGGGAAGGAGCGACCCGGGGACCGAATCGTGCAGCCGATCCATGATGAGGGCCGGGATTCCGCTTCCGGCGCCCTTTGTCGAGAGCGTGCCCGTGCTGCTGTCAACCGCGGCTACGGAGGCGAAGACAAAGGCACAGAGGCAGGCGCAAAGGACTGCGGCCAGTGTGCCGCTCGCCAGCACCTTCCAGCTCGGGCGGCTCGCGAATGCGGCGAGCCGGACAATGACGACGCCCACCGTCAGCCAGAGGGCGACCGGCGGGTGCGCGAGCCAGGCCGCCGCAAGCGCCGCAGCCATCCAGGCATCCGCCGAGAATGAGGGCCTCAGGACACTCCTGACGCACGCCGCGATCGCAAGGGGCACAAACACGGCGACGTGCACCGTCATGTAGAGGTCGAATGTGTGGGCGGCGCCGAGGAGCGACGGCGCGAGGAGGTAAAGCGCGGAAAGCAGGAACGCGGGCAGGGGCGGGCACTGCGCCCCGCGGCGCAGCCCAAGGTAGCACGCCAGGCCGGCGCCGAGGAGGCTCAGTGCCAGCGAGGCGTTCTGCAGCTGCCACACGGTCAGCCGGTGGAGGGACGCGTAGTCTAGGGCAGCCGCCAGGTAATAGAGGTAGGGGGCGTTCCTGAGGGGATGGATCCGGCCGTTGAACGCGTACAGGCTCTGGCCCGCGAGCGGCGGCAGGGAGCCGTCCCGGATCTGCGCAACCGCGTCCGCGACCGACAGGCTGTAGTTGAAGGATTCCCCGGTCCCGACAAGGCGCTTGCACAGGAATGGCGACGCCGCAAACAGCCCGATCGCAACCAGTCCGGCTACCGCCGCTAATGTCTTGCCTCGTAGACCCATCGGTTCGCCTGGAGCCACCTCAGCGTGCGGATGATTCCCTGCTCAATCGTGAGCGTCGGCTTCCAGCCGGCGGCCTGAATCTTCGTCGTGTCCAGAAGGATGAAGGGGTTGTCGCCGATCCAGCCCCGGTCGCCGCCGGTGTACTCGAGCCTGGGGCTCAGACCGAGAGCCCTGCAGATATGGCGCACGCTGTCGTTGACCTGGACAAACTCGGCCGTGCCGAGGTTGTAGACCTGGGTTCCGTGGGGGGCCTTCTTGGCGGTCCCGGCGCGTGTCACGTGCAGGATCGCTTCGACGCAGTCCTGGACGTAGAGGTAGCTCTTGCGCTGGGACCCGTCGCCCAGGATGCGCAGCGAGTCCGGGTGGTCCGTCAGCTGCTTGTAGAAGTCGAAGATGTGGCCGTGGGTGTAGCGCTCGCCGAGGATCGAGACGAAGCGGAAGATGTAGCACTCGAACCCGAAGCCCTCCCCGTACGCGGAGATAAGCCCCTCCCCGGCGATCTTCGAGGCCCCGTAGAGCGAGGTCTGGACGGGAAAGGGGGCGTCCTCGGGCGTGGGTATGACCTTAGCCTCCCCGTAGGTCGAGCCTGTCGAGGAGAACGCGATCCGCTTGATCCCGGCCGATCGCATGGCCTCGAGGACGTTGTAGGTGGCGATCGTGTTCTGCTCCAGGTCGCGGCGCGTGTGCTCCGTGCCGAAGCGCACGTCGGCATTGGCGGCGAGGTGGAACACGAAGTCGCAGCCGGCCATGGCGCCCTTGAGCGCCGGCAGGTCGAGGTTGTCACCCCGGACGAAGCGGAACGCCTTGGAGGCGAGCGCCCCCTCAATGAAGCGCTCCTGGCCGGTGGAGAGGTTGTCCCAGCCGACGACGGAGACGCCGTCCGCCAGGAGGCGGTCGACCAGGTTCGACGCTATGAATCCGGCGCAGCCGGTGACAAAGACCTTGTGCATGCGAAGGCGGGACCTATGCCTGCCCCGGGAGCGGGGTTGGCCGCGGCTTCAGCGCGATGCCAATGCAGAGGTTGTTGAAGACGAACGGGAGGAAGGGCAGGGGAAAGAGGACCTTCTTCTCGACCGTGAAGTACGGCGCGAGCTCCGCGAGGATCTCATGGGGCAGGTTGATGTGCTCGCGCGAGATGAGCCAGTTGTAGCCGCCCTTGAAGTGGCGGTTGTACACCCGCTCGGCCGAGATCTTGCGGGCCAGCGAGTACGCCGGGCTTCCCTCGCACGGGATGACGACCAGGAGCTGGCCCCGCTCCTTGCTGAGGATCCTGTGGGCCTCGCGCACGCAGGAGGGCAGGTCGGGGAGGTGCTCCATGACATGCACGGCGATGTAGCGGTCCACGGAGCCGTCGGTGAAGTCGAGGCGCGCCTGGCAGTCGCCGGTCAGCGCCTTGACGCGCGGGAAGCGCCTGCGGATCTCGGCCGCCATGTTCTCGCGCAGCTCGACCGCGAAGTAGTTCTCCTCCTGCTCCGGGGTAAGCCGCTCATAATGGAGGTGCTCGCCGAGGCCGGCCCCGATCTCGACCGTGGTCCTGAAGCCCGGCCTCGAATGCTTCACCGGGAAGCTGTGGTTGAAGGTCTCGACGATGCCGAACTTGCTCGGCAGCTCCTGGTGCCAGACCTTCATGAACTCGTCGCTTATGCGCTTCTGCTCCGGCGTCATCGGAGGAAGGACCTTTGGCCACTTTGCGGTTTGCATCTTTGGGTCTATTTGCCCCCGAATCCCTCGGAGCGGTCAATGATGAACCGCGGCCTGGCGCGCACCTCCTCGTAGATGCGCCCGATGTACTCCCCGAGGATGCCGACGCTGATCAGCTGGATGCCTCCCATGAAGAGGATCAGGATGACAAGCGTCGGGTTGCCCACCGGGAACGGGAATCCGCAGAGCTTCATGATCAGGTAGGCGAGCGCGATCAGGAAGGAGGCGCCGGCGATCAGGAAGCCGAGCTGCGTGCTCAGCGTCAGGGCGTAGGTCGAGAAGCAGAAGATACCGTTGAAGCCGATCCTCAGCGAGCCGAAGAACCGGTTGTAGTTGGTCTCCCCGGAGAAGCGAGCGGGGCGCTCGAAGGGGAGCAGGTACTGCTTGAAGCCGACGACGGCAACCATGCCCCGCAGGAACCCGTGGCTCTCCTTCAGCTTCACCACCTCGTTCACGACCCGCCGCGACATGAGCCGGAAGTCGCCCGAGTTGGGCGGTATCCTCACGTCGGCAATCTTGTTGATCACCTTGTAGCCGGTCTCCGCGACGATGCGCTTGATCCAGGGCTCGCCCGTCCTGCGGGTGCGCTGGGGCAGCACGACGTCGTAGCCCTCGCGCCACTTGGCCACCATCTGCCCCACGAGCTCGGGCGGGTCCTGCATGTCGACATCCATGACGATCACGGCGTCGCCCGAGGAGTACTGCATCCCCGCCAGGCTCGCCATGGGCTGCCCGAAGCGCCTCGAGAACTTGAGGAGCTTGATGCGCCCGTCCGCCCCGCGGCTCTGCAGGATGACGTCCTCGGTGCGGTCGGGGGACGGGTCCATGGCAAAGATGATCTCGTAGTCCTGGGTTATCGCTCCGATGATCGGGCCGATCCTCCGGAGGAATTCCGGGATGTTTTTTTCCTCCCTGTAGACGGGAACGACGAGGCTGAGAAGCATGGGGGTCCGGCTACGCTTGGGCGAAAATCAATTGAAGTCGATGTTCACGAGGCGGTAGGAGCGGGAGCGCGTGTCCGGCGCCCCGAGCGGGAACGTCTGGTCGGTGGAGACGGTCGCCGTCGTCTCTCGCGCCGCCGAGAGCGGGATCCGTATGCGCTCGAGCTCCTCGAGGCCGAGGTTGCGCGCCGCGCCGGCGCCGCCGTTCAGCGAGACGGAAACCGGGTAGTCCCTCCTTGACGGGAAGCGGATGATCTCGACGACGGCCTCCTTGAACGCGGGGGAGGCGGGAAAGCGCAGGGAAAGCCGGCCGTCGACCCACCCGTCCGTGTCAGCCCCCGAAATGCCGAAGAGGTAACCCGATTTATGCCAACCCCTTACGAACAGGTCGGTCTGGGTGAGATTCTCGAACGAGATGTTCTTGATCGCGAACGAACGCAGCCTTCCGTCGCCGGGGAGCGCAAAGACCGAGGACGCATCCAGGTGGACCGTCCGCTGGGCCCCCGGGGGAATCGGCACATAGACGCTCTCGAATGTCTGGCGCTGCACCTCGCTCGACTTGATCGTGCGCCCGTCCACCGAGGCCGTGAGGCCGTTTGAGGCAATCGGCGCCCAGCCCGGCATCTCGAGGTCCAGCTTGAGGACCTTGAACCCGTCGAAGGAGGGGGCCTTGAACTCGGCGGACTTGCCGATCCACCCGTCGTCGTCGATTCCCGTCACCCCGAACTTCTCGCCGGCCTGGTTGGCGATGCTGCGGAAGCTGGCGAAGTCCGGGATGTCCTTTACGGAGATCTCCTCGACGAAGGCCGAGACCTCCCGGTTGTCCCGCTCGTTGTCGTAGACCTGGGCGTCGGAGAGGTGCAGCGCGATCGACGTGACGTCGGCGGAGTCCTTGATGAGCCGGGTGAGGGTGAACTTCCCGGCCTTCAGGTTCACGACCTCGGTCGGCTTGTCGTTTATGGAGATCGTCGCGTCGACGCCCGCCTTCGCGAAGCGCGGGATGTCGGGGATGTAGCCGCGGAAGTAGAGCACCTGGCCGGTGTGGGAGGCCCCCAGCTTGACGAAGGCGTCCCGTCCCATCCAGCCGTCCTCATAGAGTCCGGAATACTCGAGCCCCTTGTTCTCGAGCAGGTCCTCCGGGAACCGGCTGATCTTTGTCGGCCGCTCCATGGCGCGGTACTGCTCGTCGGTCATCACCGAGATGTCGCGCGTGAAGCCCACCAGGCGGCGGTCGTCGAGCGCGAACTTGAGGCCGTACATGCGCATGAGGCCGGTCTTAGCCTTGTCGATCACCTGCGCCATGTCGCCGAAGTCGACCATGATGTAGGCCTGGCCCTCGTAGTACTCGGGCTTGATGACGGAGGTGACGACGCGCGCCGAGCCGGCCCCCACGAAGGGCAGCCTGTAGTCGTCGTCGCCGACGACGATCGCCCTGTCGGGAAGCTCCGTTCGGCCCTTGCCGAGCGAGGTGCGCGTGAAGTCGACGATCACCCTCAGGTCCGGCGAGGGATGGACGATGTGGAAGACGTTGAAGCGGCCGCTGCCGTGGAAATACGACCTCCCGTCGGAGATGGGCTCGGTCTCCCTCTGGAAGAAGGCGGCCTTGAAGCGCGCCGAGGAATAGTAGTGCGGGCTCAGCTCGGAGTGCACGAAGACGAGCCTGTCCTTGACCTGGCTCTCCAGCTTGTACTGGTACATGTTCTGGACGGTCCAGCCCGTGCCGTTGTTCCACTTGTTGAAGTGGTCGAGGTCCGTCCTGATCGAGATGAACAGGCGGTCGTCGTAGTCGAGGTGCCTCGAGCTCGTCTCGGTCCAGTTGTTGGCGTAGAGGACGCTGTTGGCCTCCTTGTGGATCGTCACCACCCGGTAGTCGGGTATGTCGTCGGTCATCAGCTCGGGCGGCAGCATGAATCGCAGGAGCGAGAGCTTCTCCACGAGGCGCGCCTGGGGCCCCAGGTCGGGATCGGGCGTCCTCAGGAACTTGAGCACCGCGATGTTCGCGATGTTGTCCATGTAGCTTCGCGAGAGGAAGCGCGTGTCGATGCCGCGCGTGTACATGGAGAGCATCTTGGCGCTGACGACGTTTGAGATGTCGCTCTCTATGCCCTGGTACTTGAGGTCCCTCGGGGGCGTGAAGCTGACCCCGAGCGCCGAGCCCTTGACGACCTCGGTCAGGCCGCCGCCGTAGGTCCCGAGGGACGCGTGGGCGTAGTAGACCTGGGAGACGGCCGTGCAGGCGAAGAAGAGGGCGATCGCGATCCGCGCCCGCCTCCTGGCGACCGCGCGCCCCGAGAACAGGAAATGCGAGAAGCCCTGGGCGATGCAGAGGGTCGTCACCGGCTGGGCGTACATGGCCAGCTTGAAGAGGCCGAAGTCCTGGCCCTTCTGGAAGAGGTAGATGCCGAGCATCACCATGATGAGGCCGATGTAGCCCTCGGGGGCCCCCTCCCGGAGGTTCCTCCACGAACGCCACAGGAAATAGCCGAGGAACACCGCTCCCACGACGATCTGCACCGAGATGAGGGGGTCCACGCCGACCTTGCCGAACGGGTGGAGCCCGAAGAGCATCGGGATGAAGGACGGGACGAGCGTCCAGGGGAAGAGCACCAGGCCGCCGCTCTGGTCGTTTATCTCCGCCATCGCGCCCAGCCCGGCCGAGCCCGTCGACTGCATGACCAGGGTGTTGATGAACTCGTAGGTGCTGCTCGCGATGAGTGCGAAGGTGAGGACGGCCACCCCGAGGATGAAGAGGCTGTAGGCCTTGAGCCTCGCAGGCTCGGAGAAGCGGACCCGCAGCGCGACAAGGATGACCCCCAGCGCCACGAAAGGCGACACCTCCGGGTAGAAGATCGCGAGGCCCGCCGTCAGGATGCCGGCGACCGCCATGGCGCGCGCGTTGAGCCTGCGGGTCGTGAAGAGCATCGAGGCGATGACGAGGAGTAGCGCCAGGCCCCCGACCTGGGCGATCAGCTGGTAGAGCGTTCCGAGCGCAAAGAGGGGGCTCGTGGCAAAGAGGAAGAAGGCGACGACCGCCACCCGCCTGTGGCGGCCCTTCCAGATGGCGATCGAGCCCATCGCGAAGAGCTGCATCAGGCTGAGGACCAGGATCGCCGGCATGAAGACCTCGTGGGCCCGGCGGCCCGTCAGGGACTGGATCCAGGCTATCGTCAGCTCGGAGCCCGGCCGGATCTGCTGCAGGGCGTGCATGAACCAGTAGTGCTGCGAGTAGTCGCGGCCCTCGAGGTCGGTCTGGAGCGGGACGCTGTAGTAGCCGTGCGCCAGGAAGCGCTCCGCCGCCAGGCAGTAGTTCGCCATGTCGTCGTTGCCGTAGGAGATCCAGTTGAAGCCGTAGCGCAGCGAGGGCCACCCGACGTAGAGGAGTGCGCCGGCCGCGATCAGGAGGAAGGGCGCCAGCCTGCGAAGCGGCAGGACGGGCCTGCGCCAGGCGAGGACCGCCACCGCGAAGACGAGGAGCCCGAGCGTGGTCCAGGGTCCCGCGGTGCTGACCGGTATGCCCCAGACGCTGAGGCGGGTGATGACGATCAGGAGCAGGGACAGGCCGACCGTGGGCGCAACGAACCAGCCCCAGAGCACGCCGTTTCGGGGCTTGAAGAGGCTCACGACGGCCTGGCCCACGGCTGAGAGGAAGGCGAAGAGCGCTGCGACAAGAAGCAGGGGTATCATTCGGGCGGAAAGGATTAGACTTCGGAATTCATGCCAAAAAACAAGCCCCTACCAGCGGATCCCCGCGCCGTTGAGGCGGGCCGTCAGGGCCCCTCGGAAGCGGATCCTGCGGGCGTGGCGCTCGATCATGGCGGCATTGTCGCTCTCGCTCCCGTGGAAGCGCCCGCGCACGCGCGCCATCTCGTCGGCGCCGGTTGTGTGGATCACCTGGCTTGTCTTCTGGCGGGAGTGGATGCGGAAGCAGCCGAGGAAGTACGGCAGGCGCACGATGCGGCACCCCGCCTTGTGGAAGCGCGCCAGGAGGTCCCAGTCGAGGGCAAACTGGAAACTGGTGTCGATCCCGCCGGCGAGGTCCCAGGCGCTCTTCCTCCAGAAGAGGGTCTCCTGCGGCACGTAGTCGATCCACTCGATCGAGTCCGCCTCGTGGCGCGGCATGATCCAGCGGCCGATCTCGCGGTCCTGCTCGTCGATGATGATCCGGTGGCCGTAGACCACGTCCACCCCGGGGTGGGCCGCAAAGTAGGAGGCGACGTAGGCCAGGGTCCTCGGGGCCACGAGGTCGTCCGAATTGAACCAGGCCATGACGTCGCCCGGCCCGAGCTCGCGCTCGAGGTGGGCGAAGCCCTTGCGGATCGCGTCGGCCTGCCCCTTGTCGGGCTCCGACGCCCAGTGCCGCAGCCTGCCGGCGTAGCGCCCGATGATCTCCGGGCAGGCGTCGCCCGAGGCTCCGTCCTGCACCACGTAGAGGAGCTTCGGGTAGTTCTGGTTTAGGATGCTCAGCATCGTGCTCTCGAGGAAGGCGGGTTGCCCGAAGCTGGGGGTCACGATCCCGATCTTCGGAAGCGCCTCCTGCGGGGTTCCCGCCCGCGGGATGCGGCGGTCCCAGGCGATCGGCCTCGGCTCATACTGCCTCAGGATCCCGATCTGCATCCAGTAGCTCTCGACCACGGCGCGGAAGAGCGCCTGCCCTGCGGGGCGGGTCACCTTCTCCCTCGTGATCGCGGCGAGGCCTATCCAGAGCTTGCGCAGGCGCGCCGAGAGCGACGTGGCCTCCGTGGCGAGCTCGCTGATGACGGCGCCACGCTCGACGCAGGTGCGGTGCAGCTCCTGGATGACCGCCTCCTTCTCGCCCAGCAGCTTCCCGTAATGCTTCGCCATCTCGAGCCCGGCATAGCCGGCCTCAAAGTTGGAGATAGCCTGCCTGAGCCCGGCGATCTCGGCGTCGCGGCCCCGCACCATCGCCTCGATGTTGCCGATGTGAACATCCTTGTCCTTGATGACCTGCGCCCAGATCGCGGCGTCCGCTGGCAGCGAGCTCAGGAGCTCGAGGCGCGCGGAGAGCGCCGCGCGGTCGGCCTCGATCTCGGCGATCCGGCGCTCGCGGGCCTCCGCGGCCGCGATGTGCGCCTTCAGCCCGCCGTCCAGGCGGATCACGATCTGCTCCCGGTCGTTGCACGTGTCCTTCAGGGCCGAGATCTCCGAGTCCTTCGTGTCGGCCTCGCCCTTCAGCTCCTCGATCTCCCTGTCCTTGTCGGCGCATTCCTGCTCGAGCTCGGCCTTGATCGACTCCATCTCGGTCTTCCTCTCCTCGGCCGCCCGCTTCAGGTCCTCTATCTCGGTGTCCTTTGAATTGGTCTCGCCCTTCAGCTCCTCGATCTCCCTGTCCTTGTCGGCGCATTCCTGCTCGAGCTCGGCCTTGATCGACTCCATCTCGGTCTTCCTCTCCTCGGCCGCCCGCTTCAGGTCCTCTATCTCGACGTCCTTCGAGTCGGTCTCGCTCTTCAGCTCCTCGATCTTGTGCTGGCGGTCGACGCGGTCGCGCTTGAGGGCCAGGATCCCGGGAGCCGAGTCCGAGATCAGCTTCAGCGCCTCGGCCGGAAGCGCGTGCGACTCGACGACCAGGTCAAGCGCCTCGGCGCCGGCTGCGAGGAGCCGCTCGACCGCCTGGATGACATCCGGGGCGCGCATCGTCTTCACGCAGGGGCCGTCCCCAAAATGGCAGTCCCAGTTGCAGCCGAAGCAGGGCAGCGGCTGGACGACCGAGACGGCCTGCCGCGCGGACGGCTTGAAGCGCGGCCAGTGGCCGCCCCCAAAGATGCCGACGACCGGGCGGCCAACGGCCGCCGCCATGTGCATGGCACCGGTGTCGTGCCCGACGTAGAAGGCCGACTCACCTAGGACCGCCGCAAGCAGGGGAAGCTCCCCGTCCCTGCCGAGCCAGAGCTTGGGCCGCACCCCGCCGAGCTTCTCGGCCTTCCTGGCGACCTGCTCGGCAAGGCCTGCCTCGGAGTCATGGGCGAGGAGGAGGACCGGGATCTTCTTTGTCGCCTGCAGCCAGGAGACGACCTCGGCGAACCTTTCCGTCGGCCAGGACTTGACGGCGACGTTCGCCAGGCCGCCCACGAACACGCTTGCCCAGGATCCCGCTGATAGGCCGCGCTCGGCGGCGATCGCCCGCGCCCTGCCGAGGCTGTCCGCGGGAACCTCGAGTACGGGCAGCTCGCTCGAAAGCGCGCGGCCGACGAGTGTCTCGGCAAAGCGGTGCTGGTTCGCCACATCCCCCGCGGCCCTTTCGCTCGCCACGGTCTCGTGGAAGGAGCGGGCCGGGTCGACGCCCAGGTCGATCTTGAGTGAAGCCGCAAAGATCGGGTCCACGTCAGCGCCGCCGAGCACGACGCTGCGCACCTCCTTGAAATGGGCGGCGACGGCTATTTCGAGCCACGTCCGGTTGAGCGTCGGCGCAAGGATCAGCTCCGGGGAGGCGCCGGCAAGGTCGGCCAGAAGCGCCGACAGCTCCCGGCGGCACTCGGAGGGCCTCTGCTTGAACGGGTTCAGGTGGGCTACCTTCCATTCAAGCGCCTTGGGAAAAAGCGGGGCCAGGCTGTCGTAACCCTCCCTGACTACAATGATATGCCGTGATTTCGGCCATTCCGCCATGAGCAGCCGCAAGGCCGGAGTGAACAGGATCAGGTCGCCGATCGTATCGGGCCTCAGGTAAACGATGGTCTTGGGCTTAACGGGCACGTAAAAGGGGCCAATTCACACCTTAGGTCAGGGTGATGCGAGCCTGTTTTTACACGGCCCCCGCTCAGGGGCAAAGTGTTTCGGGACAACGGTCGCGGATGGTTCCTGGTCACGGCTCATGGGCAGATTGATAGTATGACAACCGAGCGGGCGAAATCCTCCCGGATTTTCTCGGTCCGAAGGGTTCGTGAGCCACGCGGTTTGCCTCGCGGCCCCGAGCGAGGGGGGCGCGCCATGGTCAGATTGAGCTCAGCTTGGACCGCAGGAACGCACGCGATCTCGAGCCCAGTTCATTGGCACCGCGCCTTCAAGCGCAGCCGTCGGGAGGAACCCATTCGGTGCATAGATCTGGCCGCCCGAGTGCAGTGACCGAATCCTCGGCTCAATCCGGGCGGATCCGACGTGTGGGGTCCTCGTTAGCTCAATTTTCCCTCGAGCCTCCGGATGGCCCACCGGCGGTCCTCGGATTCGGCAGCCTTGTCGAGAAGCGCCTGAACGAGGCGCCCGGTCGGCCGGCCGGAAAGCGCGGCCTCGACACCCGCCGCGCCCGGGGGCTCGATCGGGGACCTGCTCGCGGCGAACGACATATCGTAGGCGTAGACCGGGTCTGAGAAGGCGAGCGCCGGGAATCCGAGCCTCGAGAAGAAGATGCCGGCCGAGCGCCTGCTGAAGAGGTAGAGGTGCTCGTCGTTGTTTCGGTCCATGTGCTTCAGAAAGAGGTCATTCGTCTCCCTGAGCTCTCCGTAGCCCAGGTGCTCCTTGTATTCCGGGGTCTGGATCACGAAGAAGCCCTCCCTCGCGAGGAGCCGCGAGCAATGGGTCAGGGTGGCCACCGGGTCGGGCAGATGCTCCAGAACGTCATTCAGGACGACGACATCAAAGCTGCCCGGTGCGAACGGCTGCTTTTCAACCGGTCCAGCGAGCACCGTGACGGCGAATGTGTCGGCTGCAAAGCGGGCGGCCTCGGGGCTGAGCTCAGTCCCCACGGCATCGTAGCCCGCCCAGCCGAGGAGGGCCACATAGCCGCCGTGCGCGCACCCGACCTCGAGGACCCGGGCGGGCGGCAGCCGAAGCTCGAGCAGGCGGCGCAGCCAGTGGGTGCAGCGCTCCGGCAGGTCCAGCCTCGCCCGCCGGCGGATGTCGGGGAGTCCATGGTGCTCGGTCTGGCGCCTGGTCCAGTAGCTCTCGCTATAGAGCGCCTCCGAGTGGGGCGCCCGACTCACCAGGGTGCCGCACGCGCGGCAGACACCGTAATCGGCCGAGAAGGACTCGAGCCCCGGATGGCCGCACCAGCACGCGCGCTCGGGAATTGCGCTCATCCTCAGAGATAGCTGATGTCCATCGGCAGCTGCGCCATCCCGTAGAAGGGCATCGCTCCGCCGCCGTGGCACGCAACGTTGAGCGGCCCAAGGCCGCCTACGCGGTCATAGAACACCCCGACGTTCGGGTTGTCCGCGTCGAACTCCGCGGCGTCGATCGAGAGGGTGTAGGCGCCGGGCTGCAGGTTGAGCGCCAGGCGGAACTCGAGGAGGATCTCCTGGCCCTTTGCCAGGGCCGGGAGCGGGAAGTGCAGCTGCGGGGTGCCCGCCGCAAAGACGAGGTTGCCCATCCGGTCATGGATCTGGATTCCCGCGGACGGTCGCTTGACCGGGGCGTTCGCGCGAAAGAGCGCCCGCACCGAAGCCCGGTGCGTGATCTCAAAGTCCCAGGTGGCGGCGCCGTGGCCGTCGACCACGGCAGCCGCCCCGATCTCGAGCGTCCGGTCCCCGTGCCTCGACTTGGCCGCAGGCAGGACATCCAGGGCCTTGAGCGACCTGCGGACCTCCGGATCGACGGGGGGATGGCTGCCCGGGACGCTTGCCCCCGCCGTCGCCGCGGGCTTGTGGAGGTTGAAATACCTGCTGACGCAGTCCTCGGGAGCCCCGTCGAACATCAGTTTCCCCTGGTTCAGGAGGAGCGCCCGGTCGCAGAGCGACTGGACGGCGCCCATGTCATGCGAGACGAATATCAGGGTGGCGCCCCGGTGGACGATCTCGCGGATCCGCTGGAAGCACTTCTGCGAGAAAAAGACGTCACCCACCGCAAGCGCCTCGTCAATTATGAGCACGTCGGGCTGGACGTTGACGGCGACGGCGAAGGCGAGCCGCATCATCATGCCCGACGAGTAGGTCTTCACGGGCTGCTCGATGAAGTCTCCGATGTCCGCGAACGAGGCTATCTCCGCCATCCGGTCGGCCATCTCGGAGTGCGTGAACCCATAGATTGCGCCGTTCAGGAACACGTTCTCCCTGCCGGTGAAATCCGGATTGAAGCCGCTGCCGAGTTCCAGGAGCGCCGACACGCGGCCGGTCACCGACACCGTCCCCGAGGTCGGCATGAGGGTTCCCGCGATCAGCTGGAGGAGCGTGCTCTTTCCGGAGCCGTTTCGCCCGATTATCCCGGTCGCCTCGCCTCGCCTGATGGAGAAGCCCACGTCGCGAAGCGCGTAGAAGTCGCGGTAGCGGGCCGCCGCCCGTCCCGCCAGGCCCTTTCGGAGGGCGGAGCCCCTGGGGAGGAGTCCGGAGGCCGCCTCAAGGAAGGGTGCCGTCAGCCGCGACGACGGGTTGTCCCAGATCCGGTAGGCCTTGGTGAGGCCCTTGGCCTCGATGAGGGGTTCGCTCGGCATGGCTGCGTCAGATGACGTCGGCAAAGGCCGGGCGGAGCCGCATGAACACCCAGCGGCCGACCAGCAGGGAGGCAATCCCGGCGGCGTACGTGTACTCGAGCGCCCTGAAATTGACCGGCAGCCCCCACAGCACCACCTCGCGCGAGAGGACGACGGTCTGGAGGAAGGGATTCCACTTCAGGACCGGCCAAAGGTTCGCCTGCATGATCCGGCTGACGGGATAGAAGACCGCGCTTGCGTACATGACGACCTGCGCAAGGAAGGGCATGGCCTGGGCCAGGTCGCGGAAGAAGACGCCGAGGGCGGCCAGGAGCCAGGCGAGCCCGGCCGAGAGCATGAGGAGCGGGGCGAGAATCACCGGGAACCAGGCGAGTCCGACCAGAGTCAGCCTGTTGCCGATGGCCACCCAGCCTCCCAGGGCAAGCACGAGCCCGATCGCCAGGTTGAACCAGAGGCCCCCCGCCTGGGAGAGCGGCAGTATCTCGAGCGGGAAGACGACCTTCTTGACCAGGTTGGCGTTGCCGGTGACCAGAAGGGGCGACGCCCCAAGCGTCTCGGCCAGGACCTGGAACAGGATCAGGCCCAGAAACATGGCCATTGCATAGTCCTTGAGCGACTCGACGCCGGGGTCGCGGAAATGGCCGCCGAAAATCACGCCAAAGACGACGAAGAAGATGACAAGCATGAGCACGGGGTTTAGCACCGCCCAGAGTATCCCGAGGTAGCTGCCTCTGTAGCGCGCCTCCACCGCCCGGACGGTGAACTGCCACCAGAGGTCCCGCTTGCGCGCAATGCCCGAAATGGGGGTTGGTGTTCCTGCCGGGGTCATGATCGAAGGGATAACGAGCGCATAAGTATCCGGCCAGAGTCAACTTGAACTGGCTAAACCCGCCGGCCCGTAGGCTCGGGATTGCTCTGGGCTTGCCCCGGAGCGCCCGCCCCAGCCAGCAGACTCTTTGCGGCATTATCGGATTCAAGCGGAGCTTCCTCGCCGATCGAGGGCAGTATGCCTCCGCGGCAGGCAAAATGGCGAACCAGGCCGCCGACGCCGCTAGCCGGCGTTTCAAATTTCCCGGTTGCGGGATTCCAATAGAGGCAACCAGCGTCGCCCGACGGCAAGTCATTCACGAGGCGCCTCGCCTGCGAAACGGCGTCGAGCCATGTGTGTTTCAGCTCGGCAATGTCGGGCTTCGCCGAGAGCCTCAGCGCGCTGAAGTCGTCGGAGTGGTAGCGTCCCTTGCGCGCCAGCATTTCGACGAGCATCGCCGGACTGAAGCCAGGATCCTTCCCCACAGCCGCCCAGCAAAGGCCGCCGAATGCGAGGTAATTGCGGTGCACGTAGATCACATCGAGGAAATCCCGGGGTTCATCGCGGCCCGCTAGGGCAAGCACCTTGTTGATCGCAAGGTCCAGAGGATGAAGACGGAACCCGACCAGAGGGTCGGCAACAGGCGGGAGGAACCTCCACGCGGAATCGTGGGCCCATTCAACCTTGGTCTCATCGCCGCCACGGCCGACGATCGCGCGGACAAATCCAGGCTGGCTCAAAGCAACGGCAACCACAAAGCCGGCCTTCTCGAGAGAGGACCGGTCAGCCGAAAATGCCTGCGCGACCAGAGCCTCAGCATCATGAAAATAATCCAAGTGGTTGCTCGTGCGGATAGAATTCGGCTCGAGGTGCAGTACGGCGCCGCCCGCGAGATGGCTCGAGGGAGACCGGTTTGGCGCGATTAGGCGCGCAATTTCAGCCTGGATTGGCGTTAGGGGCATAGCAGCAGGGATTCTATTCTGGCGGCAGCCAGCCAGGCCGCACGGTTTCCATTGCGCCGCAATTGTTCGGCCACCCACATCGCGTTCGACTGCGTGATCTGGAGATCGGGCGCAAAGGACCAGAAGCAAAGGGTGCGGTAGCGCCGAAAGGCGGTGCGGGCAAGGCGCACGGCCACCATCTGCCGCGCTTGAGCCCTTGAGAGGGCGCGTTTGCTCTTCTGACCGCCCTTTCGGCCGATCCTGGCAAAGTAGGCACGCGTGGCCTTGGTCAGCATGCCAGAACTTAAGCCGCTTATGTTAACCTTGCAAGAGCAGAACTGATGTCCTTCACGAGGCTTTGTTTTTTATAACATTACCATGGCGCATGTTGCAATCTGCCTCTTTTCCTGAAACGCCGCCCGCAGGCAGGCTTCAAGAGTCCAAGATCGAGCTGCTGCCACAAGCCCCCCTCAGATGAGGCGCGGATGGCCGTGAATGGGATCGCCTGGAGAATCGGCGCCTTGGCAGCCTAATTGTGGTACACGATCTTTCGGATTCGCCGCAGCAGGATCTCAAAGAGCGTGTGGCCTGTTGAGATGAAATTCCTGAGGTTCAGCGCGGAGCCGCGCTCGCGGGTCAGGTGGAAGCCGTCGATGGGCACCTCGATGTAAGTTGCCCCTTCGTTCAGGAGCTTCGTGATCAGGTCGGCCTGGAAGCCGAAGCCGTAGTTGTGCGAGGACCAGCGCATGACATGGAAGCGGCTGTAGAGGGCGCATCCGTTGTAATAGCGGATGCGGTGCCCCGAGAGCCCGTCGACAATCACCGTGTAGAGCCGCGAGATCGCCTTCCGCGCGCGGCTTTTCCCGGGAAGGGAGGGGTAGTAGGGGATGATGATGTCGGCCTTTCCCATCTCCTGGATGATCTTTTTCATCGATTGCTTGGGCTCGACGTTGTCGCCGCAGACGAGCCGGTAGTAGCGCCCGCGCCCCCGGAAGGCCGTGTCAACGAAGCTGTGGGAAAGGCCGCGGTTCTTGACGTTGCGGTGCAGGCTGACGGGCATCTGCGGGTTCCTCCGGCAGAACTCCTCGACGACCTCGGCGGTGCGGTCGGTTGAGCCGTCATCCACCACGATCACCTCGTAGCTGTGCCCGAGGTCGGCCATGGCCTCCCTCACGGTCTCCAGGGTCGGCACCACGCGCTTCTCCTCGTTGAGGCACGGGATGAAGAGCGTCAGGTCCAGGTCCTCGCGGATCCCAGTGCGTGCCCCGGGGTCGTTCATGGGCTCCGTTTGCCCCCGGGCGCCTTCACGTCGCAGCCGAGCCCGATCACGTAGTGGGCCATCGGGAAGAATCCGGTGTGGACGACCTCGTCGTTCATCGAGAACACGAACACATTGTGGAAGAATTTCCCGAGGAGCGCGTGCATTCCCGGGCCGTCCTTGCAGTTGACGTGCCCGGCCTTGCTGGGCGCAGAGGCATAGGCCTGCGACTGGATGGACGGGCAGCCGAGGATCAGGGCGCCGTGCGCGGAAAGCGATCCGGCAAGGTTGCCCATGAATGCCAGCTCGTCGCGGGGCTGGATGTGCTCAATGACGTCGAGCGCGTAGGCGCCGTCGAACGCCCCGGGAACGGGGCCCGAGAGCATGTCGTGAACCCTGCATTCAAACGACCACTTGGGATCCATGCGGGCCATGACGTCCGCCACGAACACCGGGTCGAAGTCCGTAGCCGTCAGCCTTTCAACCGCCTGGCGAACGAGCCGGGTGCCGAAGGCGTCCGCGCAGCCGACCTCGAGCACATGGGCGCGTCCAGCGAGCATCTTCGCCACGAACTTGTAGCGCGAGAGCGTGAAGAGAAGGTGCTTCGGGTCGTCCTGCCACGCCTGGTTGGCCATGAGCCCGAGAGGGGTCAGCCCCTTCTCCTTCAGGAGGTCGATCGAGCGCTGGTACTGGCTCTCGCGGGTGGACGCTCCGGGCTTGGTCATGGCTGAGGGTAGAGGGCGGCGGGCCGCGCGGTCAGTCGAAAAACACGCACCCGTAGTCCCCCGTGTAGCCCGCCTTCCCGAAGACCCATTCCCATTCCCGGGGCGTCAGGAAGCACTCGCAGGTGAGCTGCCAGTAGGTGAGATTCACCTTCTCCTGCTCGTTCCGGTAGCTGTCCATGAGCACGTACCTGTGCCTCCGGCCGACCCGTTCGATCTCCCTCAGGGCCTCCTCGAGCTCGGGAAGCTGCAGGTTGTGGAGCGTGTTGATCGAGACGACGAGGTCGAAGGACTTGTCCGGGAAGGGAAGCGCCACCGCACTTCCCTCGTGCAGGAATCCGGCAACCTCCGGCTTTGCGTGGGTCAGCGCATAATGCGAGATGTCCAGGCCCGAGACCCCGATGCCCGGAACCGCCCGGGTGAACTCATGGAGGAGGTAGCCCTTCCCGCACCCCACGTCGAGCACGCGGTCCCCGGCCTTGAGGCCGTAGTGCGCCGCCATTTTCTTTGCGACGTCCAGCCAGCGCCCGTCGTAATGGTAGCCCCCGTAGCCGGTGTTGCGGCTGCCGTCCCAATAGTCGACGTCAAACTTCTTCGCCAGCGCGGCAAGGTCCGCCTTGTTGCCGGCGAGGACGCGCGCAAGGTAGTCGCGTTTCGTGCTGCGGTGCACCTTATCTATGAATTCCAGGTAGGCCATGGTGTCGGCGGGCGGGCGGCTGTGGTCAGGCCAGGGTCCGCCTCACGGCGGCGGCCACGTCGTTCTCGTCGGGGTAGAACTCGGGCTCGAGCGCCCGGCTCATCGGGGTGTGGCTGTCGGGCAGGGTGACGCGGACCGGCCTCGCCCTCAGCCTGTCGCCCAGGTTCTCGGACACGGTTGCAATCACCTCGGCCGCCGCCCCGAAGGAGTGCCACGCGGGGTCCGCAACCACGAGGCGGCGCGTCTTGAACGCCGAGTCGCAGATCGTCTTTCGGTCAAGGGGCGTCAGGGTCCGCGGGTCGACCACCTCGACGTCCACGCCGTCCTTCTCGAGGATCGCCGCGGCGCGCATTGCCACGGGGACCAGGGAGCCGATGGCCACGAGTGTCGCGTCCTTTCCGGCGCGACGCACGACCGCCTGGCCGAAGCGCACGCGGTAGGGCTTCTCGGGGACGTCGTCCGTCATCGAGAAGAGGCCCCGCCCCTCGACAAAGATTGCGGGAGTCTCGCTGAAGATGCTCTCGAGGAGGAGGCCCTTCGCGTCATAGGCCGTGGCAGGCGCGGCAACGCGCAGCCCGGGCAGGTGCGCGAACCAGGCGTGGAGGCTCTTCGAGTGCTGGGGCCCCTGGCCCCAGCCCTTGCCGACTATCGTTCGAATGGTGACGGGCATCGCCGATCTTCCGTTCGACTTGAAGCGCCAGAGCGCAAGCCAGTTGGCGATCGCGTCGAGCGAGTACAGCATGAAATCAAGACGCTGGTGGGCGATGACGGGCCGGAGCCCCGTGAGCGAGGCTCCCATCGCGGTCGCGGTCATCAGGTTCTCGGAAACAGGTAAGTCCTGCACGCGCTCGGCGCCGTACTTCTCCACGAGCCCCGTCGTCGTGCCGAAGATCCCCGACGCGGTGTCGACCAGCTGTCCGAGGACGATGACCTGCGGGCAGAGGGCCATAGCCTGGTCGGTGGCCTCCAGGATGGCCTTGGCGTAGGAAAGCTGGCGGCTCATGGGGTCAATAGGGCCCGAGCTTCGCCTCCGCCTGGCCGGGGTCGAAGCTCCCGCGGTCCGCGCTCCCCAGCAGCCGGTCGGCCAGGGGGCTCGAGTCCTCAAAGTTCATCCTGCGCCAATCGGTGTCCGTCGGGAACGGGCTCTCCTTCGCAAACTTGAAGTTGGCGGCCATCTCCGACGCTAGCTCGGACTCGATCCGGGATTTTGCGGCTTCGTCCAGCTGCCCGGCCTCGCGCAGGCGCTCCTCAAGGAGCGCGATCGGGCAGTTCCGCTTCCAGAACTCGAGCTCCCCAGGCGCCCGGTAGTGGTTGGCGCCGTCGTCCTCCGGCCCGACGTGGCTGTTCCAGCGGTAGGTGTAGGCCTCGACGAGGGCGGGGCCGTCGCCGGAGCGCAGGCGCGCCATCTCGGCCCCAAGTGTGCGGTAGGCCAGCGGCGCGTCGTTGCCGAAGATCTTCGTCGCCCGCACGCCGAACGGCCTGACGCGCTCGCATATGTTGTCCTCGGCCTGGCGCTTCAGCTGGTCCGAGAACGTTGCGTAGCGGTTGTTCTCGATAACGAATAGGATCGGGAGCCTCTTCTTTCCCGAGAAATTCATGGCCTCCCAGAACGCGCCCTCGTCCGTCGCCCCCTCGCCGAAGCCCGCTACCGCAAGCTGCCCGGTCTTTTGGAGCTGGAAGCCGAATGCCGCCCCGACGGCGATGCTGACGGCGCCGGAGAGGATAGCGCCGCTGTAGAAATGGCTTCCTGGGTGCGAGATGTCCTGCGAGCCCGCCTTTCCCGCGTCCGCCCCCGTCTGCCGGCCGTAGATCTCGGCAAAGAGCTCCCTGAGCGGCGCGCCCTTTGCGAAGTAGTAGCCATGGGATCTGTGGTGGCTGAACAGGTAGTCGTCCGGTCTCACTAACTCGGAAAGGGCGGCCGGCACAGCCTCCTGGCCGATGCAGAAATGGATCGGGCAGCGCATTTCCTCGGCGGGATGGTACTCGGCCAGGAGGGACTCCTCCATGCGCCGCAGCCTCAGCATCTGGCGGAAAAGACGCGCTGCGACTTCCGGGGGCAATCCGTCAAGTGAGAGGTCGCTGTACCGGCCGGACTTGGAGAGTGTGCGGTGACTTAGTTCCATGCCAAGGGTCGGGCGACCGGGCTCGGACACCCGCTCCGCCGGATTCAGAAGGAATTGCTAGGCATACTGAAGCCGAATGAAAAGGCAACGGCGACGATCCCGCCATGGCGGACGACGGTCGGGTCCTGTCATATCCGTACACCGGCCGCCTGGAACGCCGCCATGGCCAGTCTCATGCCCTCCGCGGGAAGCGTTGGTTTGTATCCGGGAAACGCCGAGGCAATCGATCGAGCGTCGAACGAGCGGTGCGTCACGGCGCCACTTCGCGGGAGCTGCTCAAGGGCGACCGGCCTGCCCGAAAGGCCGGCAATCTCCGAGGCGAGCCACCTGAACGACACGGCTTGGCCGCTCACGAGGTTGAGCGTTCCCGCGCTCCTGCCAAGGAGCACAAGGCGTGTCAGGCCGGAAACGTCGTCCACATAGACATGGTCGCGGGTCTCCTCGCCGGCCCCGAATAGCTTTATCCTGCCCTCCGCCAGCGCGCAGCGGATGAAGCGGTTCGGGCCGTAGCTGTTGTGGGTGTCGCCCGCGCCGTAGATCGCGCATGGCCTCAGGACGCAGAATGGGATTGCAGCCCGCGCCGCCGCCTCCCGGAACATCTGCTCCCGCGCGAGGTGCATGGCGCCGTAGAGGTCGGCTGGCGCAGTCGGAGCCGCCTCATTGAGCACGGGCTGTGCGGCGTCATAGACCGCATCCGAGCTGAAGTAGACGAGGTGGGCGCACGGCCGCGCCGCGATCGCCGCGGCAAGGTGCTCGCCCATGCTCATGTTCTTCTGGTACGTCGCAGCGTCGCGGCCCTTGTCCGGGGTGAGGGCGGCCGTCACGATAACGGTGTCAGCAGGCTCCCAGGAGGCCGCGAGGCGGCCCACGCACTCGGGATCGAGGAGATCAAAGTCCGGCCGGCCCAGTGGGATCACCGTTGTGCCGCAGGCAGCCAGGGAAGCAGAAAGCGAGCGCCCGACAAATCCGTTCGCCCCGACAATGGCCACGCGGGCCGGGCGCGACGCAGGATCGCTATGATGGATAAGCATCTTACAACGGCGAAGACCCTGCGCCCCGGACAAAATGGCGCAGGCCCTCCCTGGCGGCTCCGGCCCTGTCCAGCATGGCGTAGGGATCGACCACGAGATCGCCGCGCATCCGGCTCCGGATCTCCTTTGCGGACACACTTTGAAAGTCTCCCCAGGGCGTCATAATCGCCAGGGCGTCGGCTTCGGCGAGCGTGCCAAGCATGTCGTCGTGGACCGTGAGGTTCGGGTATCCGGGCTCCGGGACCCGGGCCGCGGGATCAAAGGCGTGAACCGCGCACCCCGGCAGCGCCTGGACGAGCGCCAGGGACGCGGAATTCCTGAAGGAGTGGGTGTCCTCCTTGTAGGTGAGGCCCCAGACGGCCAGGCAGGCGCCCGGCTTGGCGGAGAGAAGCTCGCGCTCCAGCGTCCGCAGGGCCCAGCCCTTGGCATGCTCGCTCGTCCGGAGCCAGGCGTCGACGACACCTGCCTCGGTGCCGCGCTCTGCAGCCAGCGCGCGCACGGTCACGAGGTCGCGCTCGAGGTTGCCGCCCGCGATCCCGAGGCCCGGCTTCAAGTACGCATGCGGGCCGATGCGCCTGTCGAGCTTCAATGCCGGGGCGATCTCCGACCAGTCGGCCCCGATCGACTCGCAGAGTTCAGCCAGCGTATTGGTGGTGCTTACCGACGACACCAGGAATAGGTTTATCGCAACCTTGGCCAGCTCGGCGCTCTCGAGGCGCATCACGAGGACGGGACACGCGAACGCGTCCAGCCAGGTGCGGTAGCGCGCGGGCAGGGGCGAGGCGGGGTTTTCGGCCCCGACGATGAACCGCTCGGGCTCGGTCGCGCGCCGCACCGCGGCCCCGAAGATGAGGGTCTCGACCTGGTAGAAGCAGGATCCTGCGCTCAGGCCGAGGCGCCGCGTCAGGGCGCGCGTGTACCCCGGGCGAACCTGGCTGAGCACAACGACGGTGGCACCGGGAGCGAGCGCGGGAGCCGTCCCCTCTATCAGCTGCGTCAGGGGACCGAGATCGCTCTCGTTGCGGTCGTTGGTCGCGACGTCGAGCGAAAAGAAAACCAGGTCGCACCCCTGAAGGTCGCCGGCGTCGGCGCTGTAGCGCAGGCGCCTTCGCTGCGCCTTCAGGAGCTCCATGAAACCCGGCTCTTCGATCGGGACGTCTCCTGAGCCCAGCCGTTCCACCAGCGCGCGGTCGGGATCGTAGGCGAGGACGTCAAAGCCCCTGGCCGCGGTGGCGAGGCTGTAGTTAAGGCCCAGGTGGGAGAGTCCGACAAATCCGATCATGGCTGGCTGGGTCCCGGCCGCGCATTCCGCAGCGAGTTGAAGACTCCGTTGATCCAGACATCATTGTCGATGTTGGTCGATGGCGAGCGGCAGAGACCGAGGAAGTGCGCGTACTCCGCCTTCCAGGTGGGGTCCGGGCAATTGAGCGTCTCGGAATCCTCCTCCGGCCGCCCGCTGGGAAGCACCCGCTTGCGGATTGTGAACGTGCTTGGGCCCCACTTGCAGAGGCAGTCGATGTGCGCGCTTGCCTTCTCGCCGAATACGTCGCATCGGAACGTGTTTCGCCATGAAAGCAGGGTGACCTCGAGGTCGAGCTCCGGGGCGTTTCTCCTGAAGCCAAACTGGAAACAGTCGCTGGCTTTGTTCTCAAAGCTGGAGTTCCGCCAGACCTCGGCCGCGACCGTCGGGCGGCCGAAAAGGAACAGGGTCCAGTCCAGGAGGTGCGAGCCCAGGTCCGGAAAGACGCCGAGCCCCTGGTCGCGCCACGCGGAATTGCGGACGTCGCGCGCCGTCCCGTTGCCGTAGAAGAATTTGGCGAGATAGACCTTTCCAAGCACGCCGGCATCAAGCGTCCGCTTGAGCCGGACAATATGGGGTTCGAAGCGGTGGTTGTACGCGGTGTAGCACGCCGCGTTTGCCTTCAGCGCGAGCGCCTTGAGCTCCAGCAGCTCCCCGTCGGAATCGGAGACGAGCGGCTTTTCGACGAGCACGTGCTTGCCCTGCCCGAGCAGATACCGCAGGAGGGGGACCTTGGCCTCATCCGGGGTGCAGACGAGCGCCGCGTCGTAATCCTGCGCGGGAACGTCCTCTATCCTGCGGTACCTTGCGCCTTCGCTGACGGGGTCCACGGTTCCGACGGCGTCGGCCCCGGCAACTGCGAGGCGCTTCCTGCCCTGGACGCCAAGTCCGACGACGAGGACTCTCATTCGTATTGGGTCTGCTTCTGCAGCTTCTGAAGCTTCTTGAGCACCTCGTCCGGGGCGATGGGCTCGTTGCCGTCGCGCTCGCAGGCGATGGCGGCGGCCACGGAGCCGAGGATTGAGGCCGTCACAGGGCAGCCGCCCCTGACAAGGGAGAGCGAGGCGTAGGCCAGGAGGGCGTCGCCCGCGCCCACCGCGTCGACGACATTGTCGGTCAGGCTGTCGACCGTCAGGAACGAGCGCACGTTCGGATCCGGCGCGCGGTAGGTGATGATCCCGCGCTCGCCCATCTTCAGGATGAGGTAGCGGCAGTTGGTCCTCTTGTAGAGATCGAGCGCGAGAGGTCGGATCGTCGAGTCCTGGTCGCCCATCGAGAAGCGCGCCTCCCGCTCGTTCGGCGTGATGAGGTCGAATCCCTGGAATTCCAGGATGTTTCCCCAGCGGCTGGCCACCTGGCTGTCGGCGACCCGGAGGGGGCCCTTCGGAATGGCCGCGGCGAGGACGGGGATCGTCCGCCCGTTGAAGATCCCGTGGCGGAAGTCGCTGAAGACGACGACGTCCGAGTTCGTGGACGCGATCGACTTCGTGAATATCCCGAGCGTCCTGTCGGAGACGGGGCGGTTGTCGACCTTGTCGACCTTCAGCATCCGGTAGCCCCCCGCGGTGAACACGTTCTTCTGGGTCGTCGGGCGGGCCCGGTCGACGATCGCGTCGCACGCGATCCCGTAGTCGCCGAGGTCCTTCAGCACGTAGTCCTTCAGGGCGTCGTCGCCCAGAACCGTCGTGAACTTCACCTCGGCCCCCGCCATCTTGAGGTGCTTGGCGACAATCCCCGCGCCACCGACGAAATCCACCTGCCGCTCGTACTTGAGGCTCAGGGTGGGGGTCTTCGTGTTGCCGCCGATCAGGGTGCAGTAGGTGTAGGTGTCGACGATCGTGTCGCCGATCACGTGGGCCTTGACCCCCTTGAACTTGAGCAGCGTCTGCCTGAGCCCGTCAAAGGTGAGGCCCTCGGCCTCCATCAGCGTTTGAAGCTTGTCGATGGCCAGGTCCGGCGGCTCGCTCTCGATAATCCGCGAGGACGAATAGACAATGTCGCCCGGCGTGAAGATCACCTCGCCACCGTAGGCCTCGAGCGCGGCCACCTCCTCGCGGGTCTTCGGGTGAAGGCCGTCCTTGTTGTACTCGTAGCCCTTGGCGAAATAGTCGGGCTGGATGATCCCCAGGTTCTCGATCGGCGTCGCGTTCTGGTCGATGACCACGTAGTCGACGATCTCGAGCGCCGCGAGGTTCATGGCCCGGAGCGCCTCGGGCACGAACGGCCGGTGGTCAGCCTTGCTGATGTGCTGGTCCGTCGTGAGGCTCGTCACCAGGATATCGGCCTTGCTCTTTGCGTAGATCAGGTGGCGGATGTGCCCCGGATGCACGAGGTCGAACGTGCCGTGGCACATGATGACCTTCTTCTGGCGGGGCCGCGGCCCGATGATCGCGCGCAACTCCTCGCGCGTCTTGATCTTGCGCTTGAAGTCGTTCTTTTCGGAATCGCTCGGTCCGCTCATTCTGTTCGCGTCCTTGTGGGCATTGGGTCGTTCAGGAGGGATTGCGGCTGCGGGCTGAGGCGATGCTGCGCCAAGACGACGCAAGTGAAAAGAGCATTTGATCCATGCCTGGTGGGGACGGGCGGCCGTGGGACCCCGGGGGACTAAACCCGCCGGGGACCCGGGGGGATGGGACTGCCTCGCGTGGAAGGGTCATTCAGGCGGCCGGCATCTGCCATTTGTAGAGCCAGGAGCCGAGAGGGTAGGCGAACCTCGGGACCGTGAGCTTCGGGAGATTGAACACAGGCGCCACCGACCGGAAAGGGCGGATGTCGAACTTGGTTCGCTCCAGGGTTGCGCCCTGGGGAAGCGTCCGCGCGGCGATCTCGCCCAGCTGCCCTCGGCTGAAGAAGAACATGTCGAGGCTCGTGCCCAGCACGCGCTTAACCCGGTTCCAGCAGAGGGCCTGGGCGCACCGGAACGCGGCGTTGGGTAGCATCTCGAAGACGCAGAGGACGCCCCCCGGCTTCAGGACGCGCGCAAACTCCGCGAATGCACGGGCGACGTTTGAGAACGTCGCCGCCACGCAATTGCCCACCATGTGATGAACGGCGTAGAAGCACACGATCCCATCGACCGATCTATCCGCAAAGGGGATCGAATATGCGGTGCCAAACACCCGCAGATCGAGCTGCTGGTTGGCGCGAATCGAGTTAAAGGACAGATCCAGCCCGACTACGGCGACACCCTCCGGCTTCGCGTAGGGCAGGAGGGGGCCGCAGCCGACGTCGAGGACAAGCATTCCGGACCTGAGCGACTGCGCGAGCACCTTGATCTGCTTCGCATAGCAAAGGTCCCAGGCGCCCGGGTCGTCCTTTCCCCGCGTCATGACCTCGAATTTGTCATCAAAGAAGGATCCCATTCCCTCGGGCAGCATCACGGCGACATTGTCGCGGATCGATCCGTGAAAATCCGACTTGGGACATGAGATCTCGCCATCCGAGACGGCCAGGCGCTCGTGGCTCGCGGGGCACCTGAGCCAGCGGACAATCCGCTCCGAGGTAGCCGAATTCTCCGATGGCGTGGTCACGGCGCTTTCTTGGACGCAAGGAAGCTGAACCAGTTTCTCGTGGCGGCCTCGATCGAGGCGGGATCCCAGACGGGCGCCTCGCGCCAGTAGTCGATGGCCGCCAGCATGCGCGAGACCCCTTCCTCAAAGGGCACCCTGGGCCCCCAGCCGAGGACACGCTGGATCTTTGCCGTGTCGGCCCAGGTGCACTCCGGCTCACCGGGGCGCTTCGGCAGGCCAATGCGCTCGCCGCCAAGCAGCTCCACAAGCCGATTGACGGTCTGGGGCTTGCCGGCCCCGAGGTTGAAGATCTCGCCGGCAACGGGCGAGGTCGCCGCAAGGTAGAACGCCCGCGCCACGTCCGTCACGTAGAGGAAGTCGCGGCGCTGCGTCCCGTCGCCGACCACGGTAAGGGGCCTGCCCTTGAGCTTCTGGGCCAGGAAGACGCCGAATACGGCCCCGTAGGCGCCGGACGTCTTGGACCTGGTCCCGTAGGCATTGAATATCCTGATGGAGTTTACAGGCAGGCCGTACACGCGCCCCCAGTGGAGCACGGCCTGCTCGCCCAGGTACTTGCTGAGGGCGTAGGGGTACTCACAGCTGATTGGGGCAGCCTCGGTGGTCGGCAGCTCCAGGGCCAACCCGTAGCAGGACGACGACGCCGCATAGACGAATTTCTCGACCTTTGCGGCACGGGCTGCCTCGAGGGTGCAGACGGTGCCGAGGACATTGGCAGACATGTAGTCTGCCGGACGGTCGATCGAGGGGACGATGTCGCCGATCCCGGCGAAATGCACTACATAGCGCGCCCCTGCAAAGACCGAATCGCCCGGCCCGATCTCGCGAACGTCGCGCACGTCGACCCGGAGGCTGGGATTGCCCTTGTGGTGCTCAAGGTTCTGGAGGCGCCCCCCGACAAGATTGTCAACGACGTGCACCCGGAATCCCTCCTCGAGGAACAGGTCCACCATGTGGCTGCCGATGAACCCGGCGCCCCCCGTCACTACCGCGAGCGGCTTTTCGGAGCTCATTTAAGGCCCAGTTTCTTAATCACCTTAACATTCACAAAGCTGTCGTCCGACATCGAGTCCTTGAATCTGCCGTCCTTGAAGGCCTGGCAGAGGCCGCGCACGGCATCCTCGATCGTGCGGGACGGCCTCCACCCGAGCCTCTCGTGAATCTTCCGAGAGGAGACGTGGTAGGACCTGTTGTCGTTGGACGGCGTCGTCGTTATCCGGATCGGCGCCTTCTCGGGAAACTCCTGCTCGACGACCTTCCTGACGAATTCCGCAAGCTGCGAAACCGTGAAGTTCTCGTACCCGACATTGAACGTCTCACCCGCGACGAGCCGGTCCGGGTACTCGAGCATCTTGACGTAGAGCTCAGTGACGTCGTCAACGTGGATGTTCGGGCGCTTCTGGGAGCCGCCAAACACCGTGATCAGCCTCTTGTTCACGGCATGGTTGGTCAGTATGTTGATCGTCAGGTCGAAGCGCATCCTGGGCGAATAGCCGCACACCGTCGCAGGCCTGAGGGTGACGCAGACGAAGTCCTGGGACTGGTGCTTGAACAGCAGGGGTTCGCAGAGTCCCTTGTACTTGTTGTAGAGGGTGAGGGGGACGAGGGGGTGCTCCTCGGTCACCTCGGGCGCGTCGCTCACTCCGTAGACGGAGCTGCTCGATATGTAGATGAACCGGCGCACCCCCGCTTTCCTTGCGGTGATCACCAGCGGCTCGAAGCAGTCAAAATTGATCGTGCGGCTCAGGCCCTCGTCCAGTTCGAAGCTCGGGTCGTTTGAGATGCAGGCCATGTGGATGACGCCATCCACGCCGTTGAGCTCGGCCCCAAAGGCCCGGGTGTCGCGTATGTCTGCCTTGACAACCCTGAGACGGGGATGGCGGGGCAGCCCCTGCGATCCAAACAGCATGAGGTCATAGACGACGACCTCGTAGCCGGCGTCGAGCAGCTTGGGGACGAGGACACAGCCTTTGTAGCCGGCGCCTCCGGTTACGAGGACCTTCTTCATGGGTTCGGAGCAACAACCACCGCACGGACAAGGGGTTGACGTCAATCCGAACCGGGATTTTTACGCTTTTTTGGGGCGGAGGGACGCCAGGCAATAGCCCAGCGCGACGACCCAGGCACAGGCGCTCAGCCCGAAAGAGGCCCGAAGGGCGAAAGGGCCGACGAAGCGAAGCACAACGCGGCTCTCGCCCGGCGGGACGGGGAACTCGACAAGGCCCTCGGGCGACTTCCTCACCGGGACGGCGGCGCCGTTGACCTCGGCCGCATAGCCGGGGACGAACATCCTCGGGCTCTCGAGCAAGGCTTCCCGGGGGCTCCGGATCACCGCCGTGTAAGGGATCAGGGACTCCACCTGTATTGGCAGCTCACGTGCGTCGATCGGCTTCAGGCTGAACCTGGCAAACGGAATCCAATCCATGGGCTTGGTGTCGGCCCCGGTTGGAATGAACCGGAGCCGCACGCTCTCGGGCGCCGCCGTGCTCGTCCAGACGGTGATCGACTTTTCATTCCCCGGTCCGCTTCCAAACGATTTTGAATCGCCCGACTGCGGCAGACTGTATTCCCGGTAGAAATGCTCGCCGATCATCTGGAGCAAGCCGGTCGTGTCCGCGTGGGCGAAATCGAAGGTCAGGAGGTAACGCTCCCCGGGGTCGAGCGTGAGCGCGGGCTCGAGATCGAGGATACCCGGGTTCGCGTCGATCGTACCCTGAAACTCCGTGCGCGCCGGGTCTGCGCGTGCCAGGTCATAGTCCGAGGCGACGATCGCCCCGGTCGCGGGATCG
Organism: uncultured Opitutaceae bacterium; assembly: GCA_964574435.1. Taxonomy (GTDB): domain Bacteria; phylum Verrucomicrobiota; class Verrucomicrobiia; order Opitutales; family Opitutaceae; genus Palsa-1447. Next base: position 96,151 of record CAZNNO010000003.1, read on the forward strand.
AGCAGGTGCGCCTCCATGCGGGGATCCACGACACCATGTGAGTAATAGGCCGGCCGCCCGGCAAAGAGCCCGTAGGTGTGCCGCTGGACGGCGAGGTTTTCCGTCATCGACCAGCGCCGGGAGTCTTCAACCGTGCCCACCTGAAGGGAGGCCTTTTTGATCAGCTTCGAGGCCTCGGTTGCGCTCCAGAGCACGCCGAGGAAGAGCAGGCCGGCAAGGGCGGCCCGCGCCGCCGGCCTATTGGGGGAATATTCCCCAAGCTGGCGCTGGGCGCAGACTATGGCGGCCGCGGCGATCAGGATATAGAAACGCTGCATCGGCCAATAAAGGGTCATGCCGACGACGGTCTCGGGAAACCGGAGCCAGAGGGCGCGGGTGAGCATGGGCACCGGAAACACAAGGACGAGCGAGAAGCCGGCAGCCGCGAGAAGAACGCCGACACCCCGCCGCCGGGGCTTGAGCACCCAGGCAAAGGCGCTGGCAAGAAGGACAATCCAAAGGGCGTAGCCCAGCTGGATGTGGCTCAGATCCGACGCGTTCAGGTCGATGGGCTCAAGCGACGACGGGAACGAGACGTGAACCCACCTGAGGAGGAGCTCCCGGTCCATCAGATACGGCACGATGGGCTCGCCGCGTGTGCGCAGCAGAAAAACCGAAAGGATCGGATAGGCCGCGAGCGCGCAGAACGCCGCGGCAGCCGACGCCGCGCGGAGGACGTCCAAGCGGTCCCGCGGTCTCGAGGCCATTCGAACCAGCTGCCCCACAGCCGCGAACGATGTGGCCCAGAACGCAATTGGGGAATGCGCCCACCAGAGGGCCGCGAGGCTCGCCGCCAGCACGAGCCTCGGCGCAAGCCTCTCGTCGTCAAACGACCTGACGAGCGCGGCAAAGGCGAGCGGCACCCAGGGAATGGCCATCCCGCTCATATAGAGGTCCTGGGCGTAGAAGAGTCCCGCAACACCCGGGCAAGTCACATAGAGAATCGCAAGCGCCAGCGCCTGCCAGCGGCACCGTGGCGCTATCCAAACAAGCGACCCGTAGGCCACGGCTGCGCCAGCGAGCAGGCTCACGACGACCGTCAGGTGCTGGAGCGCAAAGAAGCCGAGTGTTCGCCCGGTAAGCAGATCGAGCAGGCCCGCCAGATACTGGAAATAGGGCGCCGCCCGCAGCGGATAGACCGACCCGTTGAACGAATAGTCGGACTGCCCCACATAGACTGGGAAAACACCGGCGCGAAACTGGGTGACGACATCCGCGAGATTGTTGTGATACCACAGGGCATCCGGGGTCCCGATCAGGCGCGGTTCGAAGTAGGCATGGGCCATCCAGAGCGCGGCGCCGATAAGAACGAGCCAGCGCGCGGCCTCTGCGAACTGCGGCCATCTTCGGTCAGTTCCTTGCACGTGGCTTCCAGATTCCGATTTCAAGGCCTGTGGTCGGGTTGATCGTGCGCCCGATCATCGTATAACCATCGGGGAAATCGATGCCGCATTCCAGGAAATGCGATCGAAAGGGCCTGACGTCAGCCTGGGTGACTATCCAGGCGCGCTTTCTCCGCTCCAAGGGCACCCGCCGCAGCTTGCCGCCATCCGTGTCGTCCTGATGGTACCAGGTCCCGTAATACCACGGGGCGCCGGGTTCCTTGGCCCCGACCGCGAAGATGACGCCGGGCAGGTTGAAGAATCCGAACACGTCGTCTCCCGGGCTGTAGCCGTTCTCCACGAGCGTCGCCCGCACGTCCCTGATGAAACGGGCAAGGGCGGGGTCAACCCTCAAGGTGGTCGACGGGTAACCGATCGCAACGGCCTCGGTCTGCCGCCAGATACTCGGCTGGTACATGTAGGGACGCAGGAACTGGCCCGAGAAAATCTGTCCCGCTGCGCAGAGGCTGAGCAGGATCGCGACTCCGGAGGTGAACCAAGGCACCCCCAGATTCATTCCAATCTGCCCGGCTGCCAGCAGCAGGCCGGCCACCCAAAAGACCGTAGAGTGAAGCGCCGAAACATAGGGTGTGTTGGTGCTCCCAAACGAGCACACAAGGGGCAGGGTCAGCAGGACGACGATCCAGGCGCACTGTTGCAGGCGGCCGTCGGAGGCGGGGCGTGGCCCGCAAAGCCAGCTGACAATCCATATCGGCACGAGCGAGCACCCTAGCATCAGGTAAAAGCGCGCTGCTTCCCCGCTTACTGCGGATGCAAAGCTGCCGTCCCAGAGGCGCCGTTCAACGACGGCGCCGAGTGCGCACGCCAGGACAAGCAGAAGGCCGGCGGACGCCAGGCGATTCGCGTTGGCATCCGCTCCCCTGAGAAGCACGGCGCAACAGACGGCTACTGTGGGCACCGCCGTCCAGAGCAGATCAAGCCCCAGGGCCGGCAACAGCTGCCGGATCTCGGAAGCGTACCGCAGGGTTGTTTCCCGAACCCAGGCCTGGCTGATAAACAAGCCACTGAAAGCAACTGTCCTGTCCTGCCCAGGCCCCGAATGCACGAGCAAAACCAGCGCGGCGGCGACCACCGCCGCAAGGCCAAGGGCGCCGATCGAGAGCAGCAGTCGCCGTGCGCCTCCCGCCAGGAAAGGGTAGCAGCAGATGACGAAAACACAGCTGGCCAAAAAGGCAGCCGCGGCCGGCGGCTTGACAAGGTACAGTCCGACGGCGGCTGCAACCAGCCCGGATGCGAGCCCCAAGCCGTTCAGCCGCGTCAACCTCGCCTCTGTGGCGAGTCGGCATCCTGCCAGCAGGGCTGCCAGGCCAATCATGACAAGAAGTGTCGAGAGGGAATTGTACGTCAACGCGACGGGAACCCAGGTAATGCCGGCCATGGTTGCCAGCCAGAACGGCCACCAGGTAAGGGCCATCGAACGCGAAGGCAGTAGCACTCGGCGCACCGCTCGCCAGAAGAGCCAGCAAGCCAGTGTTGCGACTCCAAGCGAGAGGATCCTGAAGGCCACGATGTTCCCCCGGCACGCAAGCCACAATGGACGCGCTAGTATTTGATACCGAGTGTGCGTGTCGAAGTTGTCCGAGGGATCCTGGTAGAGCAGGAGGTAATCGGCGCCGTCGAGCATATCAAAGCCGCGGAATTGGGCCAGAGCCAGCGCCGCGGCGACTGCTCCGCAGAACCATGCGAGTGCCGCCGCTGGCAGTGTGGCCAGCAGTGGGGGCTTCGCCGCAGCTGGAGGGCGCCGCGCCAATAGAAGCTCCAGGAGTTCTCGCGGAGAGCTCACTTCGAAGCGATGACTGAGTACGTCCGGCTGCAGAAGGCCGCGCCTGGCTCGCACCAGGGGACCACGGCAAAGTCTGCGCCGGATTCCTGGGCCAGCTGGCGCACGCGCCCGATGTCGTGTGCTGCCAGCGCGGCGTTGAGCTCGACAAGGCCCCTATACCAGGCAAGCCGGACCGGGGCCCTGAGATCGGTGTTTAGAAACCCGTTGGAGGTGCCGATCATCCTAGCATCCAACAGGTAAAGCTCATTGCGGTTTGTCAGCACGCGGCTGCTTGAGTCCGTATGCGCCCGCAACCAGCCGAGTACGGGAAGAATGCTGTAATAGAATCGCTCGTCTTCGCCTTCCAAGCCAAGAACCTGTCGCGCATAGATATCGCGAGGCGACTCGCCGTGTTCGAGGATTCCGGCTCCTTCCGCGGTCGCGAGGATCCTTTCACGGGCGCCGCGCGGAAGCAGCCGGATGAGGAATATCGGCTGCGAGACCAGCAGGAGCGCGCAGCAAACCGCGACCAGCCGATGCCCTGTGACGGAGCTGCCGTACCAGAACCATTCGAATCCCCGCATTATGAAGTAGAGCAGGGGCAGATAGATGAAGCAGATCGTGCGCACCTCCTCAAAATTTATGGGATAAACGGGGATCCAGTGACGGCTTATCCAGAGCAGACACTGGAGGCTGTAGGCGCAGATCAGGACACAGGATGCCATGAGCAGCATCGGCTTGTCGGTGTCACGCCAGCCGCTCCGCCTGACGGCAATCAATCCTCCCGCGACGGCGAGAGGAACGATGAACGCCAGCGACGCCGCCATGCCGAGAACGGTAGCAAGCGGCGGGGGGAAATTGCGCCAGGGCTGCGCGGCAATCTCCATTGCCCACGCTTCCTTGCCGGTCAGGTACCCCGACCCCGAGGCAGATGAGTACTCGATTCGGGGCACCAGTGTCGTCAGGACGGGATTTCCCAGGTTGAAACGCTGTATTGACAGGTACGCTGCCGCCACGAGGACGAAAGCCCCAAGATAGGCGCCGGCCTCCGCCAGGAATTCTTGCCTCCGCGCCCACAGGGCATAGGCGAGGCGCAAACCGTCCATCGCAATAAGGACACCGAGGAGGTAATACGTGCCGAGATGAATCAACGATAGATATATGAGGCCCGGGTACACGAGCAAGCGGCGGCGGCGGCGGTAGTTCGCGAAGTACCAGCCAAGCAGCAGCAGCATCGGGGGAACCGCCAGCGTCCGGTTAAGCGACGCCGCAAAATCGGTAACGCCCCAGAATACCGCCCCAAACGAGACATGGACGGCGCTGGCCAACGAGAACAGCACCGCAAGCCACCCATGAATCGTGAATCGGCGCAGGAAGTATTCCGCACAGAGGAGATAAGCGACGGTCATCATCGCCAACATTATCCTCAAGGTGAGAATGTGGTCCCCTGTCAGCCGATAGAAGTAGGCCATCATGACCCCGTAGGACCTCGTGGTCGTAACGGCCCTCCAGTAGTCGTGCTGCGGGTAGGAGGCGCGGATCTCGTCCGCCTGCTTGAAATAGGCGATGTGATCGATGTTGATATCCGGCTTTGGTCCGTGCGCTACAAAGACGAGCACGGCCAGAAGCGCGTATATCGCGATTATCTGAAGGCGCCCCAGGAAGCGGGATTCTGTCGGAGCGTTCATGGACGATCAGGGGGAATGACCCAGGCCATCCTTGGCGAACAGCCCGCAGAACTGCGCTCCGCGTCGCTTCGAGGATAGGTATCTGAACATAAAGTACAGAATGTCGCCCGTCCGCTTTTGCCACCAGGAATAATGGCCGATGGTAAGCGCGCTGCCGCCGCTGTTGATGATGTTGCAGGCTTCGCGGAATAGCGGCGAGAAGAAGGGGAAACCTGCATAATAGAGTGCAACCGGCCTCAGGCCGAGCGACCCCGCAAAGCGTTCGAATTGTCCCCTGCGAAAATTGCGCAGGTGCCCGACATTGCGCTCAAACGGGCGCATGCGTCCCGCCGGGAAGGAGACCATCAGGTATCCTGAGGTAAGCCGCGCCATTTCACGCGTCATGGCGCGCCAATCTTCAACGTGCTCCAGGACCTCAAAGCAGGTGACCAGGTCGAACGAATGGTCGGCGAGTGCCGAGGTATCCTCGGTGCAAACGAAATTGAGGTTCGAGCGCTGGTAGCGCCCTTGGGCGCATTGGATCCCCGTCTCGGACCTGTCGATGCCGAGGACGCTCGCCGGCGATAGCACAGTCGCCAGGAATCCTGTCGTTGAGCCCTCACCGCATCCGAGGTCGAGCACGCGGGCGGGGCGTCCATCGGGTGGCAATAGGCGGAGATGATCGCCGACAAGGGATCGCAGCCAGCGGCTCGAGGGACCATAGGCCTTCATGTCCGTCCAGTCGCTCCATCGCAGTTGATAGATACTGAGGTTGTCGGGCGGTGGCGGCACGGCACCGTCAGGCCGTCGGACTGCTGTGAGTATGATCGGATCGAAGCTTCGTGCTCGGACGAGCGCCCAGGTGATTGGGCGCACGAGGTGCAGGCGATGGGCGACGGCAAGCCAGCTCCCAACCCTGCCCAGCCCAGCCCAGTCCTTTATGCTGCCTCCTTGCATCCGCCTCTTGAAGATCCCGTCGCCATAGGTCAGCACCTCGATGTCGGCATGAGCCTTAACCCAGCGTCGCGTCTTGTAATAGGTCGTTTGTTGCAGTGTTTCGAGGTAAGCGGGGTCGCGTCCCCACAGGCGCACCCAGAGCTTTCCGAGCGCCCGCCCCATGTAGGGGACCCAAGGAAGCGCATAGTGCCCCTCAAACGGCGCGCCGTAGTTCGGATACACGAACTGAATTCGGCCTCCTGGCCTCAGGACCCGAATGGCCTCCGCCAGCACCAGTGCGGGATCCTCAGTGTGCTCGAGCACATTTGAAGAGAAGACGATGTCAAAGGTCCTGTCCGGGAACGGCAAATCCTCCCCAGCCGCGTTCGCAACGATCATCGGATCGATCCCGTAGCTCGTTATGACCTCGCGGGCGATTTCGAGGCTGGAACCAAACCCCTCGCTGGCCGGTTCGACACCAAGGCTCTCGATTCCGTAGTCCCTCCGCGCGACCGACAGGAAGATCCCGAAACCGCTTCCCACCTCGAGCAGCCGCTTGCCGCGAAGGTCTGCCGTATCCATGCCAAACGTCTCGCAGAGGAGGGCGATCTGGTCATGGACCTTCTCCTCGTCCAGGGTGTCGCGGGCGCATTTCTCCGCCGGGATTCCGGAGAGCTTCTCGTAAAACGCCCCGTAGGTTTCCCTAACGCGCTGCAGTATCGAGTCAGGGACGCAGATCATTTGCTACTTTTCAGCAGGGGTGGGGGGGAGGCGGTGACAAGCACAAGCTGCCAGAGACCGCCTATGCTGGCCTGCAGGACGGCCACTGTGAGGCATAGCCAAGCGAACGCCACGGCGCTTTCTGCAGGCAACCCGTAGACACTGAAAAAGCCGATCGCAAACCAGTCTCGGACACCCACCCCGGCAAACGATATAGGGGCCATGGCAAGAACCGAGAAAATCGAATACAGCGCGAACGTCGGAATCAGCCCTAAGTGGATCGAGAGTGCGCTGAGGAGAGCCAGATAGACCAGGACGATCAGGCAATGCCCGCACACGCTCAGCGCGGCAGCGGTCCATAGGCGCCTGGGCTCCTTTAGGTAGGCGTAGGTCACCTCGGCAAACTGCATGAATTTCGCCTCGCCGCCAAACCAGCGCACTCGGGCCAGTATCGCCAAGGCCACGCGCTGGAACGGCTTTGTGCATCCGCCTATCAGCGCCCCAAGCCCCAAGGCGCCAAATCCAGCGGCCGAAAGCGCAAAGTGCGCCATCTTGGGTGAGACGGCCGTCATGTGTATCAATAGGCAGCTTGCGCAGAAAAAGAACAGCATCACGGTGAATCCGACGATTCTGTCGGTAAGTATCGACGCGGCAAATGCCGCATGGCGTACGCGGACATTTCGCAAGGCCATGATGCTCCCCTTTGCTATGTCGCCTGAAAGCCCTCCCGGAAGGATTATCCCGTAGAACAGACCTATCCACGTGTAGGTGATGGCCTCGCCAAGCGAGATGATGGGGCGAGCGAGAACCCACCAGCGAAGGGCGAGAAAGCTTGGCGCGCATGTCGCCAGGAGGAGCGCGACGGCCAGCGAAGAATGCCGCGCCAAAGTTATCCTTTGCACGGCCTCCGCCACGTTGATCTTGGAGATTACAAAATAAAGGAGCGTGCCGGACGCGCATATCTTAAGGAGAATCGAAAGTGCCCGGGGAAACCTTCGATGCGGCGGTGTGTCGGTCGATGTCACCTAGATCCTTTTTAAGGCCCGAGTCGTATTAGCCATCATGCGTGGCCGAGCTCAGGCTCGAGGAGTCTCCGGCGCGCCCGCAGTTTCACCGTCGCACCTTCCGGCGGCCTGGCCTCGGAAATTGACTCGTGGAACCCAAGCCTGCCCGGCGGCTTTCCTCGCATTCAAAGCTTTGTTCCTTTTATGACGAAGATGGTCGCGCTGCGCATTCTGCCCAATCGATCTTGTATGCATTCGGCCTTGAATCCGTTGTCCCGGAATAGCTGTAGTATCTCCCCTATGGAATAGAACGTCTTGAATGGCGGGTAATACCAGTCATCAACCTGGGCTTGGATGGAGACATTATCCGCCCGTTCGTTTATCTCATAGCCGCGAAAAGCAACGATGGTTCTTGTCAGCGAAGCGAAGCCATCGAGCACCCATCTTTTGCGGCGCGGTGTCGCCATGAATGTTCTGCAGAAATGGCGCACGATCTGATGAATGGGAGAGAGCCACGTCTTGAGATAGAGGCCGAGATAGAGTTCACCGCCAGGCTTGGTGACACGAAAAAGATGCCGCATCACCCGGATCGGGTCAGGCGCCATCATCGCGACACCCCAGCACCAGACCAGATCGAACTGGTTGTCTGGCGAATCAAGCTCCTGAAGGTCTCCGACCGCAAATCGGATCTCGGGATGTCCCAGTTCGATCGCCTGCCTTCTGGCGGTCTCCACGCTCTTTGGCGAAATATCGGTTGCCAGCACGCTATCGGCAAGCTCCGCGAGGACAACCGAGCAGATTCCAGGCCCGCATCCCGCGTCGAGCGCGCTCATATACTTGCGCCCAGAAATGGTCTGCAGCATGTATTTCTTTGTTTCGGGGTAGTGCTGCACGTGATCCGGCCAAAATTCGTCGTAGTACTCCTGGATCGCCTTTGATCTTGTGTCGGCCATGGGCATTCGTGTCGTGCGTGAGATTCGGTTCAGCGTCAAGTTGCGGTTTGGTCACTGGGATCCCGATTCGCCAAGTTTCCCGCGGGCCGTCGGCGAAAGACGAACTGGTTGCATCCGGTAGGGACCTCCGCTCGGATCGCCTTTTCTAGTTCGAACCCCAGAGCCTCGACCGCGGCGCATGTCTCATCGACGCTGGCGTACTCATAGGGATAGCCGCCGACCCAATCGACCACGTCGTAGTAAAAATCCATCCCGCGCCGCTGGCGCCTCGGATTTCTGTGCGTCACAAGCCATTTTGCCGCGTAGATTATCGGATAGAACGCTGCAACAAGGCCGCGCTGCGCCCATTTGGGGCAGGAGACATACGTCCTCTTCAGCATCCACCAGAATCCGCTCGACCAGTGGCGGTTGTAGATCGCGATGATTAGGTGCCCGTCCGGCGCAACAAGGCTCGCAGAAATGCACAGCGCTCGCCGCATGTCGCCCGTATGGTGCAGGACACCCCAGGAATGCACCACATCGTAGCATGCCCTGGGATTCGCACGCCGAATCCTCTCCAGCGTGCGGGGATCCAGTATCGAGCCAACGATGGTCGGCGGCGCGGCGGAAACCTCCGGGAAATAGCGGCGATTCTCATCGAGCACCGCGGCGCACAGCGGGTTGATGTCGCAGCCCACCGCGCTCGCTCCGAGTGATGCCGCGACCAGCAGGCTCAATCCCTGACCGAAACCAATATCGAGAAACGAAAGCCCGCCCAATTCGAGCGGGGCAATCAGCTCCTCAAATTCCGACCGCGCCTGGGCGACACGCAGCGAATCGAGGGCCTTCGATGAAAAATCCTTCCAGTTCTCGCCAAAATCGAACTGGGGACCTGCGATTGCCATAGGTGGATCCTGCCCGAAAATGCCGTTAGGATCCGGGTGGCGTGGCCGCGGTTGTTGCGCTGCCTGTTTCGGAGCGCCAGCTCATGCGCCGTAATACTCGCGGTACCAATCGACGAAATGACGGATGCCTGCCTCGAGGGGAGTCTTGGGTTCGAATCCCACGGCGCGAGCGAGATCAGTTATGTCAGCCGCCGTCTCTCGCACGTCTCCCGGCTGCGCGGGCAGCATCCTGATCGCGGCCTTTTTCCCGAGACAGTTCTCGATGATGCCGATAAAGGTCGCGAGCTCCACGGACGTGTTGTTGCCGACATTGTACAGCCGGTACGGGGCCGAGCTCGACGCAGAGTCGGGAGCTGATCCGCGCCAGGCTGGATCGGGCAGGGCGGGGCTTCTCATGACGCGCGCCACGCCCTCAACCACGTCGTCGATATAGGTGAAGTCGCGCTTCATTTTGCCATCATTGTAAACGTCGATCGGCTTCCCGCTGAGAATCGCCCGGGTGAAGAGGAAATATGCCATGTCAGGCCTTCCCCAAGGCCCATAAACGGTGAAAAATCTGAGGCCGGTGGTGGGCACCCCATAGAGGTGGCTGTATGAGTGCGCCATCAGCTCATTCGCCTTTTTGGTGGCGCCATAAAGGCTCACCGGGTGATCGACCGAGGCATGAGCCGAGAAAGGAAGCGCGGCGTTCAGGCCGTAGACGGAGCTGGATGAGGCGTATACCAGATGCCGTGCCTTGAATTGCCGGCAACCTTCGAGCACGTGAAGAAAGGCAGCGATGTTGCACTCGATGTACGAGTGAGGATTCGTTATTGAATAACGCACCCCGGCCTGGGCAGCGAGATGGATGACATATTCTGGCCGGTGCGCCGCAAAAAGGCGGGCAACCGCAGCTTGGTCGGAGAGGTTGATGCGGCTGAATGTGAAACGAGGGCTGGGCGTGAGCAGTTTGAGGCGTGCCTCCTTTAAGTCCGGATCATAATAATCGGTCATACAGTCCACCCCGACGACGGCATGCCCATCCTTCAAGAGGCGCTGCGCCACATGGTAGCCTATAAATCCGCACGCGCCGGTAACGAGAATCATGGAGAAGTGAAAGTTGGAGGCGGCTTCGAAAACAGATCAAGATATCTTTGAGCCACGCGGGACCAGGAATACTCGGCCAGGGCGCGCTCCCTTCCGTTTCGACCCATCTGGGCCGCTTCATGGCGATTCCTCCCAATCCTTGAAAGCGCCGCCTTCAAGCTGCCCGGATCACCAAGCTCAAATAAGACTCCGGTCACGCCGTCGGCAACGAGGGTATTGTTGCCAGGGATATTGCTCGCCACAATCGGCAGGCCACAAGCCATTCCCTCAAGCACGACATTCGGCAGTCCCTCGTAGAAGGACGGGTTGACCAAGGCGGTTGCTGCCTGGTAATGCCCCAGCAGCGACTCCTTCGCCTGCCATCCCTTCCATTCTATCGCAGCATCGGCCTTCACTGAGCGTGCATACGCTGCAAGTTCCCCGCGCTCGGCACCGTCGCCCAGAATTGTCAGGTGCCAGTGGCCTGGATTCTCGGATAGCAAGATCGAGAATTGCTCAATCAGGAGACGCAGGTTCTTCTGCCGATGCAGGCGGCCGGCAAAAAGCAGCCGGATGGGGCCGGCAAAGTCCGGGGATTCAGCCGCGTCTCCGGCGGGTGGCCGGAAGAACTTGCAGTCCACGCCGTTGCTTATGACGTGCACCGGCCAGGGATCAGCAGCCTCTGAAAGCCGAGCCAGACCCGGGTCATTCGCAACAATGGCCCGAGCGGACCGCAAAACCCGGCGCCTAAGCGGCTTCAAGAGGCGATGTTGCCAGCAAATCTCCGGCACAAGTCCCGGCACGTCGCCGCCTCGGAGAGAAACAATATAGGGCAAGCCTTCAAGCCTGTGCAGGCGCAGCGCCACCGGCCCGCACGGCAGCGAAAAGAAGACTATCACCGCTTCAATCCGATGCTGGCGCGACACAGCCAGCGCGGCGCGCCACGCCGTGGCCACAAATGACAGCATCTCCACCGCGCTCGCTCGATCCATCCGCCTACGCCTGCAGCTGATGCGGCTCACCCAAACTCCCTCCTCGACACGGAGCCCCGCGTCGCCGGCGAAAGCCGCCGTTAGAACGACCGCCTTGTGCCCGTCATTCGCCAGGGCACGCGCAATGAACATTGTGGCATTGCCGGCACCGCCCCCGATCGGGGGAAATTCGTAGTTGATGAGCAGTATATTCAACGAGCTATGCCGCCAAATTTCCAGGAATTGCCGTTTCTGAAGATGACGTAGCCGGAGCCTGACACGATTCGCGGGTTATCGGAAAGCCACTGCTCAATCGTCGCGCGATCAAGGTATGCGGTCTGCGGCGTCACCAACTGGTCGAAGGCGACATGCCGGAAAAATGCAAAATCGCGAGGGGCGATCCAGATGCTGTACAGGTAGAGTGGGCAGATGCGCAGCCATCGCACGGCACGGAATCTATGGAGCAGCTTCGCATAGACGTAATAGGGCGCAACTAGCGGAGTCGCCAACAGGTATTTGGTAAACCACCATGGGAGCCGCGAGGCCACCTGTCGGAGCGGATCGACAAGCCAAATGATAATCGCGTTTCCTTCCCGGGCATAGACCCAGCAGTGGAAACGCCCTCCGGGCTTGGTGTTGGCGAGCACCGACTCAAATCCGATTCGCGGGTCTTTGAGATGATGGAGAACCCCGATGCAATAGACGACGTCACGCTGATCGCCACGATACGTCGTCAGGTCGCCCTGTATGACCTTCCAGTCGGTTTTACGGAGCATCGAGAGGTTTCGGCGGGCCGAGGAAATGGAGGCGCCCAGGTCGATTCCCTCGAGGAGGGCTGGATTCCATGCGGCCGCGTGATAAAGGAGGCTGCCGTTGCCACAGCCAAGCTCGAGCACTGTGCGCCCCTCTAGATCTGCGCGCGTGAGCGGGGCGAACCAATCCTCGAACTGCGCCAAGGTGTATACGGATCCGGGTGGAAGATTATTCCAGGAATTCGCGAAGGCGTCGGCGGTCTTTGTATCGTCGGACATAACGCCCTATTCGCCCAGACGCCCGAGCCAGGATTGATAGAGCCACGCGTTCCAGAGAAAGGCGCGCTGGTCGGCGCCGCCCCTGCGATGCTCCGCGAGTTTCTCCTGTATGAAGCCGTCGTTGAGCGCCTGGGTCGACGCCGACCTGCCGACGCTCAGCTCCCCGTCCCGGAACCAGGCGCCTATCGGGACTCCGAAGCCCTTCTTCCTCCGGTAGAGCACATCCCTCGGGAGCAGGGGCTCGAGCGCCTTTTTCAGGATATACTTTGTCTGGCCGTGGCGGTACTTCCAGGACGAGGGAATCCGGCGCGCAAAATCGACAAAATCAATGTCGAGGAACGGCGCCCGGGCCTCGAGCCCGTGCATCATGCTGGCCCTGTCGACCTTCACGAGTATGTCGTCCTGCAGGTAGAGCTTCGTGTAGAATTGCAGGGTGCGGTCGACCGGGTCCGGCTGCGCGCAGCCCTCCCAGGCATCGATCGCCTCCGAGTAGACATCATCCAGGTCCGTCGGCTCGCTGAAAAGCTCGGCGAGCTCGGCCGCGTCGACCGACGCCATCCAGACAGGAAGCCAGAGCCTCGGCGGGTAGCTCAGGCCCCGGAGCGTGCGCTTGAGCCTAAAGTCGAAGCTCATGTTTGCGTGCGAGACGGGAAGCCTCGCCGCCAGCATCCGAATCGCCCGGTGGACGCCCTTTGGGACAAACCTGGAATAGAGCTCGGCCCTGCGCAGGGCGACAAACGGGTCGTAGCCTGCGAAGAGCTCGTCACCCGCGTCCCCACCCAGCGCCACCTTCACGTGCCGGCGCGTGAATTTGCTGAGGAGATAGGTCGGCAGGAGCGAGCTGTCGCCCATCGGCTCGTCTATCCTCTGCGCGATGCTGGCGAGCAGCGAATGCGCCTTTGAGATGGAAAGGGTCTCGACGTGATGGTCCGTGTTGAAGAGCCTCGCCACCCGCTGGGCATATGAGGATTCGTCAAAGCTTGCCTCCTCGAAGCCGATGCTGAAGGTCTTCAGCATCCCTGCGGGAACGAGCTTCGAGGCGAGTGCGGTGATTGCCGAGGAGTCAATGCCTCCGCTCAGGAAAACCCCGACAGGCACGTCGGCGACGAGGCGCCGGCTGACGGCGGTGCCGAGGCGCGCCCGCAGTTCCTCGCCCCAGGCCAGCTCGGGGTTTCGGGGGATCTCGGAGCCGGCAAAGGGCTCGATGACAAAATCCCAGTACCTCTCGATCCGCGGCGCCGGGGCGCCGGAATCGAGGTCGAGCGTCAGCGAATGGCCCCCGGGGAGCTTGTAGACATGCTCGAGGATCGAGCTCGGCGCGGGGATGTAACCGTAGCCGAAGTATTTCTTCAGCGCGCGCCGCGACACGCTCGAAGTGATCGCCGGGTGCGCCCGCACGGCCGTGAGTTCGGAGCCGAAGACAAAGGCGCCCCCTTTTGCCGAGTAAAAGAAGGGCTTCTTTCCGAAGCGGTCGCGGCTTCCGAAGAGCCGCCTCCGAACGCGGTCGTAGATCACAAAGGCCCACATTCCGTTGCAGCGGGAGGGCAGGGCGGACCCCCATTCACGGTACCCGTTGAGGAGGACCTCGGTGTCCGAATGGTCGGTGAGGAAGCGATGTCCCCGGGCGAGAAGCTCCGCGCGAAGCTCGGCACAATTGTAGATCTCGCCGTTAAAGACGATCACCAGGCCGCCGTCCGCGGAGACCATCGGCTGGTGTCCGCCCGACAGGTCCAGGATCGACAGGCGCCTGTGCCCAAGATGGACCGCGCGCGCGGCGTCCGACCAGTATCCCGAGTCGTCCGGCCCGCGGTGGGCGAGCGCGCCGGTCATCCGCCGAAGCACGGCCTCGTCTCCGGCCCCAACAAACCCGGTGATGCCGCACATGCTAGGTCAGGCCACGCGGTCCGATGCCCTCCGTGCGGGGCCTTCAAGATTGTCGCGGGAGGCTATCACGTAGGTGGGCTTGCCCTGCGACTCATAGTAGGTGCGGATGCTGAGCTCGGCAAGGAGGCCCAGGAGCAGGCAGATGATCCCGGTGAAGAACATGGTGACGGCGATAAGCGGAAGCGGCGTCTGGATGAACGATTTCTCGCCGAGAAGCTTGTAGAGCACGGCCGCGAGTCCCGCGGCGGCGCTTATGGCCCAGCTAAAGAGGCCGCAGAGGCCGAACACATAGATGGGCTTCCGGGCATAGCGGTGCAGGAAAAGCACCACGCCGAGGTCCAGGATCACCTTGACGACGCGCTCAAGGCCGTAGTTCGAGGCCCCGTGGAGGCGGGCGTGGTGAAGGACCGGCACCTCGGCGATGCGGGCGCCGTTCCAGTAGGCGTAGACCGGAATGAACCGGTGCATTTCCCCGTAGAGCGAAACGCCGTCGAGGACCTCCCTGCGGTAGGCCTTGAGCGAGCACCCGTAGTCGTGCAGGTGCACGCCCGTCGTTCGCGAGATCAGTCCGTTTGCCGCACGACTTAGGAAATTGCGCTTCAGCGGGTGGTCCTGGCGGTCCTTTCGCCAGCCCGAAACCAGGTCGAACCCCTCGTCCAGCTTCGCCACGAGCTTGCCGATGTCCGCCGGATCGTTCTGGAGGTCGCCGTCCATCGCCACGATGACCGTTCCCCTCGCATGGGTGAACCCGGCCTGCATCGCCGCCGTCTGCCCGCAGTTGCGCCGAAAATGAATGGCCTTCAGGCGCTTGTCCGCGGCGCAAGCCTCGCGGAGGCGCGCCGCGGTCGCATCGGTGCTCCCGTCGTTGATGAACAGCACCTCATAGTCCCTTCCCAAAACGCCAAGCGCCTCGGTCAGTTTTCCAACCAGGAGGGGAACGTTTGACTCCTCGTTGCGCAGCGGAATGACAACGGAAATCATGTTAGTCTGTTAAGCCGTTGATCATGAATGGGAGGCAATTCGAGCAGCAAGCAAATCTTCGGCGGCGGGTGCATCATCCGTTCGCCAGGGCCTCGCGGAGGCTATCGGATACGTGCCCGATCTGGCCTGCGGTGATCTCCGGGAACATGGGCAGCGAAAGAATCGTTTTCGCCGCGGTTTCCGAAGCCGGGAAGGCTCCCTTTGCAAGGCCGAGGTCCGCATAGGCCTGTTGCAGGTGTATGGGCACCGGATAGTGGACCACGCATTGCACCCCGCGCGCGGCAAGGCCCTGGGCGACGCGGTCGCGGTCGTGCTCCGGAAACCTGACGACAAACAGGTGATAGGCATGGGTTCCCGTCCATGGGGCAACCTCCGGTAGGACAATGCCGGGGCAGCCAGAAAGGGCGTCGCGGTACAGGGCCGCTGCCCTCTGGCGGGCGTCGTTCCACGCTGCGAGCCGGCGCAGCTTCACCGACAGGATCGCGGCCTGGAGGGTATCGAGCCTCGAATTGAGGCCCTTGATCTCGTGGTGGTACTTGACTGTAGAGCCCAGGTTGCGGAGCAGCCGAATCCGGCGCGCCAGCGCGTCGTCGCCGGTTGTAACCGCTCCGGCGTCGCCAAGGGCCCCGAGGTTCTTGCCAGGGTAGAAGCTGAAGGCCGCCATAGCCCCCAGGGATCCGCAGATGCGCCCGTCAGCGAGCCGCGCCCCGTGGGCCTGGGCCGCGTCCTCAACAAGCGCAAGCCCGTGGCGTTTCGCGAGCGCGGAGAGCGCGTCACTGTTCGCCGGCTGCCCGTAGAGGTGAACCGGTATTATCGCCCGCGTCCTTGGGGTTATCGCGGCAGCCACCGCATCGACGTCAATCAGGTAGTCCCCAAGCCGGCAGTCGACGAGCACCGGGCGCGCCCCCGCAAACGAGATGGCCTCGACGGTCGCTATGAACGTGTTCGCGACGGTGATGACCTCGTCCCCGGCGCCGATTCCCAGGGCAAGCAGGATCAGATGGAGGGCCTCGGTGCCGGAGCCGACGCCGACCGCCTGCGGCACCCCGCAATATGCCGCCCATTCCCCCTCGAATCTCTCGAGCTCGGGCCCGAGTATGAAATGGCCGTGGGCCAGCACGGCGTGGATCGCGGCGTCGATCTCGGGCTGCAGATTCGAGATCTGGAGCGGAAGATCCATGAAGGGGACCTGGGGCTTCGTCATTGGGATGGGTTTCAGCGCCTCCGCCTCCTCCAGTCCAGCCAGAAGGAAAGGAGCCCCGTGATCGTGCGCCACATCACGGTGATCCGCGAGGCAGAAGCCACCCCGCCGGTGCGCTCCTTCATGACGACGCTCACCTCGGCGAAACTCGCCCCGGCGTCGCGCAGGCGGACGAGGGCCTCCGCCAGCATGGGAATGCCGCGCTGCGTGAGGCGGATCCGCTGGAACACCGAGCTTCGGTAGGCGTGGATCCAGTTCACGTCCCGGACCCGGAGCCCGAAGAGGAGGCCTACGAGCCTGGGATAAATCCAGGAATTGAGGCGCATGAGCGGGCCGTACCCCTCGCGGCGCCTGCGGCAGCCGACGATCACGTCGGCAGCGCCGAACTTGGCAATGTAGGGCGACAGGTCGCCCGGGTTCGCCATCATGTCGACCGGCCAGAGCATGATGTACTCACCCGCCGCCAGCGCCGCGCCCGTGCGAAAGGCCCCGCCTATTCCCTGGTTGCGCTGATGGCACACCCGCACGCCCCTGAGTTCGACCGTGAGGGCGTCCGCGATGTCGGCAGTGCGGTCCCGGCTCCCGTCGTTGACCACTATCACCTCCGCCGCGACCTTGCATGCATCAAGAGCGCCCAGGAGAGCCCGGACCGACGACTCGAGGAGGAGCTCCTCATTGTATGCCGGCACAATCACGCTGAGCGCCGGGGTGCCGGCGGTCTCGTTGCCGCCGCTCATGCGAAGCTGATTGCGACGGTCCGCCCGCCCGCCCGCATCGAGTCGCGGGCCGCTTCCAGGACGCGGATTACGTCCGCACCGACCGCCGCGCTCGCCAACGGCGCACGCCGGCTGCGGATGCAGTCGGCAAACTCCTGGTCCTGGCGGACGAGCGGCTCGTAGAGCTTGAGCTTCGGTATGGTGATCGCTCCGTCGCGCAAGATCATCTGAAACTCGCCAAAGGAGGCGTAGTTCTTGGGGATCACGCCCTTGTCGTAGTAGCGGACAGGCTCGAGGTTGTTCATGTCGTCCCAAACGGCCATCTTCCTGTCGCCGACGATCGTCAGCTGGCGCACCTTGCGGGGATTGAGCCAAGACGTGTGGACGTGGCAGATGACGCCCTTCGGGTAGGTCAGCGTGAGAAACCCTATGTCCTCTATCCCTTTCTGGAGGAAGGCGCCGCCCACGGCGGAAACGGACCTCGGCCTCGACCCAAGGAGGAAGTTGAAGATCGATATGTCGTGGCTTGCGAGGTCATAGACCACCCCGACGTCTGTGCGCACGGGCCCGAGATTGGTGCGGACGGCGTCCATGTAATAGATGCGGCCGAGCTCGCCCCGGTCGATGGTGTCCTTAAGATGCAGCGTTCCCGGGTTGTAGAGAAAGACGTGGCCCACCATCAGCAGGCGGCGATTTCGCCTCGCCAGCCGGGCGAGGGCCTGCGCCTCCCTTGAATCCATGGCAAGCGGCTTCTCGCAGAGCACGTCCTTCCCCGAACGCAGCGCCCCCTGAACAAGCTTGAAATGGGATTGAACGGGGGTGGCGACAACGACGGCGTCAATGTCCGGGGCATCCGTGATGGCGTTCGGGTCGCGGCAGATCTCAATTCCCGGGAACTGCCTGTGCGCCGACATCAGACGCTGCTTTGATCGGTCGCAAATCCGGACGACCTCGCAGCCCTCAAGGTGGCTGAAGTTGCGAACGTGATTTGGTCCCCACTGCCCGAGCCCGATCACACCGATGCGAAGAAGGGATTTTGAAGCCATCGAAACGGTATTTTCTTAGTACGGGAACGCTTGGACGCAACCTTCTGTTATAGAAAAACTTGAGGCTGCAGCCTGTGCATTCCCGCTCCCCTGTGAATGGTCGGCCAGGGCTCGAGCGGCCCCGTGGATTTTGGCGCCTCGCCGGATCGCCGCGGATTACGGGGAGCTCCAGCGCGCTTGGATGGACCCATCCTACAGGAAAGATTGCCTGCGCTCGGCTGCACCGAATGAAAGCCAGGCCGTGACGGCGTCCGGTCCCGCTTGAGCCGCGAGGGGACGCTGGAGTGAAGTCTTTTTGAGCAACCGCCCAGCCGCCTTCCGCATGACGTGCGCAAGTGGCTACGGTTCTAGCGGCTTGCCGTGTCACGCCGCGATGCGTTAGGCATTGGTTGATCGTCTGATGCCGACTTTACTAAAATCATTTGCAGGCACGCGTGTGTTCGTTACCGGACATACCGGATTCAAGGGAGCTTGGCTCAGCGAGTGGCTCCTTGGCCTGGGCGCCGAGGTCTGGGGTTTCGGCCTTCCTCCGCCCACGCGGCCCTCGCTCTTTCAACAGCTGGGCCAAGCCAGGCGCCTGAATCACACGCTGGGCGATCTGAGGGATTTCACAGCGGTGTCAAAGGCACTCGTGTCGGCGAGGCCCGATTACGTATTCCACCTCGCGGCCCAGCCGATTCTGGGGGAGGCCCATTCGGATCCAGCCGGCACCTGGTCCACGAATGTCATGGGGACTGTGAACCTTCTGCAAGGGCTCCGAAAGCTGAGGCGCCCCTGCGCCGCGGTCCTGGTGACGACGGACAAGGTGTACCGGGGCTCGGCGGCCGCGCTGGAGGAGGATGATCCCCTCGGGGGGAGCGAGCCCTATGGCGGCAGCAAGGCGGCGGTCGAGATAGCCGTCGATGTCTGGCGCCAGGCGTATTTCCGTTTTCCCGCAGCCGGCGCGAGGCGTTTTCCGAACCTCGCCGTGGCAACCGCGCGGTCGGGAAACGTGATCGGGGGAGGGGACTGGGCCAGAGGCCGCCTGCTGCCGGACTGCGTCCGGGCTCTGTCCAGGGGGAAGCCCATCGCCATCCGGAACCCCTCGGCGGTCCGGCCCTGGCAGCATGTCCTTGACCCCCTGGCCGGCTACCTGATCCTGGCCGCCGAGCTCCGGGATGCCCTGGATGCCCGCAGGGCGGGCAAGCTGGCCGAACTCTCCGGGGCCTTTAATTTCGGCCCGGCGCCCGGCGACCACTCCACCGTGCGCAAGGTGATTCGAAAGGTGCTCCGCCGGTGGCCCGGGACGTGGCGCCAGGCGCCGAAGGAAGACCACCCGGTGGAAGCCGCTGTTCTCAGGCTCGATGCCGGCAAGGCGCGGCGGCTCCTTGGCTGGCGTCCCCGATGGGCGCTCGACCGGGCGGTGGACCAGGCCGTCACTTGGTATCGCGGGGCGTCCTCGCCCTCACTTGCGCTCGAATTGACCCTGCGCCAGCTGGCCGAATACACTGGCGCCTAAGGAAATGAGCACGTCAAAGAGCCTTGGAGAACTTGCTGCCGAGATTGACGCGCTCGTCCGGTCCTATTCGGATGGGGCCCATGGCGCCAATGCGCCGGCGGGCACCGCTTCCGCGCCCTTTGAGCCCGGGAAAACCATCGTGCCCTATGCCGGCCGCGTGTTTGCGGGCAACGAGGTTTCCGCCGCGGTCCGTACCGCGCTCGATTTCTGGCTGACCCTCGGTCCCCAGGGCGATGCCTTCGAGCAGGAGCTCGCGGCCGCGATCGGCGTCAAGCGCTCCATCCTGGTCAATTCAGGCTCGTCGGCCAACCTGCTCGCGGTGGCAGCGCTCACCTCCCCCAAGCTTCCGGCGGAGAGGCGGCTTCTCCCTGGGGACGAGGTCATCACGGCCGCCGCCGGATTCCCGACAACCGTGGCTCCGATCGTCCAGAACGGCGCCGTGCCGGTCTTTATCGACAGTCACCCCCTGACAGGAAATGCCGACTGCTCGCAATTGGAGGAGGCCTTCAGCCCGGGGCGCACGAAGGCTGTCATGCTCGCCCACGCCCTCGGCAACCCCTTTGACCTCGGCGCGGCCTTGGCCTTCTGCCGGAAGCACGACCTTTGGCTTGTCGAGGACAACTGCGACGCTTTGGGCAGCCGCTTCATGCTGCCCGGCGGCGAACCCCAGCAGACCGGCAGCTTCGGAGACCTTTCGACTCAGTCCTTCTATCCCGCACATCACATTACGACAGGGGAGGGTGGGGCCGTTAACATCGTGCGTGACTTGCGCTTCAAAGTCATCCTTGAGAGCATCCGCGATTGGGGCAGGGACTGCTGGTGCGAGACGGGCCATGACAACACCTGCAACAAGCGTTTCAGCTGGCAGCTCGGCGAGCTGCCCAAGGGCTACGACCACAAATACATCTACAGCCACCTGGGCTACAACCTGAAGCCAATGGATGTGCAGGCGGCCATCGGTCGCGAGCAACTGAAGCGGCTCCCGGGCTTTGGCGAGGCCCGCCGACGCAACTGGCAGCGGCTGCGCTCTGGCCTGGCCCCCCTTTCCGAATACCTTGAATTCATGGAGGCGACTCCAGGGGCCGAACCTTCCTGGTTTGGCTTTATGCTGCTTGTTCGCCCGGGCGCGCCCTTTACGGCGGTCGACCTTTCCCGCCATCTCGACGAGCGCAAGATCGGCAACCGGCGCTTCCTTGGAGGCAACCTGGTGCGCCAGCCGGCATTCGTCCAGCTGCTCAGGGACAACCCGAAGGCCTACCGGATCGTCGGCAGCCTGAAAGGAGCCGACTGCCTGATGCAAACAGCGCTTTTTGTCGGGGTTTATCCCGGTTTGACGCCGGAGATGCTGGACTATGTCATCGGGGTCATCGGCGATTTTTGCCACTCGAACGCCCGGTAGCGTCGCATGAGACCAAGATTACTGCCAATCGCTTCGGCGGAAGGAACAGGCCCGCCGCCTCCCGAAGGGGGTCCCCGCCGACCTCCGGACACCCCCTAGGGCCACGCACCTGGCTCGCCTGCAGGAAAAGCGAATGTCCCCTGGATTGAATGCGATTTGAAAGGCCGCTTCCCCCTGAAGACCTTGAGCATGTCCGGCTTGGGGCCGTCGCGTTGTGGCCCGAATTGAAAGGCGCCAGAATCCTCATCACCGGCGCCACCGGATTCTTCGGACGCTGGATGATCGAGAGCCTGCTTGCAGCCGGGGAGCGGCATGAGCTCGGCTTCCGCGTGACCGCCCTTTCGCGCGACCCGGCCGCCTTCCTGAACAGCGCACCGCACCTGGTGGGCTCGGGCCTTCGCTGGGTGCGGGGTTCCGTTGCTACCCTGGAGCCCGACAGTTTTGGAACCGAGAAATTTGACATGGTCATCCATCTTGCAACCGAGGCGGACATGGAGGCTACAAAGGCCAATCCCCAGGCGGCGATAGGCGTCATCACCGACGGGACTCGCCGTGTTCTTGAACTGGCCTCGCGCTCCGGCGTGCGGCGGTTCCTGTTCACGAGTACTGGGGCCGTGTACGGCAGGCAGCCTCCGGAACTCGAACGCATACCGGAATCCTATTCCGGGAAGCCCGATCCAACCGACCTGAAGTCGGTTTACGCGGTGTCTGGTGAGGCAAAACGGCAGGCCGAGCTTCTGTGCCTGGCCCAGGGCGACGGATTAGGGGCTGTGATCGCCCGCTGCTTCACGTTCTCGGGTCCCGGCCTCCCACTGGATGGAAAATTTGCCTTCGGCAATTTCCTCAGGGACGCCTTGGAGGGAGTCCCCATCCAGCTCACGGGAGACGGCACGCCGGTCAGATCGTACCTTTATGCGGCGGACTTGACCCTATGGCTCTGGACGCTCCTCCTCCGTGGCGCAACGGGCCGGGCCTACAATGTCGGTTCTGAGGATCCGGTTACCCTTCGGAGCCTTGCCGAGACGATGGCCGCCGAATTGGAAAGCCCTGGGATTCAGGTTCTCCGGCAGCCGGCACCCGGAGCGCCGCCCGACCGCTATGTCCCCTCCACGGCGCGCGCGCGCGGCGAGCTTGGCCTCCGGGAGACGTTCAACCTGAAGGACATAATTCGGCGTACAGCCGCCTGGCACCGCACTCCCTTGAAACGTTGACGCCGAGCTTTGCGTCACAAGCCTCTACTCTGATGTCGGGAAAATACCTCTTCATTTTCGAGATGGCGAACAACCACATGGGCAAGGTGGACCATGGGAAGCGCATTGTCCGGGAACTCAAGGAGGCGTGCGCGGGCTTTGATTTCCGCTTCGCCGTCAAGCTCCAGTACCGGAACCTGCCGGAGCTGATCCATCCGGATTACCGAAGCCGGTCCGATATCAAGTTCATCAAGCGCTTTTCCGAAACCGCGCTCTCCTGGGATGACACCCGCCGGATCAAGGATTGCATCGTCGAGAACGGCTTTCTCTCGGTCTGCACGCCTTTTGATGAGGCCTCGGTGGACAAGGTGGTGGAGCACGGCTTTGACTTCCTAAAGGTGGCCAGCTGCAGCCTGACCGACTGGCCCCTTGCGGAGAGGATCGCCGCGACGGACCTGCCCCTTATTCTCTCAACGGCAGGGGAACCGTTTGAGGAAATCGACCGCATCGTCAGTTTCTACCAGCACCGGAACAAGCGGATCTCGCTCATGCACTGCGTCGCAGAGTACCCGACACCGGACTCAGGCCTGGAACTGAACCAGATCGATCTCCTGAGGCGGCGCTACCACGACGTTGATATTGGCTTTTCCACCCATGAACCTCCGGAACAGCTCGCCGCGGTCAAGATGGCGCTGGCGAAGGGCGCGACGCTTTTTGAAAAGCATGTCGGAGTGCCCACCGCGGAGCATCCTCTGAATGGGTATTCGGCCAACCCGTCCCAGGTAAGGAGCTGGATCAAGGCGGCAACCGAGGCCATCTCAGTGGCTGGCGTCGAAGGACAAAGGCACACGTCCTCCGGCCCCGAGCGCGCGACTCTTCGGGAACTGCGCCGCGGCGTCTTTGCGAAACGCGCGATCGCCATGGGGACCGTGATCAAGCCCGAGGACGTATTCTGTGCGATTCCGGCGATTCCGGGGCAACTCGTAGCGAATGACCTTTCGAAGTACACGGAATTCAGGGCCGCGAGCGCCTATTTGCCCGGCGAGCCGATCATTTCGGCTAAGTTAACCTCGACCGACACACGCAGCCTCGTCCACGGCATAACGCGGGACGTGAAGGAGCTGCTAAAGGTGTCCGGCGCAATTGTTCCCACGCAGCTTGAGCTCGAGATCTCTCATCATTATGGTTTGGAGCGTTTTAGAGAAACCGGCTCGGCCATGATCACAGTCATCAACCGCGAGTACTGCAAGCGCCTCGTCCTAATGCTTCCAGGCCAGCGCCATCCCGAGCACCGGCACACGCAGAAAGACGAGACGTTCCATCTGCTTCACGGGCAGATCGACCTCGTCCTGGAGGGCAAGCACCAGGCATGTTCCAAAAACGACGTGATCGTAATCCCTCGCGGCGCACGGCACGAATTTCGAAGTGCCAAAGGAGCGGTGATTGAAGAGATCTCGTCCACCCATACGCTCGATGATTCG
>CAZNNO010000004.1:0-105922 GCA_964574435.1 uncultured Opitutaceae bacterium
CCGCACCCACGGCGGGATTGATTCGGGCGGGTGGGCGCGGCTAGGTTCGTGCGGATGCAGGGCCAAAGCGCGACTCCGCCGACCCGCGCCAGTCTCTGGTGGACTGCGGCGCTGATCGCTGGGCTGAGCCTTGCGTGCTACTGGCCGGCGCTTCGGGGCGGGCTCCTCTGGGACGACGACGCCCATGTGACGAGGCCCGGGCTGAGGGCGGTCTCGGGGCTGTGGCAGATCTGGAGCGATCCCCGGGCGACGCAGCAGTACTATCCCCTCCTGCACAGCGCCTTCTGGGCCGAGCACCGGCTCTGGGGCGACGCGACGCTCGGCTACCACCTGGCGAACGTGGGGCAGCACGCCCTGTGCGCGCTCCTGCTGGTCGCGGCGCTGCGCCGCCTCAGGGTGCCGGGGGCGGCGCTGGCCGGGGTGCTCTTCGCCGTGCACCCGGTCTGCGTCGAGTCGGTCGCGTGGATCTCGGAGCAGAAGAACACGCTCTCCCTGGTGTTCTATCTCCTCTCCGGGCTCGCGTACCTGCGCTTCGATGGGGAGCGGGGAGGGCCCGGGGCCGGGAGGACCTATGGCCTGGCATCGCTCCTCTTCGTCCTTGCCCTCCTCACCAAGTCCGTGACCGCGACGCTTCCCGCCGCGATCCTCCTCGTCCTCTGGTGGCAGAGGGGCCGGATCTCCTGGCGCGATGTGCGGCCGCTCGTCGCCTGGTTCGCGGTCGCGGTCGCAAGCGGGCTCTTCACCGCCCATGTCGAGCGGACGCTCGTCGGGGCCCAGGGCGCGGAGTTTGACCTCCCGTTCCTGCAGCGCCTCCTCCTCGCCGGGCGCATCGTCTGGTTCTATGCGGGGAAGCTCCTCTGGCCCAGGGACCTGGTCTTCATCTACCCCCACTGGGACGCCAGGTCGGCCGGCGCCGGCTGGGCGGGGTACCTTGCGGCCGCGGTGGCGGTCACGGCCGCCCTGTGCGCCCTCGCCCGTCGCTCGCGCGGGCCCCTGGCCGCCTGGCTCTTCTTTGTCGGCTCGCTCTTCCCCGCGCTCGGCTTCTTCAACGTCTACCCCTTCCTCTTCTCCTACGTCGCCGACCACTTCCAGTACCTGGCCTGCATGGGAGCGGCCGCCGCGGCCGGGGCCGGCCTGGCCGCGCTCCTGGGCGCGGCCTCGCCCGCGCTGCGCTGCGCGTCCTGGGCCCTGGCAGCGGCCCTCGTCGCCACCCTCGTCATCCTCAGCAACGCCCAGAGCCGCATCTACGTCGACCAGCCCACCCTCTACCAGGCCACCCTCCAGCGCAACCCGGCCTGCTGGATGGCCCACAACAACCTCGGCCTCTGGCACGAGGGCCGCGGGGAGCTGGCGGCGGCCGTCGGCGAGTACGAGGAGGCCATCCGGCTCAAGGGGGACTTCGCCTCGGTGCACAACAACCTGGGGGGCCTGCTGCGCACGGTGCCAGGCCGGGCGGACGAGGCCTACACCCACATCCTCGAGGCGATTCGCCTGCAGCCGGACTTTCCCGAGGCGCACAACAACCTGGGCGTCTGGTATGAGGACCGCGGCAACCTGGACCTGGCGGTCGCCCAGTTCCAGGAGGCGCTTCACGAGAAGCCGGATTACGCCACCGCGGAGAACAACCTGGGGAGCGTCCTGGCAAGGATGCCCGGGCGGCTTGAGGAGGCGGCCGCCCACTTCCAGGAGGCCGTCCGCCTGCAGCCGGGCTTTGCCGAGGCCCATGGCAACCTGGGGAGCGCCTGGCTCGGCACGCCCGGCCGCCTCGACGACGCGATCGCGGAGTTCGAGGAGGCCGTCCGCCTGCGGCCCGGCTCCGCCGAGGCCCGCAACGGCCTTGCGAACGCCCTGTCCCGGAAACCCGAGCGGCTGAACGACGCCGTCGCGCAGTTTGAGGAGGCGATCCGGCTCAAGCCGGACTATGCCGAGGCCCGCAACAACCTGGGGCTGGTCCTGAACGGGCAGGGTCGCGCCGCCGAGGCGATCGTCCAGTTCAAGGAGGCCCTCCGCCTGCTGCCCGACCATCCCGAGATCCGCTTCAACATCGCGCTCGCGCTCCTGCGGACGCCGGGCGGTGCAAACGAGGCGGCCGGGCAGCTAGAGGCCCTCCTGCAGGCGAGCCCCGACAATGAGAGGGCCCGCCAGCTCCTTGCCCGCATCCGGGCGAGCCAGCCGTGAGCGCCGTTCGGGGCCAGACCCTGGGCCAGGCGGTCCCGGCGCCGCCGGCTGCCGGCTGCGCGGAAGGCCGCCCCGCCCCGACGTTTGCACTTGGGAACGGGGGAGGAATGCCCGAGATTACCCGGCAAGGGATCGGGACCCCAACGTGAAAAATATCATTCCGGCATCCAGCCTGGCTATCGCCCTCCTCGTGGCGGGATGCGTCGGCCCGCGCCAGCCCGCCGCCGAGAAGCACAAGGCGCCTGCCGCACCCACCCCCCCGCCGCAGCCGGCGCCGATGCCCCCGCCGCTGGCCTTCCAGGGCGACCCTTCCCCGCCCTCCCAGGCCACGGAAAGCGCGTCCAGCCCTCTGTCGGCGGAGGCGCTCGTCGCCGACGAGGCGAATATCCCGAAATACGCCCTCAACCTGAAGGTCGGGATGACTGTCGAGCAGGCCGGCGCCGTGTTCCGCCCCCACCCGCTCAAGCTGGAATCAACGGCCAGCGGGGCCAATGGCAGCGTCGCGATCTACCGCACCCTGGTGATTTCAGACCAGCCCGAGATCTGGCTGACCTTCTTCAGCGGAAGCCTCCAATCGTGGGCGGCGGTCACGAAGCGCTAGCGCGGCGCCTCCCGTCCTCAGACGTTCGCCGGGTCCGGGTGCACCCAGGGAGCCCGGTAGCGGCGGGAGAGGAGGCCGGTCGCCTCCGCGTCGCCGGGAACCGTCCGGGACCTGGGATCGTAGGCGATAGTCCGGCCGAGCTGCTGGGCGAGGATGGCGAGCTCGCAGCAGGCGCTCGAGATGTGGCCCTCCTCGATGTCCGAGATCGGGCGCGAGCGGTCCCGCCGCGCCTGCATGAAATCGAGCACGTGCCGGTTCTCGGTCTGCGTGTAGGCCTGGCCCTCGCGGCTGAAATCGACATTCTCGAGGTTGCCGGTCTTCGAGAGCATGTGCACGCCCTCGCGCGGCCCGCCGTCGGCCGGCGTGAAGGCGTACTCGAGCATGGTCAGGTTGAGCGTTCCCTTCTCGCCGATGAGGCGCGTCCCCCATTGGTCGCTCCAGTGGCGCTGGGGGATCGGCGAGCCGCCCCACAGGCGGTGCTGCCAGCTAATGTCGAGGTCGGGATAGTGGAAGACGCTCCTCTGGGTATCGGGAATGTTGGAGAAGGACGCCTTCTCAACGTAGATCCCGCCCGAGGAGGAGATCGATTCCGGCCAGCCAAGGCCCAGCAGCCAGCGCGCCTGGTCAATCATGTGCACGCCCAGGTTTCCC
This sequence comes from uncultured Opitutaceae bacterium, assembly GCA_964574435.1. GTDB lineage: Bacteria > Verrucomicrobiota > Verrucomicrobiia > Opitutales > Opitutaceae > Palsa-1447. The sequence goes on from CAZNNO010000004.1 coordinate 3,431, forward strand.
ACGGGCCCGTTGCCGTATTCCATGAAGGCCCGCCATCCGCGGTTCTCCTTTATCGCCTTGAAGGGTAGCAGCGGAGCCGGCCCGGTCCAAAAATCATAGTTCAGGCGGCCGGGGACCTCGGCATCGGGCACGGGCCCGGCGGACCAGCCCTCCGAGCCGAGGTAGCTGTAGGTCTCGACAAGTCCGATCGTTCCCAGCCTGCCGCTGCGGATGTACCGCTCGCGCGCCTCCACATAAAGGGGGTTGCTCCGGCGCTGGGTGTTCACCTGGACGACCCGGCCGTATTTGCGCGCAGCAGAGACGAGCGCCTCCCCCTCGATCACGTCGACGCCGACGGGCTTCTCGAGGTAGACGTCCGCCCCCGACTTCATGGCGGCGATGGCGGGAAGCGCATGCCAGTGGTCGGGCGTCGCGACCAGGACGATGTCGTGTTCGCCCGAATCGAGCATCTGGCGGTAGTCAACGAAGGTCCTGGGCACGGCCGCCTGGAGCCTGGCGACCGCCTGCAGGGTCTTTTGCAGGGAGGCCTCGTTGACGTCGCAGAGCGAGACGACGTTCACGTCCACGTTGCGCGAAAGGGCGTCCAGGTTCACCCCGCCGTACCAGCCGCAGCCTATGATTCCCACCCGGATCCGCCGCCCCGACTCGGCGGAAAACAGCCGCGAGCCCGTGGCGACCACCGCTCCGGCCGCGGCAAGGGAGGACACGAAAGTGCGTCTGTTCATGGGTGCTTTACAACGGCTCCTTGGCCATTGAATCTCGGAATCCGCCCGGCGCCGCAACCACCAAAAGGAGCAAACTCAATGGCACAGGAAACATGGACCAAGGTGGACCGCTATTTTGCCGACCTGCTGCTGGGATCCGACCCCGTGCTGGAGGCCGCCCTTCGCGACAGCGACAGGGCCGGCCTCCCGTCCATCCATGTGTCCCCGAACCAGGGGAAACTGCTCCAGTTGCTGGCCCAGAGCGTCGATGCGCGGCGCATCCTGGAGATCGGCACGCTCGCGGGCTACAGCACGATCTGGCTGGCGCGGGCGCTGCCGGCCGGCGGAAGGCTGCTAAGCCTGGAGTACGAGGGAAAGCACGCCGAGGTCGCACGGGCGAACGTCGCCCGGGCGGGCCTGGCCGCCGTCGTGGAGATTCGGGTCGGGCTCGCGCAGGAGCAGCTGGCGCGCCTTGCCGCAGAGGCCCCGGAGCCGTTTGACCTCATCTTCATCGACGCCGACAAGCAGGGCTATCCGGAATACTTCACCTGGGCCCTCAGGTTTGCCCACAAGGGCACGCTGATAATCGCCGACAACGTCGTGCGGCAGGGCGAGGTCGCCAACGCGGACAGCTCCAACGCCGGAGTGCCAGGGGTTCGGCGGATGAACGCGCTCGTGGCGGCCGAGCCCCGCGTCAGCGCCGCCGCGGTCCAAACCGTGGGCAGCAAGGGCTACGACGGCTTCCTGATCGCAAGGGTCGTCGCAGACCCCTAACCCGGCTCCGTGCATCCGAAGGCCGGGCGGCGGGCCGCAAGCCCGCGCATCCCGGCGCCGATTTCTGCTTGCTGAAATTGTGTTTTTGCGTCGTTTGCGCCGAGATGCGCACAGACACATGGCTCAATCACGCACGATTCCCTTGTCCGCCGCGTTGAGACGACCGGGTTTGGTCTTCCTCGCCTGCGCCGCGGTGGCCGGCTGCTCGGGAACCGATTTCGTGACAGAGCGTCCCGTCGAGAACCCGATCCCGCCGCTGAAGCCCGGGGTCTACAGCATCCGTGCGGTCGACGTTCGGCCGGTGGCGACCCGTGAAGTCGAGCCTGACTATCCCTTTGACCTCGAGTCGATCCTTACCGGGAAAGCCGTTGTCGTATTTACAGTCCGCGCCGACGGCAAGGTGGCCGATACGTCGGTCGTGGAAGCCGATGACGTCCTGTTTGGCGAGGCTGCGGTCGCCGCGGTCCGGAAATGGCGGTTTCGTCCGGCTGAGGTCAAGGGAGCACCCGTCGACTGCAGGATGACCCTTCCCTTCATATTTGTCTCGCCGGCGGCCAATTATCTGGGGGGCGAGTCGGCGCCCGATCCGTCGGATAAGGCCCCAGACGGCTCCCACCAGGGCACGATAGAACCGCGCTGACCCCTGGCTTGGTGCGGCAGGGATGGAGGTGCGGCGAGCCGTCAATCCGTGATCTGGCTGAATGGCTACTTACAATGGTCCGAAATGAAACCCCCGGGGGAGGCCCTCCGACCCGGGGATTCGCCGTGTCCATTCCCCATTCCAACCAGGGCGAGGTGGGGCGGCCTGCGGCTCCGCCGCAAAATGCGCCCGCTCCATGAAGTCACACACCGGCCTTGACGATTTCATTCTCCGCTGTGCTTCGGATGCCTGCCTTCGTCAGCCTCACGAAGACCCTCTTTTCCAGGTCGCTGATATGGTCGATCTCGTTCGGTGAAATCAGGAGACGCTTGCCGAGATGCCAGGGGCCGGTCTCGACGACGAGCTCATAGATCGCCCAGCTTATGGGGTTCACATTAAAGCTGGTCACATGGCCCAAGGCTCCGTCGACCGCCTGAACATGGTAGCTGGCCACCGTTTTGGCGCTCTGCAGGTGCCGGTCGGCGACGGGTTCGAGCGACCTGCGGACGCCCATGTCGTCGGGCTGCGGCGACAAGGCCAGCGGATTGCCGCTTATACCCCACATCTGGCCGCCCTGCCAATATACCGGCCAGCCGTAGGAGCGGTAGTATTGCTCCTCGAATTGCTGGGAGACTGTCTCATGCGCGGCAATCGACGGGCTGTCTTGAATCTGCTTCCTGCTCAGATTCACCCGAATCGTGTCGTCGTTCTGGTCCAGTCTCTCAAAGGCATGGGGCGCGAGCAGCACGAGGCGCCCGGTCAACCAAAACCCGGTGTCCACAACCACGTAGCGAATGGCCCACGCTGCGTCGTCAAAGTAGAAATCCTTAATGTGCCCGATTTCTCCGTCCAGGGCCGCGAGCTTCTTGCCGTAGAGTTCTTTTGTATTTTGCAGCATAATCATCCCCCGTTCCGGGCCCGTCCCAGGGGAGGGATTCCCCTGCCTGTGACCGGTCGCCGATTATGCAAGCCAGGCCGCCCGGCGGCTATGGGGTTTTACCCGCATCCCCGTCCGAATCGGCTCATCCGTGAGAACCAGTCCTGCGGGTCAACGGAAGGGGCTTGGGCGCAGAACCCTTGCCGGCGTTGAATTCACCGACAAGAGCCCTTGAGCTAATGCCCCGGCCTCCAGTCCGGCATCACGAAGCAGTAGGCATCGTATCGGATCTCGCTCCAGGCCAGCTCCGCAAGGGGAGCACCCGGGAAAAGGGGTATCCTGACCGGCGTGAACACCACCTTCACCCTGATCGAGGTGCGGCCCGAGGTCAGGTCGCGGGGCACCAGGAATTCGTCGTCGCGGAACCTCCTGTTTGAGGTCTGGGCCACATGCTGCGCCACCCCCAATTCCTCCCTGGGATTGGAATAGACGCAGGTGTTGCCTCCCGCCAGGTACCAGATCCCAGCGGGCTTCCAGCCCGCCCGCGCGCCGTCCGCGCCGACAAAGACCTCGGCGCGCTGGTTGGGGAGGGAGTAGTCGAGCTTCCGGCGCAGGAGGACGCCCAGGTTCCCCGGATCCAGCCTGAGCGTGAACTCCGAGGCCCCCGCGGTCTTGCGCCCAAAGTCGGTCTCGGCGGGAAACACCTCCCGAGAGCCGGGCCCGTCCTCGTGGTCGACGCCGAGCTCATAGCGGGAGGTGATGGGATAGGGAGCAGAGGCGCCCGGCGACAGGTAGCCATGCGCGCGCTCGTCCGAGGCATCGCCGACCTTGAGGCTGTCCGTCCTGATGAGGGAGGGGCTGGGGATCCCGTACCAGTACGTGACCGACTGGTAGTGCTCGGCGGACTCGTCGGTGCCCCCGTGCTCGAGGCAGATCACGGCGTTCCTCCCAAACGGCATCAGGTCGGCCAGCAGGAACCGGTACGCCGACTCGATCCTGTCCTCGGCGTTCCTCGCGGACGCCGGGCTGCGCGCCCCCACCGGGTGCCCCGCGAGGGGAAGGGTCATGTTTCGCCCGCCCCAGTAATCGCCGCCCCCGCCCCACTCCTCCGTGCCGGTGCCCTGGCCCTGCGGGCTCCTGCTGTCGTCGAAGAAGAACCGCGGGTCGCCCTCAAGCGTCTCCAGGTTCGCGCGGTCGGAGAAAATAAACGAGGTGCCGACAAAGCTGCCCGACCAGTCGCCCCCGCCCTCCGCCTGGCGGGTGTCGAGGAGGACGAGGTCCCTGCCCCGCGCCGGAACGCCGTGGTCGCGGTAGCTGGCGTGGAGGTAGCCCACGCGGTTCGGCGCCTCGCCGAGGGGCTGGAGCCGGACGCCCCAGCGGATGTCGCGGACCTCCGTCCTGCCGTTGCCGCCGAGCTCGAACCTGGCGGACCGGAAGAAGGGCATCGGGAAATAGCACGCCAGGTGCACGCGCTCGGCATCGAAGCGGATGCTCACCGGAAAGGCCTTCACGAGGTATTCGCGGCCGTCGCGGTTGTAGAGCGTGCCCGAGCCGAAGAAGAGGGCGACGGGGGCGTCGATCGAGGGATAACGGAGGCCGTCCCAGGTCACGCGCAGGCGCATCCGCCCGAAGTCGATCGCCTCCGCTCGGGGCACCGAGAATTCCAGGGCCCGGAGCACGGCCGGGTTCCCGACCCGCAGGTCGAGGATCGCCGCCTCCCCTCCCGCTCCGACCGCGGCAATCCGGCCCTCCCTGCCGGAGATCCCCACCCGCTCGCCCTCCGGCGTCCCGGGCTGCGGCGCGATGTCCGTCCCCGCGCGGCCCAGGAGCGCCAGGACATCCGCGCCAGGCGGCGTCGCCGCGTCCCACGCCTTGATCGGCCGGGAAAGCGGCGCGCCGCGGACGTACTGGTCATAGATGTAGTAGCCGGTCCCATAGTGCGTCCGGCCGTAGGCCATCCGGAAGGACGCCTCGAACGGGACCGGGACCCACATCAGGTCCGCGCCCAGGGTTGTCGACCAGGTGAACGTGAGGGGCGAAGGCAGGATGGCCGCGGGCAGGAAGACCGAGCCGTCCACGGGCCTTCCGGGATCCTGGGTCGATGTCTCGCCAAGGACGTGGTCTGAGCCGTCGACCACATAGTGCCACGGGCTTCCATGCCAATGGTTGTAGCGGGCGAAATAGAGGACACCGGGCCCCGCGACATCGAGGGTGACGTTGAAGTCGTCCGCCAGCTGGAAGAGGAAATGGCTGGCGTCGCTGTTGCCCCCGGTTCGGTCATAGGTGCTTCGCATGTAGGCGCGCGCCCCGATCCGCTGGCTCGGCCAGCTCGCCCACATCCGGTAGCAGTCGAGCCCCACGGGGATGACCGGCGGCGGGTCGCCTGCTTCCAGAGCCCCGGTCCCAGGGCCGCCCGCCAGGAGCAGGGCCGCAAGGACAAGAACGCCCGCCGGCTCAGTCGACCGCTGATGGGGAGGGTTTGCTCTCATTCGGGCGCGCCAGGGCCAATGATCCTGGCCGGTGACCCGATTCTGCTACCGCCGTCAACGCGGGCAAGAAGCGTTTCGGGAACGGCCCTCGGGGAGGAATCCGAACCGCAGCTTTACTTAGCTTTGCCATGCCCCAGGGTTCTGGCTCGATTATACGGATTGGCATGAGACGCTGGCTCCTTGCATTCTGCGTTGTGTTCGCACTTGACCGCCTGAGCGGCCAGACGCCCGCCTGGCAGCCATCCCCGGGTCATGCCCAGGTGCCCATATGGCCGGGAGAGGCGCCTGATGCCCAGCCGGTCCCGGGTCCGGAATACGCCAAGGCGGGGGACACGCTGGTAGCCGGCAAACCCTGGGTTGCGGTGAGCAATGTTTCGCGGCCCACAATGACCGCCTATCCGCCAAAGGGGGCCAATTCGGGCACCGCGGTTGTCGTGTTTCCCGGAGGCGGCTTCAAGATTCTTGCCATCGATCTCGAAGGGACGGAGGTATGCGACTGGCTCTCGTCGCGCGGGATAACGGCAGTGTTGCTCAAATACCGCGTGCCGTTTTCGGGGCAATACTGGGACGAACGGACCGAGCGCGAGACCGAGCCGAGGGCGCAGACGGCATTGGAGGACGCGCAGAGGACCGTGGGCCTGGTGCGCCTCCATGCTGCCGGGTGGCATATCGATCCGAACAAGGTCGGGGTACTCGGGTTCTCCGCGGGCGGGTACCTGGTGGCCCAGATGAGCACCCATTTTGGACAGCGCCTGTACCCGGCCGTGGATGCGGCCGACAGGGAGAGCTGCCGTCCGGATTTCGCAGTGGCGCTCTATCCCGGGCATCTCTCTCTTGCTGACAACAGCTTCGGACTGAATCCGGCCATTGATTCCCATATCACTCTCCAGACGCCGCCCACGTTTCTGCTTCAGGATGAGGATGACCACGTGGACCGTGTGGAGGACTCGCTTTCCTACTATGCCGCGCTGAAGCGGGTTGGCGTGCCCGTGGAGATGCATCTGTATGCGCAGGGCGGTCACGCGTTCGGGCTCCGGCGCACCAAGCAGCCCGTGACTGAATGGCCCAAGCTGGTGGAGACCTGGCTGGTGTCGATCCGGATGATCTCGAAGCAAGGGCCCTGAGGTTGCGGCCGGCCAGCGGGCAATTGGTTCAACGGGTGTGAGTTATCGAGCGGGTTGCGTTACAGAATCTCCCAGAAGAGACACGGGGGCGGTTCGTGAGACGCACCCGTGTCGAAGCACTGTCTCGCCAATTTCAATGGGGCGACTGATGCTGCGGTCAAAGGCCCGCAGTATGGATTGTTCCAGCTGAACTCCCCGCATTTACAACGATTTCCAGAATTCGTCGCGCCAAACGCATTCGAAAAAGATTTACCCAAAGATGCGCCACCATTCCCTCGCGGAACACTAATATCGAAAGTCGGCGAAGGCGGAAAGTACGACGCCCTCCTTGGTAACGATGTAGAAAAGCCGACTCACGAAGTGAAACCCGGCGCGAATAATCCAACCTCCGTCCCGTCCCTCGACCACGGTGGCGACGCGCCGAGGAGATTTGTTGGTGATAGCGCGCACATATTCCTCGTCTGAGCCATGGGGCTTGAAAGCGAACCCTTCCATCGAGTGGGGGGCCGGGTCGGAAATCCAGTTTCTCTCAAAAAGCTCATCCAGGCACTCAAGGAAATTATCAGAGTTGAGCGTGAGTATGCGGCGGGTGGCCGCGTAGGCTTCTGTTGCTGTGTTCATGCTCAGGGATTGGGGGACGAGGCCGGCATGAATTGAATCGGCACGTTCGGGCGCCGCCAAAGTGCATTCGTGGCAATCATCCCACCCCAAAGTTGTTTTGAACCCGGCCCCTAAAGCCGAGCCTCAGCTGCGGCGCAACCGCCTAGCAAGCTGGGGCCCTGATGCTGCCTTGGCGTTCGTGGCCATAACCATTATACGCTGAATCCAAGGATTGGATGCCAAAACCTTCTTAGGCGCGGAGACCAATCCGGAGCGCAAGAGGCAGTAACGGGAGGCCATGGTCTCGGAAAGGGAAATTGAGCGGGGCTGTCACCTCCAAGGAAATCCGATTGGCAACGGGTTCGTTTCCGGACGGACCAGAATCATACCCTTTTTCACTTTGCCGCCTTCAGCGAGGTCCGCAGCTCGGCGAGCCGCTTGTCGGTGGCCTCATCCGCAAATCCCATTTTCTGGTCGATCAGCACCTCCGCCTCAGCGGCATAGCCCCACTGCAGGTAGGTCCTCGCTGCAGCTAGGATGAGCGCTGAGTCGAAAGGATAGAGGCGCAGTCCTTCATTGAGTGCTCCCAAGTTAGGGAGCGACGGCCTCACGGCGGAATTCGACCAGGCCTCGGCGATGAGAAGGTAACCCTTGGCATCCAGTCTTGTCTTCCTCCGAACCGCGAATAGCGGCTTCAGCACCGCGGCTATCTGCTGGGCGCTGAACTTTCCGTCTGCGGAGCCGGGATGGCCCCTCGCCTCATCAAAGAGGATCCGGGCCAGGTCAATGTAGGCCGCCGGCCGCTCCACCCCGGCATCTATTGCCGCCGAGAGCATGCTCCGAGCCTCAACGGTGTCGCCCACGTCGAAATCATAGAGGCCGAGGACCGCCACGAGCCGCGGGTCGCGCTCACCCTTGGCATAGCACTTGTGCAGAGTCCTGCCGGCTTGGTCCAGATAAGCCCGGCTCAGGGGAGCATTCTTGGCTCTCAGCTCGTCACCCTGCATTCGTTCCCAGTCGCCCAGCAGGCGAGCGACCTCCGATGGGGTGGCCTCTCGGGTATCGAGGGAGGGGAAGGGCGGGTTTCCCGGATTCGGATGCCGCGAATAGTGGCGAATGGATTGGTAGTCGACGCAGACCGGCTCCACTGCGGCTTCGAGCAGGTAGGAGCTAAGCCGTGCCTGCATCTCGGCGTACCCGAACCCGAAGCATTCACGGAACATTGCCTCGGTTACCGGCTCGGCTCGCGAACGCTCGACGAAAGTTGAAAACGCCTGGTGGTGGCGTTGTGTCTCAGATTCCCCAAAGAGCCCCCATCTCAGGAACAAGGCTGCTTCTGCCATCCACGCTGGGGATAGACGTGCTGCGGGAGAATCACCGTCGGCAACAATCGTTTGGCGAAAAAGCTCCTCGATGGGCGGGAGCTTCGGCAGGGTCTTGGCCCTCTTAGCGCCGGATAGGATCCCTTCGGTCTCGTCCTCGTTAATCCATGAGGCTGTGGCTATTATCAGGCCCTCGTCCAGCCCGATCATCCGTTGGAGACAACACGGCCCACCGTCGAACCCGCATTGGTACCAAAGCGGAAGAGCTGGGGCACATCGACCCAGCAGGAACAGTGTTCCTCTTGGTATCGGGCCCCTGCTGCCTCCTCCCGCCCACATCCATCGCTTGCCCGCCCGATTTTGAACGGTGCAATGGGTGTCCGAGTCGCCGGTATTGATGCCGCCTTCTAGCGAATGGGTGGGTTCAGAAAAATATCTCCCAAAATTCGCCGAAGAGGGCGCCCAATCATCGGATTCTGGAATCACGGCTTCGAGCGCATTCGTCGGTTCGCGATCAAACATTATGAACGACATCGGCAGGGCCAGGGGAGCCCGATATTCGTCGGGGACGAACCCCATGTTCAATTGAAGGCAGTCGCCGACATGCCTGGCAACGGCGAGCGTCTGTTCGACGTCGCAACGGGAAAGGATTTCGCAATCAGGGACGGCCACGTAAAGCCATGTATAATGCCTGGCGAAGAAACCGGGGTTTTCGTCAGTCCGCGTCGCCTCGACGATCATCTGCTGCATCACAACAACATCGTTGGAGGAAACCTCCGCAGGATACGCCCATCCCGTGGCTCCAACCGCCATCAAGATGGAAAACGCAAAATGACCGATGGAATTCGTGTGCAAGAGACGCTTTCGGTTCAACGCCATCGGGGCCAATAGTCAGCTCAAACCGTCAGAGATGCGGGACTAGGACGCAATACCCTACCGACATTTCCTCGGCTCTCAAATCGGCGCGTTCTGGCGCAGCGGCAGCAGCATCGCTGCCGGACGCCGGCTGAGTTTTTTCCCAGGCAGGCTTCGCCGGTGCAGCCGCCCAGTCAGCAAGGCGCGGCGCGAAAGCTATGGCCTTCGGCCCAGGGCCTGCGTATCAAGGAGAAGCTGGCCCGAAACACAGGAGGTAAATCATGGCTGAGAATGATGCGCATTTGCTCAATCGTCGCGAATTGGCCAGAGCCGCCATGATAGGAGGCGCTTCCGTCCTGCTTGGAAATGTAGCCCTTGGCGCATCGGGAGAAGCCGCAAAGGGCGGGCTCCTCGACGCTCGCAATCTCGGCGCCACCGGTGACGGCTCGACCGACGACACGCTCGCACTGCAGCGCGCGATCGACGCGGCCGCGGGCGCGGGCGGCGCAGTATTCCTTCCGCCGGGCGTCTACATCACCAAGGAGCTTCACGTGCGGGCGGGAATGGCGATGATCGGCATTCCCGCTTGGAACTACAGCGGCCCCGGCGGGAGCGTGTTGCGTTTGAAGGATGCCGATTCCACGTGTCTTCTCAATCTTACGGATGCTCGTGGCGCGTCGATAGAGGGATTGGCGCTCGACGGCCGGGGCCTGGGCGCGAATGTCCACGGGATTTCCTTGAATCGGTCCCACTTTGCGGAGCACGAGGACGGCTTTCGAATCGAACGCTGCCAGGTTGCCCGCTTCAGCGGGGACGGCGCGAATCTTTCCTGTGCCTGGTGCTTTAGCGTGCGCCACTCGATGCTGGCCTATAACAAGGGCGACGGCCTCAACCTGCGAGGCTGGGATGGATTTCTGTTGGATAACTGGTTCTCCGGGAATGAGCGGGCGGGATTCGCGGCGCGCCGCGAGAACGCGTCGGTCACGTTCACCGCCAATCGCGTCGAATGGAATGGCGAGGAGAACATGCTGATCACGGGTGGCGACGGCTATCAGGTAACGGGCAACTTCTTCGATCGCGCAGGGACCTGCGGGATCGCGCTCAGGCGAGGCAGGTCGGCGTGCGCACAGATCACGATCACTGGGAATTTCATCAAACGCAGCGGCAAACTGGCCCCGGAGGAGAGCCACGACTCATCCCAGATCTTCATGGATGGATGCCAGGGGGTCACATGCGTCGGGAACAGCATTTGGTCGGGTCGGGACGACGGCGGCGAGGGGACCTACACGCCCAGCTATGGCATCATTTACAGGGGTCTTCGTAACTGTGTCATCCGCGACAACGTCCTGCATGACGGTGCCCTTAGGGAATTGCTGCTGGACCTGGGCGGAAATGACGAGGGTGTCGTGGTCGGCGACAATCCCGGCCGCCTTTTTGCAATCGGGCATTGAATGGCGCGACGGGGGTGCCCTCAACCCGCACAGGCCGGAGAGCTTCTCACTCTTGCAATGATCCCAAAACAGCTTGTCGCCTATCCGGGACCTAACTTGCGTTATCCGCCGTCGACGCGCATAGGTTCTGTCGGCAAACAAGGATTCCGTCCCTTGGCCATTGCGATGGAACTGCGACTGGCGGAGCGGAATGCCCAAGTTCACCCATGACACGACATTACTTAAGGCTGCTCGGAACTGTTTCCATCCTGTGCTTTTCGCGCCTGCTTCCCGAAGCCCATGCCCAGCAAGCAGAGGACCCGCTGGCGCGGGGGTTCTCAGATCCCCCGGAAAGTGCGTGGCCCCGCGTGTGGTGGCATTGGATGAACGGGAACATCACCAAGGAGGGCATCAAGCTGGACCTGGAGTGGATGCACCGGGTAGGCGTAGGAGGGTTCCATGTGTTTGATGCAAGCCTGTCGACGCCGCAAGTGGTGGATAGGCGGCTCGTCTACATGACTCCCGAATGGAAGGATGCCTTCAGCTACGCGATTCAACTCGGCGACAAGCTCGGCATGGAGGAGGGGATCGCGAGCTCCCCGGGCTGGAGCGAGACGGGCGGCCCCTGGGTGCCCGCGTCGCAGGGAATGAAGAAATACGTGTGGAGCGAGACATTCGTCGATGGCGGAAGGCCCTTCAAGGGCGCGCTGGCCCATCCTCCGCCGAACACCGGGCCATTTCAGAATTTTCCCGGCCATGAGAACTCTTCCGAATCGCAAGGCGGACGGGCGGCTCCGCAGTTCTACGGCGACGCAGCGGTCGTCGCGTACCTCAGGCCGCCCGCTGACGTGTCAACCGAGTCGCTGCATCCGAAGTTGACGGCGAGCGCGGGCGCCTTTGATGCGTCAAAGCTTGGCGAAGGGGACCCCGTGTCGCCGCAGAGGCTTCAAATTCCCGCGGTTGGAGAGACCGCCTGGATTCAATACGAATTCGCCGAGCCCCAGTCGGTGTGTTCCGTCACGATCGCGATGCACGACCTCGACGAGATCACCTCGGTGATCACCGGGACGGCCAATCCCGAAAAATCCCTGGAGGCGAGTGATGACGGGCGGGCCTTCCGCTTGATTGCAAAGCTCCCGGGCGGCGGCGCCCCCGAGAATACCATCTCGTTCCCAAAGGTGACGGCGAGGTTCTTCCGGGTCGACTTCAAGCGGGCGCCGGCACCCGCCACGCCCTCATGGATGCTTGGCATCGACCCTTCGTCCTTCGGAAAACGGACGCGCCCGACCGAATATGAGATAGTCAGGCTGGCGCTGCATCCCGGTCCGCGTGTGAACAGGTTCGAGGAGAAAGCCGCCTTCACGCCTGTTCCCGACCTCTATCCCCTCGCGACGCCGGCGTTTGCAACGGGCGAGGTCGTCCCAAAGTCCGGCGTGGTCGACCTGACTTCCCGGCTGAGGGCCGACGGCACGCTCGACTGGACGCCCCCTCCCGGCGACTGGGTCGTGCTCAGGTTCGGATACTCGCTGCTGGGGACGACCAACCATCCAGCCACCGCGGAGGCCACCGGGCTTGAAGTCGACAAGCTGAATGGCGCCTATGTGAAGAGCTACATGGACGCCTTCCTCGACAGCTACAAGGAGGCAGTCGGCCCGGAATGGATGGGCGGGCGCGGCATCCGGTACGTGGTGACCGACAGCTGGGAGGCGGGCTCGCAGAACTGGACCGACGACATGATCGCCGAGTTCAGGGCCCGGCGCGGCTACGATCCCGTCGCCTGGATGCCGGTGCTCGCCGGGCGCGTGGTGGACAGCGCCGAGGCCAGCGACAGGTTCCTGTGGGACTTCCGCAAGACGATCGCCGACCTGATCGCGGACGAGCATTACGGCCAGGTGGAGGCGTCACTCAAGGAACGCGGCATGGGCCACTACGGCGAGTCGCACGAGGGCGGCCGCGCGCTCATCGCCGACGGGATGGAGGTCAAGAAGCTGGACGACATCCCGATGAGCGCGATGTGGACCCAGCTTTTTGGGGAGAACAAGGAGAGCTACAACTACAACGCGGACGACCGCGAGTCCGCCTCCGTGGCGCACCTCTACGGCCAGAACCTCGCGGCGGCCGAGTCGATGACCGCCGCCGCCGCGCCCTGGGCGTGGTCGCCCGCCACGCTCAAGCCGACGGCCGATTCGGAGTTCCTTAACGGGATCAACCGCTTCGTGATCCATGAGTCGACGCACCAGCCGCTCGTGGGCAGGGCCCCCGGTCTGACGCTCGGCCCATTCGGGCAGTGGTTCAACAGAAACGAGACCTGGGCGGAAGAGGCCGGCCCGTGGGTCAAGTACATCGCCCGAAGCAGCTACCTGCTGCAGCAGGGCCATTTCGCCGCCGACCTGCTCTACTTCTACGGGGAGGACTCGAACCTCACGGCGATCTTCACCAACAAGGCGCCGGCCGTGCCTGAGGGCCACGGGTTCGATTATATCAACGCCGACGGCCTGATCCACGAGATCTTCGTCAGGGACGGCCGAATCGCGACCGAGAGCGGCATGAGTTACCGCGTGCTCGGACTCGACCCGTACAGCCAGCACATGTCCCTGCCCGTGCTGCGGGCCATTCACAAGCTGGTGGAGGACGGCGGCGTGGTGGCCGGCAGGAAGCCGACGGACGATCCCAGCCTCGCGGACGACCAGGCGGAGTTCCGCAGGCTGGCAGACGAGCTCTTTGGCGACGGCACCGGCGTGCACAAGGTGGGCAAGGGCGCGGTGTACGCGGGTCGGGGCCTGGCGGATGTATTCGATGCGCTAGCGGTGAAGCCCGACTTCGACTACACGAAGCCGGAAAGTGACACGCGCGTGCTCTTCGTGCATCGCCGGCTCGCGGACGGCGACCTCTACTTCGTCGACAACCGGAGCGACCGTTATGAGGCGGTGGACGCGACCTTCCGCGTGTCGGGCCGGGCGCCCGAGCTTTGGCACGCCGAGTCCGGAGCTTCGGAGCCCGCGTCCTATAGGATCCGGGACGGCCGCACCACGGTGCCGCTGCGCCTCGAGCCGTGGGGCGCCGTCTTTGTCGTGTTTCGCAGGGCAACCTCGGAAACCTCGCGCACGCTGCCCGAGGTGAAGGAGACGCTCCTGGCCACCGTGGACGGCCCTTGGAATGTGAGCTTCCAGTCGGGCCGCGGGGCGCCGTCCAGCATCATGTTGGACTCGCTGTCGTCCTGGAGCGACAACCTGGATGCGGGCGTCAGGTATTTCTCGGGGACCGCCGCCTACGCAAAGACGATCGTCGCCCCGGCCGGCTGGTTTGTGACGGGCGGCCACCTGTGGATCGACTTGGGCGACGTGAAGAACCTTGCCGAGGTGACGGTGAATGGGAAGCCGCTTGGGATAGTCTGGCATACCCCGTACCGCGTGGATGCAACCAGCGAGCTGAGGGCGGGCGCAAACGAGGTGGTGATCAAGGTAACCAATTCGTGGGTCAACCGGCTCATCGGCGACCAGCAGCCGAATGCCGCCGTGAAATATACCTTCGCGGACATCGAGCCCTACAAGGCGAATTCCCCGCTGATGCCTTCGGGCCTTCTCGGACCCGTGCGGATATCATCCACAGGCCCGCAATAGTCCCCGCCGGGGGCCAGGGGAGCGATCGCTCAATGGCGGACAGGACGGCGTCTGGACCGATCCTGCGCAGTGCCGGTTTGGAATCCCCAGACGGAGCCGGTGCGCTTCAATTTCCGCCCGCGCGGCTGCAATGACCTCTCGCATTTCTGCCCGCTCCTGCGAAATAATCCATCCCTTATGGATCGACGGCAATCACCCGAAGCCCCCTGGCGGTCAGGCCTGAAGGGTGCGCGCGCAAATCTTCTGCCGGGCGTCTTGCTTCAGCTGGCGGCGCTCACGCTCGTCCTGTGCTATTACTACGTGCCGTACATCCACGGCGCTCTCTTGCGGCTGGTGGAGGTTAGGCAGAATACAGGGTTCAGCTTCGGAATCGTCTCAACCGCCCTTTTTGGCGGAGTGCTGCCATTCCTGTACATCCACTACTCCCATCGGGTCGGACAGGGTTATCCGCGCTATAGCTGGATCCAGGGGCTCGGTTTGACCGCATTCTGGGCCTACAAGGGCCTGGAGGTCGATCTTTGGTACCGTCTCCAGGCGCACATGTTTGGGAGCGGGCATTCGGCCGGGACAATCGCGCTCAAGGTGATCCTGGACCAGTTTGTGTATTGCCCCATTCTGGCGGTGCCGGTCACCGTAGCAGTCTATCAGGCCGTCGAGGCGCGCTACCGGTGGAGTGAGCCGATTGCAGACCTGCGGACTCGAGGCTGGTACCGCAGGCGCGCGCTGCCGGTACTCATTTCGAACCTGGGAGTATGGGTGCCTGCTGTTGCCGTCATCTATTGCCTGCCCACCCCGCTTCAGCTTCCGCTGCAAAACATCGTCCTCTGCTTCTTCACGCTCGTCGTCGCTCACCAGATTCGCACGGTACCGTCCCCGATTCCTGCGCCACTTGGATCCGAGGCGGCAGCGGGGCTTGGTCCGACGCTCTAGGATTGTGATGCTTTTGCACAAGGGACCCTTTTAGGCGCACTCAACCATTCGACAAATCACAACGATGATTCTAATCATCGGGTGAACTTGGTGCAGTTTCGGATAGCTCGCGAAGTATCTCGGCGCGCGTGCGCTCGAAATCGACCTCAAACGATTTCAATACCCGCGCGGCCGCGTCGTCACTGCCGCGCAGTAGGGCAAGCAACATATGCTCCGTGCCCAAATAGGAGTGTCCCAGGCTGATTGCCTCCCTGCCGGCGAACGCGAGAGATTTTTGAGCAGCGTGGTCAAACGGTACCCGTCCTGAGACATTCGCCTCGTTGGCGGCACTTGCGTCCCTTATGACTGCTGCGCGCACGACTTCCAGATTCAGGCCCATTTTTTTGAGAGCGTTGACGGCCGGACCCTGGCCGAGCTCAATCAAGCCAAGCAGGAGGTGCGCCGTACCCATCTGAGAGTGACGGAGGCGGTCAGCCTCCCTTCGTGCAAGAGCCAGAACCTGCGCTGCGCGCGGTGTAAAATTACTCATCGGCTCCTTTGGACCCGCAAGAACTTCAAAGCTCTTGGCCATACGTTCGAACAGATCAAGCATGCCAGTCTTCTTGTTGGTGCCGAAGCCCAGCGTGAATACGAGCGTGCCCTCTGCGACAGAATATTGTCGGCAGCTCCATGTTCCGCCCCCGAGAGGCTTGTCGAAGTCTAGGGTTATGGCTTTTTTCGATCCAACGCTTGTTTCAGCAGTGACGAATCTACCGAAGCCCCTGCTTGCCAGCATCTGCTGTACCTTTTCGACGTGCCCCTTGAGTCCCGCCAGTGGATTGTGGTGCTGCCGAAAAATAATGAGGACGTGAATCCCATTCTCATTGGGTGCGAAGCGGATCAACTCATACGGACTGTTGGTTGGTTCCGGCGGGAATGATTTCCAGCTTTCGGGTAAATCCAGTGCAAATTTCCATTCGGAACTCTCGTAGCGCTTCATTGCAGCCTTTTGCGAAGCAGCATCCAGAACTGCGCAACACGTTCTCCAATTCGAATAACCATGCTTCTTCGCAACCTGCTCGAGTGCTTCACAATGCTTTAGGACGCGACCCAATGCTTTCTCTTTTACCCTAAGCGCAACTGCCTCTTGTTTCAGCGCGTTGATCGGTGACATAATAACCTCCCTTTAGCTCGCGAGTGAATAGGGCGTGGCTCCATTCGTCCTGCCGCGAACCAAGTGTTTTAGGTTTACGTCAGAAGACCGATCGTCGTTCTTTGCCTATACCGCAGATACGGTGGAACCGGGAGGCGAACGACCGCCTACGGAAACCGTCATCCCGGGCACTGGAGCTGGTCAATTCATTTCGCAACACCTGCACTCCCATCCAAAAATCCACCGATTTTCGAACACTTGGGCAGAAGCCCTAGAGATACCTTGACATTCTACATATCACAGATGTAGACGCTCTAGGTATTATATGGCGGCAGACCAATCCGAGCTTCTCCAAGGCACGCTGGACCTTTTGATTCTAAAGACTGTGGCGATGGGGCCCATCCATGGCTACGCCATTTCGAAAAGAATTCAGCAGGTCTCCAAAGACGTGCTTCGAGTTCAGCAAGGATCCCTCTACCCCGCCCTTCATAGACTTGAAGAGCGTAAGTTGCTTCATGCGGAGTGGAAGGAGGCCGAAAGCGGTCGGGAGGCTAAGTTCTATTCTCTAACGGCCGCAGGTCGAAAGCAGCTCGGCGCCGAGGAAGCGGATTGGGAGCGAATGTCAGAGGCGATTGGGCTGGTTCTAAGGTCCTGTCAACCGTAGGACGAGCATGGGCTGGTTTAGCGCTCTATTCCATCGGCGAGACCACGAGCTGCGCCTCGATTCCGAGCTACGCTTTCATCTGGAGTTGCAGGCCGAGGAGAAGATTTCCGCCGGAATGGCACCTGAGCAGGCGAGGAGAGAGGCGTCGATAGAATTTGGAGGGATGGAACTGATCAAGGAAGAATGTCGGGACGAGCGTACTTCGGTCTGGTTCGAGCAGCTCGCCAAGGATTTTCTCGTTTCCCTTAGGTCATTGAGAAGGTCTCCCGTCTTTAGCGCGGCGGTGATTGTGACACTCGCAGTCTGCCTCGGCGCCAATATTTCCATCTTCTCCGTTCTTTACGGCCTGATACTGAAACCGCTCCCATTTCACGGGGCCGATAGGCTCGTCGAGGTCTACAACAGCCAAGACCGCTTGGGATTCTCCAAGCTGCCGGTCAGCTACCTGCAGTACCTCGACTATAGAGAGAACGCGGACGACTTCGAGGGATTCGCATACTGGAAACCATGGACTTTCACGATAGGCGAGGACTCCATTCCAACACGGGGAGCCGGGGCGCGCCTCACCAGCGACTTCTTTTCCCTCGTTGACGTTCAACCATTGATGGGACGCTTCTTCACGGCCGAGAACAGCAAACCGGGTAAGGAACACGTTGTGGTCCTAACCAGATCATTCTGGGAAACCTACTACAGATCTGACCCCGCAATCATCGGAAAGATGGTGAGAATATCGGGTGAACCGTTCACGATCATCGGGGTGGCTCCGGCAGAAATACAGGCTATCAGGGCCGACGCAGGCATCCTGAGGCCCTTCGTTTGGGCTCCAGCCAAGGGGCGGCCACCGGACCGATGGACTCTGGCCAATGCAGGCTTCGTGTATGGTCGACTCAAAGGCGGCGTTTCGCTGTCAATGGGGGAGACTCAGCTGATGACGCTCGAACAGCGATTCTACGAGCACGTGGATCCAGAGATCCGGTATCACGTTAAAGAGAGCGGCTGGAGAACAAGGATTGGGGCAGTTCGCGATCAGCAAACCGGATCATTAAAGACAAGCCTGGCGCTGCTCCAGGCCGGAGTGCTTTTCGTCCTTCTACTTGGCTGCGTCAATGTCGCCAACCTGATGCTTGCCCGCGTATTTTCGCACCGGCCGGAGTTGGCCGTACGGCAGGCATTGGGTGCATCCCGCTGGGTCTTGGCACGGCAGATACTCGTCGAGAGCGTGTTATTGACGTCCGCTGGCGTGACTCTCGGCCTGGCGTTGGCGTGGACCAGCCTTCGTGTCGTGAACACGTATATTGCGAGAATCGTCCCGTCGGTGCAGGAGGTTTCGCTGAATGGCCATATTGTCATCCTCTGCACCTTCACTTCCTTGGTGGTCGCACTGTTGATCGGCTTGCTGCCGATCATGTGGATCTGGCGTGCCAATCTCCAGGGCGCCATCCATCTGCGGTCACGGCAGTCTTCCGCAGGGCGAGGCGTGCGTGCGGCGCGCAGTCTGCTGGTCACCGCCCAAGTGGCGCTCGCGCTTGTTCTGCTCGTCGGCGCCGGATTGTTGATTCAGAGCTTCGCTATGGTGCTTGCGGTCGACCCCGGATTCAATGCGAGAGAGATTCTGCACATCCGGGTCGCTTTGCCGCAGACCTATCTTGGCACGAGTAAAGTTGGGTCCACCGAGGATCAAATACTAGCAAAGATGGCCGAGATTCCCGGCGTTGAATCGGTCAGCCTTTCGTCGAACACTCCGGTCAACGGATACGCCAAAACATACAGTACCGACAATTCGACGCAGTTTACCCTGAATAGTTTTCCTCGACGGGAGTCGCTAGCGGGCAAACCCGACGAGTTGCTGAACGCCTTTGATCTGGGTATCTCGCCCGATTTCTTCGACACAATGGGGATTCGAATAATCGAAGGGCGCAAATTCACCGCATCAGACGATGCGCGGTCGCCGAAAGTGTTTATCGTCGACCGGGCATTTGCCGAGAAGTACTTCCCGGGGCGCAGCGCGGTGGGCCAGGGATTCGGAAAGGGTGGCAAGAATGACCACGTGATCGTAGGCGTCGCCGAAACGGCGGCTCTGAATGGATTGGAGGCACGCGGTGGAATGCCCTTCGTCTACAGACCTCTGTCTCAAGGAGGCAATTGGCACACGGATATATCAGTGGAATTGAGAACCACGCGGGATACGACGGACATACTACCACTTGTGCGCGATAAGCTGCGTGAAATTGACGGCACGTTGCCGATGTACTCGGTAGGCACGTTGCAGTCGAAGATAGATACGCTTCTCTCATCGCGTCGGGGTATCATGCTTCTCCTCGGCACTTACTCGCTTATCGCCCTGCTTCTCTCAGCAATTGGCATCTACGGGATGCTTGCCTACGACGTTGCGTTAAGGACGCATGAGATAGGGGTCCGCGGCGCCATTGGAGCCTCCCGACGGCAGATAATGGCCCTGATATTGCGCGAGGGCACCTGGAGAACCCTGAATGGCCTGCTTATCGGCCTTGCAGGGGCGTTCTCGCTGACCCGTTTCATGACCAGCCTGCTGTTCGAAGTTCGGCCTGCGGATCCAATGGCGTATTTTGCGGTTTCAATATTGCTATTGCTGGTCGCTACAATTGCGGGCTATTTGCCGGCCAGACGTGCGGCGAACGTAGATCCAGCCGTTGCCCTCAGGGCTGAATGAGGCTCGTTGAAGCACTGTCTCTAAAACGACCCATTTGGGAGCAGGCAGGCGAATGACCTTGACTATCTAGGGCATGATTCTGCTAACCTAGAATATCTAGGTTGGTTTCCATCATGGCTAAGCCCGAACTTCTTTCCGGAACTCTCGATCTGCTCGTATTGCAGGTGCTTAATGGTGGGCCGCTCCACGGTTTTGCAATTGCTGAGCGTATCCATGCCCTGTCGCGGGACGTGCTGATCGTTGAGGAGGGCTCTCTCTACCCGTCGCTATACAGAATGGAGGAGAAGGGATGGATTATGCCGGAATGGGGGCAATCGGACAAGGGACGCAGAGCTAAATTCTACACACTAACAAGAGAGGGCAGGAGGCAACTGGCCTCGGAGCGTGAGATTTGGGACCGAGTTGCCGTCGCGATTGGGAATGTCCTTCGGGGCGCCTGAACCCCCATGAGGCTGCTTAGGATGGTTGGCGCTAAGATTGCGGGCCTCTTCGGAGGGGGCCGGTTCAACTCGGAAATGGACGCGGAGATGCAAATGCACCTTGATCTGCGCACCGAAAGGAACCTTGCAGCAGGGATGTCTCCCCAAGAGGCGCGCTTCGCCGCGTTACGCAGCTTTGGCGGACTAGACCGGATAAAGGAGAGCGCGCGCGATCGCCGAAGCGGCATTTGGATTGGGCAACTCGCACAGGATCTACGGTACGGTCTGCGCATCCTGCGCAAGAATCCGTTGTTCACCACGATCGCCGTCCTGTCGCTAGCGCTGGGCATAGGAGCGGCAACCTCAGTTTTCTCCCTGGTTGATGCCATACTCCTTGGCTCCCTGCCAGTGCCCAATCCGCAGGACCTCCGAGTCATCTGCTGGTCCGCCTCTGACGCTAGGATGATGTACATCACGTTTACTGGTGATCCGGTCATTCCCGGACGCAGGGCCGGAGGATCCTTTTCAAAGGACGTCTTCCTCGCTTTGCGCAAAGGGTGCGCGTCCAAGGCCGACATTTTTGCCTATTCGCCGTTCTTCGGCGGAGTTGCACGGGCGCGGGGTCTCCCGGTGAAAGCGGATGGCCTCTTGGTCTCAGGCAACTTTTTCTCGGGACTGGGTGTGCATCCGCTGGTCGGAAGCTTGCTCGGTCAGGAGGATGAAGGCGGGGGTTCAATCCCTCGAGTCGTCATATCCTACCGCTGGTGGAATCAGCAATTCGCCTTGGATCCCGGTGCGATCGGCCAGCAAGTAATACTGAATGGCAACAATTACACGATCGCCGGCGTTCTGCCTCAGAAGTTTTCCGGTGTCTGCCCCGGCGATGTTCCCGATCTTTACGTTTCGCTCTCGGACATGTCGCTGCCGATGCCTGGCTTGCCCAAGAATTTGCCCGCACTCTGGTGGGTTGCCGCAATGGGCCGGATGAAGCCTGGTGTGAGTACTGCGCAGCTTCAGGCCGTTGCCGATGTTACCCTCGCGACCCAAGCCCAAAAGTTCATCACGAAGCCGAGGGCATACATAACCGATGGCCGCGACGGCCCATTCTGGAAGCTCGGAGCGTATATAAGCCAGCTGCAGCTTCTCATGGCTGTGGTTGGCATCGTTCTTCTCGTCGCCTGCCTGAATATTGGCGGCCTATTGCTGGCACGCGGCTCCGCACGCAGTCACGAGCTTTCGATGCGGAAGGCCCTCGGCGCGGATCGCCAGCGCATCGTCCGGCAGCTGCTGGCGGAGAGCGCATTAATCTCGGTGTTTGGCGGTGGCCTCGGCATCGTAGCCGCCCTCTGGGGGAGGCTGGCCGTGTCCCGACTCTTGGCTGGATCGCCAGAGGGTTTGCATTACGACACGACGCTCGACGCCAAGGTCCTGGGATTCGCTCTGGTCGTCACATTGTTGACGGTGCTCGTGGCAGGCCTCTTTCCAGCGCTGAAAGCCGCAAAGTTGAATCCGCAAGACGGCCTATGGCAAAGGGGCGGAGGCGGAACACAGCCACTTCGCGCAGGGCAATTCCTTGTCGCTGCCCAAATCGCCTTGTCGCTTGTTCTGGTAACCGGAGCCGGACTTTACTTCAGGACGCTGGTCAACCTCGTGAAGATTGAACCCGGCTTCGCCATGGACCACCTCCTGTCCTTTGAGGTGGACCCAGGGGGCTCCGGATATCAGCAGCCGCGGACAGCCGCTTACTTTGATGAGATTCAACGCGTGCTCTCCGCGGTTCCGGGCGTAAAATCCGCAGCGCTTGTCTCCAATCCCCTCCTGGGCGACTGGTTGCAGACTGAGGGATTCACCATTCCCGACCGCGCACCCGCCGGACAGAACCCGGGGTCGACCGTACTGACCATCAGCGAGACCTTCTTCGGGACGATCGGAATACCCATAATAGCCGGAAGGGATTTCCGCGCCGGCGATGCCGAGGGGGCGCTGAAAGTTGTCATCGTGAATGAATCCTTTGTTCGCACATACTTTGCGGGCCAAAATCCCGTCGGACGGACGGTCAATTTTCGAGACACGGCGTGGCAGATCGTGGGTGTCTGTCGCGATTCAAAGTGCTTCGATATCAAAAGAGAAATAGATCCGACCACATATTTTCCGTTTCGCCAGCACCCCATCGACAGCGCGTGGCTTGCGGTGCGAACGATGATATCGCCTTCATCGGTTTCAAAGGAGGTGCTTGGGGTCGCGACGGCCGTCGACCCGAATGTCTCCGTCGGCGACATAAGGACCGAGGTGCAAATGCGTGATCGGAATATCACGCCCGAGCGCATGCTTGCCTCGTGCTGCAGCCTCCTGGCCGTCTTTGTGATGCTGCTTTCGAGCGTCGGGCTCTTCGGCCTCATGGCTTACGATGTTGCCCGCCGCACGAGCGAATTCGGGGTTCGCATGGCCCTTGGCGCAACACCGCTTCATATCATACGGCCCATTTTGACGGGGGCGTTGGTTCTCGCCAGCATTGGCCTGGCTGCAGGACTGCCGCTGACCCTAGTCCTGACCAGGCTGATCCGCGCCAATCTATATGGCGTGACATCCTTTGACCCGGGAACCATCTGTTTGGCTGTCGCCTCGCTCCTTGCCGTTGTTATGGTCGCCGCCTGGATTCCGGTTCGGCGCGCCACGAAGATTGATCCAATGGTCGCCCTCCGGTGCGAATAGGCAGCTCCTGATTTGACCGGAAAAAGGGCGCATGCGCGTCGGGCAGCTAATCCTACCGCTCATTTGTATTGGCGCCTTCACGCCCTATCTGTCGGGCGCCGACGGCGGCGATGCGCCAGCTCCCGCAGGATTTGCCTGGTGCGCCCTGGAGCATTTGGGCGGCCGAGTCTTGATCCCGGCAGGATGGTTTTGCCGTGGAATCACCGTCCAGAACGGAACGGGATATCAGATAACCGAGGAAGAGGTCGTTTCGAAAGGGACCGACCCCAGGACTGGAAATTCAGACAAGCTCAATTATTGGAACGTCAGGCACCTTAAGAGTGTCGACTATCGAACCGGATTCACGATCAAGGAAATATCGGGCCCATTTTGGGACAAGAGTCGCCTTTCCAGATTGGCCGATGGGATATTTGAGGATAATGAAAGGGAGGGCCGGGTTTCGGCGTTGCTCGATAGTTCTGTTGGCACCTACACGGCGCGCAGCTTCAACAGAGAGGGGATTGAATCGGTCGGCAATGTGATCGAGACGCAGCAGTTCGTTGAACTGATCCTCCTGGATACGGAAACGCCGACACTGGTCCTTGTGATGTTTGACTGCCCACTCAGCGCCTGGCCCCAGAACAGGGACTACTGCGAGAAGTTCTTCGCCACTCTCTCCCTGTTTCAAGGCGCAAGGGAGCCGAGGCACTCACCCTATCCGACGCCCGCCTCGGTCGCGACCGGCGCTGGGCAACTGCCGCGCCAGCCCTAGAAGCGAAGTCGCTTGAGGCAACGGGCACCGCGCAGGAGGCTGACTGGCATTGCCCGCGCATCAGGAACGCATTTCGGTCTGACGCGGTCGCTGCGTTCAACATGCCCGTCATCGATTGTGACCGTCCCGCCCGTGAATCGATGCTCCACGACCGTGGGATCGACTTCGATTCTCCGCGCGTTCGCCGACCCTGGCCTGGGAGGTCCTGAGTTTCGCACAAGGGCCCTGGAAGGGACCATGGGTTGGGCACTCTGAGGAGGGATAGGCGAGCTCGGGCCGAAAGAAGCGCCGGGGTCGCGATTTTTCCGCTTGCATCTACTACACGAATAGTAGATGCACCTATTAACCTGATGAGCACCGAAAGGAGAGTTAAGCCAACCCGCGTCGAAATGGAGCTGCTTGTGGCACTTTGGAAGCTCGGCTCGGCCTCGATCCGGGAAGTGCAGGAAAGTCTGCCTGGAGACCGCGCCCTCGAGTACACCACGGTCCAGACCGTGATGTACCGGCTGGAGCAGAAAGGGGCTGTCGAGCGGGTGAAAAAAATCGGCAACGCCCATATCTTCCGCCCGCTCGTCAACCGCAAGTCGATCGCCGCGAGTCTGATCGACGACTTTCTCGGCGCCTTCGGCGGCTCCCCCGAGCCCTTCGTCGCCCATCTGGTCGAGTCGGGGAAAATCTCGCTCAAGGAGTTGAAAGAACTGGAAAAAATCGCAAAGGAGCGCGGGCTTAGATAGCCGGCCTCCCGAGCCGTTAACCGCAAAGGAAAGCCATGCATTCAATCGAAGCTCTGGTCCTGAAACTGTTCCCGTGGGCGACGGCCGCAATCGTCAGCCACCTTTGGCAATCGACCGTGGTCGGGTTGGTCATTCTTGGATTGATGTTCTGCGCGCGGCGCCTGTCGGCGCGGACGCGTTGGATTCTTGGGTGGTTCGCGCTCCTGAAATTCGCAATTCCGATGGTCTGGCTCACCCCCCAATTCGCGACAGTGAGCCCTAGCCCGTCCTGGCACCAGGCAACATCGCCTGATTCCCATACCCTGCCCCCCGCCGCGGTGGCGCCGCCCGCAGCCGCCTTGCCGCCATTGCCGGCGGCTTCGGCAGCCGCGAGTCCCGCCATGTCGCCGAAGGCGATCGTTCTGTCCCTCTGGCTGGCCGGAAGCGTGGGCGCATTTTCCTTGTGGATTGTCCGCGGGATGCTTGCGCGCCGCCGGATTCTTTCCGATGCCCGCCCGATCTCGGCAGCCATGAAGCCCTGGGTCGCACGGGCGACCGAGCGAGCCGGTCTGGCGACGTTGCCCGACTGCGTCGCGGTCGGGGGGACGGCGGGACCGGGGGTCTTGGGGATCGTTTCGCCAGTCATCGTGTTGCCGGAGTCGCTGGCGGCTTCCCTGTCTCCTGCTGAGTTGGAGTCGATCCTGATCCATGAATGCGTGCATTTCCGCCGCCGCGACACGCTATGGGCGGGGCTTCAGGCGGTGCTCGGCAGCCTGTTCTGGTTCAACCCGGTGGTCTGGCTCCTGAACCGGAGCGTAACCGTTGAATCGGAGAAGGCCTGCGATGAGGAGGTCTTGGAAATCACATCCGATCCGGTGGCCTACGCCGGCGGAATCATGAAGGCGATCCGCCAGGCGCTCGGACTTCAATTGCCGGGGTTCGCGGGAGCGGGAACCCTCCCCGTCCTGTCGCGGGTCCAGAACATCCTCTCCCACCGGCCTGGGCCGGCCCGTCGCCGGGCGACCCAGATCGCCCTTGGCGCAGCCCTGCTTGTCGTGGCGCTCAGCGGCTTTTCCGGGGCGCTCGCGCAGGACGCGCCCGGCCGGGCGCCCGGCAAGGTGCTCGTCTTCCGAAACATCCGGTCCTGGAATCGCCATCCCGACTTCGAGGAGGTCCTGGGGAAACTGGGGTTTCCTTTCGACGTGAGGCGCTCGAGGGTGATGAATGGCACCGATCTATCCGCCTACCGCGTAGTTGTGATTCCTGGCGCCCAATGGGGTACCGACTACTACCAGGATTTTGCCGACGCCTCCGCCGTCTTCGACCGCTACGTCCAGGCTGGCGGGACGCTGGTGGTTGAAATGAACGGCGCGGAGCGCGAAGGCATGACGCTCCCGGGCGGTGCAACGATGGTGAATCACCCCAGCTTCAATAATCTCATCGTCATGCCGGACCATCCCGCTTTGGCGCCATTCGCGGGAAAGCCGGTCATCACCGCGGACCTTGCCAGCCACGGCTACCTCAAGGATGTCCCGAAGGACGCGCTGGTGCTCGCAGTAGAGGTAACTCCCAACCAGGTCACACCCGACGCGAGCAAGCCGACCTATGTCGAGTATGCGTATGGGAAAGGGCGGGTCATCGCCGCCTGCCAGTGCTTCCACGACAGGGATAATTCGGGGCGAGGACCGTTGATGCCGGCGGTCTTGGACTACGCCATGGCGGGCAACTGGTACTCGCCAAAGTAAAGCGCCCGTCGGTCGGGCTCCGGAAAGCGCAAGCGAGCCGTGCGCCGCCTGGGGGCCCGCCCATCCCCGGCAGGGCCATGGGGGCCCTGCCGCCGCATCAGGGCCCTTTCAGCTCGCCGAGGGACTTGAGCGGGCCAATCTCGACCTTGCCCTCCGGCACGGCCTCGTAGGCGATCCCATGGCTGTCCGCGCCGAAGAAATGCTCGGCCGCCTGCGCCATCCGCGGCAAGCCCGACCGGAAGTCAGTGTGACGCTGCGACAGGCTGAAGCGGGTCTCCCAGAGGCGAACAGCCACCTTCTGTTTCCAGACCTTCTGGAAATCGAACGCCTCCAGGATGACGATATAGCGGTCGTCCTCCACAGCATCGAGAGGCGCCGAGTGAACCTGGCGGCGGATATTCACCATCATGTTGGAGGTGTCATTGAAGCCCAGGTCGAACAGGTGGCCTTCCGCGTCGAATCCAAGGAGGGACGCGTTTCGCTGGTTTATCAGGTCCCGCGCGGCTCCGTCGATGACGCCGGAAAAGCTGTTGGTGCCGGCGGTGCGGCCCCAAAAGACCGCGATCAGGAGCTTGGCCTTCTCCGGATCCGGGGTCGGGATATAATGCCTTGCGGCCAGCGCCTGCTCGACGA
Source organism: uncultured Opitutaceae bacterium (assembly GCA_964574435.1). GTDB lineage: Bacteria > Verrucomicrobiota > Verrucomicrobiia > Opitutales > Opitutaceae > Palsa-1447. Next base: position 30,254 of record CAZNNO010000004.1, read on the forward strand.
CGCCGGCGACCTCCACAAAGGTCGTCCGGTCGATGGATGCGTCCCCGGTTGGCATTGCGAAACCCTTCTCTTCGGCCGTCGGCGTGCCTGAAATAAGCCCCCCCACGGCGACGCCATAGGTTTCCGGGATGAATGACCCGTCGGCCGCCTTGGGGCGGATGTAGCCGTTGAAGGTCTTCGAGGAGATCGCGGTCGTATCGTCGCTGCCGGTGACCGGGTTGTCCGCTCCCAACAGGGGCCCGGCAAGGACCACCGCCGCGAGCCACGCCAGAGCTGGCCGTATAATGCCCATCCGCCCAATCAATGCCGCTCCGCATCCACCGTCAAGGTGGCGCGGCACCAAATTCAGCCCCGCGATGCGCGCAGTCACTGCATGCGGAATGTCGACGGAGCCTGGCCGGCATGGCGGCGGAACACGCGGTTGAACTGGGAGAGCGACTGGAACCCGCAGGCGAAGGCTGCCTCCCCGATGTTCCTGTGCGGAACGAGGAGTTGGATCTTGACGCTCTCGACGCGCATTCGCGCGACGTAGTCGGTGAAGGTGAGGCCCGTCTCGCGCCTGAAGATCTTGCAGAAGTAGAAGGGGCTCATGTGGACGGCCCTAGCGACGGCGGTCAGCGACAATTCCTCGGTGTGGTGGTCCTGGATGAAGGTCCGGGCGAGCGCCACTACGGGAAGCTCGGCCCCGGAGCTTTGGAGGACGATCTGGTTCGTCAGGCTCGACAGGTGCTCGGCAAAGACGATCAGGAGGCGCATGATGCAGTCGTACTGTCTTCTCGGGATGATCCGGGTGGCGAAATACGCCTTCCGGAGCGGCCCCTCGTCAAAGACCGCCCCCAGTTCCCTCAGCTGGCCCGCGCAGATGCGGAAGCGCCGCTCCGACGGCGGGTGCAGGAGCACCTGGCCCGTTTGCAGGAAGGCGACCACGTGCTCGCCCAGATGGACCGGAACCACCGACTCGCTGATTCCGGCGAAGCAGTCGAGCGTCCTGGCCTCCCCGATGGCTGAGCCCTCGAACTGCTGCTGCCGGAGCAGGCACGCCGCGCAGCTCTTGCTGTCGGAAGCCAGCAGCCTGCAGAAGGGGTTCCCGTTCCGGGCGTCCGCCAGCGGGGACCGGAACGAACCCACCGGTCGCAGCGCGAGCGGCAGGCAGGTCGCTCCCTGGAAGGCGTCGCGATAGGTCGCGTAGAGATCGGATTTCTGGAGGCTGCCCAGGATCAGGCGTCGCTGCCGGGAGAGGTCCTCAGCCGAAAACGGGTTATCGAATGGCACGCGGGAACCCTCCAGTGCGACCGGGAACCCCTTGGCCAAGAAGGTGCTGACCCGTTTCATCGGATGAGCCTTCGGCCGTCATTGAGGGGAAACTCCCGGGGAAGCGGTGCTGGAAGTCTTTCGTTCTTAATAGATGCAGAGCTTACGGGCTATCTTCAGGCGTAGGCTATAGGGTCAAACCCTACCCGTGTCGGGCGCTCCTTGATCTCGACCTGCCAGAATTCGGGCCCTCCTCAGATCGCCCCGAATGCGCGTCAGTCATTCCGGAACGATTCCTTCCGAAAGACCCAGCGATCGCCGCTTGGCCACGCCCTGCGAACCCGCCCCGCATTTGGAATGAGGCTGCAAATGACCAGGGCTCTAACGCGCGCAGCTGCGGTCCGCCGGACAGCCGTCGGCGCCGTTGGTCACGGCGCCTCAAGGGGAAGTGGCACTCCCTTGAACACCGTTATTTCGGAGCCTTCCGCCAGAAACGCTGAAGCCGGCGCTGCCGACAGGGCCGCGGCGAACTGGCCCCCGTACAATCCAGCAGCGTCACCCTGGAACCAAGCCCCGTCCGCCTTCCATATGCGCCAGCGCGGGTGGGCGACCTCGTACTCCATGGTGCGGCCGTCACGCTTGCTTGCATAGCCCCAGTAGTGCTCGGTTATGAACTCAGCCTCGCTCCCGGCCGGAACCTCGCCCGGATCGCCGTGGACCGTCATCCGGATTGAATGCTCAGCCCCCTTGAACCGCCAACCGTACGAGATCCTCCCTGGCTCAACCGAATGGCTCATCGGAACGGAACTGTATTTCTCCTCATAGAAGATCCTCGCAGTGGCCGCTATGGCCCACCGCGGCACGAACTCCCTCACGAAGACCACGGCCCTTCGCCAACCCGCCCCCGCTTTCCTGCGGACATAAAACCTGAGATTCACCTCCTCAAAGTCCCTGTGGAAGGGGACGGAGAGTCCCAGGACGCGTGCCCTGAGGAAAAGAAACCCCACGAGGCTCACGACGGTCCGCCCCTCGAACTGGTCCAGCTCGGTGCCGGCCGGCACAAACGGGGCAAGAACCGCGGGATCAATGGCGTAGTTGAGCATCGCCAAGTGCCGCCACTCGGCGGTTAGGAAGACAGATGAGGGCCTGTTCATTGGTCCTGCGGGTCGCATCCCGGCAATCGTGGCCGATCGGCTCCGGACCAGTCGAGTGTCGTCTGACACGGGACGGGAAGCCGGATCCAGCCACAAGGCGGGAGGTCCGGGCCCCCGGGGGGCAGGGGCCCGGGGCCCAGCTCACTTGCGGGCTAGGGAGTGTTGGCTAGGGTGGCGGCGTGAAGCATCTGCACGGGATCATCCTCGGGGCGGCGGTGCTGGGCACCTTCGGCTGCCAATCCTACCCGACGGACCGCATTGCCTCGCACCGGGCGGACTTCAACTCGTGGCCGCCCGATGTCCAGGCAAACGTCCGCGCAGGCCGGATCGCCCTGGGCTACACGCAGGAGCAGGTGCTTGTCGCGCTCGGCGAACCCACCTTGGAGACCCGGGCGGGCGACCCTTCCGCCCTCTCGGAGGTGTGGGTCTACAACAAGCATGCCCCGCGCCTCAGCATCGGGATCGGCGGTGCCGACTTTAGCGGGCACACCGCGGCGGCGGGAGGGGTCTCGGCCAACGGAATCAAGCTTGGACTGGACGAGGACGGCCGCGTCCTCTTCCACAGCGGGCGGGTCGCCGACTTCTCGATCATGGTCCGCTGAGCCCGGGCGAGCCGAAGGGCTTCCAAGGGGGGCCCTTCTTCGAACCTGCACAAAGCTGGCGGCCCGCACGGGGCCCCGACGGCCCTTGCGGGTTCCACGGCCCCGGCGACCCGGATGGCGGCCGCGAGGCGCCTGAGGCCGGCCTTGGAAGCCGATGGGGCCGGGGGGAAACACCCCATGCACCTTGCGCGGCCTTTGGTCTATGATGCGCCACCATGAAGAAAGAACAGTCATTCGACACAAAATCGGGCACCCAGGACGAGATCGAGGGCGCTACGATAAAGCTGGCGGGCAAGGTCAAGGAGGCCGCCGGCAAGGCGCTTGGAAACCCCCGCCTGGAAGCCCAGGGCGCCATCGACCAGATTCAGGGCGGCGCCCAGAAGAAGGTTGGCGAGATCAAGAGGGTCCTCGGCCAGTAGCGCCGCCGCCCAGCAAGGAAGCCATGGCCTCCAGCGCCCCAGACGGCACCAGCCACCGGTTGAGTGACGATGCCTTCACCGTCCTGTTCACAGGGGCTCGGACCCACAGCGCGTGGCTGGACCGGCCCGTCGGGGACGATCTTCTGCGCCAGCTCTACGAGCTGATGAAATGGGGCCCGACCAGCGCCAACTGCTGTCCTGCGAGGATCCTGTTCCTGCGCACCCGCAAGGCGAAGGAGCGACTGCGCGCCGCGCTTCAGCCCGGCAACGTTGAGAAGACAATGAGCGCGCCCGTCACGGCGATCATAGCCTACGACTCGAAATTCCACGAGACGCTGCCCCGGCTCTTCCCCGCAATGCCGTCAATGAGGGAGATGTTCGCAAAGGCGCCCGAGCTGTCGGCGTCCACCGCATTTCGCAGCGGCACCCTGCAGGGCGGGTACTTCATCGTCGCCGCGCGTTCGCTCGGCCTCGACTGCGGCCCGATGTCCGGCTTCGACAATGCCAGGGTGGACCAGGAATTCTTCCCCGACCCGGCAAGCGGGGCCGCCGCCAAAGAAGGGGGATTCATCGCGGCCGGCGCCGTGAAATCGAACTTCCTGTGCAATCTCGGCTATGGAGACGCCGCGAGGCTCCATCCGCGCGGCCCGCGCCTCGAGTTTGGCGAAGCCTGCCAGCTGCTGTGATCGGTGATTGCCTGCTGCACGGGCAACTGGGTTGGGATCAGCGTCTCTTCACAGGCACCGTGGAACTGCCATTCGGGATTTCGGCATTCTCGAACAACAGGACTCAAGTGAATCCCTATCCTTGCCCAGATCATTTGCGAAGGCTCTTCACATAGACGACAACGGCGTCGATCTGATCGGATTTAAGGACGTCTTTGAATGCGGGCATGACCACCCCCCGCTGGTCCTTGTGGCCCTCATTCACCTGCTTTCTGATTTCTTCGTCGGACAGCTTGCTCTGGGTAAGGTCCTTCGCGCCCAGTTTTCGGCCCGCCGGCGTGCGGGCTTTGCCATCCGGGCCGTGGCATGGAATACAATTCGCGGCAAACACGTCCTTGCCGGCCTCACCCAGGACGGGTGATCCAAGAACGATGACGCAAACGAGGAAGGCCGCGGCAAACTTGCTCATTGCGAGCCAATTCTTGCCATTGATTCGAATAGTTCAAGGGGCTTGGTCACCCTTTTCAGTTGGCTCGAAAGGCACCGTTTTTTGAGCGCTCGGATTTATGTTAAACGGATACCTTGACATCCTACATATTAGAGATGTAGACGTCCTAGGTATCCTATGGCTACGGATAGGTCTGATCTTCTTCAAGGAACTCTGGACATGCTGGTCCTCAAGGTTGTCGCTATGGGCCCAATTCATGGGTACGCGATTTCGAAGCGCATCCAGCAGATCTCAAATGAGACTTTGAGGATTCAGCAAGGCTCCCTGTATCCGGCTCTCCACCGACTGGAGAACCGTAAATGGCTCAGGGCTGAATGGAGGGAAGCTGAAAGTGGGCGAGAAGCCAAATTTTACACTTTGACGTCGGCGGGAAGGAGGCAATTGGAGGTCGAGGAACAGGATTGGGAGCGTCTTTCGGCAGCAATCAGGTTGGTCATGCAGATCTCTCAGTAAAACGCGCCATGAGCTGGGTCTCCGACTTGTTCCGAAGCAATGCGCGGGAACAGAATCTCGACTCCGAATTGCGCTTTCATCTGGAGCAGCAAATCAAGGATAACATTGCTGCGGGGATGAGCCCGGAGATGGCACATCGCGAAGCCGCCATTGAGTTTGGTGGATTGGACCAGATAAAGGAAGAATGCCGAGATGCGCGAGGGTCTGTATGGATCGGACAATTTCTCAGGGATATTCGTTACGCGATACGCTCACTTGCCCGATCGCCCGGGTTTACGGCCGTTACTGTCGCGACATTCGTCCTCGGAATAGGAGTCACCACGGTCGTCTTCAACCTTACCGCTGACACCCTTCTGTATTCACTGCCTTACCCGAATCCCGACCAACTCTACTCCATCGGCTTCAAGGATAGGCAGGGGGGAGTGTTCTATTCTAGGACCGCCGCCCATTTCCAGGCATACCAGCAGCAAACGAGTGTGTTTACGGAGTTTGCGGCTGTGGAACAGGTGCTTGCTGCAGTTGCAGTCGAGGGCGTACCTGCGGATCCCGAGGTAGCGAGCATATCGGCCGATGGTTTTCACACCCTGGGAAAGAGCCCTGTCCTAGGCAGAGGGTTCCTGCCGGACGAGTACCACAGCGGACAGGACCATGTGGTAGTTATTTCGGACTTTTTCTGGCGCCGGCATTTCAACGCGGCACCCAATGTCCTCGGCAGAACCATTTCGATCGATCGACAGCTTTACACTATCGTCGGGGTGCTGCCGCGGTCGCAGATGTTCCCCGAATTCTTTTCGGCTGATATATTCCGCCCGCTTGTCATCGCGGATGATCCCTCGCTCAAGGATGGGATGGGAACCGTATATATAATCGGCCGGCTGAGGCCGAATGTGTCCCCTGAGCAGGCCCTTGGCGCCCTTTCGGCAGTACGGCTGCCTCCCATGCCCCGATGGGCGGTCGACCGGTTTGCCGCCCAAACGCCTGTTATCGCCCGGCTAACGGACATGGGTAGGCCCGAAGCCAACTGGCCGATCCTTGTTGCCGCTGCGCTCCTCTTCTCGATCGCCTGCCTAAACGCCACGAACCTGATGTTGATGCGGCTCCTCGGGAGACGCCGTGAGCTCAGCATTCGTCTGGCGGTTGGCGGTAGCCGTCGTCAGGTCATGCAGCTGGTAGTGATCGAGAGCGTGGGTATCGCGCTCTTCGCGAGCCTCATCGTTGCTTTCATCGCGCGATTTCTCTTTCCGCCGCTGTTCGTCGGTCTAACGGGCCAGGAAGCTTCGATTTACGTCAATTACTGGGATTGGGGAACCCTTGGATGCATAGCCGGGTTTACCATTGTCGCGAGTGTGTCTGTTATCGTGGGACCTCTGGCGCACTTGGCACGGGCAGAAGTGAATACGGGCCTTAAGGACGGTGGAACGACCCTGGGAGAGAGTCGGGGCCTCGGGCGCCTAAGAGGCGCTCTCGTGGCGATACAGGTGGCAATCGCAGTGGTTCTGTTGGTCGGTACCGGCCTCATGGTGAGATCGTTTGACCGGATCAGGCATCTTGACCTTGGATTTGATCCGACAGGGAAGGTAAAGGTTCAATTGAGCCTGCCCAGCGGCTTTGAACTCAAATCTGATGCGCGCATGCAGCTCTTTGGCCGGATTCAATCCCGTCTCGACACAGTGCCAGGGGTCCGGAGTGCCTCCTTCGGAATGGATTCCCTATTCATCGGTTCGTTCAACGAGGGAGCGCAGTTGGAAATGCCTGACGGAACGTTCCGGCCAGTGGGGGTTAGTGAGGTTTCCAGCGACTTTTTAAGCACCGCCGGTCTAGTGCTGAAACGCGGGAGATGGCTCTCAGGGCAAAAAGGGCGGGTGGAGTGCGTGATAAACGAAACCCTTGCGCAGGCCGTATTTGGCATCCGCGACCCCATAGGCCTGGATCTCAAGGTTAAAGGATGGAGATTCGCAAAACCCATTGTGGGGATCGTCGGTGACGTGCGCGATACCGTGCGGTCGCCGTCGGGCATGCGATTCTACATCCCGTACTGGATGTGGCCGGACAACATCGACACGTTTGTCCTGCGCCTCGATAAGGATCCGCCAAAGGAATTAGCCGACCTTGTTCGGCGGGCGATCTATGAAGTCGAACCTAGACTAATCGTGTTTCACGTCGCTTCTATTAATGAGTCGGTGGGCGACGCCATGTGGACTGAAAGGAATGCCTACCTGATACTGAAAGGGCTGGCTGCAATCGCACTTGGTCTTACCGTGGTCGGATGCTTTTCGGTGATGGCCTTCACTGTGGACCGGCGGATGACAGAATTCGGCATTAGAATGGCGCTTGGAGCGCAGTCCGCGGATCTGCACCGGCTTGTGATGACCCGCGGATTAGCGACAATCGGCATAGGGTTGGCGGCTGGGATCGCGTGCGCAGTCGGCTTAGTCCGGTACATGAATGGCCTCCTCTTTGAGACGGCACCGTTTGATCCCTTGGTGTATGTTGGCGTGATCGTAGTGTTAATGACCGCAGGAAGCGTTGCTTGCTGGCTGCCAGCCCGGAGGGCTGGCAGAGTCGATTTAGTAAGTCTCTCGAGGGCTGAATAGGTGCCATTGAAGGCCTCAGAGGAAGGTCGCGTCGTGTTCCCATACGACCCCTTTGGGCGCACCCGCGGTCCCCCTACGGCTTCGGCTTTGCTTGGAACTGGGTCCTGTAGAGCTGCTCGTAGAGACGGCCGGCGTGGAGCAGGTCCTCGTGGCGGCCGCGCTCGACGATCCGGCCCTGGTTCAGGACCAGAATCTGGTCGGCGTTCTGGACCGTCGACAGGCGGTGGGCGATGACGAGCGACGTGCGGCCCTTGAGCGCCGTGAGGAACGCCTCCTGGATGGCCCGCTCGGACTCCGAGTCGAGGTGGGCGGTGGCCTCGTCCAGGATGACGACGGGCGGCGCCTTGAGGAGAAGGCGGGCGATCGCGACGCGCTGCTTTTCGCCTCCTGACAGGCGGTGCCCCCGGTCGCCGATCACCGTGTCGAGACCCTGGGGAAGGGATGCCACCACGGAGGCGATCTGGGCGTCGCGAAGCGCGGACGCCAGCTGATCCGCGCTGGCGTCCGGCTTCGCGTAGAGGAGGTTGGCCCGGATCGTGTCGTGGAACAGGTGGGCGTCCTGCATCACCATCCCCACGGTGCGCCGCACGGAGTCGAGGGTCGCATCCCTGACGTCCAGGCCGTTGAAGCGGATCGCCCCTGCCCTCACGTCGTAGAGGCGCGCGGCCAGCTGCGCCAGGGTCGTCTTCCCGGCGCCCGAGGGGCCGACCAGGGCGACCATCTGGCCGGGTTCCGCCACGAAGCTGATGCCCTCAAGGACCTCCCTCTCCTGGTGCCTGGTCAGGACCGCGACGGATTCGAGGGACGCGAGCGAAACCTCGCCGGCCGTTGGATAGCGGAAAGCGACCTGGTCAAACTCCACCCGGACCGGGCCCGGGGGCACCGGCCTCGCGTCCCGGGTCTCCGTCACCATGGGCTTCAGGTCCAGGACCTCGAACACCCGCTCAAAGGAGACGAGGGTGGTCATGACGTCCACCTGCAGGTTTGAGAGGGCCGTCAGGGGCCCGTAGAGCCGGATCAGGTAGGAGATGAGCGCAACCACCGTGCCGACATCCAGGACGTGGCGCGCGGCCTGGACCCCTCCCCACCCGTAGACAACCGACACGGCCAGCGACGCCACGAGTCCGAGCCCGATGAACAGCAGGCGCGAATAGACGCCCACCTGCAGGCTGATGTCGCGCACGCGGCCGGCCTCCCTCGTGAAATGCTCCCGCTCGTCGCCGGGCCGGCCGAAGATCTTGGACACCATGGCCCCGGCGACATTGAAGCGTTCCACCATGAGGTTGTTGAGGTCCGCCGCGCGGTCGTAGCTCTCGCGGGTCAGGGCCCGCAGCCGCCGGCCGACATACCGTGCCGGAAGCAGGAAGACGGGGATGAGGATCAGGGCGGCCAGCGTCAGGCGCCACGAGAGCGTGAACATCGCGGCAAGGACAAGCGTCACCGTCACGAGGTTGCCGATGGTCGTGGAGAGGATGTTGCTGAACGCGTCCCGCACCCCGGAGACATCGTTGTTGAGCCGGCTCACCAGGGCCCCCGTTCGGGCCCGGGTGAAGAACGCGAGCGACATCTCCTGGATGTGGCAGAAGACCTTCGTCCGCAGGTCGAAGACGATCTCGAGGCCGATCTTTGCGGCGATCTGCCGCTGCCAGAACGTGAGCCCGGAATCGATGACCGACACGCCGGCGGCGATGAGGGCCAGCCTGACGATCAGGCCCTCGTTGCCCGCGAGTATGCCCCGGTTGATCAGCAGGCGATAGATGAGGGGATTCACGACGCCCGCCGCCGCATCCAGAACGACGAGGCACAGGAAGAACGAAAGGATGCCGAAGTAGGGACGCCCAAACCGAAAGACCCGAGGGAGGGTCCCAGGGGCGATCTTGTGCTTGAGCACCTCCGCGTCCTTCTGGAGCGAATGCGAGCCCATCCAAATCCCGGGATTCATGCCCTGAGTGTCTCCGGCCTTACCGACGTGCCAATCCCCGAGTTGCCGGTGACAACCGCCCGAGGACAGCGCTGGCGTTCGTGCTGCCGGCCGGGCGCCCGCCCACCGGCGCGGCGAACTCCCCCACCCGGGGCATTGCCGGCGGGCCCTGGATCGGGTGCGCGCCGGCCCTGCGGGCTGTCGGGGTGTGATCGGGCGGACTCATCTCGGCTTGCCGCCCCATCGCGTCCACGGATCGGAAAACCGAACGCGGAATCGGAAGGGCGTGCAGCCTTTCGCGGCCGGGCGAGGCCCGGGAAGCTGTCCGGCCGGGCTCAAATCACCTGCCCGCATTCCCTTGCGGCCGAGCGGCGCCACCCCGAGTCCGGAAACGCCTGAGTCGCGGGAATGCAACAGCCGCGCCCCGCTCAGAATCCGTTGTCCCTCAGCCGAAGGTCGAAGTCCTTGAGGAAGTCGGCGAAGGCCTCCTCATAGGCCTCCTGCCAGTTCTTGTCCTTGGCGATCTGCCCGTGGTTGAGAGCGTAGCCGCGGACCTGGAACGTCGCCTTCCTCCCGCCATATTCCATGGAGACCTTGCAGCCGATCCGGGCCTCGAAGCTCAAGGCCCAGAATCCCGGGGTCGTCCAGGACCAAAAATCCTGCACCTCGACCACCACCGTTCCGGCCCCGGGGCCCCCGGCGACAACCGTGTAGCCCCGCTGCTTCAGGCCTTCAGTCATGATCTCGACGATCTTCGTCTGCACCGTCCTGCCGTCGGGCAGGACGATGTCCCCCATCGCATGGCCAAACGAGTTGCGCTGGCGGCCGATGAATCGGCTCCTCTCGTCCGCGGAGATCGCGTCCACGTCGCCGTGTATCGAGGGCGTGGAGGGGTCGCCCGGCCTGTTCTCGAAGTGACGGGCGTCCGTCACGCTCACAAACGCCAGCGCGCCCCTGGGGGCGGCGTCCGCCGGGGCCAACGAACCGGGCTCGAGCCCGACATCAAAGGATCTGCGGCCGGCAACGCAGCCGGACAGGAAGCAGGCGACACCAAGGGCCGCAAACGCGACGGGAAGGGTCTTCACGGGGGTTGGGAGCCGCTGATTATCTGCACTTTAGCCACCCGGTGTCGACAGTCGAGTGGGCTACGGGGAAGGGCGCCACCAGCGCCCTCCTCCCCGTCAGCCGGCGTCCGAAGGCTCCGTGAACAGCACGCGGTGGGCCAGCCGCGCCACGACCAGCAGCGTTGCGCCGGCGGCGCCCACGAGCGCCGCGTGCAGAAGCCAGAACTGCGTCCCGGGCATGCGCTCGAGGAGCCCGCCGAGCCAGCCGACCAGGTTGTTTCCCAGGAACAGGTGCAGCATGAAGACGCCCATCATGGTGCCCGCGACCGCCTTCGGGGACGCCCGGGCATACAGGGCGAGCCCCACGGGGAACACGTTCGCGAAGCCGATGCTGTTGAGGAGCTCGAAGGCGAGCACCCAGCCCACGCTCGCCTTGTGTCCGGACGCGGAGACGGCCGCGGCCCCCGCGAGCGCCAGCAGGGCGACGGAGCTCAGGCCGAGGCCGAGCGTTATCTTGATCACCTCGCTCGGCTCCCTGAAATGCCTCGACCACAGGCGCCAGAAGGCCAAGGCGGCGACCAGGCTTGAGACGCTCACCACCGAGTCGACGGTGATCAGCCACGTGGTCGGCATCGTGCGGCCGAAGAACACAAGGCTCACGTTGCTCGGCACCCAGAGCATGTAGGCGTTGAATATCTGCTGGTTGCCGATGGAGCCGACCGCGAGCACCGGCAGCAGCAGGAAGAGGACGATGACGGCGTTTCGCTCGCGCCGGCTGAGGCGCGGCCGCGCCGCGGCCTTGGCGCCGCCCCGCTTCCCGTCGGGGGGCAGCCACTTCCGGCCCGAGAGGTAGATGGCGAGCGAGATCAGCATGCCGACCCCGGCGGCGCCGAAGCCGTAATGCCACCCGTACACCTCCCCGAGCGTTCCGGCTATCAGCGGGGCCGCGATGACGGCTCCGTTGATGAACAGGTAGTAGATCTGATACGCGTCCGCCCGCCGCAGGTCCTCGGGCTTGTAGAGCGCGCCTATCTGGCTCGCGAGGTTCCCCTTGAAGCAGCCGACCCCCGTAAGGAGGCAAAGGAGCGCGACCAGGAACGTCCTCTCGGACGCCATCAGGAAATGGCCCGCCGCCATGAGGAGCGCGCCGAGGGTGACCGTGCGGGTCCTTCCGAGCCACCGGTCGGCGATGAAGCCGCCGGCGACCGGGGTCAGGTAGACGAGGCCGGTGTAGAGCCCGAAGATCGCCGAGGCCAGCGCCACATTCGAGAGCGGCCCCCCGTAGGCCCGCTCGATCGCGGCGCGCAAGAGGGTGAACCCGGCGACATGCCCGACGTGGCCGGGAAGCAGGAGCTGGCGCACCATGTACAGCACGAGGAGCGTCTGCATGCCGTAGTAGGAGAACCGCTCCCACGCCTCGGTGAACGCGATGAAGGCGAGCCCCCGGGGGTGCCCCAGAAAGGAATGGTCTGAGTCCGGGGTGGCGCCGGCAGGGGTGGGCATCGCGCTCAAGTCCGGACAATCGCGGGGCGGGGCCGGCTTGGCAAGAATCCAGCGGGTGCGCCGCGGCGCCCGCGCGCCCGATCCCGGGCGGGGCCTACGCCGGGCCGGGGGGCGCCGGATCGTGGGGCTGCAGGACGCCGATCTGCCCGCGGATCGCCAGCGTCAGCGCCCCGGCGTCCGTCTCGTCCAGCCGCCGCAGGACGCACTCCCAGCGGCGCGCAAAGCTCCCCGCGATGTCATAGCGGCAGTGCTTGAACAGGTGGTCAAAGGCGCGGCGCCGCCTGCGGTAGTCGCCCTGGATCTGGACGAACCGCTCCTCGAAGGCCCGCAGGTAGGCCTCGGCGAACGCCCTCAGCTGCGGCACCTTCCCCGCCCGCAGGTTGACAGGCCGGGCGTAGTCCTTCGCCAGGGCGACCAGGTCCCGCTGGTAGTCGGCGAACGCCCCGCTCGGGTCGCCAACGATCAGCTCCGAAGGCAGGCCGGTCATCGGATCCTCCATGACGATCTCGTCGCCGTCGTCGAATATCGTCTGGCCGCCGTGCTCCATGATCCGGCCCACGATGATGTTCGGCGCCGCGGCCCTGCCGAGGAGCGCGGCAAGCACGATCGGGTAGCCCTCCTTCTGGTAGCGCGACGGCGGCACCTTGTCCGTCGCCAGGCCGCCGAGGTAGCCGCGCTCGAAGCAGACGACCGGGAGGGTGAGCCCCCTGACCTCGGGGTTCGTTCCCGCATATTTCTCGCGCGTCCTCAGGACCCGCAGGCGGGCGGGCAGGTTCATGCCCAGCTGCCTCGCGCCCAGGCCGCGGTCCAGCACGTAGTCGGTGTAGTCGTCGTTCTCGAGGAGCGCCTGAAGGAGCGGCTTCCCCTCGTCCAGATGCTCCCCGATCCCCCACTTCTGCAGCCGGATGAGCCGCAGGATCGGGACGGGGACGCCCGCGACCTTCAGCTGCACCAGGTAGACCCCGCGGCGGCCGCTCACCAGCGGGCGCACGTTCGAGAGCGAGCGACGGATCCGTCCGATATTGATGTATTCCAGCGTGCCGTACTCGCGGATGTAGCTGAAGATGAACTCGCGCACCAGGGGGTCGCAGAGCGTTCGCAGGCCCTCGTCCTGCGGGCTGCGCTCCGCCTCCTCGAAGACGGAGTCGAACATGAACTCGCCCTGGTCGAAGCGGCCCCCGGGCAGCCACTCGACCTGCATGAAGAATTCCGGGCTCAGCTGGCGCAGCAGGTCGACCGTGATGGTCTGGTCCTTCTGCGACACGAGGGCGCTCAGCATCCGGTTGCGCCAGTGCTCGGCCCTGGCGTCGTCCTGCCTGAAGTCGGGCTCCACGGCCCCCTCGAAACGCCGCCGGAGCTCCCCGAACCGCTCGCGCAGCGCGGCCGGCGGCAGGCCCGCGAAGTCCGTCCCCCTTAAGTCCTCCGGTCCGAATCCCCGCGTGCCGGGCGGGAAGAACGCCACCTCCGGGCTCCCCCGCCGGTTGCGCTGCGCGCTGTAGAGCGCGACCTCCTGCAGCTGCCGGGCGAGCCCCGGGTCGTCGAGCCTCCCGAGCCCGGCGAATTCCTGGCAGGTCAGGTGGCGGGTGCCGGTGAACCGGTTGAAATAGTAGATCGGGCACTCCCGGATCGCGACCCGCGAGGCCTCGATCAGCCGGCACATGTCCGCGGCCGACTGCGGCAGCGGGCTTATGCGCCAGTTCTGGCCGCGCGCCTGGATCGCGTCGTGGACCTTGGGGTCCATGACGAAGAGGAACCGGATGTTCCTGCGGGAAACGAGCTGCATCTCGTCCAGCAGGTCGTCGGCCGCGAAGGCGAGCTCCATCTGGGACGGATCGGGCCGGATCAGGATGTGGTCGGCCTCGAAGATCAGGTCCACGGCCTCCAACAGCAGGCGTTCCTCCTCGGCCTCCGGGAGCGCCGGCTCTCCTGCAGCCCGCCTCTTCTCGTTGCAGCGCTCGATGAAGTCCATCCGCTGCGTCGCGTGGATCCCCGGCAGGGTCACGAGCGCCCTGTGGAACGGGAAGATCGTGCCGATGCGCGACGCGTTCTGGCCGTCGGGGCCGCATTGGAAGGGTGCCGGGCCGATGACCTCAACGGCCGGCTGGCCGCCCTGCGGCTGTTGCGGAGTTGTCTCAGGGGTGCCCACGGGGATCAGGGACAGTGTCGGGCGGCGCCGCCCCCGCTGCAATAGAGCAATCCTTTGCGCCCCGGGGGAGCCGGGCAGGATCCTGCAGCCCCCCGCGATCCCGACCTTGCGTTCCCTGTCTCGGCGGCTCTCTCATGGGAAGTTGGCAATCAAGCCACCCTCGTCATTAACCCAAGAACACCATGCCCAAATACGTGATCGAACGCGAAATCCCCGGTGCGGGTAAGCTCACCCCCGAACAGCTGCAGGGCGTCTCCCAGAAGTCGTGCGGCGTCCTGAAGAGTCTCGGCCCCCAGATCCAATGGGTCGAGAGCTACGTGACCGACGACAAGGTCTATTGCGTCTACATTGCCCCGAGTGAGGCGCTGATACGCGAGCACGCCAAGCAGGGCGGCTTCCCCGCCAACCGCATCTCCGAGGTGAGGCGCATGATCGACCCGACAACGGCGGACGCCTGACGGCCGCCGAACCCGGGGAGGCGGGATCGCCCCGGGCCCTTGCCCTCCCGCGGGCCGCAGGCCCCCGCCCCGCGGGCCCGGGTTTACGGCCGCTCGACCAGCGCGACCTCGAAGGGGTGGAGCGTGAGCGCCACCTCGGTCGAGTGCTGCACAAACGGCCCCCGGCCCTCGGTGACCTCGCGGGCGCCGAGGCCCTTCCCGTGCAGCAGCTCCCGCCAGCCCGCGGTCGGCGTCCCGGCGGGCAGGCGAAGCGCCACGGCGGCTGGCCCGTCGTTCATGTTGTAGAGGACGTACTGGCGGTCCCCGAAGGGATAGAGCGCCACGCCGCCCATTCCCATGAGGCGGACGCCGAGCTGGTCGAAGAAGGCCCTGCGGATGGTGTTGAGGACGGGCTCCGGCAGCCGCAGCAGGTCGTAGCTGTTGTCGGGCATGGCGAGCACGTCGACCTGCCCCTCCAGGTAGGGGGTTGACAGGAGGACCCCGAAGTCGGCGTCCTCGCGAACGAGGGCCACCTGGCGCACGTACGGCCACGTCGAGAGCTGGATCTTCGGGAAGGTGAAGGAGCGCTCGGAGACCACGGGGGGCCTCGAGTACCAGAGCGCGTCGCGGACGCGGAACGTCGACGAGGTCGCCGTGCCGCTGTCGCCGATGACGTTGAGGGCCCGCCCGAGCTCGCTGTCCCTCAGGTCCCGCATGAGCGTCCAGCTGAGGAAGACCTCCCTGCCCGAGCGCACGCGCGCCAGGAGCTCCTCCGCGAGCTTCGGGTCGCGCAACGAATGCTGCGTGAAGATCGCGGACTTGGAGCCCGCGGGGAACTCCGTCACCGGGGCCATCGGCAGGCCGATCATCCCGAGATAGCCGAAGATGTTGTATTCGCCGACGGAGCCGAGCGGCAGGTAGATCGGTATCCCGCGGGCGGGCCCGCTCAGGAGCCCCGCCAGCCTGTCGAACTCCTCCATTTTCCCGCAGAGGGCCGGGTAGACGTCGGACGCCGGGATCGGGGGATGCAGCTGTCCCGCGCACCAGAACACGATCTCCGGCGCCCGGGCGAGGACCGCCTGCCAGACCTCGGCCAGGTAGTCGTTCGAGTCGCCCTGCATCCCGTAGTTGTCGAGCCACGCGCTGCGCCACTTGGGCCCGGCGTTGCCGCCGATCCACTCCTGGAAGACGTAGCCCGAGTAGATCGGGATGTGCTGCTCGTCGGTGGCGCGCTGGCGCGTCTCGATCCCGACGCTCACGCCGTCGAACTGCGGCGTCTGACGCGCGACGTCGTAGCCGTGCTGGCGGTGACCCTCGTACCAATTCGGGTACTTGATGATGACCTTGACGTTCGGGTTCACCTTCCTCGCGGCGTCGATCAGGTGGATCTTGGACTGCTCGGGCACGAGCCGGCTTCGGTAGTCGGCCCAGGAGTCGCTGCCGCGGCCCTCGAGGCACTTCGCGCAGGTGCAGGTCGTGAAGAGCCAGTCGTCGACGATGATCTCGTCGAACACCCGGGCGAGGACCTGGACCCGGCCCTCGAGGAGCGCCATGTCGTCCGGGTTGTTGTAGCAGAGCGGGCCGTGGTTCGACGGGACGACGGCCCCGGACACCTCGAGCCCGCGGGACCTGAGGTCGGCGGCTATGGCGCGGAGCCGCCCCACCGAGGCGGGGTCCGCATTCGCGTTCTCGAGGTAGACCTTCACGAGGCGCAGCGGGGCGAAGTAGGCCAGGGTTGCCTCGCGCTCCTCGGGGGTGGCCAGGAGCTTGTCGACGTCCGTGCTCGTGAAGAAGAGCGAGGTCCTGATGTGCTGCCAGCGGGCGCCCGCCGGCGGGGCGTCGGCCCGGGCCTGCCCGGCGCCGAGCGCAAGGGCGCCCCCGAGGAGCGCAAAGGCGAGGCGACGGCGCATCGCCGGGATGAAACGGGCTCTGGGTGCGGTGCAGGGACTCATGGCGTGGGGGATCGGGGGTTCCGGACTTCTGTGGCGGGAGGCGCGGACGCCGCGGTCCCGGCACCCCGGGCGCCCGCCCGGGGGGAGGCCGATAGCGTCGCGCCACCCGCGCAAGGTGTCAAATCCGCCACGCCGGTCCCGGCGGGACGGCTCCCCGACTCTCAGTAGATCTCAGGCACGATCATCTCCGGCCGGATCGGCTCGCGCCGGTAGTCCGGGTGATGGACCCGCGGGGGCAGCGTGATCGGCTCGTGCTTAACCTCGGTGTACTTCACCTGCGAGAGGAGGTGGTGGATGCAGTTGAGCCTCGCCTTCTTCTTGTCCGCCCCCTGCACCACCCACCACGGCGACTCGGGGAAGTGCGTGCGCTCGAACATCACCTCCTTGGCCTTGGTGTAGAGCTCCCAGCGCTTGCGCGACTCGAGGTCCATGGGGCTCAGCTTCCACTGCTTCAGCGGGTCGTTGATCCTGCAGCGGAAGCGGAACTCCTGCTCCTCGTCGGGGATCGAGAACCAGTACTTGATCAGCTGGATCCCGGAGCGGATGAGCATCTTCTCGAACTCGGGCACGGACCGGAAGAACTCCTCGTACTCGGCGTCCGTGCAGAAGCCCATGACGCGCTCCACGCCGGCGCGGTTGTACCAGCTGCGGTCGAAGAGCACCATCTCGCCCGCGGCCGGCAGGTGCGCGATGTACCGCTGGAAATACCACTGCGTCTTCTCGCGGTTCGAGGGCGCGGGCAGCGCCGCCACCCGCGCCACGCGCGGGTTCAGGCGCTGCGTGATGCGCTTGATGACGCC
Source organism: uncultured Opitutaceae bacterium (assembly GCA_964574435.1). Classification (GTDB taxonomy): domain Bacteria; phylum Verrucomicrobiota; class Verrucomicrobiia; order Opitutales; family Opitutaceae; genus Palsa-1447. The sequence continues at coordinate 47,723 of CAZNNO010000004.1, forward strand.
GCCCTTGCCCGCGGCGTCGCGCCCCTCGCAGACGATCACCATGCGGTGGCCCGTCTCGACAAGCCAGTCGTGCATCTTCACGAGCTCGCCCTGGAGCCTGAAGAGCTCCTTGAAATAGCGGTTGCGCTGCTCGTGGTCCGAGTCGTGCGCCAGCGGGCGAAGCGGCGCGTCGGGCCCGAGCTTCTCCCAGTCCTCGCGCTCCATCTCGAGTTCCTCGTCGTAGTCGTCGATGAGTTCGCGGTGGACGCGCCGCATGAGCTGGGTCTCTTCGCTGGCCTTAAGGTCGGGTGGCATGGGAGCTAAATTTTACGAAGGGGGAACGATGCGCTTTAACCCGGTGCCTGCAAGAGACTAACGTCTGCCGATCGCCGGGTGCTGCGAATTGTAACATCTACGTCTTATTTGCCTGCCCGGTGAAAGCAACCCGCCGCGGGCCCGGATTCCCCGATGGCCCCGAGTATAAGGAGGTTAGCCAAGGCCTTTTTCCCAGGGTTTTGACAATCCCGCGTGCTTCATACCTAACGTGCTATTGGCCATTGTTATCTGACAATCGAAAAGGCCGGGCACCCAACCGGCGCTCCCACCGCTGCTTAAAGCCTGCCGCGCCCCGGGCCGATGAACCCTCGGGTAAAAGCATCATGTCGCACCTTCATTCCATAACCGGCCAGCTGGACTCCGCAGACAGGTACCAAGCGTTCCTGGATCGGACAAACGCGGCGCGTCTGGCCAGGGAGAAGGAAGAAGTGCGCAAAAGGTCCGGAGTGCCGTTCGAGTCGATTGTCGATCCCGACCGCGACCCCAGGGAGAATCCGGATGGGGAGCCCCGCCAGGAGGAGGAAAGGGAGGGCGAGCCGGAGGGGCAGTCGGAGCCGGTGGACGGGTTCGGCAAGCACTACGCCTGAGCGGGCCGCCCGCCGGCCCTCAAGGGATCCCCGCCGCGCCGCTGGGCGCGGGCTCGAGTGTCCCTGGGGAGAACGTCCTAGACGTCCGCGCCGCCCGGGGCCCTTACGCTCGGGTCCTTCGGGCATGCGCAGTCCGTCGACAGCGCGAACAGCTTCGCCACCTGCTCCATGTCCATCGCTGAGAACAGCGCACGCCGGCTTGCAACCGATATCCCCGAGAACTTCGGGAACGGGCATTTCTCGGTGTACGCATTCCTGGGACAGGCCGCGCAGAGGGACTCAAGTACACTGACCAGGGACTGGGGTATCTCTTTGGGGTCCTTGCTCACTGCCTCGCCTTTGCACTCCATGTTATCGCGGAACGACCCAAACACGAGAGCATTCTGCGGGCTCGCGGCCTGCGCGCGGCCGTCCCCCGCATAACCCGGTTTGACGCTCGGGCGGTGCGCGTATTTGCTCGCGGCTGTCCCCGTGGCGGCGCACCGGATTCCCGGCAAAGCGCCGCTTGCCCCACCCCACGACCCCCTTGAAAACCCAGACCTGCCTCTCCCTCATCTCAGGAACGCTCGCCGCCAGCCTGCCGCTTGGCGCGGCCGACGCGCCGGCCGCGCCGAGGAGGTTCTTCTCCGACGACAGCTTCTGGAACCAGCCGATCTCCCCGGATGCGGAGACCGATCCGCGCACGGAGCGCTGGGTCAAGCTGCTCGAGACCGAGCCCTCCAAGGAGAACTTCCTGATCAACTGCGTCCAGTGGACGATCCCCCTCTACGAGGTCGACGCGTCCACGCCGCTCGTAAAGGTGGGGCTCCACACGCTGACGCCGGACGAGAGGCGCATCTGGCACACCCAGCATGAGCAGTTCGGGCACGGCAAGGGCTTCGACCTGGTCCCGATCCCGAAGGAGGCGACCCCGGACCCTAGGGGGGACGCCCACCTCGCGGCCGTGGACTGGAACCGCAGGCTCGTCTGGGACATGTGGTCCCTCATCAAGAATCCGGACGGTTCCTGGCAGTCGAATACCGGCATGGTCTACGCGTCCGACGGCCCCGGTGTCTTCCGGACCGAGGACCTCGGCGTCGTGGACGGCGAAAGCGTCCACTTCCACGGGCCGAGCCGGGCCGCGGGCGTGCCCGCCGTGGCGGGGCTCATCCTCTATGACGAGGTCATGGCGGGAGAGATCCGCCACAAGGTCGCCGCGGCGTCGCGCTTCTGCGCCTACAGGGAGTTCGTCTTCCCGGCCGCCTGGACCGACGGGTTCACCGAGGGCGGCATACCCGAGGGTACGGTGATCCAGCTCGACCCCTCGCTCGACCTCTCGAAGTTCCCGCTCACGCGCGAGGAGCGCATCCTCTGCGTCGCCCTCCAGCGCTACGGCATGGTCCTGGTCGACATCGCCCAGGGACAGCCCGTCTACGCCGAGGGCCTCTGGGGGCACCCCGGAAAGTCGTGGGACGGAAAGCTCCGGCCGACGGGCGGCCTCTCGACCATCCCCTACAGCCACTACCGGATGCTGAAGGCGGGTCCGGCGACATTCAAGGGCGACGGGCGCTCGAAGTTCGTGCCCGTCTGGGACGACCCGCAGACCAGCAAGTAGGCCTGCCCCGACGGACGCCCGGCACCGTGAGGAAGAAGCTCCTGATCCTGGCCGCCCTCGCGGGCTTCCTGCCGGAAGCCCCGGCCAGCCAGCCCGTCGCCACGGCGAAGATCGCCGAGTGGGCGGCCTCCACCCGGGGCGGCACGGCCGACTACAGGCTCCTCTCCCACGGGCAGGTGATCGACATCGACAGCGTGACCTGCCCGGGAAAGATCACGATCGTCGACTTCTCGAGCGACTACTGCGCGCCGTGCATCGAGCTCGCGATGTACCTGATCAAGGCGAGCAAGGGCCACCCCGAGCGCTACGCGATCCGGCGCGTCGACATCAACCGCCCCGGCTTTGACGGGATAGACCTCGAGTCGCCGGTCTCGAGGCAGTTCCACCTGGCGGGCGTCCCCTACACGATCATCTACGACAACAGGGTCAAGGTGGCCGAGGGGGACGCGGCCCGCAGATGGATCCTGGCCGACGTGGCCAGGATGAACCCGCAGCCCGCCGACGGCGCGGACAGGCAGGCCCCCTAGCGTTACAATTTCGTGACGCGCGGGAGCTCCGCGGCGCCCGGGCGTTGACCGTGGGGTGTTTTTGCGCCCCAGTCAGCTGATGACGGGATGGTCGTGCATGGTCGGCCGCAGGAGGCACCCGTTCGATTCCCTTCGCGAATTGATGGGAAAGGCGACGCCTCGCCGCTCGGGGGACGAGCTGGCGGGGGTGGCCGCCGGCTCGGCCGAGGAGCGCGCGGCGGCCCAGCTCTGCCTGGCCGACGTCCCGCTCGGGCTCTTCCTCACGGACCTTCTGGTCCCCTACGAGGCCGATTCGGTGACCCGGCTGATCGTCGACTCCCACGACCGCGCGGCGTTCGCCCCGGTGGCGGGCCTGACCGTCGGGGGGTTTCGCGACTGGCTCCTCGACTACGACACCGGGACGGAGGCCCTCTCGGCCCTCGCCCCGGGGCTGACGCCGGAGATGGCCGCGGCGGTCTCGAAGATCATGGCCAACCAGGACCTGATCCTCGTGGCCAGGAAATGCCGGGTGGTGACCCGGTTCCGAAACACGCTCGGGCTGCCGGGGCGCCTCTCGGTCCGCCTCCAGCCGAACCACCCGACGGACGACCTGAAGGGGATAGCCGCGTCGATCCTCGACGGCCTCCTCTACGGGTGCGGCGACGCGGTCATCGGCGTCAACCCGGCGACGGACAGCCCCGACGTCCTCGAAAAGCTGCTGCGCCTGATCGACCGGGTCATCGGGCGCTACGCGATCCCGACGCAGGGCTGCGTCCTCGCGCACCTGACGGCCCAGCTCGAGGCCCTCCGCCGGGGCGCCCCGGTGGACCTGCTCTTCCAGTCGGTCGCCGGCACGGAGGCCGCCAACGCGAGCTTCGGCGTCAGCCTGGGCCTCCTGGCCGAGGCCCAGGAGGCCGCGCTCGCGCAGCGCCGCGGAACCGTGGGCAGCAACGTCATGTACTTCGAGACGGGCCAGGGCTCGGCCCTCTCGGCCGGCGCGAACGCCGGCGTCGACCAGCAGACGCTCGAGGCCCGCGCCTATGCGGTCGCGCGCCGGTTCTCGCCGCTCCTCGTCAATTCGGTCGTCGGCTTCATCGGCCCGGAGTACCTCTTCGACGGGAAGCAGATCCTGCGCGCGGGGCTCGAGGACCACTTCTGCGGGAAGCTCCTCGGCCTGCCCATGGGGGTCGACGTCTGCCACACGAGCCACGCCGAGGCGGACCAGGACGACATGGACTCGCTCCTGACGCTCCTCGGCGTCGCCGGCTGCAACTACATCATGGGGGTGCCCGGGGCCGACGACGTCATGCTGGGCTACCAGTCGACGTCGTTCCACGACAGCGCCTACCTGCGCCAGGTGCTCGGGCTGCGCCCGGCGCCCGAGTTCGAGGACTGGCTCGAGCGGATGCGCATCGCCACGGACGGGCGCCGGCTTCTCCCGATCGGATCCGCCAACGCCCTGCTTGCCGATGGCGGAGCCTGACAGCCGCGGCGGAGCCGAGTTGAGGCCGGACCGCCCGCCCGCGGGCCGGGACCCATGGCATGCGCTCGCGGCGCACACGCCCGCCCGGATCGCCCTCGGAAGGGCCGGCGGCAGCCTGCGGACGCAGTCGCTCCTGGACCTCAGGGTCGCCCACGCGCGCGCCCGCGACGCCGTGCGCGCGCCCTTCGACGCCGCCGCCCTCGGGGGCGCCTTCCGCGGGCGGGGTCTCGAGAGCGTGACGCTGGCGACGGCCGCCGGGGACCGCGGGCTCTACCTCGCGCGGCCGGACCTCGGACGCGAGCTCGGGGCCGCCTCTGCCGGGCGCCTGCGCGCGCTCTCGTCCTCCTGGGGCCAAAGGGACCTCGCCATCCTGGTCTCCGACGGGCTCTCGGCCAGGGCCGCCGAAGCCCACGCGGTCCCGAGCGCCTGTGAGCTCGCGCGGATCCTGGCGGGATGCGGCTGGACCCTCTATCCCATCTTCATCGTGCCGTTCGCGCGCGTGAAGCTCCAGGACCAGGTGGGGAGCCTTGTCGGCGCGCGCTTTAGCGTGATCCTGCTCGGCGAGCGCCCGGGGCTGAGCGCCCACGACAGCCTCGGGGCCTACCTGACCTTCGGACCGAACGCCGCGCGAACCGACGCCGACCGCAACTGCGTCTCGAACATCCGGGACGACGGGCTCCCGCCGGGCGAGTCGGCCCGCAGGATTGCCGATCTGCTGATCGAATCGCGCCGCCTGGGGCTCAGCGGCACCGCGCTTCGCCTCGCGCAAGGACCTCCCGGGCCGGCCGGGGGCATCCCGGCGTGACTGGCTAATTTGTTAGCAAGCGGTCGACTCCCGTGTTAGCCTCCGGGATCGAGGGCGGGATCGTCCTGCTCCAATCCCAGAAATCATGAGCAATCCCACAATCGCCCAGAAATTCCCGTACGTGAAGGACATGGCGCCCGGAACCTACTACTGGTGCGCCTGCGGCAACTCAAAGGGCCAGCCGTTCTGCGACGGCTCGCACAGCGGAACCGGCTTCACCCCGATCAAGGTGGAGATCGCCGAGAAGAGGAAGGTCGCCTGGTGCGGCTGCAAGCACACCGCGAACGGGACCTTCTGCAACGGGTCGCACTCGCGCCTGTAGCAGCGGCCCAGCAAGGGCCCCGGGGGCCGCCGCGGCCCGCGCCGGCTACTTCTTCGTCCCCAGGTAGTCCAGGGCGCGCACGATCGTCAGCATGTTCGTTTTCGCGAACGCCGAGGACTGCGTCATATTCCCCCCGTCTGGCGTGGCCGATTCCCCGCGCCTCATGTCGGCCATGCGGCTCCTCTGGATGCCACAATGATGGATGACGAAGCCCGAATTGCACGCCCTCGACCCTCAGGAGCCCCAATCGGGCCCACCATCTCCAAGGGATTCCCCGAGGCAACGGACACCGAGCCAGGGGCCTGTTGCTGATAGGGCTGCGGGCACACGTCATACGGGACATTCCGAGACGCGTCGCATTCGAGGCTCCAGGGGCCCCGCAAGAGGCGTGATCCCGTCCCGCCTGGGCAAATGTCCTTCTGGCCGCATTAGGAATTGCCAGGTCATCGATGCCGCGCAGACACTTTCCCTCAACGGATCCATCCTCCGTTCAAGGACCACCGCTGTCTATTCGCATTCGCGGCCAATCGCCCTTCCCAATTCGACATGCCGACCCTTTTGGCCCAGCCAGCCGAGAAGAAAGCCGCGGCGTGCGTCCTCCCCGCAGGAAAAAGGCCCGGTTCCACCTCCTCGCTCGCCGACTTCCCCTATGCCCGCGGAGTCTCGGGCTCGCAGCGTGCCCCACATGGGCAGAATCTGGCGCCGCCCGACGTTCACCGCGTCACGAGCTCTTCCGGAAGGCCCCTTTCGGCGGCCCTGCTCCGCCGGTTCGGCCCGCAATTCAGGAATATCCGGATCCATGACGGGAGCGTTGCCGACGCCTCGGCACGCGCCGTCAACGCCCGCGCCTACACCGTAGGCCACCATGTCGTCTTTGCCCGCGGTGAATTCTCGCCCGGCAATGAGGGCGGACAGCGGCTTCTGGCCCACGAGCTCAGCCACGTCACCCAGCAGGGCGCGGCGGGTCGCGAGTTGCCCGTTCCCACCCGCCTGCCCATCGCATCAGATGACAGCGCAGCCGAGCTTTCAGCTCGGCGCGCCGCCGCCGAAGGCTGTGTCGGCCGCCCCCCATCCGCCGCGTCGGCGCCGGTAAGCCTGCAGCGGCAGGCCGCCTCCAATGAGCAGCATTACAATCTCGCGCTCATCCTCCCCCCGCTTCCGGTGGAAAGATTCGCCAACCTTCCCCGGGACGAGGCCGTGCGAGCCCTGCGCCATTTTCGCGACCGCATTTCCTCCGTCGTTTCGGGCGGCGAGGAGGGGCACCGCGCGCTCGTGGAGGTTCGCTCCGATCAATACGCCGTCGGCGCCGTGTCTGATTTCCTTGGCGGCGTCTCACTGCCTCCGTTCTCCATCTGGGAGGCGCCCTTGGCCGAGCTTCGGCTGGCCGAGCCCGCGCTCGCGGCGGGTGACATTGCGGTGGCCGCTCGTCATCTTCAGGCTGCCGCGAAGGCCGCCTACCAATGCAATCGGCAGGTGACCAGCTATCGCGAGGGCACGATCGCGGGCGCCGAAAGGAGCGTCGTCGGCTTGGAGGTGGTGGAAGTGGCGTCCGCCACGGCCGTCACCGTGGCCACGGGCGGCGCGACCGGGGTGCTCGTGGGAGCCGGCTATGCCGGCGCGCAGCGCCTCGCCGGCGAGGCCTCGGGTGTCCACCTGGGCCTCCGGGATCGCATTGACTGGGCAGGCGTAGCCTTTGACACGCTCTTTGCGGCGGTCGCGGGCCGCTATGGCGGCCGGCTGGGAGGGGCCATCGCCAGGAGGCTTGGCGGCAGGATCGCAGCCCAGGTGGCCAGCAATCTCATCACGGGACGCGCCGCGGGCCTGGCCCACGCCGCAGCAAGGGATCTGTTTGATGCCCTGCGCGGCAGAACCAGGCTCACGGTGGAAGGCTTCATCGACCATCTGGCGCAGCAGCTGACGCTTCGCGCCGCCTTCCTCGATCTCGTGGCTACAGCCGCCGGGATGACCGTGGCGGCCGTCATGGGGCAAGGGCCCTCGCCGCAGCCGTCGGGACCGGGCCGGGGCGCATCGTCGGGACGGGATAACGTTGTGGATCTGGATGCGGCCCGCGCGCAGCGCCAGCAGGGCGGCGGACCCGCGGGCCAGCAGGCAGGCAGGCCGACTGGAACCCGCGCCTCGACCGGCGCAGGCGCCGCGCGGGCCCTGGCCCCCCAGGAGGATCCCCAGTCGGCGACCCAGCCGGCAGCGCAGCCCGTGGCCCAGGCGGCACCCGAAGCCAGGGTCATCCCGTTTCCCGCACAGGCGGCCCGCACGGCACCCGGAGGCACTGCCTCGACCACGCCCGGGGCCGTGGCCATCGCTGCTTCGTCCGGCCCGGCATCCGCCGCCAGCAGTCAGCCCCTGCAGGTTAGGCTCGAGCTGCCGCCGGAAAAGGCGATTCACTCCGACCTATATCGCTCTCTGGTGCGTGAACGCCGATTGGAACACACGCCCAACCTTCAGCGGCACACGGCCCAGGCGGATCATTGGGACGACGAGCTGCGGCCCGGCGGTCCCATGGGAATGCGAGAGGAGATATGGCAGGCCTTCGAAGACATGGGTGTGGGGGAGGTTCGCCGGCTGCGCCCCGATTGGTCCCGTTACTCGGACCGTGTTTCGATGCAGGTGGATCACCGCGTGGAATGGCAGCTGCTTGGCCCCGGCGACCGGCAGTGGGGTGACACGATGCCCAACTATGAGCTGCTGGACGCACGGTCCAACGCAACGAGCGGCTCGACCTTGAGGGCCAATATTCAAAGAGAGCGGGCCGATTTGGCCAGTCGGACCGGGAATCCGGCATGGCTCACCCAGCGGATCGTGTTCACGCAACTGGTCGTGCCCGGCAGCTCGTCGGGCGCCGCGCGCTGGCTGCCCGAGCAGATTCAGGAAGGCGAACACTATCACGCCCTGCGGCGCCTGCTGCAGGTCAGATCACCTTCGCACTGAGGCGCCGGCGGCCCCCGTGTGCCCAAGGCGGCGCTGGCGCGGAGGCAACGACTTTCCCCGGGGCGATTCCGGGCCCGGCGGGACACCCTAGCCGGAAGGCGGATTCCCGGGTGGTGATCCCTTCGCCTTCGCCCTCTCGGCCTCGATCCGCTCGAGCTCGAGCGGATGGTCCTCGATCATCTCCTTCTCCGACAGCCATCCCGTGAGCCAGGAGAGGTTCATGGGGTAGATGTCCGGGTTGAAGATGACGAAGTAGAAGTGCCAGACGATGATGGCCAGCGTCGCCAGCACGGCCTCGTACAGGTGGATCGTCCGGGACACGTCGTAGCCCAGCTTGGTGAGGATATCGATCGAGGTGTTCTCGAACCAGAGGAGGGCGCCCGTGATCCCCATGACGACCGAGCCCCACATCATCGCCCAGTACTCCGTCTTCTCGATGTAGCTGAAGCGCCCGAACCTCGGCTTCGCGGGCGCGAGGCCCAGGTTGTACCTGAGGACCCCCGCCGCGTCCCTCAGGTCCCCAGGCCCGGGGAGCAGGTCGCGGAAAAGCTGGCGCCCCCGGCTCGTCAGGGCCAGGTAGGCCATGTGCCACGCCCCGGCGGCCACAAGGACCACGCCGGCAACCCGGTGGATGATGCTTCTCCACTCGAAGAGGTGGCCGATCCGGTGGCGGATGTGGAGCACCCACCACGCGTCCGGGAACTGGAGCATGAAGCCCGTGATCACCAGTGCCACGAAGGAGAGGACCAGCGTCCCGTGCTGCAGGCGCTCGTTGGCCGTCATCCTGAGGTAGAGCCGGTGGGGCACGATCTCCTCGGCGATCAACCCCTTCTGGATCGCGATCTTGCGCCTGATCTTGCGCAGGAAATCGAGGCCGTTGTGGACAACCATGCCGCCGACCACGGCGACGATGAGCCAGACGTAGAGGGTCGCGATCCAGTAGACCGCCGGCTCCTGGCCCTTCGCGCTCGCCGTGACGTGCACCGGTGCGGACGTGAAGCGCACGTCCGCACCCGCGTGGCACTGGCCGCAGGTCTTCACCAGGTTGGCGCGGTTGACCGGGGAGAGGGGATCGGACGACGGCCGGATCGCATGGGCCCCGTGGCAGCTCGCGCAGTTGACCGCGACCACGGCGCCGCCGCGCGTCGCAAGCCCGTGGAAGCTGTCGGCGAAGGTCTGGAAGCGGTCGCTCGCGAGCCCGTAGCGCTCGTTCATGGCCACCGAGGCGTGGCAGGTGCCGCACACCATCTGCGAGACGTTGCGCGCGGAGACCGGTGCGTTCGGGTTCTTGGGATCGAGGATCTGGTGCTCGCCGTGGCAGGTCGTGCAGACCGGCGTGTCCGCGAACCCCTTCCTGAGCGCGGCCGCGTGGGCGCTGACCGCGTAGTCCTTCGCCTCCGCGGGATGGCACCGGGCGCACGTCGCCGGGATGTTCCTCGGGTTGAACCGCGAGCCCGCCGACAACGCCCCGGCGGTCTCGTGGCTCCCGTGGCAGTCGACGCAGTTGGCCGCCAGGGCGTTGCCCTTCGCGAGCCCGATCCCGTGGACGCTCTCGTCGTAGGAGACGATGAAGCCCCGGCTTACGGAGGAATCCGCGAGCACGCGGCTCTGGTCGCGGTGGCAGCTGAGGCAGAGCCGGGTCTGCTCGCGCTTCAGAAGAAGCTTGTCCCTGCCGGAGGCGACCGGCCTCAGGTGGCAGGTAAGGCAGTTCGGCGCCTCGGCGCTGCCCGCGGCGAGGGCCGCCCCGTGGGAGGAGTTCCGGAAGCGCTCGACCGCCTCGGCATGGCATGCGGCGCAGGAGGCGGCGAGCCTCGGCCCGGCGAACGCCGACTTGGCCCCGGACGCCTCCGCGATCCCGTGGATCCCGTGGCAGTCCGCGCAGCCGGTCTCGGCGGTCGCCGCGAAGGGCGCCGCCGCAAAGTCACCGTGGAATGCGTGCGACTTCGCGATCCCCTCGTGGCATCCCCTGCAGTCCACCGCCGCGGCCGGCGCGTGGTGCGGCCGGGCCGACGCGTCGACGCCGTCGTGGCAGTCGGTGCAGCTGAGGGCCGCGTGGGCCGAGCGGCCGACCTCGCGGGGGTCGACGTGGAGCGACACGCTCCTGCCGTCCCGCTTCACCGACAGGCGCACGTCGCCGTGGCAGGCAAGGCAGGCCTGGTCGCCGCCCGCGGCAGGATCGGCGGCGCGAAGCGGCGAAATGAGCACAGCCGCGGCCAGTCCGGCGGTGGCCAGCCGGACAAGCATCCAGCCATGGGTTGAGGGCCGCATGAAAGCGGGGGCGGCCGAGGCCGCCCGGTTACAACCCCATGCTGCCCTAAGCGGGACAATCCGGCTGCGCGGATCTTGTCATAATCGCTGCGCTTTTAACCCATGGCGAAAGGCCAATTGCTGCGCAGCAATGGGCCTTGCCCGGCCCTGCGTCCGGTCGGAGACTCCGGCCAGGAGGCACACAATGAAAATTCTCGTGATCATCGGTCTCGGGGCCTCGGCCCTTCTCCTTTCTTCCCCGGCCGCGCGCGCCGCGGCGCCCGACAGCTGGAAGGCGCACTGCGCCTCCTGCCACGGCGACGACGGCGCCGGCCAGACCAAGATGGGCAGGAAGCTCGGCGTCAAGGACCTGACGGACGGCGCCTACCAGAAGACCTTCACCGACGACCAGCTCTTCAGGAACCTGAAGGAGGGCGAGACCGGATCCGACGGCAAGGTGAAGATGAAGCCCTTCGCCGACAAGCTCCCGGACGACGACATCAAGGCCCTCGTGGGCTACGTCCGCACGCTGGCCAAGTAGCGGCGGGGCCTACGGCTCCGTCTGGGGATTCATCCGCCGAAGCTCCTGGAGCTGCTGGTAGAGCGCATCGGTCGCCTTCGGGTCCGACCCGAGCCCGCCCCCGCTCATGAGCTCGTACGAGTCGTAGGACAGGTTCCTCGACTGGACGACGAGCAGGGCCGAGGGCCCGACGCGGTCGACGCTCACGCTCGCAGCCGTCACGACGGACACGACGTGGTCCATGTCGTAGTGGTGCTCTGGCTCGTTCCAGGACATGAACCAGAGCCTGTCGCCGGCCAGGGCGAGGACGCCGCTCACGTGCCCCATCGCCGAGGAGCCGGCCGAGGCGAAGCCGCTCGCGTTCGGAAACCAGACGGCGCTCTCGATGACCGCCGGGGCGGGCGCGTCCGTGGGCAGGCACTCGACGACCTCCTTCGTGACCGCATCATTCTTCGAGAGGTCGGCCGAGACGCATCCCGGCCCGAGGAGCAGGGCGGCGACCCCCGCCAAGAGGCCGAGCGCCGATGGGAATGGGCCGCGGCGCCCGCAGGTGGCGGGCGCAGGTGCTGCCCTGGCGGAGGCCTTCCGACCGGACCCGGGCATCACCGGGGCGTATACCGCACGAACAGGCGGCGCGGGCGGACGCCGCCAAAGTGCTCCCCGCCGCCCCGGCGTTCGGCCCTCGGGGCCGCCGCGAAGCCGCCCGTCGGGAAAAACCAGTACGGGGTCGCGTAGGTGTCGGTGGCGTCGGCGGCCGCCGGGGCCGACTCCGCATCATCAAAGTAGGGGGCCTGCGGGGCCTGGACGACGACCGTGACCAACGTGGTCGGGGCCGCCGGCTCCGGGATCACGACCGGCTCGGGGGCGGCCCCCTGCGGGGTGCCGTCGAGCCTGCGGATGCCGTCCTGGCCGACGAGTCCGGAGATGTCCCGGTCCACGTCCGCTATCGCGAGGGTCACGGCGCGGGCCGTCTCCGCCGAGCCCACGGCGAACCCCTGCCTCTCGGCGGCGTCCTCGGCGTCCAGGACCGCCTCGACGCGGTCGGTCAGGAGGTTCCTGAGGCGGGCGGCGGTCTCCTCGGGAAGATTCATCTGGGCAAGGATGTCGCTGTACTGGTCGAGGATCAGGCGCCGCTCGTCGGCCCGAAGGGCTGCGACCGTCGCATCCGGGCCGCGGGCCGCGCCGCGCGCATTGGCTTCCCGAGCGGCCCAGGCGGCCGGGGCCCTCCGGCCCTCGCCGTTGAGCGCCGCGGCGAGTTCGTCCACGCGCCGCTCATTTTCCTCGAGCGCGCCCTGCTGCCAGACGACCTGCGCGCGAAGGCGGGTGATCTGAGAGCGCTGCCACAGGAACACGCCCGTCCCCGCAACGATCAGGATCGCCACCCATGACACGGTCGAGCGCACGGCGACAATCTACTCCTCCTGCCGGGCCAGTCAAGATGCCGACACCCGAATCCGAACGGGGTGGCGCAGGCGCGCCAGGCCCCCAAGGAAGCGGCGGATTTTGACCGAAAGCCGCGCAGTGCGCCGCCCAAGAAATGCGCAGCTTTGGCCAAGGGGCGGCGGGCGCCCTCCCCCGGGGCCTGCTAGGATGCCCCCGCCACATGAGAGCAAGTCGAAATGCCCCTCCGGTTTCGACGATCCAGGCCGATGGCCGCATCGCACCTGCATTGTCGCGCCGGCCCGCCTGCTGAGCCACCCATGGAAAACCAGCCGAACGACCCGCCCCCCGACCGCGGCGCCCCGGCTGAAGACCTGAGGCGCCTCGAGGCCCGCGTGGCCCGGCTCGAGACCTACCTGCGCCTGAACGAGCCCGCGACGCCGCGAGCCGCCCCGCGGCCCGTGGACGAGGCCAAGGCCGGCGAGGATCTCGAATTCAAGATCGGCCAGGAATGGTTCGCCTGGGTGGGCATCGCGGCGCTCGGGGTCGGGGTCGCCTTCACGCTCTCCCTGCCCTATCCCGCCCTGCCGTCCGCAGTACCCTCGCTTTTTGGCTACGCGCTCGCCGGCGGGCTCCTCGCCTACTCGGGCTTCGGCCGCCGCCAGGCAGGGCTCGTCGCGGGCCCCCTCCGAGCGACCGCACTCGCGCTCGTTTATTTCGCGAGCCTGCGGCTGTGCTTCTTCGGGGGCCCGCACACCCTGAGCGCGGACTCGGCCGCCGGCGGCCTTGTCCTGGCGCTGACCGCTGGGGCCTGCGTGGCCGCCGCGCTCCGGCGCAGGTCGCCCGGGCTCCTGGGACTGGCGCTCGCCACCGGGTACGCGACGGCCGTCGCCGTCGGCTCGCCAGGGCTCGCCATGGGCCTCGTCGCGCTCTTCTCCGTGGCGGCCGCAGCCGCGGCCGTGTCGATCGGCAAGCCGGCGCCGATCCTCGTCGCAATGCCCCTCGCCTATGCGGCGTACGCAGCCTGGGCGCTCAACAACCCGTTCATGGGGCGCCCCCTGCAGCCGGTCGCCATCACGGGCTGGGCTCCCGGGACCCTTCTCGTCTGCCTCGCGGCCTTCTCCCTCGGGCTGCGCAGGTCGACCCGGAACGCCCGGGGGAGCGCCCTGGCGGACGCAAGCGTCTTTCTGAACGCCCTCGCGGGCTACACGATCCTCCTCCTGCACACCGTGGCCTGCTACGAGCCCCGGTTCACCGAAATGCAGCTTGCCGCGTCCGCGGTCCTGCTCGCCCTGGCCATCGTCCACTCGGGCTGGAAGGACGGCATCGGCTCCTTTGTCTGCGCGATGTCGGGCTTCGCGGCCCTCAGCTTCGCGATCATCAAGTCCACGCAGTCGCCGGATGTCTTCGTCTGGCTGTCGGTCCAGAGCGTCATCGTGGTCGCGACGGCGATCTGGCTGCGCTCGCGCTTCATCATCGTCGCCAACTTCGCAATCTACCTCGGGATCCTCGCGTGCTACGTTGCCGTCGCCCGCGAGGAGCGCGGGATCAGCCTCGGCTTCGGCGTCGTGGCGCTCGTCACGGCCCGCCTCCTCGGCTGGAAGCAGAGGCGCCTCGAGCTGAAGACCGAGTTCATGCGGAACGCCTACCTGGTCGTCGCGTTCCTCGTCTTTCCGTACGCCCTCTATCACCTCGTGCCCGTCGCCTGGGTGGGCCTGGCCTGGGTCGGCGCAGCGCTCCTCTACTACGCGATCGCGGCAATCCTGCACAATCCCAAGTACCGCTGGATGGCCCACGCCACGCTCGTGCTGACGGCCCTCTACCTGGTCATCATCGGGATCAGCAGGCTTGAGCCCCTCTTCCGGAACCTGTCCTTCCTGGTGCTTGGCGCCGCGTTCCTGATCGTGTCACTCGTCTTCACGCGGCTTCGAAGGCGCCGCTGACGCCCGCCCTCCGGGCCGGGGGGGGCCTCCTGGAAGGCGGGCCCGGCACTTTCATTGGCGCTGAGCGATCCTTGCCTGGTCCAGGGCCGCCTTGTTCGCGGGACACGGGCTCAGGGGGCTGTTGTCGGGAACGACCGCGACACTCGGCTGGGCCCAGTCCGACTGGTAGGTGGCCCCGAGGCGCTGCAGGATCGCCGCCTCGGTCACGATGATGCCGCATTCCCGGTTGTCGTTCAGGGACGTGCACGAGAAATTGACGGATCCAATGTAGGCCGAAGCCCCCGGAGACCCCTGGTCCGCCAGCACCATCTTGGCGTGGATGTAGAGGAAGCTCTTGCAGACGGCGGAGACCCCTCCCGCGTTCATGAAGGTCACGCCCTGCGCGTTGCCGTTCGTCTTCCCGCTCCCCGAAAGGACGGCCGCGATGTAGCGCACCCTTACGCCGCGCTTCGCCGCCGCCACCAGCGCGCCCAGCGTTCCCGGGTCGCTCGCCTCCTCGCAGTAGACATCGAGGGTCGCCTTCGCGCCGTTGATCAGCGCCGTCAGCTTCGCCCGGGAATTGACCGGGCTCCAAACGAGGGACGGCGCCGCGGGCGTGATCGCCTGGCTGTTCCAGTCGGCATCAAACACCGCGGCCACCTCGGCCACCTCCGCCGGCACCGTCGTCACGATCCCGAAGTCCCGGGTGGCGGTGTCGCCGGGGCTGACGACGCCGAAATAATTGCTGACCAGGTTGAACGACATGATGATGGCCGTGGCGCCGTCGATAACGAATGCCTTCTCATGGGTCACCTCGAAGACCCGGGGGGCCTGACGGCACTGGACACCCGCCTTGGAAAGCGCGGTGACCGCCGGGGTGATGGTCTGCTGCTGCATCTCGGGCTGGAACGAATACCAGTTGTACAGAACCCGAACAATGACTCCCTTCGACTGGGCGGAGGTGAGAGCGGCCATGATCTGCGAGTCGCTTATCTCGTAGATTGTCAGGTCGATCGAGGTCTTTGCAGCGCCGAGAAGCTGCAGCACGAGCGCGCGGCCGTCGTCGGGTTCCACGATCAGGGTGTGGGAAGCCGGCGCGGGAGGGGGGGGCGTCGGCGGAGGCGGCGGGGCGGAGCGGGAGGCGCGGGCGGCCTTCGCCGCCGGCGGCGCCTCGCCCCCAAGGGCGGCCACCAGACTGGGCACGTTCGGACTGCCGAGCCCGGAGCACGCATCCCACCCGGGTCCCGCTGCGAATCCGACCCCATTCGACCCCACCTCGTTTGTGCCCAGCGTGATGTCGCGGAGCGCTCCGGGATTGGCATAGAGCAGCGGGTTGATGTATCCCGCGCGGATGCCGAGCTTCTGGTTGATGAGTGCGATGAGAGCGGCCCAGAGCGGCGCCACCGCGCTCGTGCCCCCGATCACGGCCTGCTCCCCGTCGACGCGGATGACGTACCCCGTTGCGGGATCGCCGTTGCCGGTGACATCCGGCACCCCCCTTCCCGCCTTGCCGGTGACCGGATTGACCGGCACCCCGGCGGCGGCCTGAAAGGACGGGAGCGCGAAGAACTCGCTGACCCCGCCCCCGCTGGAGCCGAACGAATCCTGCTCGGTGTCGGCGGCGTTCTGGTTCCAGACCGACTCCGTGGTTATGGCTCCCGAGACCACCTGGATGTTCGTCGCCCCACAGCCCAGCGCATAGCTGCTGGAGGCAGGAAAATCGGCATGGGGCTCGTTGTCCCACTCGTTCGGGCCCTCGTCGGCCGCCCCGTTGTCCCCCGAGGCGATCGTGACCGTTATCCCGAGCGATGCCGCCGATTGGAGGACCTGGTCAAACTCGGTCTGGAAGCTGGCCTCGGCCGACGCCTCCGGCCCCCCCCAGCTGATGGAGATGACGGTGGGCTTGTTCGTGCTGTCGTGGACTGCCTGCGTGATGGCCTCGAGGAAGTCCTGGTCGGAGGCTCCCGCCGCAAAGTACACGACGATCTTGGCGCCTGTGGCGATCGATGACGCGACCTCGATGTCGAGCAGCACCTCGCCGTCCGCGCTGTTCGCGTTGGTGGGATGGTTGCCGCCCTTGCCAACCGAGACGGGAATGACGGTCGGAACCGGCACGCCCAGCTGCTTTGCGTACTGCTGAAGGTCGGCCGGCTTGTAGCCCCCGCCGAGCTCAATGATGCCGATGACCTGTCCCGTTCCGTCGACTCCCGTGGGGAAGCCGTAGAATTTCGCGACCTGGGGCGGCGTATAGCCGCCGGAGGCGGCCGCGGCGTCGGCCCGGCGCACAAAATGCGGCCTCGCGAACGGGCGGTTATCAAGCCCGAAGACGCCCACGACGATCTTGTCCAGGGCGGCCGGCAGCCTGACCGGCCCCGTCCGCCCCCTGTAGGTCCCCCCCGCGTGCGCCCAGACCAGCAGCTTCGTGCCGAACGCGCGTCCGAGCGCGGACGCGCTTCCCGAGAGGGCAACGCTGCGGCGCGCCGCGCTCGAATCGATCACCACCAGGCCGCTCCTGCGCGCAAAATCCTCGACCTTCTTGATGTCCTTCGGGTCCGCACCGTACTCGGACTCAAGCTTCCTGTGGTTCAAATAGGTGCGCGAGCGCGGCGCCGAGCGCCCGTCGATCGCCGCAGGCGGCAGCGGCCTGCGGCGGCGGACCCTGACGGTGACTTCAATGCGCTCGGCCTCCGACACGGGTCCGAGGACTCGGGCGCCCCGGACCGGAGTGCGCGTGCTGCCCGGTATTGATACTGTTTTTGGTCTATTCATAGGGGAGATTGTCGTCGGGGACGGCGCGCCAGCCCGCGTCCATGCTCAGGCCGCGGCCACCCTTTCGCACTGCCGGAAGAACTCCGGGTCCTCCCGGCGGACCCGATCCTCGATGCGCCGTCCGACGGCAGGATGGGACTTGGCGCACATCAGGTGAGTGAATCCCACAGGCGGCGACGGCTTGAATTCATAGGCCTCGGGGTGGCTTCGGAACAGGTGGGCGACCCTCACCCCCTTGAATGGCGACCGGGGATTGTGCCGGTGATACCCGACGCAGGCCGCCAGCAGAAATTGCTCCACGATGCCATTGTAGCTCTTGTTGCCGACGCGCGCCCAAGCCCCCGCGCGCCCCGGGTTGAGCACAAGGTCGAGCGCCAGGTTCGCGTAGTACCGCAGGAAATCGACCCGATTGCCGCCGACGATGCCGCAGTTCTCCTCGGGATAGTGCGAGGCATCGCGCGAGCGCTCCCACTGCCATTCCACGGGCAGCTGCACCCCGGCTGAGGCGAAGGCATGCTCGATCTCGTGGGGTCCCCCCGGGCCGCCCACGGGGTGGACCCCGGGGTATTCGGGGTTCTGGGCGAATACGGGCGCCTCCTCCAGATGGCCGGGCAGCCTGTTCCAGAGGAACACATCCGTGTCCACGTGCAGGAAGGGCCGGTCCTGGAGGCTGTACGCCACCAGCTTTCCCAGGGCCCACCACTTGGGATCGACGCCGCGCAGGCGCTCGAGCTCGGTCGAGACGTGGGTGAACGGCAGCCCGAGGCGGTCGACCAGGAGCCTTCTGCCCGGATTGTCCGTGATGAGGACGCTCTCCGGATAGTGGCGCATGGCCGTGCGCACCGAGAGCCCCCACGCCAGGAGGTGGTGGATCGGCTGGCACCAGGCGTTGCCTTCCTTGTGGGCCTCGATCGGCCTGCTCCAGTAGGACCAGACGGCTCTCATGGGAGGATGTCGCAGACCGCTCATTCAGGAGCCCGCGGCCGGAGGCGCGCCCGGCGAAGGCCGTTCGACGAATTGAAACCTGGTCGCCCCCGGGGGAGGGTTGCCGAGCGGCGTCAGGCTGCTCAACACGACGTCCCGGTACACGCTCGCTCCGGTCGCGATCGTAAACGGAGCCTCGTCTATGTAGAGAGCCTTGCCCGACTTGTTCAGCACCTCTAGGTAGGCGCTCAACGGCGTCGCGGGCGGGTTAGCCCCGGACGCGGCCGGGTCGAAGGGGATGCTGAAATAGCCGGTGGAGTCCGTGTACGAATAGCCGTACGCGCTCAGCCAGGACTTCGTTTCGTCGACAAGGCAGACGCTCAGCTTGGCCACGGCCGCCAGCGTCTTGCTCCTCACCCGTCCCTGGAGGACCCAGCCGTTCGCTGGGACGGCGGGCGCCTGTGTCGTCGCGATGTCGCGGGTCACGCCGAGGACGGTCACGAGCGACTGCTGGCTCGCGATCGAGGCCTGCAAGGCGACGACCCCGGGGTCGGTGGCGCCGTTCTGCGCGGCGAGCGCGGCGACCTCACGCTGCTGCTGGTTGACTCTGGCCTGGCGCACGAGGCCGATGCCGGTCAGCTGCTGCGAGGTCTGCGTGTCAACCGTCGACGCCCATCCGTTCTGCAGCAGGCTCTTGCCGGCCTCCACGGGGTCGCGGGGAATCGTTGATCCGCCGGTTTGTTTGTCAGCCATAGGTCACCTTTGGGTTGATCGGTTAGGAGAATGCCAGCTTCAGCGCGGGGCACAGAGCGTAGTTCGATATCGAGAGAGGCGTCAGCGGGATCCCGAGAAGCCCGTTGGACGAGATGTTGAGCGACGCGATGGTCACAAACCCGGCGGCGAAGCCCGAAAGAATCACCGATCCGCACGGCTCCTGGAGGCGGTTGCTTGTCGCCCGGACGGTGATCCCGAAGAGGAGGACATCCATCGCCACCCTGACATCGTCCGACGTCGCATTAAGCCAGCACTGGTTGTCGTGGAAGCCCAGGTCGTCCAGGGTGACGATGAAGACCGAGGAGAGTGATTCCGTCCTGGCCGTCCCCAGCCTGAGCGAGCACCGGTTCTGGCTGAAGAGCACCGGGCCCGGGGCCACCGACCCGACGAGGCTCCTCGTCGTGACCAGGTCGAAGAAGGCCGCCGCGTTTCCGGCGCCCTCGTTCTTCGCTACCAGGAAGGCGACGATGTCCGCGACGCGGGTGACGGGAATGGAGAACTCGAGCGGCGAGCCGAAATTGATGACCAGGACAGAAAGAGCCAGGACGCCGCTCCCCGTCTTCCCCGGCCCGCCGGACGCGAAATGATTGCCCAGGATCTCAAAGGCGCCCAGGCCGAGGACGGAGAGGGCGATTCCCGCGGGGACCTCCACCACGTTCTCCTGGATCCGGAGCGCCGGGACCTCGCTCGAGTACACGGTGCGCACCGGATCCTTGGTCGCCTCGACGATCCTGCCCGCGAAGGCCGAGGCTAGGTCGCTCGCCGATGCGGGCGGCGTCACCATCACGATCGAGATTCCCGCCCGGAAGCCGGAGACGCCCTTCAGCTCGGCGGCCGTGTAGTTGCGGTTGTCGGTGATGTGGTTGCGGCTGATCTCAATCACCTCGCCGTGGAGCACAAAGATGCCGCACACGGGATCGGTGAGCGCCACGCCGTAGTTGGTGATCTCGTTGTCGCGCACGACCAGCTCGGCGACGTCCGCGAGGCTGATCGCCCCGTAGCCCAGGTAGGCGCTCTCCTTCGTGCTCAGCTTCGCGATCGACTGGTTCATGCACGACGCGATCTCGTTCTGAATGATGAAGAGCCCGTTTACTGACGCGATCTCAGCGTTCGCGCTCAGGTCGAAGTAACCCACGGGACCTATCCCGCAGAGACCCATGTCGCGGATGCGGTTGTTCTCGATATGGACGTCCGCCAGCCGCCCCTCCATGACGAGGCGCCCGAGGTCCCCTTTGGCGGTGTAGGCGTACTGGGTCGGCAGCGCGTAGCTGACCTCGCAGGGCGTGCCGGACGACTGGTGCTGCGATGGAAAGCCCACCGAGCCGCCGACCACCCTGCCCGTGGGGTCGACCAGCACCAGGCTCCCGAGCGTGATTCCGTTGCCGCAGCCGCCCTCGATCTCGTTGCGAAGGATGTAGATGTCCGAGGAGATCCCCCCGACCTGGATTCCCCCCGGGGCGACCGTGAGCGTCCGCAGGAAGTTGCTGCTTGCAAACTCCCTCTGCGCCAGGTCCGCCCCGCCCACCGCCGGGATGTCGCCGACCTTGTAGGGGACGAGCGGATCGGCGGATGCAGACCGAGGGTTGAGGTCCTCCTGCACGACGTTCGGCAGGACGGCCGACGTGGTGAGCCCGACCCAGTTTTCCGAGATCCGGATCTCATCGCCCGCGGCATAGACGGCCGGGTACTGGCCCGCGATGTTCTCCATGGCGACCGTGCTGCGCTCGAGCACCACGTCCGACCCCTTCATGCACACCCCGGGCACGTCGGAGCCGATCACGATCAGGTCCTGCAGGAGGACGTCGTCCACCCCCGGCTCGCCGAGGCCCCCAGCCGGAGCGTTCTCGATCGCCGCCACGGCCTCGAGCCTGGTGAATTCGCCCAGGAGGACGCCCACGCACCCCTCGTCCGCCTCGACGACAAGCGACAGGAGCTTCACATGCTGCGAGTCCGCGATCCAGACGACGGGCAGGCCGTTGGGGCTCGCTGTCGAGCCGGGCTTGAGGCTCGGCGACGCAATCCTCGTATCCGCCCCGCAGCCGACGATCGTGATGTCGACGCTGCCGAAGATTTCAACGTTCTCGTAGTAGATCCCCCCGAGGACGCAGATCTCCCCGCCCTCGGGCGGAAGCTTCGCGATGGCCTCGCCGATGGTCTCAAAATCGCCGAACGAATTCTTGCCGTCGCCCACCTTGAACGTGCAGCAGCTGGCGTGTTCCTCCTGCGTGAGCGTCGTCAGGTTGTTGAAGCAGCGCCGGCAGTCGTCGACATGGAACCCGTTGGCCTCCGTCCACGTGATGGACGCGAGCGGGGCCCGCTCGACGATCGTGCGGTAGGGAGGCTGGTGCTCGCGCCCGTCGCTCCCGCAGGGGGGCCACTCGATGTCGCCGGTCGCGGTGCGCGCGGGGATGAGCCAGTAGTCGCCGGGCTCGTAGTTGCCCTGGGAGAACCTGACCTGGATGCCGTTCTCGAGCGTGATCCATGTGTCCGCGGCGACGCTTATCCCGTCGGAGTTCGCGGAGCCTCCAAACTGGTCCCAGCGGCGCACGCGCGCGTTCCGGCCAGGATCTATTCCCGACGCCGGCGGTTTGATCACAAGCGTCAGCGAGGAGGGAAGCGGCTCCTGGACCTGGTAGAGCAGGCCGGGCTGGTTCGGCGGCGTCCCAAACTGGTTGTTGTCATCGGTCAGCTCGACCCAGTTGTTCGCCTGGAATCCGAGGTTCGGATCCGGCCCGAGGCTGCTGACGACCAGGTTCGCGCCGGAGGATCCCGGCTCGACCGCGGACACGACCGAGCCGTTTTCACGGGACCATTTGAAGGTGGCGCTCGTGCCGTCGCCCGCCTTGTGGATCTCGACCCGGTAGAGCTGGTTCTCGAGGCCGCGGTAGCCCGCCTGCGGTGTCGGCTCGCACGAGCAGTCGTTCGAGTCCTTGGACGTCTTCGCCCTCAGGGTTCCCGACGCCTTTGGCCTTGCGGGGTTGTACATTCCGGCGCAGCAGCAATTGCCCTGGCTGCCCAACAGCGCCAGCCGGTTCGCGTCCCGCGGCGCCGCCGGGTCGCCCGTGTCGGTGCAGGCCTCCGCCACCACACGCCAGACCGTCTGCCAGCGGGCCGTCGTGTCGGCCTGGCCCAGGGCCGGCTCCCGCAGGCATGGGTCGTCGAGCGCCGTCACCAGCCGCTTCCACACCTCCAGGTAGACGCAGACGGCGCTGTCGGTGCCGTTCACCAGCTTCTCAAGCAGGTCCGCGTCGGCCGACGGGGTTGTGCTAAGGTACCTCTGGGAGGTGTAGACCTCCCTGTCCGTGCTCTCGCAGAGGATCCCGTTCACGTAATAGCGGCCCGGGGCGATCTCGATCGTGTTGGAAGGGGTGACGACCGAGATCTTGAAGCCGCAGTCGCCCTCGGGGCCGCCGAAGGGTCCGACGATGTCGGTGATCTCGGTGTCGCGAATGTGCTCGTCGATGGCGCACTGCTCGTTCACGTCGGCGTCCAGCGCCACGCGCCCCTGCTGCTGGAGCACCGCGGTGTAGTGCTTGTCGATGTTGTGCCTGATGCGGCTGAAGTCGCCTTTCATGGATGCGCCTTTCTTTGGGTAACGGGTTGGGTAAATGGGCTAGATGAGGTGGGCTGCGATTCCGAGGAACGCCAGTTCGTCGAGGCCCGCGTCCCCGGGGGGGCACGCGGCGGCGGGAAACGCGCCGTATCCGTACACGAAGGGCTCGCGGCGCCTGACGAGCGGCGCGGAGGGCACGAGGAATATGCCCGACTCGAGCCCGATCGGCAGGAAGTCCGGCGCGCAGAGCTGCACGTTGCGGACGCCGAGCGCCTCCTCGCCGGCGTGGAAGGCTCCCATCTCCGCCCCGTCGTCGGCCCCGGTCCACACCGCCGTCGGGACGTACCCGCTCAGCATCGCGTAGGAGGGCTGGCCGTACTGGAGCGTGATGAAGTCGGGCCAAAGGGCATTTTCGTCGGCGGGGACATCCGGCAGGCAGCGGTAGCGCCTGGGAGTGATCGAGTCGTTCGGCACGAAGCAGAACCGGACGCAGCCCGACTGCCTGCGGCTGCACCACACAGCCGCCTCCCACGGGTCAAGGCGCGCCCTCCTGGAGACAAAGATCGAGTTGGAGGCGAGCTGCATCGTCCGCGTCCACACCTTCCCGATGACCGTGCATTCCTCGAGTCGCAGGTCGGCCCCCTCGGACGCGAGGTCCGGCCCCGCATACGCGACGCCGGCCGGGCTGCAGGCGTCGATGATGCACGAGCTCAGGCACGCGCTTCCTCCGGCAGCAAGGCCGATGGGGCCGGTGACGCACGCGGAAAGCACCAGGGCCACCCCCTCGGCCGCAGCCACGATGCTCGGCTCTCCGGGCTCGACCGGCTGGCCGCAGCGGGTCAGGGAAATCCCGGGCACGAGCGTCGAGTCCATGAGGCTGACACTCGCCGCATCGCCATCGATCCTGACCGCGCCCGAGATCCAGAGCCCGCTGACCATGAGCGCGCCCGGGGTGAGGACCTCGCCGTCGGGGCCGGGGACCTGGACCCCCTGGACGTGGATGTTCCCGGACAGGGTCGTGCACGAGCTTGTGTAGCTCGGGACACCGTCCGCGTGGATTTCGGCCGCAAGGATCCAGAGCTGGCTCGTGGACGGGAGCGTGATCGCCGACACACCCGTCAGCTCGGCGTCAAGGGACAGGTAGCCGGGCAGCAGGATGAGGCCGGTCGCTCCCGGCGGCAGCTGGTTCCAGGCGGCGACGGCCGCCTCGATCGTGGGGGTCTCCTGGGTGCCGACCTGGGCGGTGAATGTCGGAACGGACGGGGGATTGCAGGTCCGGGGGTAGGCGCCTCCGCCCAGAAAACCCCCGAATCCGTAGCTGTAGGAGACCAGCAGCTCGCCGGGGACGGGGAGGTCCGCGGCGAACTCGATCCGCCCCAGCATGGGATCGATCGCTATCTTTCCCGCCGGCGCGCGGCCCCACCGCCCCCCGGGGCCGTCGGCAAGGTCCCGGCAGCAGATCTGCGACGCCGGGGCGGGAAGGCCGTCCACCGTCAGCTGGATGCTGGGGCCGTAGAAGGCGGGGATGTCCCCGCGGAATTCGCGGCGCCGGATCGGCTGGGGCACGTCGAGGCGCTTCGTGAGCCCGGCAAACGCCACGCGCGGCGCCACCGCGTTGAAGAGCGGCATGTCCTGGCCCAAGGGGCTGAACATGTAGCGTTTGCCGTCGAGCGGGTACGCCGGGGCGCCCGCGACCGTCAGGTCCCTCTCCCACCGCCACAGGTAGATGCCGATGTCCGGGATATTGAACCTGCCGCCCCCGTGCAGGTTGATGTCGAGCGGCGCCGGGTCCGGGTCCGGGATCTTGCGGACGCGCGGCGCGATGCGCCTCACGTCGATCGTCCGGTTGACCGTGTCAAACGCGGTGCCGAGCCGGTCGAGCTCCTCCCCCCTGCGAAGCGCGAGAGTCGCCGTGTTCTGGAGGCGGATGTGGCGCATGCTCTGGGTCGTGATGAGCCGCCTGAAGAATTCCACGCAGACCGACGGCATGCCGGAGACGTCCATCGACACCTGCTCCAGGTCGAGCAGCGTCCCCTTCCGCCGGCGGTAGCCTATCGTGTTCGCGACGTAGGCCCTCTGGCCGATGCCCCCGTCGAGCTCGTAGATCAGCTCCGCGCCCACGAGGTCCCCGATGTAGGGCACGGCCCACGAGGCACAGGTCTCGATGAATTCGTCGGCGTAGAGCTGGCCCAGGTTGTCCTGGATCACGCCGACCTGCTCGGAGATCGCGCAGAGGAGCGCCTTCAGCGGCTCCCCGTTCTCCGCGTCGCGGACGCGGTAGATCGCGGGGAGGAGCTCGTAGATCTGTTCGGGAGTGAAGCTCATGCTGTCTGGAGCGCCCAGGGGACGATCAGGCCCTGGCACGCGGGATCGATCACGAGCAGCTCCGCGGGCGTCAGCGTGCCGCCCGAGCCCGGGACGGGAGCCGATGCCCGAAGGACCGACGGCAGGGCCCCGGGCGCCGGTCCCAGGTTCGCATTGTAGAATGCCGTGATCTCGACCGCGATCACGCCGGGCACCTGCTGGATGACGGCGACCACCTCGCTCTGCGCGACGCCCTCGCCAAACTGGCGCTGGTCGAAGCCGAAGGCCGCCGAAAGCGCCGCCCATACCTGCGCCAGGACGAGCGTCGGGCTGTAGTCGTTGGTGTCGACCTGCACCTGCGCGCCCACGTCAAAGAGAACCGGCGGCTGGGACCCGACCTTGACGGCGACATGGGGGTTGCCGACGTTTGCGCACGCGGTGATGAGGTCCGTGGTCGTCGGCGGGCCAACCGCCGCGCCTGCAGGACCCAGGACCGAAAGGAAAACGCCGCGCATGCCGTTGAACCAGGTCCAGGTCGCAAGCGCCTTCGAAATCCCGCCGAAGACAAGGGCGTAATTCTGGTAGTCGTCGAGCGAGACGACGCGGCCGATCGTCATCACGTTCAGGGGCGCGCCCGTGCGCGCAGTCTGCGCCGTGTCGGGGTCCCCGCCGCCCGTCGCCGGCGACGGGTTTGTCGTGCTCTTGAGCCCCTGGGGCCGGGCCAGGGGCTGGGTCAACTGGCCCGTCTGGACCATCCCGGCGAGCCCGATGCCGACGCGGTAGACCGCGCGGATGTTCATCTGGCCCGTCGGGGTGCGCGCCCCGGCAATGCCGTCGCCAAACTGGACCGTGACGCTCTGGTCCTCGTTCATGACGGTGACAAAGACCCGGTCGCTCGGCCCGGAAGCCAGGAAGTTGCCGACCTCGTGCCACTGGAGGTTGTTGACCCAAACCTGGAGCGTCGAGACGGCGCCATTGCCCGCCGGGGAGCTCAGGTAGGTGAGCGGCGTCTGCTTGAGCGTGAACTGGAGGGCGGGATTCGTCGAATCCCCGCTGCCCAGGATCTCGTTCACGGTCTGGCCGTCGGTCGCAAGGGCGACGTTCGCGTTCACGGTGACCGTGGCGCGGTCGTAGATTCCGGCGAGTGCCGCCGAAAAGGTGAGCAGCGTGTTCGACCCGTTGGGGACCGCCTCCTGGACAATTGCCGCCTCGCTTGCCGCCGGGTCCGCGCTCGCGGACGGCACGAGCGTGAGATCCGAAGCGTCCAGCTTGAGCGTGCCCGCCACCCCGCTCGTTGTCACGACCTGCCACGTATCGTTTTCCGGAGGAAATGCGGAAATGATGAATTCCTGATCCATGGAAACCGGCTGCCATGTCGAAGCGCCGGCCGGCTTGAACCGCGCGCCCCCTCCGTTCACCTGGAGACGCAGGTACCTGCCAAAAACTGCCACGGCCTGGCCGATGGCGAGCTCCTGGACGTCGGCCACCTCCAGCGACGTGCCCTCGACCGGCGTCAGCATGCCCGGCTGCGTAGCGTACTGCGGATAGTCGGACCACGTGTTCCAAGGGCCCGCGTAGGGCGGATCGGCGGGCGCGAGCTCGCTGCTTTGAACGTAGACAACGCAGTTGCGCGTGGAACCTGAGACAAGGCCGCTCAGCTGCGTCGGCACCACGGTCGACTGGGTCGCCGCGGTCAGGTCCTGCTCGTTCGCAAGGGTCACCCGGGTCGTCTTCGTCGTCAGCGTGTAATGCATGGGCGCGTACTCATCCGCCGCCGTAATAGAGTAGAGCAGCTGCTGTGGACTGGGACTCCCGGCGTTCACGAACAATGCCCATTGGGTTCCGCTCGCGCCGGGAGCGAGGCCCGGATAGATCGCGTCCAGACAGACCTGGGCCGTGCCCGAGCCGAAATTGGCGATTGCGAAGGCCCAGTCCGGCCCGCCGGCGAAGTCCGCCGAGCGCATGATGGGCACGTGATTTGAGAACATCCGGGGATCGGGCGCCTGTGCGCCGTAAATCTGCGCCTTGGCCTTGAAGGCAACCACCTGAACGCCGGTCCCGCCGACGACGCTGAGATCCTGGTCCCACGTGACAAGGGTGTTGCCTGACCCCGGGTCAGTGGCGACCGACGTGACATAATGAAACTCGGCGCTCGTCGGCCCGACAAAGAGGATGGCGTCGCCGACCTTGAGGCCGGTTGCGGTCCCGGAGAGCCACAGGGAGGAGTCCCCGGTCGAGAGCTTCCAGGGAAGGGTCGTCTGCGCGGGGATCGCGTTGTATTCGATGAGCGCCGTCAGGTCGGCGGAGGTCTCGAACACCTGCGGGTTCTGGCCGGGCCCCGGGACGCTCTGGACGGCGCTTCCCGAGGGGATCAGCACGCTGTCCGGCGAGCCGGGGGAGCTGTTGAGCGTGAAGGCAATGTAGGCGGAGGCCGAGACGCCCGGCGCCGGCTTGTAGCCCACGAGGGCCGCCAGTTCGAAGACGGAGCGCTGGTCGACGGCCGTCCGCAGGTAGAGCTCGTTGGCGATCCGCTCCTGGTAGAAGGTCAGGATGTCCGAGACCGTCGCCCAGGCGTCGAGGAGCGCGATCGTGAAGTCGCTGTCGAGCCTCGTCCGGAGCCCGGCGAGGGCCGGCATGCTGGAGTCCGAGAGCGCCGCCAAGAGGCTCGCCTTGAACTCCGGCTGGGTGCCGACGCGGTACCGGATCGCCGACAGGCTCGGCCTGTTCGTTATCGGCTGGGGCGTCTGGCGCGTGATGCCCGCGCAGCATCCGCACATCGCCTGCCCGCCGTCCTGGCAGCCGCAGTTCATCGCCCCCCTCCCATGCTGAGGACAAGGATGCCCCAGTCCGCCCGGTCCGGGTTGTTGTCGCAGCGCGCGATCTCGAGGCGCCCCATCGTGAGGTAGCCCTGGGTGGCGCCGTCAATCGACGGGTCGTCCATCCGCTGGAGCACGCTCAAGGTCACCGCGGCGACGCCCTCCACCCCCTGGACCGCGGCGACGAGCGGGCTCGCGAATATGGTCTGGCCGAACGTGAAATTTTCGGGGTTCAGGATGCCGGGCTCCCCTCCGCACTGCTCGCCCGTGATCAGGAGCTTCCCGATGGCCGCCTCCACGTCCCCCTGGAAATGCCCGGAGTCGACGCAGACGAACATCTCGATCCGAAGCCCCACGATCACGGCCCCCTCCGCGTCCAGGTCGGTCCCCATCATCCGCAGGAGGTTCAGGCGCCGCTCCGTGGACGCCACCAGCGCCGGGGGCAGGTTCTCCGCCACGGAGTCGATGGAGACGAACGCGGTGTACCAGCTCCCCGTCCAGCGGAACGTGCCGCGGGCCTCGCGTATGGCCGGATCGAGCTCCGCCATTGTCCCATAGTCGTCCTCGGTAACGGCGCGCTCCTGGGTCATGAACGCGAACGGCGCGCACTGGCGGATGTGCTCCATCGTCTCGGGGTCCAGCCCCCCGGCCGCCGCCAGCGGATTGCGCACGAGCGCGACCCCGGCCACGGAGGTGAGGACGTGCGCCAGGGTGTCGTAGCCCACGTTGCCCACCGCGCCGTTGCCCACGCGGTAGGTGGCCTGAAATTCGGCGCCCTCCGGCGGGGCCGCCCCGTATTGCCCGTCGCCGAACCGCAGGAACACCGCCCCGTTGTACTCGATCTCGACGACGCACCCCAACTGGGTCTCGTCGAGCGACAGGAGGTCGCTCAAAACCGGCCAGGTGTTGCCGCTGTCGTCGACGACCTGGATCTCGGGCGCCGGCGCCGCGGCTCCGAAGGCGGGGGGCGCGAGGAAGGCCGACGCCGAGGAGCCGTCAACGGGGAGAGCGAAGGTCAGCGGGGAATTCGCGAGCCTCGGATAGAAAAGGGGCCG
This sequence comes from uncultured Opitutaceae bacterium, assembly GCA_964574435.1. Lineage (GTDB taxonomy): Bacteria > Verrucomicrobiota > Verrucomicrobiia > Opitutales > Opitutaceae > Palsa-1447. Next base: position 76,545 of record CAZNNO010000004.1, read on the forward strand.
GGGCAGGTCGACCGGGCTCGTGCCCCCGCACGCGCAGGTGTTCTCGGTGACGAGCGCCTCCGGGGCGGCCGGGACCGCGCCCAGGTCCTCGGGCGACCCGGCCCAGAGCCCCTGGTCGGCGGGCACGATGTTCCCGCGGGCCACGCTCACGTTCTCCTTCTGGAGCTGCCCGTGCGCCTCGTCGGTCGTGGACGAGATGCATATCGGGAACGGAAGCGCGTCCGCCGCGCCCCAGCAGATCTCGGTCACCGTGATCGGCGGATTGAGGGGATCCACGAGCGGCCGGCCCAGGTAGTCCTGCGTCCTCACTCCCGTGAGCTTCACCGCCCAGCGGTTCGCCGGATTGGCGTCATCCGGGTCCCCGGTCTCCGGGCCGATGATCTCCTCAAAGATGAGCACGGTTCCCGGGGCGAGCGAGCTCAAGGTCCCAAGCAGGGTCGCGCGGGTGCTGCCCGTCCCAAGGCAGCAGTTGGAGTCGCTCCACGTGTAGAAATGCATCTCGTTCTGCTCCAGGTAGAGCGTCGCGGCGCCGATCGTGCTGAACGCGGGGGCGCTCTTGAGAAGCGGCGCGACAAAGGGCTGCTGCCTGGAATCGAGGGGATCGACCGACGCGGGCAGGCCGGGGACCCTGGGAAAGACCGGCGTCAGCGTCGGGAGCGTCACGGGGCTCGCTGTGTTCCCTGCCACCTGGAAGTAGATCCAAGCCCTGGCGTTGCAGCCCTCGCTCGGCCGGTAGTCCACGAGCCGGGCGTGCCTTCGCAGCGAGATCCGGCTGCGCGCCGTGTCCAGGTAGGCCTCCGTGCCCACCGCGTCCTGCTGGTAGCTCAGGTGGTCGCCCACGTACGCCAGGGTCTCGACGAGCGCGATCCCGATGTCCGGCACATGGGTCTCGGTCCACGTGCTGGTGAGCACCGCAAGCCGGTCGAGCATCACCTGCCGGAAGCCGTCGTAGTCCTTCGCCAGGTAGTTGATGTCCGGCTCCGGCGGAAGGTCCGGCGGGCAGCAGGCGTCGCCGAGGCAGTCCCCGATCACGGGACAGCCCGCCTTGAACGAGAAGTTGACCTCGCAGAGCTGGGGGTCGAACCCGTCCGGGGGGTCCTCGACGCCCGGCTGGGCGACGAGGCGCAGGGTGTAAGGCGCAAAGTCCCCGGACTGGCTGATCGTGACCGTCACGACGAAGGGGGCGTCGCTCGTGCCCGGTGCGACCGAGAGCACCTGGACCTGGGCGTCCGCGCCGCCCCCGGTCACGACCACCTGGGAGGGCCCGAGCTGGACGCTTCTCGCGTCGTGGAGCAGCGTCAGGAGGAGCTGCGTTCCGCAGGGCTGGTTGCCGGCCACCTCCAGGTAGTCGATTCCGTTCAGCAGCGGATCCTGCAGCACGAGCGCCCGGCGGTTCTTGTTTGAGCAGCAGTACATCAGGGGGAGGGGGCGCCGAACACGAACTGCTGGGTCTGCTGCTGCTGGCTCTGGATGATCGTGTAGGTGATCGTGATCAGGAGCGTCGCGTCCTCGGCCGAGACGTCGACCGACTGCACCTTGATCAGGTCGGAGAGCCACTGCTGGAGGCCTCCCTGGATGGCCTGCTGCTGCGCCGCGGCCAGCGCGTCGCTGTTCGGCGCAAAGACAAGGGTCGCCGTGCCGCTTCCGAACGTGGGCCTGTTGACGCGCTCCCCCGGGCTCGTGAACAGCATCTCCTCGATCATGTCCCTGATATGGCAGGCCAGGTCGTCCTGCGCCGTGGAGCCCGTGCTGTCGAATCCGTAGGGGTATTTGACGTTCATGGCGGCCTCAGGTTGCGGTAACGCGCGTCTGCGAGACGACGGGGACAAGGGGGGTGCCGCTCGGGGCGCAGACCGCCACGCCGCTGAAGATGGCGAGCGGGGTCCCGTTCGAGGTCACCCGGGTCGTGCCGACGGTCCACATCCCCGTGACGCAGGGGCCGGGCGCCGGCGGCACGAGCGGGCATCCCGCGACAGCCCACGGCCCCGCGATCGTGGCGGTCGGCTGGCCGCTCACCATGACGCTCGGGTTCGGCACCGTCGGCATGGCCTGGCCGCCGTGCGAGCACATGACCGTCGCGCCTTGATGGAGTAGGAATCCGGGCATGGTGGCGGGTTCGGCTTGCGCCTCAGGTGACCTGGAGGGCCGTGTCGTTGATCATGACGCTCGGCCCCGTGAGCGTGATCGTGGCTCCCATCCCGTTGCTTATCGTTATCCCGGAGTCGTTGATGGCGATCGAGGCCCCCGAGATGCTCTGCAGGAGGATGCCGCCGCTCGGCCCGGGCGTGTCGCTGAGGAGAAGGATGTTCCCGCCGACGGACTGGAGGACGATCTGCTGGAGCCCCGGTGGACCCGCCAGCGCCAGCGGGGGGACCGATCCGGACGATCCCCAGAAGCATCCGCTCCAGACCGGGTAATCGGGGTCGCCCTGCTCAAACTCGACCCAGACGGACGAGCCGACCGGGGGAATCTGGTAGAATCCGGACTGCGTCCCCGCGCTCGCGGCGCTCGGCTCCGCCCAGGTCGACGCCTGCATGTTCCCAACGTCGGGCACCTGGACCTGGATCCGGCCTGACTGGGCCGGGTCGATGTTGTTGACCACGGTGCCGCGGTACTTGCCGAAGAATTTCTGGGCTTCGTTCATTGTTTCAGTAGGGCCTCGTGGGCACGAACGGGATGTTCGCCATCAGCGCGTTCCGCTTGAGCTTGAAGGTCTGCTTGTACTCCCCCACCTTGATCTGGTGGGTCGTGCTATCGACGTAGTAGAGCCCGTCGAAGGCGACTCCCGCGCCCCGCACGCCGACGAGCTGGCGCGCGTTGAGGATCTGTCCGTAGCGCAGGACGTTGATCGTGCCGTCCCCGGTCAGCACATCCGCCGTCTGCGTCGCCCGGGAGAATCCCAGCATGAGGGCCTGCGAGGTGGACAGCTTCGCCGTGTTGGTCAGCTTCTCATTGCGCTGGGGGACGGGCACGACGGCGCCCATCGGGGGGCTGAGCGGGTTGACCGACGGGATGGGCACCGGCCCGGACACGCCGGTCAGCGGGTCCTGGATGTAGACGATCGGCGTCACGGCCGTCTCCGGCGCATAGGTGAAGTTCAGGCTCTCGACGTTGGTCCACGCGTCCATGTTCACGTTGAGCGCCGGCTGGGGGACACCGATCCGGATCTCAGGACCCCAGTACGCCTGGCTCGTCCCCGGCATCGGGCCGGGAATCAGGTAGAAGACGTAGCCGTTCTCCGAGGCGAGCTGGCTGATGTAGGCGAAATCCGTGCCCTTCTGCGAGGATACCCTCTGCGTGGGGACCGACACGTCCGGCGAAAGGACCGGGACCACCGACGGGACGACGCCGAGCGCCGCATAGCTGCCGAGGATCGTGGTCACGCGGACGTCGGGCCCCATCCCCGGGAACGGGAGCCCGGGGAACTGCTGCAGGTCCATGAGGGCCGTCAGGTCCTTGCCCGAAAGCGTGAGCTTGGCCGATCCCGTCATCGCGTCGGGCGTTATCTGCTGGTGCTGGATGATGCCGTCCACGAGCACCTGGGGCATTCCGCCAATCGTAACCGACAGCACCACCCGCCAGACGGGGACCGGTGAGCTGGCGGCCAGCAGGAACAGGGTCTGGAGGGGGGAGCGGTCCGCCAGCGTGAAGACGAGCTGGAAGCCGCTCTGCTGGCCGGAGGCCACCGTGACCTCCACCGACGTGAGCGCGTCGACAAGGACCTTGGGCGCCGGGACCGGCACCATGGGGCCCATGAGCAGCGTCAGGTAGAGTCCGCTAGCCATTGCGGGCCCCCGGGGGTAGTGCCGACGCCAGAGGCATCAGGATCGTGCTTCCAATCTGGTTGGTGAGCGAGTCCGGGTCGCTGGCGGCGTTCGCGTCGCAGATCATCCAGTAGAGGATCGAGTCGCCCAGAAACCTGAAGGAGAGGTTGTCCAGCCTGTCCCCGTCCACGACCGAGTAGTTCTGCACCGAAGCGTAGATCTGGGCCTGCGGAATGATCCGGCGCTGCAGGTAGGCGACCTGGGTGCCGTCGGGCAGCGTGAGCATCTCGATCGGTGTGCCGAGGTACCGGCTGCTCGGGTTCGTCGGGCCGCCGGTTCCGGCGGCCGACTGGATCATCGCTTGCAATGCGGGGTTCATCGGGGTCGTGCGTCCTATCCGAGCTGGACTATCGCCGAGGCCGCCGAGAGCGCCGCAAGGCCCTCCTTCTGCAGCTGGTAGATCATGTAGAGGGCGCCCGCCGGGGTCAGGAACCCGACGTCGTTCACATTCAGGACGCGCATCCCGAGGGAAACCGTCGCGCGGATCGGGTTAAGCTGCGGGTCGAAGGCGTCCTCGGTCACGCTCAGGTCCGTGATCCTGACCGGCATGACGCGCGTCTTGCTCCAGACGAACAGCGTCAGGGCGGACTCCATGGGCACGATCTCGATTGTCCCAAGCAGGGACAGGGCCTCGTTCAGGATCAGGTCGGTGCTCGAGGGGTAGACCAGGAGCTCGAGCGCGGACAACTGCGGCTGGATGCCGAAGCTGAGCGTCGTCGGGTCGCCCGCCGCCATGAGGTCGGTGGCGTCGATCTCCGCGGTGCACTTGATCGTCTCGATCGGCGGGCCCTTCAGGCGCAGGATCTCGGTGCGGTCCGGCTCGTCGCCGATTGTCTGGGGCTGGAGGGTCCTCGTGAGGGAGTCCGGGTTGTACTGGAGCGCGATGATCCCGAGCGGAATTCCCGTGTCCGGGTCGAGTGAGACGATCGCGCCCTTGAGGAGCTTGGGGGAGATTTCAGGCATGGTGGCGTGGGGACGGGAGTGATGCGGCCTTTGTCCGCTCGGGCGCGCGATCGGCGGCGGGGCGCCGCCTCATGGCGAGAGCCTCCTATAAATCTGTGCGGCCAGGTGCTCGCCCATTTCCTCGGGGCGCGCCCCGGCCCGAAGCGTCCCGCCGTCCTGGCGGCCGGCGACCCTCCGGTTGCGCAGGCCCCGCACCGGCAGCGCGCCGGCGAGCCTCGTGAGCTCGAGCCTCATCGCGCCCACGACCCTCTGCGCGTCCGCGCGCGACATGTCGGGAAGCGAGAGGCGGCCGATATGGAATCGGATCGCCCCCGCGCCGCCCCCGCGGCCCCGCGCCGCCGCCGGCTCCCGCCTGGGCGCCGGCTTCATGACCACCCCCCCGTCTCCGTCCCGGTCAGGGGCTTGTCCATCTTGGCGTACTCGACCCTGGCCGCGCGCAGGATGTGCTCCATCCCCACGGGCCCGTTCTCGCTCGCAGCCAGGAACGCCGCCTGCATCGCGATGTTGCGGATGATGCCGCCGGATATGTTCATCTGCGCCAGCTGGCGGTAGTCCAGCCGGCCCAGGGGCGTCTGTGCGGGGAAGACCTTCTGCCAGATCCCGAGCCGCTGCGCGGCGTCGGGGAACGGGAACTGCACGATGAACCGCAGGCGCCGAAGGAACGCCGGGTCGAGCGCGTGCTTCATGTTTGTCGTCAGGATCGCCACGCCCTCGTACGACTCCATGCGCTGCAGGAGGTAGCTCACCTCGAGGTTCGCGTAGCGGTCGTGGCTGTCCTTGATCTCGCTGCGCTTGCCGAAGAGGGCGTCGGCCTCGTTGAAGAGGAGGACGGCGCCGCTCTCGTCCGCGGCGTCGAAGATCCGGCGCAGGTTCTTCTCCGTCTCCCCGATGTACTTGCTCACGACCGACGCGAGGTCGATCTGGTACGCGTCGCGCTCGAGCTCCACCGAGATGACCTCCGCCGCCATCGTCTTGCCGGTGCCGCTGCCCCCGGCGAAGAGGGCCGCGACCCCGAGCCCCCGCCCGTACTTCCTGCCGAAGCCCCACTGGCCGTGCACGAGCGGCCGGTGGCGCACATGGACGACGATCTGGCGAAGGATGTCGGTCTGGAGCGGCGGAAGCACGAGGTCGTCCCACACGCTCCTGGGCTCGATCCGCTGGGCGAGGTTGTCCAGGGACCTGCGCGCGTGCGTCCGGCACACCTGCCACGCGAGCCGGCCCGGGTCGGGATCGCCCCCGGCGGCGCCCCGGACCACGGCGCCCGCGAGCCGGATCGCCGTCGCGTCGAGGTTGAAGCCCTCCGCGATCCGGTCCAGCTGCCCGTTCATCCCGGCGGCGCACGCGCCGAGGCTCTCGGCCCAGAGGGCCCGGCGCTCGGCGTAGTCGAGCGGCGGGACACTGATCCGCAGGCCGTCAATCTTCTCGAGGGCCGAGCCCTCCCGGACCTCGACCGCCACCGGCATCCGCAGCTGCGAAAGGAACGCGGACAGGTGGCGCCCGCCGTCGGAGTCCTCCGGGTCGTCGGTCTGCAGGTAGAGGGACCAGCCGTCGAGCACCATCTCGCGGTTGCAGAGCCGGGCAAGCTGCTCGCGGTCAGCGGGACCGGACGGGATGTCCGCAACTCGCAGGGCCTGGGGGCGAAGCCCCACGGCCCTGAAGGCCTCCTGGGCCACGAGCCGCTGCTCGAAGCTCCTCCTGCCCACGAGGAGGACGGGCCTCCTCTCGCCGGGGGCCGGGGCGGGTCCCGACCAGTATTGGGCGGCGGTCCGCGCGCAGCGCAGCTGCGCCTCCGACGGCGCCGACCCAAGCTCGGCCAGCGGATGGACCGACGGCTCCAGGCGCTCGTCGACGCAGGCGAGCCCGACCAGGAAATGAAGCACCCGCTCGTCCATGCGGAGCGGGCTGTCGACCAGGCGCTCGCCCGGGCCGATCTCGACCAGGCGCCAGTAGCGAAGCGGCCGCTCGCGCGAGAGGGCGCTCCAGTGGGCGCCGGGAAGGGCCCCCATTGCGAGCGCGAAGGTCGGGAACTCCCTCGCCGGGTTGCCCTGCGCCGCCGCGCAGGCCGCGCCGAAGCGGCCCTCGAGCTGCGAACCGAGGCACAGGATGAGGAGGTCGCACTCGAAGGGGCTGAGCCCGAAGCCCCGCTGCAGGTGGTCGAGCGGCGTGGCGGCGCCCTCGGGCGCCGCCGCCGGAGCGGGAGAGTCCCCGGGGGCCGGGGAGCCGGCCGTGATAGCAAGGTGGACCCGCTCAAGCGCGTCCGAGAGCCACTGCTGCTGCGGTTCCAGGGCCTGCGGTTTCATGGGCCGGTGATCTGCGCCTGGGGCAGGAACTGCCCGTAGGTCGGGCTCCCGAGGGTCTGGTCCAGCGTGAGGCGGCTCTGGGCTCCGTCCACCTGCACGCGGACGGGCAGCGACGTGGGCGGCACCGTGTACGGGAAGTCCGCCGGGATGGGGAAGGCTAGGGTCGGGGAGAAGTCCGGGGCGCTCGAGGGGCGGGCCGGCAGCGAGACCGAGCTGTCGCCCACCATGAGCGCCACCTGCTGCTCGCGCCCCACGGGCGGCGTCACTGTGAGGGTGAGCGTCGTGGTGATTGCCGCGGTGACGGGAGTCGTCGTGATGGTCGGCACCAGGAAGAACTGCGCCGAGTTTGACGAGAATCCCTGGTGCGGGTCGGTCGGGACCCCGAAGCTCACCTGGCGGACGATGCGCACCGAGCGCACTCCCGCCGGCAGCGTGGCCGGCAGCACGATCCTCACGCACGAGTCCAGGACGGACGACGCCGCGACAGGGGGGTCGGCGTCAAACTGCACCATCGTGTCGGCGGCTACGTCTCCCAGGAAATTCAGCCCGATCACGACCAGCATGTCGCCGGGTGCCGCGCTTGTCGGCGAGACGTTCCTGATCGTCGGCGGCTGCAGCGCCATGACCGCGAGGTGCCTCGACTGCACCGGCAGGTTCGACTTCACGGTCGCGGTGCCCTGGATCAGGACCACGGTGACCAGGTAGGACGTCGTGGTCCTGTAGTTGGTCTGGAAGGCCATCCACAGCCGGGAGATCTCGTCGTTGGACAGCGCCTCGGGCGTGATCTTAATGGACTCGACCTGGCTCGCGAGGGTCGTGTTGACGAGGAGAAGCACCTCCTGGGTGGGCTGCGCGCTCCCGGCAATCGACGACAGGAGCGTGCTGATGTCGCTTTGCGAGAGCACCGGGTTCTCGTGGAACACCTGCATCGCCCACCCGAGGAGGATCTCCGCGTCGAACTCGTTTTTCCCGTAGGCGCTCACCAGGTAGTGGAGGTTGAGCGCGAGGGGCGGGTTGCTGAGCGTCCGGCCCTGGCGGTCCATGGAGGGAAGGCCGAGGTTCCGGTACGCCTGGTTGAGGCTCGCGTAATACATGAACAGGTTCAGCTGCACCGGTTCCTCCGCTCCCGTCGCGATCAGGTCGGGCGGCCCGACGCTTACCGCCGACGTGCTCGGATCGACAATCGAGGTCGGGCCGCCGAGGGCCAGGGCGTTGTGGAGCGTCCACTTGAGGACGGCGCTTACCCCGGCGACTGCGAGATAGTCGCTCATCTCGGGCCTCCGTGGTGGGGCTGGCTCAGAAACTGGTCCAGGGTGACGCGCGGACGCTGTGGCCTGCGCTTCGGGGCGGACTCCTTTGGCTGCGCGGAACGAACCTCGATGTGACCAATCGAGACATGCACCTCGACCGGCCCTGCCCCGTCGTCCGCCCGCCGGGAGTCCCGGGCTCTTGCGTCGCGGCGCTGCCCGGGGGTCGCCGGCCGCGCATCGGACGCGGCCGCTTCGGTCGCGATCCCGCGCTCGCCCTCTGCGTCGCGCGGACGGGGTCCCTGACCGAGGACGGTCGCCCGTGGAGGCGGAGACGGGACAACCTCGCGCGCAGCCGGCACGCTCCTCGCCGCCCGCCCGCCCGGGAGGTCCTCGGCCTCCGCCCCGGGCCCCGGGAACGCGGTCCGGGCCGGAGGCACCGAAGCCAGTCTTCGCGCGGCCCTGAGAACCGGCTCCGATACGGGGGTGGCGGACGATTTTTCGGCCGGGGACTTTGCCCTCGCGAACAGGGCCCGGGGAATCTCCGTCCTCGTGACCGGCACTGGCGAAACAGCACCGGTGGCCGCAGCCGCAAACGGACCGCGCAGAATCGACGTGGGCTTTGCCGGGAAAGGACGGGGCGCGGGCTCCCCTGGCGTCGCGCCTGCGTGCCCGCTTGACGGCGCACCCGCGGGCTCCTTCGCCGCGAGCCCGCGGACGGCCCCGGGGCGCAGCGAGGGGACCGTCCCCCCCTTTTCGTCCGAGAGGACGGGCACCGGCGCCGCAACGGGCGGGCGGTCCCCTCGTGAAGCCTCGATCGCGGCTGGCTCCCGGGGATTCCCCTGCGCGGGATCGACAGGCGGGGTCGCGGCGGTCGCGACCCGCGCGCTCACGGGTTCGCCGGCCCGAGCGCCGTCGTCGGGAGCGGGCCGTCGCTCCGGGCGCCGCTGGGAGCCCCTTGCTGCGGGCGGCACGGGCGCCGGGTCGGGGAGCGGCTCCCTGTCGGGACGGCTCGCATCGGCGGCACGCGGCGGGCTCGCAAGTGCACCCGAGCCACGGTCGCCCCCCGCGTCGGTCTGATTCGGCGGTTCCAAGGGAATGGCTGGCTCCGGGGGCTCCGGGGCATCGCCGCGCCACGGGGTTGCGACAGGGGACGGGGCAAATCTCGACGGCAATAGCGGCTGGACCGGCGCCTGGGGTCGCCGGACCCGATCGACGAGGCGCTGAAGCAGGTCACTCATGTCCGGATCAGCTCAAGGTAGCCCTGCCGCCTGGACTCGCTCATGCCAAGGATCGCGTCCTCGGACCAGCCGGTGGCGCAGGCGAGTTCGTGCACGTCGCGCATGAGGCTGATCGCGCGGTGGCGCACAGCCGCCCAGACAAACCGGGCAAGGTCAAGGTCGACACCCTCGGAGTGCCCGCAGTCCGCGCACCGGACCTGGCAGACCACCTCCGCGGCACCGTGGAGGCGCTCGAAGTTCGCCGCCGCGAGGTCCTCCGACGAGCGCAGCGCCTCCCTGGCCTCGCCGCCGGAGGCCGTCACCCCGTTCACCTGCACGCAGCGCCCGAGGAGCAGGAGCCGCGCCTCCCCCGCCCCGGCCGCAGCCGCGGCCGCAAGGTCCAGCGTGTTGGCCCGGCGCAGGATGAATCGGTCGCCTCCAACGGCCCACTCCGCCGTCTCCTCTCCAAGCTTGCCCTCAAGGTGCCGGACCAGCTCCGGCACGCTCATGTCAAATTCCAGCCGCACCCCGCACTCGGGGCACGGCAGGCAGCCCCGGAGCGCGGCCCCAAAGCTCGCGTGCCAGAGGCGGGCAAGCTCGAGGTTCAACTCGGCTATGCCGAGTTCCGCCCATTGGCCCTCGCTCGTCCCCGGGCAGGACGCCGCCAGGAGCGCGGCCGCCCGGCCGGCGTCACCCCCTGCTGAAGCACGTTCCCACGCCTCGAGCAGCAGCCTGCCGCGGAGCGGGTTCATGCTTCCAAAATTCGGCGTCAGAGTCCGCATTGGAAGTGGGAACACTTGGGAGCGGGCACCCCGCACCCCTCTGGCAAAGGGGGGCGCGGCGCGCGCCTAAGCATGCGATGAGGTATAGCTCGCTTCGGTAGGCTCGGTCACTGACACGTCCCGGTCCCAGCCCTCGTTCTCAAGCTTGATGTGCTGGATCGCCACCGCATTCGCGTTGGCGTCCAGGTCAGGCATCGCCTGGTACTCGGACACCCAGGCGCGGTAGATCTTGTAGCTGATGGCGAGCTGTCCCGCCTCGTTGTAGAAGTCGAGGATCACGTCCTTGCGGAAATCAAGGAGCGACACCTCCGCCCCGAGGCCGGCCCCGATCTGCCAGACCTTGGCTGCCCAGGCCTCGAACTCCGGGTCGTGGGTGACGCCCCGCTCGAGGGTGATGGCCTCGTACTCGGTGCGACCCGGCGACTTGCGGCTCGTGCTCGGGTCGCCCCCCTCGCGGTGCTTGACGACTTCCGTCGTGCGCTTGAGCGCCGACGCCTTGCTGATGCCCGCCACATAACGCCCGTCCCACTTCAGGCGAAACTTGAAGTTCTTGTAGGGGTCGAAGCGCGTGGTGTTTACTGTGAACTCGGCCATGGTGGTCTCCTTTTAGTTAATGCTGTTGAACGATCACGACTGGGCCTGGCCCGACATCTGCGATATCGTGATCACGACAAATTCCGCGGGCTGAAGCGGTGCAAACCCGACAAGGATGTTCACGATTCCCAAGTCGATGTCGGCCTGCGTCGTCGTGTCGCTGTCGCATTTCACGAAATAGGCCTGGTCGGCCGTCTGTCCCTGGAACGCCTGCTTGCGGAAGAGGGCGTCCATGAATGCGGTCACATTGAGCCGAATGGAGGCCCAGAGGGGCTCGTCGTTTGGCTCAAAGACCACCCACTTCGTTCCCCGGTAGAGGCTTTCCTCGATGTAGAGGGCTATCCGCCGCACGGGAACGTACTTCCACTGGCTGGCCTCCACGTCGGCGCCCACAAGGGTGCGTGCGCCCCACATGACGGGACCGTACACGGGGAAGATCCGCGCGCAATTGAGGCCCAGGGGATTTATCGAGCCTTGCTCGTTGTCCGTCAGCTTGTAGGTCATGGTCTGCACCCCCGAGAGCGTCGCCTCGGTGCCTGCCGGCGCCTTCCAGACACCCCGGGTCCCGTCGATCCTCGCGTACAGCCCCGCGACCACGCCGCAGGGCGCGAAGGTCCGCAGCTGGTAGTTGTTCTGGGCGTCCGGCAGCCGCAGCCGCGGGAAATACGCCGCCCCGTTCGGGTCATTGACGGTCAGCAGGGTCGTCTTCCAATCGACCGCGGCAGCGGCGGTGTTTATGTTGGGGGGCGCGTCGAGGAGCAGGAAGGCGCGCCTTTGGTCGCAGTAGGCGATGGCCGCCGAATAGATCGCATTGGGGTCGACAGTCGGGTCCAGCGTGCTCGGGCTGCCGCTGAGGGCGCGCGTGGCGTCGGGGATGCAGAGGATGTTGAACAGGTCGACCTTCTCCAGCGCGTAGATGCCGGTGAACGCCCCGGGGTCGCCAATGAGGTCTGCCGTCCACGGGAGCGCCGTTGGGGTCGCCCCGTCTGTTCCCGCGACCGAACTGGTCTGCGTAGCGAAGGTCGCGGGCGGGGTGAGCGGAAAGAGGTCGCCTGTTCCGAGCGCATAGTGTCCCACGTTCTGCACCGCGAGGGTCGTCGGAGAGGTCGGATTGAGCCCCAGCTGGGCCGCGAGGTCGCTGTCACCCGAGGGCGGTGCCACGAACTGAAAAACCGCATCCGGATAGCTGGGGATGACCCCGTTCAGCCGGAGGGCCGGCGCCCCCCACCAGTTGATCGCGGAAACCTGCACCGAGGCGCCGGGTAAGCCGATGCTGAGGGCGCTGTTGAGCGCGGATTGTATCTGGGCTGCGTACCCGGCCAGCGAGAGCGGGGCCGAGCTCACGGAATCCGAAAAAACCTTTGCCGTGATCGGAAGAGGAGCCGGGGCCGTGCCAGGAGACATGACGCTCAAGGACACGTACCAGTCCTGACTGACAATCTGGCTCGTCAGGATTGAGGCCGCGGTCGACGCCGTGGCCCCGGCGAAATTTGAAGACAGGGTCACGCCTATCGGGGCGGTCTGGACGGCGACTACCGTGTACGGCGTGCTGTTCGGGTCCGTCGAGAAAATGAGCACTTGGCCCACAGAGACCCCGCCGAGGCCCGCTCCCGTTACCGTGCTGCTGTTGCTCGTCACCTGCACATTTCCCGCAATGGAGGTCGCGCTGCCCAGCGTGGTAAGGACCGTGTAGAGCGACGGCGGCGTGCCGATGATGCCCGTTGGTACCGGGGTCGAGCTGTCCGGCGTCGAGGGAGGCGTCACATTGATCAATTGGGAGCCCGTGTCGAAGTCGTTGAGCACGCTTCCAACGAAATTGGTGGCCGAGGAATTGAACGAAACCTCGGGAAATGACTCGACCGTGCCGCTCTGCAGGTTGGTCACCGTCAGGTTGCACACCTGGCTGTCGGAGTAGACCACCGCTCCGGTTGGCGTGCTGGTGGTGAACGCCGGGCTGGTGCTGCTCAGCTGCAGCTGCGTATCCGACGTGGGCGTCGCGCCGATCTGATACATCGCATGCGCCGGATCGGATGCAAACACGAGAAACTGATTGGCCTCCAGCTGCTTGAAATGCGTGTTTGTTCCGGTGACAAGGCCCGACGCGGAAACCGTCATCGTGCCCGTGATCGCTTCGCCAAGGCCGTTGAGGTCGATGTCGAACACCAGGTTTCCGTTTGCCCAGCTGCCACTGCTCAGCGCGTAGAAAAGCCACGTGCTCGCCGAGGTGCTCGAGAAGACAACGCCTACCTTCGCGGCCACGGCCCCATGCCGTGGAACCCGAACGACGTAGGCCTCCGTTCCCCCGTTGCTGAAGAACTGCTGCACCGCATAACTCAGCTCGCTGTCCGAGGCCAGCCCGCCGAACAGCCTTTCGAAGTCGGAGAAGCTGTAAAGTTGCTCCGCCCGGTTGTCTATACCCTGCTCGGTATAGCCCACAAACGCGGCGATCGAGGTGGCGACGCCCGTTATGGGATGAACCGGGCTCTGGGTCTCTTGAATATATACACCTGGATAGGTGGGTGTCATTGTGAATCCTTTAGTGATTTTCAGCCGGCAACCCTGGGGAGGAATATGCCGCCTGTAGTGTGGAACCTTTTGCTGCTTGTATGTGGGTAAACGGCGAAGCCACCACCGGGACTAGGGCAAGGGTCTCGCCGCAATCCAAGAAATGCCACCACCGGACAACTCAACTGGTAAAAAACGCGACTAACCTGACGTAACCTGCAAAAATCGCCTGAAAATCGCACGCGACGGCTGCCATCCGCCCCAACGCGGGCGCCCGCAACCGCGATCCCCTGCCGTTCACGAGGCCATTTTCCCTCGAGAATCCGCCCGAAATCGCGCCGGCGGGGTAATGGAAATCTGCAATCATGGTGGCGCCCGCAAGGTCATTCGCACCATCGCGAATCGCGGGCGTGCCGGGAATAGGAGACGCAAATAATGCCTTCGATCTTGGAGAATACATGAATTTACGTAGGATTCGTCGCCCCGATTGTTGCCCCTGCGAGCGAGAGACCCATGCGCCGCCTTGGCGTTCTCCTAAACAGCTATTTTCCTTCCAGATTCGACTATATAGTATCGACTAGAAATACTTCACGTTTTTTTTACGGACCGAAATTGTGAATATGTGAATAAGTATTCACCTGAAAATAACATGACAGAGATGCCGTGGCATTATAGTTGCTATATAAACTCGCCGCAGCGAAGTTCACTCCCCCCTTTTTCCCTTTCCAACGCAAGCCCAGCTTTGGCTTGTGCCGAATTTCGCGTGCCCGAGACTTCGGAGCCGGGAAGCGGCTGTGGCCGTTTCAACCGTTAGGCGCTCGCGCAGGCCGGGTGCCGCGGGGCCCGCAAGGCCTCTAGGGATCCACCTAATAGGCAACCCAGCGCCTTTCGCCGCCGAACCACTGGTCAATCCCGCTGTTCTCCCGAAATATTCCCCGGTTCGCGGGAAAGTGGATTTCCTGCGCATTTCCCAGCCATGCCGCCCACCAAGAAAACATGGACGGAGCAAGAACCAGCCGGCGTGCGCATAACATCATCGCAAAATCGTCCAACTCGTTTTTGCCGCCAATGATGCACCGAAATTCGCCCCTCAGGAGTTGGATGAACGGGTGAGCGGGTTCGTCCGTTGCTATGAACAGACGCCTGAAGCTCTGCCGCTCGATCACGGCAAGAAGGTCTTCAAGCGGGCGAGCGAGACGCGGGGCCGATTCCGGCGCGAGATAATCCCCCGGACGGACATGAACCACGAGATCGTCCGGTCCCGGCCGCCTTATTGGCGAGGGAAACCGGGAGTCTGAGAGAAGCGCCTTAATCTCCCGTTTCATGGGCAGCATCATCCCGTAGCACTGGGGGCAACCGTTAATCACAACGTCCCCTCCCCCGCCGAGGTGACCAAGGCACGCGTCGAGATCGATCCGCGGTTCGTTGCCGGAGCAGGCGTCCAGCGGCCTGAATGCGGCCGTGCCGAAGTTGTAGCCGGCCGTGCGGGCAAACCCCTCGATTGGAGCCGCGCTCAGCGGAACATTGGAGCGGTGTGCGAGTGCCCAGCCGGACGCGAACTGGCCGAGCATCCTTCCAAGACCTCCCCTGTAGTTGACGATGACCCGCGGACTGCAAAGCGGACGGGACTGGGCCCCGGTCAGGGCGCGCCGCCATTGGCTCATCCCCCCGGGAGTCGCAATTTCCAGGCGCAGCCTTCCCTCCTCGAATCCCCAGGGCTGAATCTTCAAGAGATCCGCCGGCCAGTGGGACCACGCGAGCACAAGCGACTCGCCCCCGTCGGCCGACGACCACGTGCCGTTGGGATGCGCGCCTCCTTGGCTCCAGAACGATCCATCCGGATAGAGGCGTACGGATCCGTTCCAGTCCGCGTGTCTCGCCCTCAAATTGAGGAGCAGCGGCCCCGGCGCACGGCCCGTGAACTCCGAATGGATCCGGTGCATTGCGAAGGGACCGCACCAGTGGCCGGTGGCGATGGCGTTGCTCGCCTCCGGCAGCCTCTCTCCGTAGGCCTGCAGCCGATCCGTGGCCGCCAGGCGGGCGCCGCGCTCGCGTGCCCTTCTGCTGAACAGTACGTCCTCGGGCCCCCGAAGCTCGAGAGGACCCTCGATAATCGTCTTCAGCATGGCGCGCGAAATCAGGTATCCCGCGCCGCCGCTTGCAAAGCCCTCAGTCAACAGTTGCTCGCTGCCGAGAAAATCCACATCTCGCCGGAGCAGCTCCAGCAGGCGCCCCGTATGAACATAGGTGTCGTCGTCGCACTTGAAAAGGTAGTCAAACCGGTAATGGGCCAACGCGTACCGGAAAAAGCAGAGGACCTTAATCGAAAGCGATTCGTAGTCGTCCGGAACGGGCAGACAGACAAGACCCGGCTCCTTTTCCGGTTGGCCGTCACCGGCAAAAAAGAGCGCACGCACGCCAGGCGCCAAAGCCTGCAGCCATGTGTCGCGCACGGCCTGCCGTCGTTCGGGATACCGGTGGCACGAGCAGATGCCTATCAGTATCGTCGGGCGGTTACCGACCCCGGTGTGGCGTTTCAAGGAGGGAGCACGCATGCCATAAACCCTTCTCCCGGTTTGCTATGGCGCCTGCCGGGGTTCCGCGAACGCAAGGGTCCCGGCATCACGCGGCCGGCCGGACACGCGGATGGCCCGGACTCCGACGGGCGATGCGGCCGGCCGCACGAACATAGCCCGCTGCATCTGCCGGGTGCCCAACGGGCGTTGGAGAAGCGGCTTCGCCCAAAAAGGAGACACTGCGGGAACCCGCCCTACGGCGGGCGCGCCCCAGCAAATCATAGGGTCCGATAATCGCACTATATGCCGCCCAAAGTCTGCACGAGGCAACCAAACGAGTCGGCATTATCCATCCGCTGATCATCGCTCAAAGCCTTGGTTTCCGGGGTTTCACCGCAATCCAGCGTGTAATACGCCTTATCGCCCGCACCAGCGAAACGATGCGCGCCTTCGTGTATTATCGTCTCCGCTCGCTGGGTGGGGGTCAGATTGTTGAACTGCGGCTGGCACGTGTGAATATTCCCCAAACCGAAAAAAGCCGGCACCGGCCTTACGTATGCCAGATTCTCGTCGCAAAAATGACCGTAAAACAATGAGCCGGGGCTTTCGCATTCAATAGTGACTCCCGGGATGCCGGAGTTGATCTTGCCCAACTTGGCTGCAATCGAAGCAGCCTTGCCTGGGCCGCTCGCCCCGAAGTACGCCACCAGCGCCTTGTTTGCCGCAGGTGTAAGCTTGGGCTGTGAGATACTGTTCACCGTGGCGGTGATCCCGGGCCCTGCGGCATTCACCGCATCCGTGATGCCCTTTTTTTGCTCGTCCGTGCAGTCTTGCACATCAGTTCGTTGAATCTGACGGGGGGAGGAATGAATTTCCGCATTGGGCCGGCTTCCCGCGACGATGCTCGCTGACACCCCTTGTGCTTCGCGCTCCGCAGCCCCGTCCGATGGTCCGATCGTCAGCCCTCCCTGGAAAACGTTTCCGCTTGTCGGATTTTGCTGCACGACATGCGCCAGCTCGTGAGCGAGAATCCCCCTTCCCTTTTGCGTATTGGGCGCGTACTGGCCGGCGCCGAAGACCACGTCGCGTCCAACCGCATATGCGGACGCACCGACGGCTCCGGCGGATCTTGCAGCTTGGGCGTCAGCGTGAACGCGCACATCGCCAAAATCGAAGTCAAACCTCGACTCCATGAACCTGCGGGTTGTTCCGTCGAGCGGTTGTCCCGACGAACGAAGCGCCTCGTGAACAATGGAAGGGGCCATTGCACCGGGCTGCCGAGCGGCCTGAGGCGTCCCGGCTTTGCGCTGCAACCGTTCGCCTCGGCATTTTTCGCATTCGTCGTCCTTGCCGGAATTGCCGCCGCAGGCGCACTTGCGTTGTAATACTCTCTGCATTGCGGACGCCTTTGTGGCATTCGGAGCCTTCCTGGGAATTAAGCAGGCCTTCAAGCTCATCTTCTCGCTCTTCTTGACCTCAGCGGAGTGGCCGTAAGGCGCATTGTCAGCAATATTTTTGGCTGAGGCCCTTCGGAAGAGAGGATCCGCGGCACCGTTTGGCGCGCCGAAGGGGTGATCCCAGGGCAATGCCCCGAATCGCAGTGCATCCCAGGCGACCGTGCTAGCGGGCAGCTGGCGGGTTTCAGTGGGGTATCGGCTTTCCCCGGCCGAGTTCCTCTTTGCCGCCCAGGCAAAGGAGCCAGGGATCACTCAGCGGACGTGGACGCGGGAAAGAGTGCCTTGAGAGTGGGAACGCCGGGTCTCGGCGGCACGCTGCGGCGCAGGAGACGCGACGGGTCTCCTGCAGATTCCCAGCGCCTTGGCCGCGCCGCTCATCGCCGGATGGCGGCCGCCGAAATGGGGTCGTCTCCTCTCATCGCTGTATCGTCCTTCCTGTATAAACAGCCTTCGCGCGGCTTCCCAGGGACCGTTCGATCACTATATGCACCGTGGGATCACACAAAAGCGCTCGCGGCATATACTATTAGGAAGATATAGGCTTCAAAATCCGCCGTCTTGGGCGCCCCGGCATCGACGCATAAGTTTCACTACTTTTGGGACGAGTCCCCGGCGGTCAGGAGCCCGCCGCGGCGAATCCGTCCCGTTTCAATGTACTCGAAAATGTTACGCCCCGCTGTACTGTCGACGGTGTTGCCAATGGGTGCCGGTTCGGTTGCCACCGTCGCCCGCGACGAATCCGTCAAATTCCCAAGAGACGGCGAATGCCACCAGCAATGGAAAACCACCCATGAACGCGCCTTCACCCATGCGAAGCCTGGTTATGCAGCGAAAATGCTCGTGCGGGGGGCACGATTCGAAGAGCGAGGACAAGAGTTCGAAAAAGACGCCGCTTCAGCGCAAGGGCAGGAATCCGGGAATGGCCAACCGGGGCGGTTCCGTGGCGCCGCCGATCGTCCACGAGGTCCTCCACTCTCCGGGGCAGCCCCTTGACTCGTCGACGCGCGCCTTCATGGAGCCCCGCTTTGGCCGCAGCTTTGGCCAGGTGCGGGTGCACACAGACGCGAAGGCGGCCGAATCCGCCCGCGCCGTGAATGCCCTAGCCTACACGGTGGGCAGCAACATCGTATTTGACCAGGGGCGCTACCAGCCTCAGTCACCGCAGGGAAGCCTGCTGATGGCCCACGAGCTCGTCCACACGCTCCAGCAGAGCCAGCTCTCGCGCGGCGCTCCGGGACCGGAGGCCGAGATCCGGATCGGCGAACCGGGCCACAGTTCGGAAACCGAGGCCGATTCCGTCGCCAACCGCGCACTGTCCTTGAACCCCGCTCTTCGCGCCGCGTCGACAACGGCGAGTCCCAGCCAGGTGCAGACCCAATTCGTGCTCTCGCGCGTAGATTGCTCGAAACTCACCTATCAGACCTGCAAGGCAGGGATTTACAGTTGCGGCTACGGGGGAAGCGGCACCTGCGGTTGGGGAGGAACGACTATCAAGTGCGTGTGCATGGGAGCCCAGAAGCCGTCGCCCTCGAAGGTGCTGCAAGTGCTGACGGTCATCGGTCTCTCGGTCGCCCTGCTGGCGACCGTCCTTGCCGCCCTCGCTGATCCGGAACCGGCGACCAAGCTGGGACTGGCCGGCCTTACGGCCGCCGAGGTGACGCTCCTGCTCACGATGCTCGGCTACAAGAAGGGGGGCGATCCGGGCTCCACCGCCTCATCGGGGGGACCTACCGCTTCCGCAGCGATGCCCTCATCTCCGGGTGCCACGTCGACGACAGGGAATAATCCGGGAAGCGCCCCCGCATGATCGGCGGGCCTGGCGCCGCCCACGCTTTGGCCGAAGTCTCATGTCTCGGGATTGCCGCCCAGGGATTGTCCGCAAACCCTGTGGAATCTGACGACCTGTGGTTGGGTGGGCTCGGTTGACGCAATCAAGGATGCGCTTGGCCTGCGTGCGAGGCGGTCAAAGGGCCCAAGCGGGAAACGAACCTGACGGCGCGAGTGGGCGGGAGGCTGGACTGATCTTGACC
Source organism: uncultured Opitutaceae bacterium (assembly GCA_964574435.1). Classification (GTDB taxonomy): domain Bacteria; phylum Verrucomicrobiota; class Verrucomicrobiia; order Opitutales; family Opitutaceae; genus Palsa-1447. The sequence continues at coordinate 95,983 of CAZNNO010000004.1, forward strand.
TGCGTGAGGATCATTCCCCGAAATCGGAATACCTCACACCACTCCCCGGAACCGAATGACTAGGTGCTGCAATCGACCTTGTTGTCGGTCTTCGCCGTCGGATCGTTCCAGACGGGCGCATTCGCTGATGGGACCGGTCCAGTCACGGCATCGCTGGCATCGATGGTCCATGTCAACGCGTACCCCCAGCTCACGAATCCCAGGAGGTTGCCGTCACAACAGATGAAGCACTCAAACTCGGTGCCAATCGTGTACGTCGAGCCGGCTCCGCCTTTCTTCCGCTTTAGAACCATGGTCGCAAGCTCGCCAGTCGAATCGGACTGTTTGCCCGTCAGCCCGGGCATGTCCGCCATTCCGCCGCTGTCGGGGCTCGCATCTGACGGTAGCTCCAGCGTGCCCGGATATTTTTTCGCACTCCCGTCGGGCTTCCACGGCTTCGAGCGATCAATTGGCTTCACCGTGGAGCCCGCCGCCGGCTGATATTTATTCACATCCCGATAGAACTGCACGAATTTCAGCTTCTTGCAGCCCTGGACGAGAATCACCTTCGACTCGCCGCTCCATTTCACGTCCTTTGCGATCGTCACCCCGTCCATGGTGGCGTCGAAGGCGAAAACCCGGCTTTTGCCGACCGTCTTGTCCAGATCCTGCTTGAGGGGCAGGGATTGCAGGACCTTGTCGCCGTCAAAGAAGTCTATTGATACACTTTCGCCGCGTATCAGCCGCCAATGATATTCCGTCCTGGCGTCGTCGGGGCCGGCTTGCCCCTTGTAGTCTCTCTTCCACATATCTGGCTCCTTTCTTTTCCCGTCATTTGATGCAGCTGCCTTCGGGATTCCCGATGTCGCAGCATTTGTTGGCCATGGCGTAATCCTTGAGCTTCTTGAGGTCCGCTGAGGTTGCCTTTGCCGTCGCCTTCGGCGTCGGCCGCATCAGGTCATCCTCGTCGCGTTCCTGTGACTTCGGCACAACCGCTGGATCCGGCAGTCCGTCCCCTCCGGGGTAGAGAAGGTTGCTCTTTGAATGGGTCACCCCCCCCTGGTGCAGGATCTCGTGCGCTATCGCCCACGCCTGGGCGGCTTCCGGGATGATGGAGAAATTCACGCTCTTCATCGTCCACACCTTCGGATCCGTCCCTGGGACTGGGTCACATATCGTGGTCCCACCGGTTGGGGTCTTCCCGAAGCCCGCGGACGGCTTCGTGAAAAGGCGGACTATGAGAATCGTGAAGCATTTCAGGGGAGCCTTCTTCCCGAGGTCCTTGCGTATCATCTCCGGCAGCTGGTCGGTCTTTGCGTCGAGGTCCAGCATCTCGGTGATGTCGCCGTAGGAGTTCTTGAAGAAAAAGGGCTTGTACTTCGCAGCCGAGAGGTCGACCTCCTGGACGTTCAGGCAACACTCCGCGAATCCAGCCAGCGTAAGGGCATCCCTCATCAGCTTTTGAAAGTTGTCCTTCGTCTTGCTCGCACGAAGGCGGTTCTTCGGGGAATTCCATGCGCCTCCGCCCCAGAAGGAATTCTCCTGCCCCTTCCCGTCGCTGCTCGGGGATTTTGCCGCTATCAGGATGTTGATGCAGGGGCATATGACAGGATCGGCCTCCTCCTCCTCATCATCGTCGTCTTCAAGCTCGATGTCATCGGCCGTAAGCTCGCATGCCACGTCGTCTGCACCAAGCCGCAGCAGATCGGTAAATAGGAATTGATACACCGCATCCGGGCGGAACTCGCGCGGCCTGAAGCCCCGCTGAAGCTGCTCAATTGAAAGCTTGATTGTTTTCATGGGAAGGATGCGCGTAACTGCCTACGGCCACATTTCGGCCAAGTTGCGAATCAGCCGCTCTGCGGGCATGCTCCATCCGCTCCCGGCAATGAAACGGGAAGCCGTCGAATCCGTTGCATGTTGACTGAAGGATGGGCCGGCTAATTCGCACGCCGGCCGTTGACGACGATGTCCCATACGTCTGGATTGTCCTTGTACCCGGTATGGGCTGCGATGGGATTCTCGAACAGCTTGGGATATACATAGGGTATCCAATGGGTGGAGTTGACCGGCTGAATATTGTGGATGCGAATCTCAGGATTCGAGGAGACATCCTGCTCGTCCAGCCTGTAGCTCAAGACATCGTTAAGGTCTGAGAACACAAGGAGATCCAACGGGCGTTGAACCGCCAGCCCTTTGCCCTTCCCGCGAAGGGCCGCAAGGGAACGGATCCGGTAGGACGATACGCTCGGGGCGCCGGATGACGGCTGATCGGCTTCCTGGGCAAGCAGCTCGCCATAACTGACCTGCGGCCACGCATCGAGCAAGGGCAGTTGGTTCGCAGCCATTATGTAGAGCCGCGTCCGCCTGAACATCTCGGCGTGCGCGCGCTTGGAGTCAAAACGTCTAACGTGGCTCTCGCGGTCATACGGCAATTCGCCGAGGATGGCGTCAAAGAGCATCATGCTTCCCAGGCTCTCTGAAAGCAGCACGACTGGCGCACCGGAATCCTTTATCTGGTCTCCGCCCAGGCTTCGCGTGTCGAATATCTCCACGGCGGAGCACACCGAATCCTCCAGCACGTGGTGGTCGAAGCCCGCCAGGTAAAGGACAACGTCGGAAAGCGTCAGGTTCACAAACTGCTTGGCCGCCTTGTTTACAACCAGCCTGTCGAGGAGTTCGTCCGTTGAAAACCGCTCCGTCTTGAAGGGCGCCGTCAGTGGGCTCCATGTGAGCACATAGGCCTCGATCACCAGCCTGCCGTCCTTCCTCACCGGAATCCGCTGCAGTGTGGCGGAGTAGTCGTCCGTCAGATTCTTATGCGCCCTGAGGAATTCGTTATCTGGAAAATTGGACGGCGTCAGATGCCTGGGCTCGTCACCATTTTCCAGAACCGCTCCCAGAAGATCCGCGTAGGGCTTAAGGTAGGCCCTTCCCCAGTCCGGAGCATGGGAGGACATTCCGTGGACAAGCAGCATTCGGATGGGACCGCCCTCTGCTATAATCTGTCTTAGGCCGTCAAACCGCTCATCCTCCGAATTCATCGTCGTTGCAGTCGGGCCCGTGGAGCAGCCGGCCAGAATGCAGGCGGTGACGCCGGCAAAGATATATCCTATCCTCAAAGGGAATCCGCCTATCCTCATTTGGCGCGCTTGATTTTGGACGGCTGGCCGAACCTGCAGAGAAACGGCGGAGACTCAGGATCTGGACTTTGGTCCCATAGTTAAGGCCACGACAACGCCCGAGAGTGCCGGTGATCGCAGCTTCAGCCACCCCTAGAAATACATGGAATTGCTTAGCAGGATGACCGTCCGCCAGAGTGGCCTGTGGGTGGAAATTCTAACCCCATTCTGCGTTTTCGCCGCTCCCTGCCGCCATTGCGGCCGCAGCGGAGCCCAGGGCACTAAGCGGCGATCCGTTCGTCTGCATCGACTGTGCGCGCGGCCGGGGGTAGCTTGTGTCGGCGGAAGGGACGATCGAATGGGGCTACCACTCCCCCCCGCTGATGCTGCTGCAGTCCCGGATAGCGACGAGGCCATCGGCTCCGGCCGGACCCTTCTTGATAAAACCCCAAAATGACGATTTCCGGCAAGATCCTGACCGCCGTCGATTGTCATTCGAGGGCGCCGACGACAAAGCAGCGCGGATCCGGGTTCGGCTCCGGGAGCGCGGCGGCAATCCAAGCCAGAAGGGCTCCCCGGCGACCCCGAATCCGCCTTGGTTGCCGGCGTCAGGCCTTCAGAAACGCAACCAGGCCGCATGCCGGTATCACGACTGAAATCGTCCCGCCGGAGGCGGTCAGCGTCGCGCCGGCGTTGCCCACAGCGTCGCCTCCGTAGACGGCGGCGTCGCTGTTGAAGACCTCGGTCCAGCCGCCATCGGCGAGCAGGGCGGGATTGCACGCCAGGGAATAGCCGCCAGAGAAGGGCGCGTTGTTCAGGCTCGCGACAAACAGGAGCTCCTCGCCGGCCGTTTGCCGCGTCCACGCCACCACGCGGTTCTGGTCGTGGACGTAGACGACGGCCAGGGAGCCACCCCGCATGCTCGGGCGGGCGGCCCGGAATGCGATCATTCCGCGGTAGAATGCAAAGAGGTTCGCGCCGGTCGCCAGGCTCTCCCCCACGATGTCCTCGCGGGCGGCGAGGATGCCCGCGCTGTCCAACGGGAAGTCATTCTGGGACCCGACCTCCTCGGCCATGAAGAATATCGGCGTGCCGGCGGAGCCGAGGAGGCACCCGAATGCAAAGCGGCAGCGGGCCTCGGCATACCACCGGGTCAGGCCGGTGAGGGGCGCGCCATTCACCGCCTCGACTATCGTCCGCCGGGTGTTCGCCTCGTTTCCCACCTCGTCGTGGATCTCATTGTAGACGACCTTCTGGCCGCCCGACGCCTGGAGGGCGCCCGCGAAATAATCCATCGCGAGACCCTGGTCCCCGCCCAGCCCCGCGGTGTGGATCAGCCGGGCGTAATTTGCCCCGTAATCTCCGTCGCCGACAAGGTGGTGTATGAAATCGGCGTACCAGACGGCGTCGAACCCCAGGCCTCCCTGGTCCGGAGTCTGGGTGACCGGCGGCCAGTTGGAGTAGTCCTCGGCGAAAAGGAACACGTTCGGATTCACGAGGTTGACGGCCCGGCTCCACTCGCGGAGGAACTTGCCGCCGAAGCTGTTCGCATTGCCCACGGGGCTGCCGTCGAAGTTGAGCGTCTGGCTGCTGTGGATGGCGTCCGTCAGGTCGGCCCGGAACCCGTCGACATGGAATTCGTTGACGAGGGCGACGGCGCTGCTGACGAACATGGCGCGCACATTCTCATCCCAAAAACGGGGGGACCAGCCGGAGGATCCGTTGTTCAGGTACCCCCCGTTCGGATCATTGTTGCCGTTCGCATCCACGTACTGGGAGGGGACCCCCTCGTACCAGTAGTAGGTGTTGTGGTTCGGAAGGGCGGAATCATACGACCACTGCGCGCGCGAGGCGTTCGCGTCAAAGTGGTTGTAGACCACATCCTGGATCACCGCGATGCCCCGGCGGTGGCATTCCCGGACAAAGCGCTTGTAATCGTCCCTGCCGCCCGCGGCGGACTGGATGGCAAAATAATGGGTGTCGCCGTAGCCCCACTGCAGGGACCCGTCGCATTGGGCCATGGGGAGAAGCTCGACCGCGTTGACTCCGAGCAGGCCCAGGTGGTCAAGGAAGGCTATGGCGTCGTCCAGGTTTCCCGGGCTGACCTTGCCGAAACCGAGCGAGCCGACGAACAGCTCGTAGATGACGAGGTCCTCCTTTCGCGTCGGCATCGGAAATCCGGCGCGAAACTCGTCCTGCCAGAACTCATCCGGGCTGGCGCCGGCTCCCGAGGGGGCGGTCACCGTGTCCGGATCGACCACGACGCCGCACGAGACCGAACCGTCGATCTGCGAGAAGGACGCCGTCGTGGCCGAGCCGTTGGGGTTGAATGAGCCCATGCCGATCTGCCTGCGGGAATAGAGGTCGGTGCGGTAGCCCACGGTTCCCGACTCCATCGTGATGCGAAACATGTAGGGGCGGCCCAATGCGGAGGCATAATCCTGCGCCGAGGGGTCGCTGTTCCACACGCCGCCGTCCCCCGGCGTCATGGGAAGCGGGGCCGAGTTCGGATCCAAGCCGCCGCCGGAGTCGTCGATGTAGCCCGTAGCGGGAAGGCCAAAGACAACCTCGGCGCCCTTGGCGTACGGCGCATACACGGAGTACCGGGCCCGGGGCGGAAGCCCGACCCCGGGGAAGAACTTCTGGGCGCCCAGCCTGCGCGACCAGGAAAAGTACGCGCGGACCTCCTGCACGCCCGCCCCCCCCTGCAGGACGAAGGATAGGGTTCTGTCGGTGGAATTTGGGTCGTTGACCTCGTACGGGACGACCCACGCGGCCGGATTGGAGGGCGCGTCGGCAACGACCCCCCACGAGAAGGTCTGGCCGGCCTGCGACAGGTCCAGCGCGGCGGTGGCCACAAAGACCGGGCAGCCGTCCTCGCCCGTCGAGGCGCTCATGGGGGTCGCCGTCCAGTCCGCGGACAGGAGCCCGTTGCCGTCCCAAGAGCCCATCAGCTTTGCATTTGAAAAAATGCCCTGCGCGATTCCCGTGAGAAAGGTGAACTGAACGCTGCCAAGCATGGGATTCCCGCGAGCATGAAACGTGCCGCCACGCCCCGCGCATCGGGGATCAGAATCCGGGAATTCACATGGTTTCACGAGGGCAGCGGCCACGCGGGACCTGGTCCCCTTCATCCGAGCCGCCCGGGATGGGACAGGACTGCTCCCGGGCGGCACGGCCGGCCCCGGCGGCCCCAGGACCAACGGGCAACCGCCACCCCGAGGCGTCAGTTGATTCGTATCTTCCGACTGCGGATGAACCGGGCCGCCTCGGTGCCCGATTTGAAGCTCGGGTAACCGTCGTGGCTCTCGATCGCCGTTTTCTCGCCGTCGCCCGGAATCTGAGCGAGGCACTGGGCGTGGACCTGCTGCAGGTGGGTCACGTGGTCGTCGATCAATCCGCTCTTTGCGTTGACGGGGGGCTTGACACCCGAAAGGGGGTTGTCGGTGCGGGCCGCGGAAAGGGTGAGAACTCCCCCGACATCAGGCGCCGCCGCATCGCGCTTGGTGAGCGGGGGAAGGCCGAACCGTTTCTCGACGGTGCTGAGCACCGATGTGTGGTCAAACGGCACCGACGTTGCGCCGCCGGTCGACGGCGCGCGGTAGACGGTTCCCGCCGGGATCCATGGCGACACCAGGACGGTCGGCACCCGGGGACCGAAACGCGTGAACGGAAAGGCGAACTGCCCGGCCGAGTTGTCGGGTGGCGTGGCGTTCGTGGGGGGCGCCACGTGGTCGTAGCATCCCCCGTGCTCGTCGTAGGTGATGATGAAAAGCGTGCTGTTCCAGACCTTGGAGCCGAACAGCGTGTTGTAGACCTGCGCGATCAGCGCCTCTCCGGCCGATACATCGTAGTTTGGATGCTGGCTGTTTCCCTGGCTGCCCCACGACGGCTCAAGAAAGACAAAGTTGGCGAGCGTTCCCGCGCCAACCGCATTCGCAAAATCCTGGAACTTGCCGAAGTGGCCGGCCGGAGCCTGGGTTATGTCCGCCACAGACTGCTGCGAAAGCGGGAGCTGATCGTAGCCGTATATCGCCCAGGTGCCGCCGTGCGCCCCGAGGAGGGTGAAGATGCTGGGCGCCGTGTACACCTTCACGCTGTCGTCGAGATGCCCCTGCGACGTCGCCATCAGCGCAAAGGCCCGGTTTGGAAGCGTCTCGGTCGGCGCCGAGCCGAACCAGTGATCGCAGACCGCGTAGCCCTTTGCCAGACTGGAAAGGATCGGAAGCGACTGCGGGGTGAACACGCCCATGATGTCGGTCTCAAGGGTTCCCGGGAGGATGTTCCAGTGGCCGGCCGTGTCGGCCTTCTGGTATTTCAAGGTGGCCCCGTAATTCGTGATGAATCCCGAGTTGGTGGCGGGGGCCCCGGCCTCCGGCGTCGTCGTCCCAAAGAGCTGCGCGTTCGTGTTGTTGAATCCCTCGCCCGGGTCCGACTTCGGGTAATAGTACAGATTCGGGTCGTTCGCCTGGATCGGAAACACCTTCATCGGCTTTCCCGTGCTGTCGATATTCTGCTCGTTGCCCGTCAGGCCCTCATAGGGATGGCCGAGCGGCGACGTGTTCCCCTGACTGGTGTAGAGGAATCCGAGGAGGTGGTCGAAGGAGCGGTTTTCGAGCATCAATACGACGATGTGCTCGATTTGGGGAAGGCCAGGTGATGTGCTCATGGGGGAGGAGGTGCGGCTGTGCTAATTTTTGACGAAAAAAACGACGGGCAGACGATCGGGATCAACACCGGCCAGGAGTTCGAGATCCGCCTTGCCGAAAATCCAACGGCCGGCTTCCGCTGGCGCGTGACCCAGCCCGGCGGCCCCGTATGCGAGCTTCTGGGCGAAAAATTCACGGCCGGCGCGAATGCTGTGGGGCGGGGAGGGGTTCATAGCTGGCGTTTTCGGATGGTCGGGGACGGCACGGCTGCGGTTGACCTGGCGTATCGGCGTGCCTGGGAGTCACCCGGGCCGGACGCTCGCACCTTTGGTCTCAAGGTCACGAGCGAGCGGTTGGGGCGGGCTTAGGGCCTCCCGACGGCCCCGTCCGTGGGGCCGTGTTCCGTTGCTAGACCAGGCGAATCGTCCAAAAGTCGCTCGCGAGGCTGGCGCTCGTCACATAGGCGTAGGGAATCGTGAAGTAGCCGGCCTGGCCCCAGGTGGCGGCCCAGGAATTGCGGACAATGAAACGCTGGCTGGGATTGTCGTAGCCCACCGCCATCACCGCATGGCCGCCGATCGAGCTCTCCTTGGCGGCCGGCATCGGGACGACACCCGTCGATGCCACCGCCTGGGACTCGAAGCTCTCGTAGACGGTGAAGCCGAATACGAACGGATAACCCGACGCCAGGCAGCCTTGAAGCTGGCTGAGGGATTGGGTCAGCCTTTGGTAGGATTTTACCACTGTCTGCAAGGCGGCGGTGTAGCAATTCTGGGGCGGCTTGACCGCGAATTGGGCCGGATCGTACGGCCAGAGTGTCTCCAGGCAGGCGCCCTGGCTCGCGACCGACTTCACGCCGTCGCGAATCTGCGCCCCGCTGTCGGATGACACCGTGCCCTCGATCGCCCGCTCGTTGTAATAGATGAACAGGCGCGATGGCGTGCCTTGAATCGCAAGATTCTCCTTCATCTCGGTGAACTGGATGGCTCCGGCAATCGCATTGGCGGTGCAGCTTCCCAACTGCCCCTGGTCGTAGACGGGCGGACATTGGGAGGTGAGGTTGACGGCGGGCGGGAGGGCCTGAATCGTGGCGTTCGGAGCCGAGTAGAGGAGATCCCGATGGTCTGGCAGGTCGTGGACCCAACCGTATTTGTGGATTTTGTAGGGCATGGTAGTTGAGGGCTTCTGATATTGCTTTCGCGGGATTGCGCACCGTCAGATTCTAACCCGAGGGGTGCAACGCGGGCATTTTCCGCAGGGGACGTGACGTGGTACGCCGTCCGTGTTGATCGTTGTTAGTTAGGGCTCGGGACGGACACGGGGCGACACTGGCCCCGGTCTCGCTACTTCTTGCAGGGCGATGAGCCCAGGCAATCGCCGGAATTACATGAAAAAACGTAGTCTCCGTTGCACCGGGGGCCGACCGCCGCCGTGCAGAACTCCGAACGCCGGCGGGCCCGCGGGGCGGCTTCGCGTCGTTCACTGTCGCGCAAGGAGGTATTCGATCAGCCCAAGGCCGCCCGAGCCCCCGAACGGAATGAGAAGCGCGCTCACGAACGGCTGCCGGTGCCAGGGCAGGTATGCGCCCTCCACGTCCCCCTCCATGAGCGCCCTCAGCGAATCGAGTCCGTCGGCACGTTCCGTCTCCTTGGCGGCCCGGGCGACCGCCGATGCCGTCGCGATTTGCCTGATCGCGCGTTCCTTTGCCCTCACCGCATGGATCCTGAGCCTGACCGCGCAACAGACGCAGACGGCGCTGTCGATGCCGAATATCGCGAGGATCAGCGTCTCCCATCGCCAGTTCGCCAGGAAGTCCCACCTCGCGATGATCATAAGCGTGAGGACGATGAACGGCATGATGATCAGGGGAACCGCCTCGTGGCTCAGCTTCCCGATGAAACACACGTCCAGGTACGAGCTTGCGGCGTAGTCGCTGACACCGTCCTCTGTGACCGACGGCCTGAGGGACGAGATCCGGTCGTAGGATCCCAGGGGCCAGATCGTCGGCTCCCGCCGGCCGAGCTTCTTTATGAAGCGAAGGCATATGTTGGTCTCATCGACGACCCAGAACATGAGATAGATCAGCATGAGGGAGGACAGCGAAACCGCCACCTTGTCGCACGTGTAGCTGAAGTCACCGCGATGGGGTACCGACGGGAAGCGGGTCGCCAGGGCGAGAAAGACCAGTCC